>JBPYFL010000088.1:0-2466 GCA_051986485.1 Streptosporangiaceae bacterium | reverse complement strand
ACTTCGATCTCCGCCGCGGCCTGGCCCGGCTGCCCGCCGCCGGGCCGCCCCCGGCGGCGACCGCGGTCCTGCTGACAGCCGGCGACCGCCGGGCCGACTGGCTGCGGGCCGGGCAGGCCCTGCAGCGTCTGCTGCTGCACTCCGCCGCCGAGTGGGTGTTCGCCAGCCTGTACAGTCAGCCGCTGGAAAACGCGGTGACCCGCGCCCTGATCCGGCACCAGCTAGCGCTGCCTGGCAACCCACAGATGCTGATGCAGTTCGGGTCGGCCGCCAGCGCGGCGAGCACCGCGCGCCGCCCTCCCGGTGAACTCACCGATGTCGCAAAGCCCGTGGACCTGGCGGACTGACCAGCGCTGACACCATGCGATCAAGACGGTCATGGGACCTTAGGCCCAGCCGTAGCGGGAGATTCGCCCTTCCGCCGGCCGTCGGCCCAGGCGTTTACTGAAGTGGTGGATCAGCGACAATCGCCCTTCGCAGATGCGCCAGGACCCGAGTCCGACGCGGCAGCTCCGGTAGTCTTCCCGGCCAGTGCCCTCGACCAGTTGCTCGACGCGATCCGCCATCGCGGATTCCGCCTGGTCGGCCCGGTCGTCAAGGACGGTGCGATCTGCTACGACGACATCGGCTCGGCCGCCGACCTGCCCGCCGGGTGGACCGACGAGCAGGGCCCCGGCCGGTACCGGCTAAGACGCCGGGATGATAGCGCGCTGTTCGGCTACAACGTCGGACCGCATTCGTGGAAGAAGTACCTCTTCCCGCCGTCCGCAAGGCTGCTGCCACCGGAGCAGCCACCGGAAACGCCGTTCGCGTTCATCGGCGTCCGGGCCTGCGAGCTGACCGCGATCGCGATCCAGGACCGGGTCTTCCTCGGTGGCCGGCGCCCGGACCCGCAGTATGCGGACCGCCGCGACGGGGCATTCATCGTCGCGGTGAACTGCGGCGAAGCGGGCGAGACCTGCTTTTGCGTCTCGATGGCCGCCGGCCCTCGCGCCACGTCGGGCTTCGACATCGCGCTCACCGAACTGCTCGACGACGACGATCACCGGTTCCTGGCCGAAGCGGGCAGCGCCCGCGGCGCCGAGGTGCTGCGCGAGGCCGGCCAGCGCGTCCCGGCGCGGGAACGCGACATCAGCTCGGCCGAAGCGGCCACCGAGCACGCGCGGGCGACCATGGGGCGTGCCATGCCCGAACTCGACCTGGTCGGGCTGCTCAAGGATAACTACGCCCACCCTCGCTGGGACGACGTGGCGGAACGGTGCCTGAGCTGCGGGAACTGCACGATGGTGTGCCCGACCTGCTTCTGCTTCTCCATCACCGACACCAGCGGCCTGACCGGCGAAGACCCGGAACGGCACCGGTCCTGGGAATCTTGCTTCACGCTGGACCACTCCTACCTGCACGGCGGCCCGGTTCGGGTGTCCGCCCGCTCCCGCTATCGGCAATGGATGACGCACAAGCTCGCCACCTGGCACGACCAGTTCGGCACCTCCGGCTGCGTGGGGTGCGGCCGATGCATCACCTGGTGCCCAGTCGGGATCGACATCACGGAGGAGGTCGCCGCAATTGCCGCAGACCCTTGAGCCGCTGCTGCGCGGCCATAAGTTTTTCGCCGGGCTGGATCCCGAGTACCTGACCCTGCTCACCGGGTGTGCCTCCAACGCGGCCTTCCCCGCCGATGCCTTCCTGTTCAGGGAAGGCGATCCGGCGGAGACGTTTTTCCTCATCCGCGAGGGCAAGGTCTCCCTGGAGATCGCCGCGCCCAGCAGCGGCGCGCTTGTCGTGCAGACGCTCGGCGCGGGTGACGTGGTCGGGTTCTCCTGGCTGTTCGAGCCGCACCGCTGGGAGTTCGACGGGCGGGCCGTCGAGCGGGTGCGCGCCGTCCGGATGGACGGGGCGTGCCTGCGCGGCAAGTGCGATGCCGATCCGCGTCTCGGCTATGAGCTTATGCAGCGATTCGCCGGCCTGATGACCAGCCGACTGCAGGCCACCCGGCTCCAGTTGCTGGACGTGTACGGCCATGCGCACGAGCGCTGACCCCGTCCGGCCCGGATCGGGCGCGGGGTGGATCGAGCCGAAGCCATGGCGGGTAGCCGTGGCCCGCCGCGAGACGACCGATGTGGTCACCCTGGGCCTCACCCCCCCGGAACCGTTCGAGTTCGAGCCGGGCCAGTTCAACATGCTGTACCAGCCGGGCATCGGCGAGGCCCCCATCTCGATCAGCGGCGAACCGACGTCGACCAGCCAGGTCCTGCACACGATCCGCGACGTCGGCCCGGTCACCAGAGCGCTGTGCGCGCTGCGGCCCGGACAGCAGGTCGGCGTTCGCGGTCCTTACGGCACGTCCTGGCCGGTCGCCGCCGCCGAGGGCGGCGACCTGCTGATCATCGCCGGCGGCATCGGGCTGCCGCCGCTGCGGCCCGCCCTGTACCAGGCGCTCGGCAACCGGGACCGCTTCGCCCGGGT
>JBPYFL010000087.1:0-84352 GCA_051986485.1 Streptosporangiaceae bacterium | reverse complement strand
GCCTGTCGGTGCTGGCCGAAGGCCTCCTGTTGCTGGTTGTCGCAGGGCTAGCCCTGCCAGGCCTGCAGGCCGCCGGCGTCGGCGAAGGCGCCCATGCCCCCGGCGCTGGCGCACAGCGACGGTCGGCTGCCCACGCCCGCCATCGGCGCCGGGCACGTCCCGCGCGAGAGCACCACGTTCCCGAGCCCGACACCCAGGCACCAAGCGTCCCGGCGGCTGGCGCGCACAGCAGGGGTGCCCAAATCCGGGATGCGCCCGTACCGGCCGCCGATGCGCGGGTTGCGTACGAGCCCGGCATCCCCGAACCGATCGGCCACGAGCCAGTCGGCCGCGAGCCAGTCGGCCGCGAGCCAGTCGGCCGCGAGCCAGTCGGCCGCGAGCATGGCGCCCATGGGCGGCCCGCCCACGAACTCGTCGGCCTCGAGGACGGCGCCGACGGGCGCCATGCACCCGGCGGGCCGGCCGTCTCCGCCGGAGGCGCCCACGAGCCCGGCGCCGAATGGCATCACGCGGAGGAGCGCATAGCAGAAGCGCTCTACGCCGAGCGAAGGCTCGTCGAGGAATCCAGCGCTGAGGCGCTCGGTGCTCACGAACATGACGCTGCGGAGCTTGGCGCTGATGGACATGGCGCTGACGAGCTTGATGCTGAGGGACGCGCCGCCGAGCGGGACGCCGCCGAGCAAGTCGCCGCCGAGCAAGTCGCCGCCGAGCGACGCGGCCCTGATGAGCACGGGCCGGAGGAGGACGGCGAGGCGGAGTACGGCTTCGAGGCACCCGGGGCCGGGGCGTTCGGCGCTGCGGCGTTCGGCGCCGAACGGCACGAACCTGAGGAGTATGGCGTCGAGGAGCGCGACGTTGAGCGTTACGGCGTCGAGGAACGCGGCGTCGAGGAGTACGGGGCCGAGGGACACGGGGCCGAGGAACACAAGGCTGAGCAACACCAGGCCGTGGAACACCAGGCCGAGGAGCACGAGGAACACGGCGTGGGGGGCGCTGAGGAGCAGGGGAACGAGGAGCAGAGGGCTGAGGAGCAGGGGACCGAGGAGCAGGGGACCGAGGAGCAGGGCGCTGAGGAACACTGGGCCGAGGAGCACGAGGAACACGGCGTCGAGGGCGCTGAGGAGCACGGGACCGAGCCGCAGGCGGCTGAGGAGCAGGAGGCTGAGGAGCAGGAGGCTGAGGAGCAGGCGGCTGAGGAGCAGGCGGCTGAGGAGCAGGAGGCTGAGGAGCAGGCGGCTGAGGAGCAGGCGGCTGAGGAGCACGGCGCCGAGGAACACGGGGCCGAGGGCGCTGAGGAGCAGGGGACCGAGGAGTACCGGGCCGAGGAGCACGAGGCTGAGACGGTCGGCGCCGATGAAAATGGCGTTGAGGGTGCTCCGGAGCATGGCGCCGAGGAACACGACGCTGAGCAAGATGGCGCCGAACAGCACGACGCTGAGCAAGATGGCGCCGAGGAACGCGGCGGCGACGAGGACCGCGCCGAGGGAGACTCAGCCGGGGCGCAAAGCGCCGAGGAATACCACCCGGAAGGCAACGGCGCGGCAGGGCACGAGCGAAACGGGGACGGCGACCGGGCCGATAAGGATGCCGCGACGGACAACCGCGTCGGCCGTCATGGCGAGCCGGGCCGATGATCGAGCTGCTGCGGATGCGCTTCGTGCTGCCCGCGCTGGTGGTGCCGGCGCTGGCGGTGCTTGGCGTTCTGGCGTGGATCACCTGCCCCGGCGCGACCCGGCCGGCCCTGTCCGCCCCGAAGCAGGCACCGGTCACCACGGCGACGCGAATCTGCCCGGTGCCGGCGGGCGGCGGAACCAGGATCGCGGTTTTCTCCGCCAGCAGTGCAACATCCGCCGCCAGCAAGCCGGCCCGCAAGTCCGGCGCCAGCACGTCTGCCGCCACCACCTCAGCCGGGCACCCGGCCGGGCCGCACGGCGGTCAGAACCCCGGCGCCGCGCAACTGACCGCCCTGGGTGCGTCGGTGCCGCCGCTTCTTCAGGCAGCCCAGCCAGGCCAGCTATTTCTTGACTCCGGAGGGCACGTCGGCGGTAACGGAAATCAGGCCCGCGCTGCGGCGCAGGCGCCGGTCGCCGTCCGGGCCGCCGGCGCCATGGCCCGCGGCGCTGAGGTGGAGGAGACGAGCGGCCCGCCGGGCAGCAATGGTCCGCTCACCGGCATCCGCTGCCCCGAGCCGGGAACGGACTTCTGGTTCGCCGCGCCAGGCCAGGCCGTCGTCGGCTCCCTCCAGCTCTACCTGATCAACCCGGACAGCCAGCCGGCCAGCGCCGACGTCGACATCGACACCGACTCGGGCCCGCTGCAGGGCACGTCCGACACCGCGATTACGGTGCCGCCCGGCGGCAGCCTTACCCAGGCGGTTGACAAGCTGACTGGCGGTTCGCAGGCGGTCGCGCTGCATGTGCGGACCACGGCCGGGCGGGTCGTGGCCGCGCTCAAGGCGGGTGGGGGTTCAGGCAGCTGGCTTCCTCCGGCCGGTGAGCCGGCCACCAGCCAGATGATCGCCGGAAACCCGCCGTCCGGCAACAGCCGGACGCTCTACCTGTCCGACCCGGGCAGCAGCGACGCCCAGGTCAGTCTGCAGGCCGTCACCCCCACGGGAACGTACCAACCCACCGGAGGTGCCAGCGTGGACGTGCCATCCGGCTCGGCCGTCTCGGTCAGCCTCCCGGCGATGAACTCGGTCCCGGGGGCGATCCGGGTCAAGGCCAATGTCCCGGTGGCGGCCAGCCTGATGGCCGCCGGCAGCAACAACGCCTACACGTCGGCCACGGCGCCGATCACGCAGCAATCGGTAGCGGCCGACAACATGGCCGACAACGGGTACGCCACGACGGTCGAGCTATCGGCGCCTGGTGCGGCGGCACGGGTCGCGTTGTCGACGGCCACCACGGCAGCACCCGCGGGGGGCCAGGGCAAGCCAGCGGAACAAGTAGTCTCCGTCCCGGCGGGACACACGACGGCAGCGAAGGTCACCGCGCCGAACGGCGGCACCAGCGGATTCGCGATCGTCGCCACGCCGCTGCGTGGTTCCGGGCCGGTCTACGCCGCCAGGGTGCTCAACGGGCCGGGGGGCACCCAGACGATCTTGCCGATGGTGACCGCCCCGGCGTCGGTGGCGGGTCCGGGCGCGGCCGATTCGCTGACAGCCGTTATTCCCTGACGGCATCAAGCCGCGGCCGGGGGGAACCTTCGGAAACCAGGCGCAGGACCGGTGGCCCGTCCGGGGTCACTCGCCTCCGGCGTAACCGGGATCGACGTCCTCGGGATCCATCCCCAGAAGCCGCGCGATCTCCTCGACCACGACGTCGGATATCAGGGCGGCGAGTTCGTCCTCGCCGTCGGCGCGCGCCTGCACCGGACGGCGGTACACGACGATGCGGGCCTGGCGGCCCGGTTGTGCGGGATGCAGCCGGGACAGCGGGACGGAGTCGGCGTCGCCCGGCAGCGGGCCCAGCGGCACTTCCTCGACCGCGAAGTCGACGGCAGACAGCTGCGCCTCCCATCTGCCCTCCAGCCGCGTCACGGCGTCCAGTACCAGGTCCTCGAAGCGTTGCGCCCGGGTCCGGGCCAGTGGCACACCGCGGGGTGCCAGCGGGCCGCGCAGGCCGCGGCCGTGCCGGTCCCTGCGGGTGATGCGAACGGCCTGCCGCACATTCCGGGGTTCTTGCAAGGGCACATCACCGAGCGTATCCATATCCGGCTACCTGGCTACCGTTCGGGCGGTTATGCGCATCCGCGCGGCGCCAGCGGCCCGCGGCGATGCTGGTCATGAACCGGCGCGCCAGGACTCCTGGTAGGCCTGCTGGGCGGCCGTCAGCGCGTCGATCTGCACGCCGGCCGAGGCGAGCGCGAGCAGGGAGATCTCCGCGTTGATCGTCTCCGGAACGTGATGCACGGCCGGGGCGAGGCCGGGGCCATCGCCCGCCAGCCATGCGACGACCAGCGCCTGGGTGGCGAACGAGAGATCCATCACCGCCGCCGGGTGCCCCTCCGCCGCGACGAGGTTGACCAGCCGTCCCTCGGCAAGCAGCAGCAGCCGCCTGCCGTCGGCGAGCACGTACTCGTCGGCGTGCGGCCGCACCCCCGCGTTCACCTCGGTCGCCTCGCCCGCGAGGGCGCCGGTGTCGATCTCCACGTTGAAGTGCCCGGCGTTCGCCAGGATCGCGCCGTCCCGCATCGCGCCGAAATGCTCACCGGTGATCACGTCCCGGTTGCCGGTCGCGGTGATGAACACGTCGCCCAGCGGCGCGGCAGCGGCCATCGGCAGGACGCGGAACCCCTGCAGGATCGCGTCCATCGCCCGCACCGGGTCCACTTCGGTGACGATGACGTGCGCGCCGAGCCCGCGGGCGCGTTCGGCGAGGCCGGTGCCGCAATATCCGTAACCGGCGATCACCACGGTCCGGCCGGCCAGCAGCGTGTTGGTGGCGCGGAGGATCCCGTCGAGGACGGATTGCCCCGCTCCGTACCGGTTGTCCATCAACCGCTTCGCCGGTGTGTCGTTCGCGGCTACCACCGGGAACCCGAGCGCGCCCTCGGCCGCCATCTGGCGCAGCCGGATCACCCCGGTCGTGGTCGACTCACAGCCGCCCCGCACCGCGGGCACCAGGTCGCCCCGTTCGGTGTGCAGGGTGTTGACCAGGTCGCCGCCGTCATCGAGGACGAGATCGGGCCCGGCCTCGATCGCCCGGTGGATGTTGCGGTAGTACGCGGCCCGGTCCACGCCGGCCCGGGCGAAGACGGCGGCGCCGTAGTCGCAGGCCAGCGACGCCGCGGTGTCGTCCTGCGTGGACAGCGGGTTGGACGCGGCGAGGAAGACGCGCGCGCCGCCGGCCAGCAGCACCCGCAACAGCGCGGCGGTCTCCGCGGTCACGTGCAGGCAGGCGGAAATGGTCAGCCCGTCCAGCGGCCGCTCCGCGGCGAACCGCTCCCGCAGCAGCCGCAGCACCGGCATCGCGCGGTCGGCCCAGTCGATCCGCCGTGCGCCGGATCCCGCGAGCGCGGGATCGGAGATGGCGAAACGGCTCGCGCTGGCATCCGCGTGCCCAGCCGTCGCGGCGGCGACCGGAGCGCGCGCAGCGGCGGCCGGGACCCGCGCCATCGAGCCTGGCGCTGGCCCCGTCCGCCGTGCGTTCACCTCGCGCTCCGCCGTTCCGCCGTTACGGCCTCAGTACCGGTAGTGGTCCGGCTTGTAGGGGCCGTCGACGGGGACGCCGATGTAGTCGGCCTGCGCCTTGGTGAGGGTGGTCAGCCTGACGCCCAGCGCGGGCAGGTGCAGCCGGGCGACCTTCTCGTCCAGGTGCTTGGGCAGCACGTGCACGCCGAGGGGGTACTCGCTGGCCTTGGTGAACAGCTCGATCTGGGCCATCACCTGGTTGGTGAAGCTGTTGGACATCACGAAGCTGGGGTGGCCGGTGGCGTTGCCCAGGTTGAGCAGCCGCCCCTCGGACAAGATGATCACCGCATGCTCGGCGCGGCCGCTGACCGCCGGAAAGACCCACTCGTCCACCTGCGGCTTGATGTTCACCCGCTGGATGCCCGGGATCTTCTCCAGGCCGGCCATGTCGATCTCGTTGTCGAAATGGCCGATGTTGCCGACGATCGCCTGATGCTTCATCCGCGCCATGTGCTCAGCGGTGATGATGTTGAAGTTGCCGGTCGTCGAGACGAAGATGTCGGCGGTCTCGACCACGTCTTCGAGGGTCGCGACCTGGAAGCCCTCCATCGCCGCCTGCAGTGCGCAGATCGGGTCGATCTCGGTAACGATCACCCGGGCGCCCTGGCCGCGCAGCGACTCCGCGCAGCCCTTGCCCACGTCGCCGTACCCGGCGACAACCGCGGTCTTGCCGCCGATCAGCACGTCGGTGGCGCGGTTGATGCCGTCGACCAGCGAGTGCCGGCAGCCGTATTTGTTGTCGAACTTGGACTTGGTCACCGCGTCGTTCACGTTGATCGCCGGGAACAGCAGCGTCCCGTCACGGAACCGCTCATAGAGCCGGTGCACGCCGGTGGTGGTCTCCTCGGTCACCCCGCGGATGCCGTCAGCGATGGCGGTCCACTTGCCGGAATCAGCCTTCAGCGAGGCCGTCAGCCGGTCGATGACGACCTTCCACTCGTCCGGGTCATCGTCGGCCGCGGCGGGCACGCCGCCTGCCTTCTCATATTCGGCACCCTTGTGCACCAGGAGCGTGGCGTCGCCGCCGTCGTCGAGGATCATGTTCGGGCCGCCGTCCGGCCAGGTCAGCGCCTGCTCCGTGCACCACCAGTACTCCTCCAGCGTCTCGCCCTTCCAGGCGAACACCGGGATCCCCTGCGGGTTGTCCGGCGTCCCGGCCGGCCCGACGGCGACGGCTGCCGCCGCGTGGTCCTGGGTGGAGAAGATGTTGCAGCTCGCCCACCGCACCTTGGCGCCCAGCGCAGACAGCGTCTCGATCAGCACCGCTGTCTGCACCGTCATGTGCAGCGACCCGGTGACCCGCGCCCCCTCCAGCGGCCGCGATGCGGCGAACTCCCGGCGGGTGGCCATCAGCCCCGGCATCTCGTGCTCGGCGAGCTGGATCTCCTTACGGCCGAACTCCGCCAGGGAAAGATCGGCGACCTTGAACGGGACGGACTCTGCGGGCATTCGTACCCCTCTACTGTCGGTTCGGCTCGGACATCGGGATCGCGTCCGCAGCCCCGGCTCTCCCGACCCTAGGTGAAGCGATGGGCGGGGTGCATGTTTTGGCCTACATTTCTGACGCAAACGTGTAAGGATAGCTGTCATGCGCATCACCGAGGCCGCGGAACAGGTCGGCACCACCCCCCGGATGCTCCGGTACCGCGAGTCCCTCGGCCTGCTGCCGCCGGTCCGCGACGGGCAGGCGGAGCGCGGTCACCGGCAGTTCACCGGTGAGGACCTCGAGGCCGTGGCGACGGCGCTGGCGATCGAGCGCAGGTTCGACATCAGCCCGTCCGCGCTCGCGTTCGGCCTGCGCGTGCTGGCCGAGCCCGCCGTGCGGGCGGCGCTGGCCGAGCTTGGCGAGCGCATCGGCCGGCTATCGCCGCCAGCCCCGATGACCCGGGCGCTGGACTTCGAGCAGGAACGGGCGCTGCGGCTGCTGGCGCCCCGCCGCGGCGCCGGCCGCCCCGCTGGCGGCCGTGCATCCGCTCCCGCCCGCGGACCGGTGGCGGCAAACCGCCGCTCCCTGCGTCCCGGTCCATGAGCGGCGCCCGTCGCATCGAACGGGTTCGCCGCTGACAGCCGTTTTGCTGCCTGATGCCCGGTCAGCCCGCGATCTGGGCCTTCAGCTCGTCGATCGCGTTCACCGGGCTGGGGTCCAGGCCGAGGCCGATCGCGAGGTACACCGTCGCGTAGTCGATCAGCTGGACGACGCTCGCCAGCCGGTCGAGCGGATGGTCCCCCTCGGCCGTCACCTCCGACACCCGGACGCCGCGGGCGGAAGCCAACTCGGCAGAAGCCTCACGGCGCCGCGCCACCTGCGGATGCTCGATCGTGTCGCGGATGATCACCAGCCTGAGCCCGGCGCCGGCCTGCTCTGTCTCGCCGTATTCCTCCATGGCGAACGGGTCCGAGGACCCGCCGAACGGCCCGTCGAACGTGACGACCTGGTTGTGGTTGGCCTCTGGGAGCACGCCGTACACCGCCGGGTACTTCGCGTTCTCGTTGAGCTGGCAGCTGAACCGGTAGGCCGCGACGCCGGTGAGCGGCGAGGTGCCCCAGATCATCGGCACCGTGCCGGCGACCTCGGCGGCCAGCGACTTGGCTGGGTTGACGAACGTCTCGCTGCCGGGGCGGCAGCCGTGCGAGATCTCCTCCAGCCTGACGGCGGCCGCTTCGTAGTCCGGTTCCGCTGCCCGCACCAGGCCGAGCCGTTCCGCGATCACCACCAGCGGGATCGACAGCGACCACAGCGTGGACCTCGGCTGGCCGGCCGACGTGACCGGGACGAACGGCGCCCGCGCCTGCGTGGCCACCGCGGCGAGCGGCGACCCGGCGGCGCCCACGGCAGCCAGGCGGCAGCCACGGCGCACCGCCTCGCGCGCCACGGCCAGCGTCTCCTCGGTGGAGCCGGAGCAGGAAACCGCGATCACCAGGTCGGCCGGGCCGATCCAGCCGGGAAGCTGATAGTCATTCACGGTCACGATGGGAACCGGGCAGCCCGGGCCGGCCACGGCGGCGAGTACCGCACCGGCCACGCCGGAGCCGCCCATCCCGGTGACCACGACCGCCCGTGGCCGCTCGTCCGCGACCAGGCCGGACAGGTCAGCCTCGGTGGTGATCTGCCGTGCGGACCGCACCTGCCTGGCCGACGACGCTACCTGCCGCAGCATCCCGCCCGGGTCGGCCGCCTCGAGCCGTTCCTCGTCGTCGAGGCGCTCCTCGTCAATCTGAGCCGTCATGTCCAGCCACCTGCCGGATGCCTGCCGCGGTCGCGGCGAGGATCACGCCTTCTCCGGGTGGCGAGCCTCGTCCACCAGCAGCACCGGGATGTCGTCACGCACCGGGTATGCGAGGCCGCATTCCTCGTTCGTGCACACCAGTTCCCCGGCCGTGTCGTCGGCCCGCAGCGGAGATTTGCACTTCGGGCAGGCCAGGATCTCCAGCAGCCAGCTGTCGATGTTCATCGGTTCTCCTCATTGCCTGAGATACGGCGGCGGCGCCGTCAGGAACGGACGAGGGCGAGCACCTCGTCGCGGATGGCGGTCATCGTGTCGTCGTCGGCGGCCTCGGCGTTGAGCCGGAGCACCGGCTCGGTGTTCGACGGCCGCAGATTGAACCACCAGTCCGGGGCCGAGACGGTCAGGCCGTCCAGCTCGTCGAGGGTGATCTTCTGATCGGCGGGACGGCCGGAGAATTCGGCCCGTACCCGCTCCAGGGCCGCCTTCTGGTCAGCGACCGTGCTGTTGATCTCGCCGGAGGCACAGTACCGGCTGTAGGCCGATAGCAGCTCGGACAGCGGTTTGTCCTGGCCGCCGAGCGCGGCGAGCACATGCAGCGCCGCGAGCATCCCGGAGTCGGCGAACCAGAAATCGCGGAAGTAGAAGTGCCCCGAGTGCTCACCGCCGAAGATGGCGTTGGTGCGCGCCATCTCCGCCTTGATGAACGAGTGGCCGACCCGGGTGCGCACCGGAGTTCCGCCGTGCTCGGTGATGATCTCGGCGACGGCACGGGACGTGATCAGGTTGTGGATGATCGTGGCGCCGGGCTCGCGGGCAAGCTCGCGGACCGCGATCAGCGCGGTGAGCACCGAGGGCGAGACGATGCCGCCCCGCTCATCGACGAGGAAACAGCGGTCCGCGTCGCCGTCGAAGGCGAGCCCGATGTCGGCGCCGGTGCTGGTAACGGCCTGCTGCAGGTCGCGCAGGTTCGCGGGGTCGATCGGGTTGGCCTCGTGGTTCGGGAACGTGCCGTCGAGCTCGAAGAACAGCGGCACCAGGTCCAGCGGCAGCCCCTCGAACACCTTCGGCACGGTGTGGCCGGCCATCCCGTTGCCGGCGTCGACCGCCACCTTGAGCGGCCTGATGCCCTCCAGGTTCACCAGGGTGCGCAGGTGCTCGGCGTACGCGGAAAGCAGGTCCCGGGGCTGCACGGTTCCTTGCGGCCGCCCGGATTCCGGAACGCCCTCGCCGACCAGCACGGCGATCTCATCGAGGCCGGTGTCCTGCCCGACCGGCCTGGCGCCGGCGCGGCAGAACTTGATCCCGTTGTACTTGGGCGGGTTGTGGCTCGCGGTGATCATGGCGCCCGGCAGGTCCAGGCTGCCGCTGGCGTAGTAGAGCATGTCGGTGGACCCGAGCCCGGCCGCGATCACATCGGCACCCTGTGCGATCACACCGCGGGCCAGCGCGTCCGCGAGCGGGCCGGAGGACGTCCGCATATCGTGCATGATCACCACGGCTGGGGCGCCGGTCATCCGGGCGAACGCGGCTCCGGTCGCTTCCGCGACGCTCTCGTCGAGCTCATCGGGCACGACGCCCCGGATGTCGTAGGCCTTGAAGATCGTCGCGAGATCGCTCACTGCGGCTCCGGTTTTCGTTGATTGGCATCCGCCTGGGGGCACCCGGGGCGGGGCACGTGCTGCTCTCCCGCTGCCCGGAACCCGAGCCTACCGGCCGGCCCCGCCGCGGGCGGCCTGGCCAGAGCCGCCCGTGGCGGTGACACGATGGAGGCGTGTGCACGGTGGTGGTGAGCTTCGCGCCGGATAACCCCGTTCCGGTTCTCCTTGTCGGCGTCCGCGACGAATTCGCGGACCGGTCCTGGCGGCCGCCGGGCCGGCACTGGCCCGATCTGCCGGTCACCGGCGGCCTGGACCTGCTGGCGGGCGGGACCTGGCTCGCCGTCAACCCCTCCGCGCCGCGAGCGGCCTGCGTGCTGAACGGCTGGGGCGGCGAACCCGTGCCCGCCGCCCGCCGCCGCTCACGAGGCGACCTTCCGCTGCACGCCGCGTCCGATGGCATCGACGCGGTGCAGAAACTGCTGGGCCAGCGGGCCGAACTCGAGCGTTACGACGCGCTCCACCTCGTCGTCGCGGAGGCCTCGAACGTGACCGTGCTGAGCTGGGACGGCACCGAGCTGGCCAGTTCCACGGTGCCTCCCGGAACGCACCTGTACACCAACGCGGGGCATGCGTACCCGGCTCCCGCGGCTGATGGTGCCGCGGCGGCCGCAGCTGCGTCGGCGGCGGGGGACCGGGGGCACCGTGAGCCGAGAGCGGCCTATTTCGGTCCGCTGTTCGCGGCGCGGCGGCCGCCGGGCGATCCGCGCCTTTCCCGCGCGGCCGCCTGGGGCGGCTGGCTGGACCTGGTGTCCGGCGACGGCCTGCCGGCGACCGACCCACGTGCCCTGATCGTCCGGCGTGAACTGCCCGACGGCCGGATCTGGGGAAGCTCGTCCGTCAGCCTGGTGTCGCTCGCGCGGGCCGGCGCGGAGGCGGCCCGCTACGATTTCGCCGCTGTTCCCGCTTCCGGAGAAGCGCTCCCGGCGCCCGACGGCTACGCCTGGCGCACCGTGCTGCCCTAAATGCCGCGGCGGCCGGGGGCCACAAACCGGCTCAGGGCCGGCAGATGATCTCGCCGTGCAGCAGGGCGAACCAGCCGTCGTCGGCGGCGGCCCAGGTGCGCCAGCCGCCGGCGATCCGCTCCAGGTCCTCCTGGGTGGCGTGGCCGCCGGCGATTGCCTGGCCGGCCATGTCCGAGCGCACGATGCGCTCCGCCCAGGTGCCGCCCCACCAGCTCCGGTCTTCGGGGGTGGCGTAGCACCAGGTGGAGGCGGAGCTGGTGATCTGGCTGAACCCGGCCCGCTGGGCCCAGGACAGCAGCCGCCGGCCGGCGTCGGGCTCGCCGCCGTTGGCGCGGGCCACGCGCTCATACAGCGCCAGCCATTCGTCCAGCTCCGGCACCGCCGGATACCAGGTGAACGCTCCGTAGTCGCCGTCCCGCGCGGCGACGATGCCGCCTGGCGTGCATATCCGGCGCATTTCCCGTAGCGCCCGGACCGGATCGGCGAGGTGCTGCAGGATCTGGTGGGCGTGCACCACGTCGAACGCCCCGTCGGTGAAGCCGGTCGCATAGGCGTCAGCCACCGCGAAGTCGATGTTCGTTACGCCGCGCGAGTCTGCGAGCCGGCGGGCCTCGTCGAGCGCGGCGGGCGCGGCGTCGACCGCCGTGACCCGGCCTGGGGCGACGAGTTCCGCCAGATCCGCGGTGATGGTTCCGGGCCCGCAGCCCAGATCGAGAAGATTCAGCCGGGGACGGAGGTGATCGAGCAGATACCCCGCCGAGTTCGCTGCCGTCCGCCGCTGGTGCGAGCGCAGCACCGAATCATGATGCCCATGCGTGTACACGGCCTCTGCCATTGCTCCCCTCCGCGCGCTACCTGGGGGGACGGCGCGGGGGAGTGGACTTCAGCACCCGCAGGTGGCCGCGGCGGCCGACCTCGACCCCCTGCCCGACCGGCTCCTCCGGAGGCTGCGGGCGCGCCGCCTCCCGGACGGCGTTGGCGAGCGCCTCCAGGTCGTCGCTGGCGGCCGGCTGGCCGGACTCCAGCGGGAGCCGGACCATTTCCCAGCCCAGCGGTGCGGTGAGCCGCTCAGCGTGGGTAGCGCACAGGTCGTAGCAGTGCGGTTCCACATACGCCGCGAGAGGACCGAGGACCGCGGTCGAGTCGCGGTAAACGTAGGTGAGCGTGTACTGGGCCGCCCGGTTGCAGGCTGTCCGTGAGCAAGTGCGGGTCTTCACCGGCGCACCTCGCTCACAGCGGCTCCTTCCCCATGACAGGCCTCGGGCACAGACGGTATCTGGCCAGAGGTTCTGATGCCATTACCCACGCGCTCTTCGCCATCGTGTCGTTCCGATGCGCCCGGTGGTGTGCGGTCCGGCGGGGCCTCGGGACCTGCAAACCCGCGCCCCGCGTCACCACTGCGGCGGTTGGCCGTTACCCGGCTCCCGCGGCTGCCCGGGCGCTGGCCCAGGGTGTGGTGGCGGGCCGGGCGGTGGGCCCGGTGGTGGCTGCCCGGGCGGTAGGCCCGGCTGCGGTGGCTGCCCTGGGATCCTGGGGTGTGGTGGCTGTGCCGGCGGTGGGCCCGGCGGTGGGCCGGGCGCTGCTGCGTGTCCACCCGGCCACCCGGGCGGCGCGGACGCTGACGGCGGCCCGGGCGGCCAGGGAGGCCCCGGGGAACCGGGCGGCCCGGGCGGCCACGCCGGGCTGGTCGGCCAGCCGGGTGGCGGGTACTGCGACGCCCCTGGCGGTGGATACGGCGGCGGGTAGGGCGACGGACCAGGGAACCAGCCAGGACCGGCGGGGCCCTGCGGGTAACCGGCCGGTGCGGGCGGGCGCCACGCGGAGGCGAACACTTCTTCGTCCGGCCCCGGGTGCGAAGCCGCGGCCAGCAGCGCCGTGTCCAGGCGCTCGCGCCGGATTCTCAGGTCGGCGTAGAGCAGCACGGTCACGCCAGCGAGCAGCGGCCGGGTGAACGTGCCGGCGATGACTGTCCCGGCCGCTCCGACAAGCGCGGCGCCGGCAGCGACGGCAAGCGAACCGGTACCGGACATGATGGCCTGCTCGCCGAGGCCGAACGGGATGCCGACGACCGCCGCGACGATCCCGACGATCGCGGTCGTCAATAGCAGGATGCCGAACACCCGCCACCAGTTCCCCCTCACCAGCCCGGCGGAACGGCGCAAGGCGGCCACCGGCCGCTGCCGTTCCAGCACGACCGCCGGTGCGGCGAGGGCGAACCTGACACCGAGCGAGATCGTCAGCACCACGGCGGCGACGACCGCGGCGGCGGTGAAGAACACCCCGACTGGCCGGGACGCCACGAGCAAGCCGACGCTCACGCCGGCCAGAACGGCCCAGATCGCGACGATGATCAGGACGGTCAGCACGGCCGCCCCCAGCAGCGCGGGCAGCCGGGACCGGCTAGCCCGCCAGGCGTCCCCGATGCTGACCCGGCGACCGAGCACCGATCGGCCCACGGTCGCGGTCAGCATCCCGACCAGCAACTGGCCGATGACGAACGTGACCGCCACGCCCGCCAACTGGAGCGGGACGTAGACCGCGAGCGCGTGCGGGTCCAGATGAGGCGCCCTCCCGGGCGCGAGCGGCTGGGTGAACCCGACGCGGCCGGGACGGACGCCAGCGGACCAGCCCGCCAGTGTGATCCCCGCCGTGATCAGCCCGGAGATCACCATGACGATCGCCGCGAGCCCGAGGGTGGCGGCCGGGTTGCGCCGGATCGACGTAACGGCGCCAACCAGGATTTCGCCGAGATCGACCGGGCGGAGGGGCAGAACCCCAGGCTGCGGGGCAGGGGGAAACCCCCAGCCCGCGGGCGGGCCATAACCCCCGCCGGGGCCATAACCCCCGCCCGGTCCGCCGTAACCGCCGCCGCCGTATCCGCCCCAGCCGCCCGTGCTGCCGTATCCGCCGGTGCCGTATCCGCCCGGGCCGCCGCCGTAGTTGCCCCAGCCGCCCTGGTGTCCGCCCGCGCCGGTGGCGTATCCGCCCCAGCCTCCTTGGTACCCGCCCGAACCGCTGGCCGCGCCGCCTCCCGGCGCTGCCGGTCCTGCCGGTCCTGCCGGTGTTCCTGGTCCTGACGGCGGGGTCCACCCCGGCTGGTCGGTCAACTCCGCTCCCCCTGTGCTCGGGACCGCTCGATGCGTGCCCATCCTGGCACGCGCGCGGAGCGAATGCAGACAAGCAGGACATGCCGTACATCCGTGCAAACCGGAATTTGTTACTGTCCGCGCCGCTGACGCAAACTCATGATGTGGAAACGCCCCCGCTGCGCTGGGTGGATCCGCCGGAGGGGCCCGCCGTCGCGCTGCTCGACCAGACGCTCCTGCCCGCGGATGAGACGGTGCTGGTCTGCCGTGATGTGCCCGCGCTCGTCGACGCGATCCGCCGCCTCGTCGTCCGCGGCGCGCCGATGCTCGGGCTGGCCGGCGGATACGGCGTGGCGCTGGCCGCGCACCGGGGGGAGGACGTGACGGCCGCGGCTTCGGCGCTCACCGCTGCCCGGCCGACGGCGGTGAACCTGGGTCTGGGGGCTGCCCGCGCCCGCGATGCGTACCTCCGCGCGCTGGCTTCCGCGGCGGCCGATGAGGATGCGAAACGGTTGGCACCGGCGGCCGCCCTGTCCGAAGCGCGGGCCATGCACCGGGAGGATGCTGACGCGTGCGCGGGAATCGCCGTCCACGGCCTCCCGCTGATACCGGAACGCGCGCGCATACTCACCCACTGCAACACCGGTGCGCTGGTCGCCGGGGGAGAGGGAACCGCGTTCGGCATCGTCCGGGCCGCGCACCGGAGCGGCCAGGTGCGGATGCTCTGGGTGGACGAGACCCGCCCGCTGCTGCAGGGGGCGCGGCTGACCGCCTGGGAGGCGCAGCGGGCCGGGATCCCGTACGCGGTGCTACCGGACTCCGCGGCGGCCTCGCTCTTTGCCCGCGGCGAGGTGGACATCGTCCTCGTCGGCGCGGACCGGATCGCGGCGGATGGCAGCGTCGCGAACAAGATCGGAACCTACGGGCTGGCCGTGCTGGCCCGGCATCACGGGGTGCCGTTCGTTGTGGCCGCTCCGGTTTCCACCGTTGATCTCAATACTCCGGACGGTAGTTCGATCGTGGTGGAGCACCGTCCGGCCGCCGAGGTGAACCACGCGGGCGGCGCGGCGACGGCGCCCGCGGACGGCCCGGCCTACAATCCGGCGTTCGACGTCACCCCCGCCGATCTGGTGAGTGCGGTGGTGACCGAACGTGGCACCGCCGCCCCTCCCGGGCCGGATAGTCTGCGTCTGCTGTGCGCGGGCCCGGAGGTCCGCGCCACGGCACCGGCCGGCCCGGCCGAGTCAGGTGCCGTTTCCCCTGCTCCCGTGGAACGATGAGGGCCATGAAAGGACGTGTTCTGGTCGTCGACGACGACGCCGCGCTATCCGAGATGCTGGGCATCGTCCTGCGCGGCGAGGGCTTCGAGCCGACGTTCGTCGCCGACGGTGACAAGGCGCTGGACGCGTTCCATGACAGCCGCCCCGACCTCGTGCTGCTGGACCTGATGCTGCCCGGCGCCGACGGCATCGACGTCTGCCGCCGGATCCGTTCCGAGTCCGGCGTCCCGATCGTGATGCTGACGGCGAAGACCGACACGGTCGATGTGGTGCTGGGCCTGGAGTCCGGCGCCGACGACTACGTCGTTAAGCCGTTCAAGCCGAAGGAACTGGTCGCCCGGGTCCGGGCGCGCCTGCGCCGCACCGACGAGCCCGCGCCGGAGATGCTGCAGATCGCCGACATCGCGATCGACGTGGCGGGGCACTCGGTCAAGCGGGACGGCGAACCGATCAACCTCACCCCGCTGGAGTTCGACCTGCTGGTCGCGCTGGCGCGTAAGCCGCGCCAAGTGTTCACCCGCGAAGTCCTGCTGGAGCAGGTCTGGGGGTACCGGCACGCCGCCGACACCAGGCTCGTCAACGTGCACGTGCAGCGGCTCCGCGCGAAGATCGAGAAAGACCCCGAGCATCCCGAGATCGTCGTGACGGTCCGCGGCGTCGGCTACAAGGCCGGGACCGGGTAACACCCGCCGGTGGCCGGTAGTGGACGCATCCGGATGCGGCGCGGTACCACGGGGAAATCGAGAGACGGCTCACCGGTTGCCGAGCCGACGATGACGGACAACGGAGGGGGGCTCTCCGGCAGGGCGATGGCGGCGAACGCGCCGGGCCTGGTGGCAGGCACCGCCTCACGTTCGGCGAGGCGCGCGCTGCGCCTTGCCCGCAGGGCCTTGCGGCTGGCGAAGCGACGGGGCTTCGCCGTCGCGTCGCGGCTGCACGTCCGCTGGCGCCGCTCATTGCAGCTGCGGGTGGTGGCGGCCACGCTGGTGCTGTCCGCGGTCGTCGTCGCGGTGCTGGGGTTCTTCCTGATGCAGCAGGTCGCGGACGGCCTGCTGCGCAACAAGGAGCAGTCGGCGCGGGCGGAGATGTCCAGCGGCCTGGCCTACGCGCAAAGCCAGCTTCAGCAGAACAACACCGCCAGCCCCGAGTCGTTCATGGATTCGCTGCTTCCGACGCTGATGCACCGGACCGACGTGACCGGGACGTTCGACGTGGTGCTGACCCAGTCGCCATCGGTGGGAAATGACCCGGCGGACGACCTGAGCATGTCGGGTTCCCAGACGTTCTCGATACCGCAGAGCATCCCGGCACGGCTGACCAACGCCATCCTGAACGAGCAGCCCACCGCCGCCAGCGACAACGAACTGCTGTCCACCCCGACCACGCTCTACTACACCGACGGGACGCCGCCGCAGCCGGGCCTGGTGATCGGCGCACCGCTCGGCAACTACCAGCTGTACTACCTGTTCCCCCTCGACCAGGAGCAGCAGACCCTGGCCCTGTTCCAGCGGACGCTGATCGGCGGCGGGCTGGCCCTGGTCCTGCTGCTCGCGGCGATCGCGTCGCTGGTAACCCGGTGGGTGGTGATACCGGTACGCGAAGCGGCACAGGCCGCCGAGTTGCTCGCCGGCGGGCACCTGGAAGAGCGGATGCCGGTGCGCGGCACCGACGACCTCGCCAGCCTCGGCAACTCGTTCAACAAGATGGCCGCCAGCCTGCAGGAGAAGCTCGCCGAACTGGAGGAGCTGTCGCAGGTGCAGCGGCAGTTCGTGTCCGACGTTTCGCACGAGCTGCGCACCCCGCTGAGCACCATCAGGATCGCAGCGGACGTGCTGCTGGAGGCCAAGGAGCAGCTCGACGAGGCGTCGGGCAGGTCCGCGGAGCTGCTGCAGGGCCAACTCGAACGGTTCGAGGCGCTGCTGACGGACCTGCTCGAGATCAGCAGGTACGACGCGAACGCCGCCACGCTGGAGACCGAGTCCGTCGATATCCGCGACCTCGTGCTGCGCACCGCGGACGACGCAAGGCAGATAGCCGAGCACCGCAGCACCCGGATCGAGCTCCGGCTGCCCGCCGAACCGTGCATCGCCGACGTCGACCCGCGCCGGGTGGAGCGGGTCCTGCGCAACCTGCTCGTCAACGCGGTGGAACACGGCGAGGGCAGGGATGTCGTGGTCACCGCGGGGGCGGACGGTTACGCGGTGGCGATCACCGTCCGCGATCACGGCGTGGGGCTGAAGCCGGGCGAGGAGGTGCTCGTCTTCGACCGGTTCTGGCGCGCCGACCCCGCCCGTGCCCGCAGCAGCGGCGGCACCGGGCTGGGCCTGTCCATCGCGAGGGAGGACGCGCTGCTGCATGGCGGCTGGCTGCAGGCCTGGGGTCAGCCTGACCGGGGATCGGTCTTCCGGCTGACGCTGCCGAGATCATCGTCGGTGGAATTGCGCGGCTCACCGCTGCCGCTGGTTCCGTCCGGGCCGGCCGGACGGGCCGGCCCCACCGGGCCCGGCACCGCGGAGGCGGGTGCGGCCGGTGGGTCCATGCTGGCCGGCCTTCCGGACGGTGAGCAGGCGCCCGACGGGGGAACGGCCTCGGGGCCGGGCCGGCCCGCGATGGCGGACTGGGAGGCCGGCGGCAGTGCGTGAGCGCAGCGAACGCCATCACCCGTCCTGGGGGCGGCATGTCCGGGTGGCGTTGGTGGTGGGGGTTGTCGCGGCGGTGGCGTGTGCCTGTGCGACGGTGCCCACCGGCGGGCCGGTCGTGCCGGAGAAGATCGCCCCGGCCGGAGCCCAGGCCGGCGTCTACGAGCAGCTGATCGCGCCGCCCCCGCAGCAGGGCTGGTCGCCCGACCAGATCCTCAGCGGGTTCTTGCTGGCCGGCGCGGACTTCACCGGCAATCACCGGGTTGCGTCGGAGTACCTGACGCCGGCCGCCCGGAAGTCATGGCATCCCGGTTCGAACGCCGTCGTCTTCAGCAGCCCGCCGGCCGCCAGCCTGGTCACGCTGTCGGGCAACAACGCCACCGTTCAGGTCAGCGGCCAGCAGGTGGCGACGATCGGCAGTCAGGGAGAGGGCGAGTACGTCGCCTCCGCGCACGGGGGCAGCCACTATTCGGCAACGTTCGCGCTGCACAAGGTGCTCGGGCAGTGGCGGATCGCCGACCCCGGTGACCAGTTGCTGCTCACCAGCAACGACCTCGCGCGTGCGTACCGATCGCAGGATTTGTACTTCCTCGACCCGTCGGGGACCACCCTGGTACCCGATCCGGTATTCGTGCCGGTCCAGGAGAACCCGGTGCCGCAGTCCGTCCAGTCGCTGCTGCGCGGCGCCACCGGCTGGCTGAGCCACGCCACCAGGACGGCCTTTCCGCGCGGAACCAAGCTGATCAGCGTCACCGGGTCCGGCGACGTGGTGCGGATCGATCTCGGCGGCGCGGCCGCCGGCACCACCGAACACCAGCAGGAGCTGATGTCAGCCCAGCTCGTGTGGACCCTGCGCGAGTTCCCCGATGCGGCCCAGAACCTGAACCTCATCCTCGAGATCAACGGCCGCCCGGTGACGCTGCCGACTATCGGCTCGGCGGAGCAGCCCGTCGCCACCTCGTGGCAGAGCTACGACCCGTCCGGGCTGGGGGACGGAACGTCGTTCCCCGCGTTCTTCATCGGTGACGGGAACCGGGTACGGATGCTCAATTCGATCCAGGGCGGCAGCCCGGCGACAGCCGTTCCCGGTTCGGCGGGAAACGGTGTCGTCCAGCTCAGCCAGATCGCGGTGTCGCCCGATCCGGAGACCAGCCGCATCGCCGGGGTGTCTCCGGCGGGCGACGCTGTCTACACCGGCAGCCTGTCGTCCTCCGGTGACCTGAAGCCCTACCTCTCCGGCCGGAACTTCACCAATCCGTCCTGGGACCGGGACGGCAACCTGTGGGTCGCGGGCGTCAGCGGCGGCAAGTCCGGGATCTGGATGCTGGCCGGTGGCCTGCATCCGGTTCCGGTCCAGATGCCCGCCGGGAACGGCCCGGTCCAGGCGCTGCGGGTGGCACGTGACGGGGCCAGGATCGCGCTGATCACCGGCACGGGGAACGGTCAGCAGCTGCTGGTCGGCGCGATCGTCCGGGACGGCAGCCAGGTCTCGATCGGGTCGGTGGTCCCGATCGGCACCGGCCTCAGCCCGATGGCCCAGATGACGGACCTGGCCTGGAGCGACGCCGACAATCTCGTGGTGCTGGCCCAGCCCTCCGGCGGCCAGGAGCAGCTGTTCAAGGTCCCCGTGGACGGCGGGCAGTACAAGGCTCTCGGCACCGCCCCCGCCGGGACACAGTCGGTGACCGCCGCCCCCGGCGAGCCTGTCCTCGCCGGCGTCCCCGGCTCGGGCGAGGTGCAGTACTCACCCGACGAGCTGAGCTGGCGCAACCTCGTCCAGGGCCAGTACCCCGCCTACCCCGGTTAGCCGTGCACGGTCGGCTGCTCGTACCCCAAGGTTGATATTTCACTCTCTGTGATTTTTTGCGGGCATATCCCTCATGACAATCGGTCCGGATCGAGTTAGCGTTCGGACATGGCACCCGCCCGGGTCCGTGGTTGCGCAGGGCAGGGTCCCCCCGCCAACGGGTTCCCCGTCCCGCAAGCCGATGCCAGCCGCAGGCGAAACGGCCCACGTAAGGCGACTTGTCGTCGACCGATCACGGTGCGGCTTAGAAGTAAGTCCTGCCCCGACGGAGGTCCCGATGTCCTCCGCGCAGGGAGAAGGGCAGTAGTGGCAATGCTCACCAATGAAGCGCCGCGAGACCCTCAGCAGGCGGATGTGGGGACGAAGACCAGGTCGGCCGGGCGGGTGCCGTGACTCCTACTCAGACCAACGTGCCTCCCCGTGAGAAGCCAGCGCTCTTCGCGGGCGGGGTCATCGCGGTAACCGGGGGAGGTGCTGGCTCGGGACGGGGGCCAGCACCCGAGGAACGCGGCGCCCTAATCGGAGGGTCACGAAGCACCGCGAAAAGGAGGTCCCGGGTGGAAATTGTGTTCAAGGGTCGGCACACGGGCGTTCCGGAGCGTTTTCGCCGTCTTGCGGTGACGAAGATCTCCAAGATCGAGAAGCTGGACCACAAGGTGATCCGCGTCGATGTCGAGGTTTCGCGGGAGCGGAACCCGCGGCAGTCGGACCGGATGGAACGGGTCGAGCTGACGATCACGCATTGCGGGCCTGCCGTGCGCGCCGAGGCGGCAGCCGACGATCGATACGTCGCGCTGGACCTCGCTCTCTCCAAACTTGAGGCGCGGTTGCGGCGCTCGCATGAGAGGCGCAAGGTCAGCGGCGGCCACGGTGCCGCCAGGCTGCTGGCGCCGTCGAAACGTGGCCACCCGGCGGCCGCTGAGCTTGAAGCGGCCGTGGACAGCGGCGAGCCGATAGCGGCGGGTTTCTCCGGTGCGGACGGTGATCGCCTTCCGCTGGGGCGCCAGCCGGACGGAGACGGCCAGCCCGAGGACGGCTGGCCGGACGCCGCCGGGTCGTCGCGTGTCGTCCCGATCGAGATGGAGGGCGACGGGCCGCTCGTGGTCCGCGAGAAGTACCACGCGGGCTCACCGATGACGATTGACCAGGCTCTGCTGCAGATGGAACTCGTCGGGCACGACTTCTACCTGTTCCGCGACAAGGAGTGCCAGCACCCGAGCGTCGTTTACCGCCGGCGCGGCTACGACTACGGCGTGATCCGGCTCGCCGAGGAGTGATCGGCATTTCCTCGGCCGCCCGCGCACGCCGCCCGGTGGCGTGGGCACGCAGAGAGTTCAGGTAAGAACAGAACACGTGGCAGAACGGAAGCGAGCGCCCCTGGCGGGCCGGTGCCTGTGCACGCCGGCGCCGGCCCGGACTGGGGTGGAGGTGGCAGGGTGAGCGCAGGCCCCGAGGACCGCGTGCCGGATTCCCGGCGTTACGCGGAGCCGATCCGCGTGCTGATCGCGGATGATCATGCGCTGTTTCGCCGGGGGCTGGAGATGGTGCTGACCGACGAGAAGGACATCGAGCTGGTCGGGGAGGCCAGCGACGGCGCTGAGGCGGTCGCGAACGCGGGCGAGACGCTGCCCGATGTCGTCTTGATGGACATCCGGATGCCCCGGAGCAGCGGGATCGAGGCATGCCGCGCCATGAAGGCAGCGGCCCCCAGCTCCAAGATCGTGATGCTGACGATCAGCGACGAGGAGGAAGACCTCTTCGATGCGATCAAGGCAGGTGCCAGCGGCTACCTGCTCAAGGACATCCCGCTGGACGAGGTGGCGGAATCGGTGCGCGCGGTCCACGGTGGCCAGTCGCTCATCAACCCGTCGATGGCCTCAAAGCTGATCACGGAATTCGCATCGCTCGCCCGCGACGAGGGCACCGGCCGCAGCGAGGAGGTCCCGCCGCCCAAGCTCACCGACCGGGAGATGGAGGTGCTCAAGCTGATCGCCAAGGGGATGAACAACCGCGACATCGCCCGCGAGCTGTTCATCTCCGAGAACACCGTGAAGAACCATGTCCGCAACATCCTGGAGAAACTGCAGATCCACTCCCGGATGGAGGCCGTGATGATCGCGGTCAGGGACAAGCTGATCGAACTCGGATGACCCCGGGCGGGGCCCGTGATCGTTCAGCGCAGCGCCGCGGAAAGCCGTTCGGCGAGCCCCGGGGGATCCACGGCGGCGACCTGCACGTCATCGCAGCCGACCCAGCTGGCGGCCTGCCGCAGCGCGTCGGCCATCGGCGCTACCGCGGCCGCGCCCGGCAGTGACACCCGGCGGGCCACCAGCGTCCGCCCCCGCCGCACCGGGTCTGCCCGCCCGGCCAGCCGTCCGCCGGCCAGCAACGGCATCGCGTAGTAGCCGTGCACCCGTTTCGCGGCGGGCAGGTACGCCTCCAGGCTGTGCCGGAAGCCGAAAACCCGCTCGGTGCGCCTGCGATCCCAGACCAGCGAATCGAATGGCGACAGCAGCGTCGTCCGGTGCCGCCCGCGCGGCGCCGCGGCCAGGGCGGCCGGATCCGCCCACGCCTGGACGGCCGGAGCGGCCGGCGCCGACGAGTTTGCCGAACCCCGCCTGCCGGTGGCCCGGCCGTCGAGGGCGATGGGCACCAGCCCGGCGTCGTGCGCGGCCCGGTCCACCCGTTCCGCCAGGCCGTCTGCCGGTCCGGTCATGCTCCGGAGACGGTGGTATTCGATCAGGTCAGCGGTGGTCGCGGCGCCGAGTGCCCGGCCGCCGACCGCGGCGAGGTGCGCCAGGCACTCGGCGTCCGAGGGCTCGGTGCCGAGCAGCCCGTCCGGGATGACCCGGCTGGGGAGGTCGTAGACGCGCCGCCAGCCGCTCCGCCGGACGCAGGCGACCTCGCCGATGTCCAGCAGCCACTCAACGGCGATCTTGACTTCGGACCAATCCCACCAGAGTCCGCCGGCTTTGGCTCCGCCCAGCTCGGAGGCGGTCAGCGGGCCCTCGGCGTTCAGCCGCGCCAGAACCTCCTTGCAGGCGCGCTCCGGCACCTCGTGCCAGCGCAGCCCGCGGGCCCGGAACCCGCGCCGCCGGAACGCGTAGTACGGCCACTCGTCGATCGGCAGGATGCAGGCCGCGTGCGCCCAGTACTCGAATGTGGCCGGACGGTGCGCGTTCCAGTAGGCGGTTTCCACCCGGTCCCGGCCGATGGCGCCCAGGCGGGCATAGGCGACGAGCTCGTGTGACCGGGCCAGCACGCTGATGGTGTCCAACTGGACGGCGCCGATCCGCCGGAGCATGCCGCTGACGCCACCGCTCCGGCCCGCCGCGCCGAGGAACCCCTGGGCACGGAGGAAGATCCTGCGGACGTCATCGGGCGACAGCACCAGCTGAGCGCGCCTCGATCCCGCCACGGGTCCCGAGCGTAACGGCGGGTGCTGACATTTCTGGCGTCACCGCCACGCGGCGGCGCCGCCGGCAGGGCGGTTCAGTACCAGTCGTCGAAGATGCCGCCGGCGAGCGCGACGATCCCGCCGACCGCGGCGACGCCACAGCCCGCCCAGAACAGCCACCAGGTCGGTCCGAATACGAGCGCGATCCCGCCGGCGATGAAGCCGATCAGGATGATCGTGACGGCGGCCCAGGAGACCGGCCGGCCGTGATGAACGGGCGGCGCCTCAGCGGATACAACGGCTCCAGAATGCCCGGACGGGGCCACCTCGGCCGCCGTCCCGGCCTGTGCCGTCGCGGTCGCGCCCGCGACATCCGGTTGCCCGTGATCTGCCATCCGCCTTGCTCCCTCGGTGCTACGCCGCGGTTGCTCTCGTGCTCATGGTCTCGTGCCCTGGCTATTCTGCCCCGGTTGTACCACCATTGTGGCCGGTGGGTGCGCGGCTGAGTTGAGCGCCCCCGGCGTGGGCGGCTCCGTAACGGCCGCGTCTCGCCTACGATGACTTGGAAACAGTTGCAAATCCGCGCGCCGGCCGCCGTGCGGGTCCCGGCTGCTGGCGGCTCCGGGAAGGAGCCGCTGTACCTGGGTTACGCTCGGTCAGCTGCCCACGGCGCGCGAGGCCCCGACCAGGCGACCGGTCAACCAATCCGCGAGGAGCGCGACGAGAAGTGCCAGCAGTCATCGACAAGGTCCTGCGCGCGGGCGAGGGCAAGATCCTCCGGAGGCTTCGGCGGATCGCCGACCAGGTTAACTCGGTCGAGGAAGACTTCTCCGCGCTCAGCGATGCGGAGCTGCGTGCCCTCACCGAGGAGTACAAGCAGCGGTATGCCGACGGTGAAACTCTTGAGGACCTGCTTCCCGAGGCGTTCGCCACGGTCCGGGAGGCGGCGCGGCGGACCCTCGGCCAGCGTCATTTCGACGTCCAGCTGATGGGCGGGGCGACGCTGCACCAGGGAGACATCGCCGAGATGAAGACCGGTGAGGGAAAGACGCTGGTGGCGACGCTTCCGGCTTACCTCAACGCCCTGACCGGAAAAGGCGTCCATATCGTCACCGTCAACGACTATCTGGCCAGGCGCGACGCCGAGTGGATGGGCCGCATCCACATGTTCCTCGGTCTGACCGTCGGGGTGATCGTCGCCCAGATGCCGCCGGAAGAGCGCCGCAAGCAGTACGAGGCCGACATCACCTACGGGACCAACAACGAGTTCGGTTTCGACTACCTCCGCGACAACATGGCGTGGGGCCTGGACGAATGCGTGCAGCGCGGGCACAACTTCGCGATCGTTGACGAGGTCGACTCGATCCTGGTCGACGAGGCGCGCACCCCGCTCATCATCAGCGGTCCCGCGGAGCAGAGCGCCCGCTGGTACGTCGAGTTCGCGAAGATCGCGCCGAGGCTGCGCCGCGGCGAGGACGGCGCCGGTGACTACGAGGTCGACGAGAAGAAACGCACCGTCGGGATCCTCGAGAGCGGCGTGGAAAAGGTCGAGGACTGGCTCGGCATCGAGAACCTCTACGACCCGGTCAACACCCCGCTGGTCAGCTTCCTGAACAACGCGATCAAGGCAAAGGAGCTGTACAAGCGCGACAAGGACTACGTCGTGATGAACGGCGAGATCCTCATCGTCGACGAGTTCACCGGCCGGATCCTGCACGGCCGCCGTTACAACGAGGGCATGCACCAGGCCATCGAGGCCAAGGAAGCCGTCCAGATCAAGGACGAGAACCAGACCCTCGCCACCATCACGCTGCAGAACTACTTCCGGATGTACGACAAGCTGGCCGGGATGACCGGTACGGCGATGACCGAGGCGAACGAGTTCCACTCGATCTACAAGCTCGGCGTGGTGCCGATCCCCACCAACGAGCCGATGATCCGCGACGACAACGCCGACGTCGTGTACAAGACGGCGCCGGCCAAGTTCGACGCCGTGGTGGAGGACATCACCGAGCGGCACCACAAGGGGCAGCCGGTGCTGGTGGGCACGACGAGCGTGGAGAAGTCCGAGCTCCTCTCCCAGATGCTGAAGCGGCGCGGGGTCCCGCACGAGGTCCTGAACGCTAAGCACCATGAGCGCGAGGCGGCGATCATTGCCCAGGCGGGCAGGCTCGGCGCTGTCACCGTGGCGACGAACATGGCCGGCCGCGGCACCGACATCATGCTCGGCGGCAATCCGGAGTTCATGGCGGACCTGGAGCTGCACCAGCGCGGCCTGTCCCCGCTGGACACCCCGGAGGACTACGAGGCGGCGTGGCCGGCCGCCCTGGAGAAGGCCAGGCGCGCCTTCACCGAGGAGCATAACCAGGTCGTGGACGCCGGCGGGCTCTACGTGCTCGGCACCGAACGGCACGAGTCGCGGCGGATCGACAACCAGCTGCGCGGCCGGTCGGGCCGGCAGGGCGACCCGGGCCTGTCGCGGTTCTACCTCTCCCTGGAAGACGACCTGATGCGGCTGTTCAACTCGGCGCGTGTCGAGTCGATCATGGAACGGCTCAGCATCCCCGATGACGTGCCGATCGAGTCGAAGATCGTCAGCAATGCCATCCGGTCCGCCCAGCACCAGGTCGAGCAGCAGAACTTCGAGATCCGCAAGGACGTCCTCAAGTACGACGAGGTGATGAACCGCCAGCGCAAGGTCATCTACGCCGAGCGCCGGAAGGTGCTCGAGGGCACCGATATTCACGATCAGGTCAGCGAGATGATCAGCGAGGTGGTCGACGGCTACGTCGCCGGGGCCACCAGCGAGGGCTTCCCCGAGGAATGGGACCTGGACCAGCTGTGGCGAGCGTTCCGGCAGCTGTACCCGGTCAGCGTCTCGGTCGACGAAATGGTCGAGGAGGCCGGCGGGGAGCGCGGCGCGCTGTCCGCCGAGTTCATCGCCGAGCGGATCAAGGACGACGCTATCGGAGCGTACGAGCAGCGCGAGGAAGAGCTGACTCCGGAGATGCTGCGGGAACTGGAGCGCCGGGTCGTGCTGTCGGTGCTGGACCGCAAGTGGCGAGACCACCTGTATGAGATGGACTACCTCCAGGAAGGCATCCATCTGCGCGCGATGGCCCAGAAAGACCCGCTGATCGAATATCAGCGCGAAGGCTTCGACATGTTCAACGCGATGCTGGACGGCATCAAGGAAGAGTCGGTCGGATACCTGTTCAACCTTCAGGTCGAGGTGCAGGAGAACCCGATCGTCCAGGAGGGCTCCGGTGGCCCGGCGGTGCAGCAGGGCCAGCCGGGTGCCGGGCCGCAGCTTGGCGCCGCACCGCAACCGGTCCCGCGCGTTCAGCCTGGCGGTGCCGGACAGCAGCCCGATGGCGACCAGCCGGGGACGGCAGGGCGTGCCGGAACCGGAGGCCGCCGCGGCCAGGCCGCAGAGCCAGGTTCCGGTGCCGCGGACGGCGGCGAGCCCCATGCCGCCGCGGAACCGGGCGCCGGGCACGGCATCCCGTCCGCCGTGGGCCAGCCCCGGCGGCCCACCCGGCTCGAATACTCGGCGCCGACCGTGGACGGCGAGGATGGCACGGCCGGAGTGGAGCACCACAGCGAGGCCGGCGCCGATTCCAGCTTCGCCCGGGTCGGGCGCAACGATCCGTGCCCGTGCGGTTCTGGCCGGAAGTTCAAGCGCTGCCACGGAGACCCCCGCACCCGCGCCGGCGAGTAACGCCCACCGGGTATAACGCGGCTGCGGTCGGCGTGGTGTGCGGCACGACCGGGCCTGGATACCGGCGGGATGAGTGCACCGACCACCATGGCTGCGCCTACGCCGCTTCGATCGCGGTGCACAGCCACGATGGCCCGGTCGCTCCGCGCTCCGCGTGCTCCAGCCGGACGGCGAGCGCCCGTACCCGCGGGCCGAAGTTCACCACCACGGTGAGTTCCACGACGCCGTGCGCGGGTTCGCTGGCCACCACCCGGCGGATCCTCGGCTGCTGGCTCGCGGACAGCAATGGGCCGAGCCGCCTGATGTGCCCCCGGGCACGCTCGGTCGTCCACGGCGTCAGCTGATGGGATGAGCGGGCTCCGGCCAGCGTCTCGGCGAGGACCCGTGCGAACTGGTTCGGCCACGGCGGCGAGGGTCGCTGCGCCGGACCGTCCGGAGCGTCTCCGGCCGGCCGGGCCGGGTCCCCGGGCTCCGGCCCGGTGCGCCTCCCGCGACTGATGGGCTGCTCCGGCCCGGTGGGCTCCCCGCGACTGACGGGCTGCTCCGGGCCGGGCGGCTCCCGCCTGCTGGCGGATCGGGTTCCGCGGCCGATCGCCTCGGTTACCCGTCCACCGGCCAGGCGGATCGGCGGGCCAGCCGCGGCCAGCGGCTCATCGTCGTACGGGGGCGCTGACTCCGGGACCGCGCACAACCGCGCCAGTGCGGGATCGGGGAGCGGATGAACCGGGGCCGGATCCGTGCAGGGCGCCGCTCTCCGCTGCGGTGCCCCCCGATCCGGCCGGGCGGGCAGGTCGGGAACCCGCTGAGACGCCGGCAGCGCCTGCATCCATTTGATGACGTTTGCCTGGTTCGCCGCGCGGCGCGGGGGCGTGGCGCGCGGGGATGGCGTTGGCAGCATCGGGCCCTCCGGGGGGGACGTGAAGGCTTTCGGTGGTCCATGTCGAGTTCGCGGCCGGACGATGCCCTCGTTCTAACGGGGGCCACCGACAATTTGGTGCAGGTGGGACTCGCGGGAAAGAGGGCATTGGAGGGCCCCGGATGGGTTACATAATGTGAGCACTGGACCCGGCGAATTGGTGAACCGCGTGTTCGGGGGGTATGTCAGCAACAGCATTCGGAGCGTGCGCGGAGGGCGGGGCTCAATGACTGAAAGGCTGATCGCGGCTGGGCGGATCGTTACCGCCGACCTCACCGGCCCACGGGAAATTGCTCCCGGTTATGTCCGGGTCCGCGACGGCGTCATCGCCGAGGTTGCCGAGGGCAGGCCGCAGGGAGCAGCGGATGCCGAACTGGACGGCGGCGTTCTGGTGCCTGGGCTCGTCGATCTTCAGGTGAATGGCTATTTCGGCACCGACCTGGCCAGGACCGACGCCAGCGGGTGGGCGACGGTTGTCCGCCGGCTGCCGGAGACCGGCACCACCGCGTTCCTGCCGACCTTCATCACGGCACCGGTTCATAAGCTCGCCTCGGCCATGCGCCAGACGGCGGAGATGATCCCCGGGCTTCCGCTGGGCGCCCGGGTGCTCGGCGTGCACGTCGAAGGGCCGTTCATCTCCTTCCGGTATCGGCGCGCGCATGGCGCCGAGTGGATCATCGATCCTTTCCCGGAGGCGGTCACCGAGATCATGGAAGCAGGCGATCGGCTGCTCCGGGTGGTGACGCTGGCGCCCGAGCGCAACGGCGCCACCGCAGCGATACGCCGGCTGGTATCGGCCGGCGTGCTGGTGAGTATCGGGCACACCGAGGCCAGTGCCAGCCAGGTCGCCGCTGCCGCGGACGAGGGCGCCCGGATGGTGACCCACCTCTTCAACGGGCAGCCCGGCATCGACCACCGCGCGGTCGGCGTGGCCGGCCAGGCGCTCGCGGATCCCCGCCTCACCAGCGGCCTGATCGCCGACCTGCATCATGTCGCCGCACCGGTCTGCAAGATCGCTTTCGGTGCGGCGCCCGGCCGGATCGCGATCGTCACCGACGCGGCGTCCTGCGCCGGAATGCCGCCCGGCCGGTACCAGCTCGGTGGCCAGCCGATCGAGCTTCCCCCGGGAGACGGCGTCCCGCCGACCCGCCTCGACGGCACCCTCGCGGGCTCGGCGCTGCGGATGGACACCGGCATCGCCAACGTGGTCGCCGCGGGCGTCGACCTGCACGACGCCGTGGCGGCGGCGACCCGGGTGCCGGCCGACCTGATCGGGCGAGCCGACATCGGCCGGATCACTCCCGGCGTGGCGGCCGACCTGGTATGGCTCGGCGACGACCTCCGCGCCCAGGCCACCTGGGTCGCGGGAGAGCTGGCCTATGCCGCGGCCGGCCCGCACAGCCCGGGAACGATCCACTCCGGCCGGAACGGAATTGACCTGACCGCCGCGGGCTGACCGGACGATGACGACGGTGCCCGGAACCGGGCGCAGCCAGATGCGGGTTGAGATCGGCGAACAGCCGGCCGCCGTCTCCCGGACCCTGGACGCCCTGCTGCCCCGGACCGGCGAGGTGGCAGCCCTTGCGGCCAGCACCCGCCAGGTGCTGCTCATCGGCCGTGGCACGTCCGATAACGCCGCCATTTACGGCAGCTACCTCGTCCAGGTGTGCGGCGGGCGGCTGGCCACGCTCGCCTCGCCGTCGGTCGCCACCACCTACCGCAAACGGATGGACCTCGACGGGGTGCTGGCCATCGCGCTGTCCCAGTCGGGCCGCACCGAGGAGATCGTGGAGACGCTGACGTGGGCGGGTGATTGCGGAGCCCGCACGATCGCGGTGACCAACGCGGCACCGTCGCCGCTCGCCGACGCCGCGGAGATCGCGCTGATCACCAAAGCGGGCGCCGAGCGGGCCGTCCCGGCCACCAAGACCTTCACCACTCAGCTGGCGGCCCTCGCCGTGATCAGCATCGGGCTGGACGACGGGACGGGGACCGCGCGGGCCGGGGAGCTGCGGCGCGCGCCGGAGGAACTGGATCGGCTGCTGATGGCGCCGATGGACCTCGACCCGCTGGTCGCGGAACTGGCCGGCTCACAGGGGGTCGTCGTTTCCGGGCGCGGCTTCGCCTACTCCGCGGCACTCGAGCTGGCGCTGAAGCTCAAGGAGGGGTGCTACCTGCACGCGATGGGCCTGTCGTACGCGGACCTGCTGCACGGCCCGATCGCGGTGGTGGACGACGGCACACCGGCGTTCGTCCTGGCCGCGGACCAGGGTCCGGCGCTGGACGGATCGGTCGCCCTCGCCCGCCGGGTCACCGATGCGGGCGCCCGGGCCTACGGCATCGGCCCGGCCGCGCTCGCCGAGGTGTGCAGCCGGGCCCTGCCCGGCTGCCGGCTGAGTGACTGGCTTTCCCCGCTCGGCCTGATCGTGCCGTGCCAGCTGCTGGTCGAGGCCCTGGCGCGGCGGCTGGGCATCGACCCGGACAGCCCACGCGGGCTGACGAAGGTGACCCAGACGGACTGACCGGCCGCCGGACCCGCCGGACGGCTAAGCGGAACGCGCCGGACGGCTCAGCGGAACGCGCCGGCGTGCCACGCCCCGCACCCCGGAGAGGGCGGGGCGCACCGTCTCGGGGCGGTTCAGGTCGGCCACTGCCGGCTCCACCCCGGCCAGCGCCGCCACCCGGTCAGGGTTGCGGCTGAGCGCGCGGACGGGTTCGCCCGCGCTGGCCAGCACCCGCACCAGTTCCGCGCCGACGTTTCCGGTGCCTCCCGCCACCAAGATCATTAAAGCCCCTTCCCCGTACGCCATCGCCGCCCCCCGCGGTGCCGCCGACGACGCCGCTGCCCATCCTCCCAGTCGCTCGCCATCTCCCGCGGCCCGGTGCGCGTGGCGCCGGGACCCGCCGCCCGGCCGTTAGGCTCGGTATGTGGCAGAACGGCCGAACCGGCGCGGGGGTCGCCGGCCGCCGCTGCGGGGACTCGGAGTCAGCGCCGGAAGCGGCGCCGGGCCGGTGCGCGCGCTGGCCGGGCGGGTGCCCGAGCCGCCGGCGGGGGAGCGGCACGACGGCGACCCGGAGGCCGCCATCGCGGCCGCGACAGCGGCACTCGAAGAGACCGCGGCGGACCTGGAAAGGCGCGGCGCGGCCACCGAAGCCGCGGACATCCTCGGCGCCCAGGCCCTGATGGCGCGCGACCCGGCGGTCGCCGACGACATCGCTCAGCGGATCCGGGGCGGGACGTCGGCGGCGCGCGCGGTATATGAGGCTTTCGGCACCTTCCGGGAGATGCTGGCCAGCGCTGGCGGCTATCTCGCCGAGCGGGCCGCCGACCTCGACGACGTGCGCGACCGTGCCGTGGCCCGGCTGCTCGGGGTCCCGCTGCCCGGCGTCCCGCGGTCCGCCGAGCCGCACGTGCTGGTCGCCCGCGACCTGGCGCCGGCCGATACCGCGATGATCGACCCGGCGACGGTGGTCGCGTTCGCCACCGCCGAGGGCGGCCCCACCAGCCACACGGCGATCCTGGCGCGGGCCATCGGCGTGCCCGCGGTGGTCGCCTGCCCGGGTGCAGACCAGCTCGTCGACGGCACCCTGGCGCTGGTCGACGGCGACGCCGGAACGGTCACGGTGGACCCGGACCCGGAGCAGGTCGCGCTCGCCCGGCGGCAGCGAGCCGAGGGCGCGGCGGCCGCCGCGGCGACCGGGCCGGGCGCGACGGCGGACGGGCACCGGGTGGTGCTGCTGGCCAACATCGGGGGTCCCGGGGACCTTCCCGCGGCGGTCGAGGCCGGTGCGGAGGGCGTCGGGCTCTACCGCACCGAGTTCCTGTTCCTCGGGCGGAGCACGGCTCCGGACGAGGACGAGCAGGCGCAGGCATATCAGGAGGCGCTGGCCGCGTTCCCCGGCGGCGGAAAGCCCGGCGAGAGAAACGGACCCGGTGGCCGGAGCGGGGCGGCCGGTGCGGACGGCTCCGCACCCCGTGGCCCGGTCGTCGTCCGGGTTCTCGACGCGGGGGCCGACAAGCCGCTCGGCTTCCTGCCCCCGCCCGCCGCGGAGCCGAACCCGGCACTCGGGGAGCGCGGCTTGCGGCTGCTCCGGCTGCACCCCGAAGTCCTCGACACCCAGTTGCGGGCGCTCGCCCGCGCGGCGGCCGCGGTGGGCGCCGAGGGCGGTCAGCTCGAGGTGATGGCGCCGATGGTGGCCGACGCGGACGACGCGGCCTGGTTCGCCGGGCGCTGCCGGGACGCCGGCATCAGCCACCCGGGGATCATGATCGAGATTCCGGGCGCGGCGCTGCGGGCCGCCGACCTGGCAGCGGAAGTGGAGTTCTTCTCGATCGGCACCAACGATCTCGCGCAGTACGCCGCGGCAGCCGATCGGGAGGCCGCCGGGCTGGCCCGGCTGCAGGACCCGTGGCAGCCGATGGTGCTGGACCTGATCGCGGCGGCAGCAGCGGCCGCCGCGGCGGCCGGCAAGCCGTGTGGCGTATGCGGCGAGGCGGCCGCCGACCCGGCGCTTGGCTGCGTCCTTGCCGGCCTCGGGGTGACGTCGCTGTCGATGACGCCCCGGGCGCTGCCGCGTGTCCGCGCCGCGCTGGCGAGCCAGACCCTGGCCGCGTGCCAGGCCGCCGCGGACAAGGCACGCCGTGCCGTCAGTGCCGCAGCCGCGCGCGAGGCCGCCCGGTCCGTCCTCGGGTCTTAACGGCGTCAGCAGCGTTGCCGGCGCGATTCGGCGAAGGCGCACCTCAGTGGTGCGGCGACGGTACCGTCGAACGGGTATGTTCCGCCCGAAATCCCCTCACCTGGTCTCTTACCGGCGATCCCGCATGGCCGCGACGGCTGTGCTGGCGGCGGTAATGGTTATCCTCACCTCCGTGGCTGCCGCGTGCTCACCGGATGTCCCTGCCCCGCGCCGCGCTGAGCCGTCAGCCAGCGCTAAACCACCGTCGGCGCCGCAGGAAAACGGCATGGCGGCCGATGTCTCCTCGCTGGTACGCCGGATGAGCCTCGAGCAGAAGGTGGGCCAGCTCATCGTGGCCACCGTGCCGGGCACCAGCGCGGCGGACGGGGGCGCCGGCCTGGTGAGCAGCTATCACCTCGGCGGCGTGATCTACCTGGGCCAGAACGTGGGGAACGCGCAGCAGATCGCCAGCCTCTCGGACGGGCTGCAGCGGGCGGCGATGAACCAGTCGCCGGGCATCCCGCTCACCATCGGCACCGACCAGGAGGGCGGGATCGTCTCCCGGCTGGGCGGCGTGCTGACCAGCTTCCCCGCGCAGATGGCCGGCGGCGCGACGCGCGACCCCGCGCTCGTTTCCGCGGCGGAGGATGCGGTCGGCAACCAGCTCAAGTCGGTCGGCGTCAACCTGGACTACGCGCCGGTCGCCGACGTCAACGTCGATCCGGCCAACCCGGTGATCGGCACCCGGTCATTCGGGTCCGATCCGGCCCTGGTGTCCGAGATGACCGCCGCGGCGGTCGCCGGGTTCCATAAGTCCGGGATCGCAACCGCCGCCAAGCACTTCCCCGGGCACGGCGACACCGACACCGACAGCCACACCGGCCTCCCGGTGATCCACCACAGCAAGCAGCAGTGGCAGCAGATCGACGCTCCGCCTTTCGAGGCGGCGATCCAGTCCGGCACCGACATGATCCTCTCGGCCCACATCTCGGTGCCCGCCCTGGGCACCGGCGCGGGGCCGGCCACGCTCTCCTACCCGGTCATGACCGGCCTGCTGCGCGGGAAGCTCGGCTACAACGGCGTAATCACCACCGACTCGCTGCAGATGGCGGGCGTCCGGTTGCAATACAACAACGCGCAGATCGCGGTACACGCGATCCAGGCCGGATGCGATGAGCTGCTGATGCCGGTGGACGTGGGGACCGCCTACCGCGCAGTACTCGCGGCGGTCCGCGACGGCCAGATCTCCCAGTCCCGGCTGGATGCCTCGGTCACCAGGATCCTCACCCTCAAGGCATCGCGGGGCATCCTCGCCTCGCCGCACTCCGGCGCGGCGTCCGTTTCGGCGAAGGTGAGCACACCGGCGGCCACGGCGACCGCCCAGCAGCTCGCGGACCGCTCGATCACCCTGGTGAAGGACAGCGGCCACGTGCTTCCGCTGGCCCGGGGAAAGCGGGTGTACGTTTCCGGGCCGGACGCGGGTTCACTCGCCGGTGCGCTGGCCCAGGCCGGCGCCGATACCGTCAGCTCGCCGGGACAGGCCGATGTCGTCGTCGCCACCACCAACGACGCCGACAGCGACCCGGCACAGCAGAATGCGGTTTCGCGGCTGCTCGCCGACGGCCTCCCGGTGGTGGTAGTCGCGACCGGCGACCCCTACGACCTGGGAATGTTTCCAACCGCGGCCGCCGCTATCGCGAGCTACTCCGACGGCCCCGCGTCGATGAACGCTGTCGCGCGATCGCTGACCGGCGCGCTCAACCCCTCTGGCAAGCTGCCGGTGGCTATCCCCGGCAGCAGCGGCCCGACCCTCTACCCGTTCGGAACGGGCCTGCGGTACTGATCCGCCGCCGCGGGCGGCAGGGCGAACGGGAGCCAGACGCTCTAATATCGGCAGCGTGCCTGGATCCGACCGTGCCGCAATCCCTGACGGGCCCCCCGGCGGGCCGCGCCTGCGCGGCGTGCTCACCGACTGGGGCGGTGTGCTCACCAACCCGATCCCGGAGACCGTCGCCGCGTGGCTCGAAGCAGACCGAATCGAGAAAAAGGGCTACATGGCGGTGATCATGCCGTGGATCGGCGAGGCGTACGACGCTGCCGTCGGCGCCGCCGCCGCCTCGGCCGATGCGCCAGTAGCCGTGAACCCGATCCACGCGCTGGAGCGCGGCGAGTGGACCCGGGAGGAGTTCGAGGCGAAGCTGGCCGGGCTGATCAGCCGAACCGACGGATCCCCGGTGCCCGCGCCGGGCCTGCTCGAGCGGATGTTCGCCGCGACTGTCGAAGTCGAGACCATGTTCGAGCTGTTCCGCACGCTGCGGCAGGCCGGGGTGCGTACCGGGCTGCTGTCCAACTCGTGGGGGAACGAATACCCGCGACACCTTTTCGCCGAGATGTTCGACGCCGTCGTCATCTCCGGCGAAGTCGGCATGCGTAAGCCGGAGGAGCGGATATTCCAGCACGCGCTCGCTGAGATCGGGCTGGAGGCGGCGGAGTGCGCGTTCATCGACGACATCGAGGCGAACATCACCGCCGCGGAAGCCCTCGGCATGGTCGGCGTGCACCATCGGGACCCGGACACGACCGCATCGGCCGTTAAGAAACTGTTCGGGCTGCCGTGACCGACGGGCAGGACGGCAGTGCGGCTGGCGCGGCTGGCGCGGCCGCGGCGGCCGGCCAGCAGGACGGCAGTTGCGACGGGCGCCCGCGGTACCCCCGGCCATCCAGCGAAGGCCGTTCCGCCAACATGCGGGCGAACCGGCGCACGAACACCAAGCCCGAGGTAGCGCTGCGCAGCGCGCTGCACCGGCTCGGGTACCGGTACCGCAAGGATTTCCGGCTGGATCTCGGCGACCGGCCGTCCGGTTCGGGCCGGGCGAGGGTGCGCCCGGACATCGTCTTCACCGCGCGGAAGGTCGCGGTCTTCGTCGACGGCTGCTTCTGGCACGCCTGCCCGGAGCACGGCCGCCAGCCCGCCGTCAACGAGTGGTACTGGACGCCGAAGCTGCGCCGCAACGTGGAACGTGACCGGGCGGCGGACAGCGCCCTCGAGGCCGCGGGATGGCGGGTGGTGCGCCTGTGGGAGCACGTCCCGGTGGGCACGGCGGTGGACGAGGTCGTGGCCGCGCTCAAAGATCATGACCGCGCCCGGCCGAGTCGGCCAGAGGCCAGCCGGGTATGATCGGTAATGCCCGTTTTGGTGACGACACCGCTACGGGTTGAAGTTCGGGTGCCTGACCGAGCGCCCGGCGAGCCGACAGATGGATTGCTATAAGCCGTGGATGATCAGCTTGAGCAGCACTACGAGCACCTCGCCGAGACGTACGACGCAACCTGGGACCATAGGCCGGATTACGTCGACTGGATGCAGGACCATATCCGCAACCACCTCCAACTGAAGAGCGGTCAGCGGATCGTCGACATCGGGGCGGGCACCGGCCTGTTCCTCAAGCGGCTGCTCCCGTACGGGACGCCCGAGACGCCGGTGGTGGCGGTCGAGCCGTCAGCCCCGATGCTCGACCGGCTGCCGGAGGACCCGCGCCTGACCGGGGTTCTCGCGACCGCCGAGGAGATCGTGGCCGGCAACGCCAAGGTGCCCTATGACGAGGTCGACGTCATGATGGGCAAGGAGGCGGTGCACCACTTCAAGGACATCGACGCCACCGTCGCGGGCCTGTGCCGGATGCTCGCTCCCGGCGGCCGGATCCTGTTCGTCTCGCTGCCGCCGAAGCTGCAGTACCCGCTGTTCCAGGCGGCGCTGGACCGTTTCGCCTCGAAGCAGCCGGACCCGGAGGCGGTGGCCGAGGCAATGCGCGGCGCCGGCCTGGAGGCGTCCGTCACCTACGAAGAGTGGCAGGTGAAGGTCGAGCGCGACGAGTGGGTGCGTCTCGTCGGCAACCAGTGGATGTCGGTGCTGTCGAGCTTCTCCGACGAGGAGATCGCCCGCGGCCAGGAGGAGATCCGCGCGCGCTACACCGAGCCGGAACTGCAGTTCGTGGACCGTTTCGCGTTCATCTCCGGCCGCAAGCCCTAACGCAACCGGTGCCGGGTTGATCCCGGTGCCGGAAGACATGCCCCCAGCCGCCGCCCGGCGCCTCACCCCTCACGGGCGCCGGGCGGTGTGCTGCCGGGGCGGGCATTTCGAGGATCGATGCGCGTCTACCTCCCTTCCACGCTGCCGGCGCTCGCCGCCTTGCTGCGGTCGGGCGAGATCCGGCCGCCGGTGAGCGCCTTCGCCGTCACGCCCGCCCTGCGCGAGTGGTACGCCAGCGGCGACGAGGAGGAACTCGAATACTCGGCGATGACCCAGGCGGCCGGCGAATCGCTGCGGTTGCTGGCGGCCAACCCCGGGGCGCCGCGGCTGCGGGTGGTATTGGCCGCGGAGCTGTCGCCGGAGACGGTCGGCCGGGCGGGCGGCTTCGGCACCGGCCTGGAGCATCCGGCCGACGTCGTGGTGGAGTCGGCGATACCCGCGTCCACGGTGGTCTCGGCGCACGTGGATGAGCCGGCCGCGGAGCCGGACGTCCGGGCGGCCGCGGACGCGCTGGCAGCGGCCGACGCGGGCGACGACGACGCGCAGTTCACCGTGGACGGCGCCGAGGGCCACGAACTGCTCTGGTACGGGGTGTCTGAGCTGCCGTACCTGTTCGCCTGACCGCGGCGATTGACCCGGCGATCACCCCTGACGGCCCCGACCGGTTTCGTTTCCGGCGGCCGGGCGCGTGGCACGATGCACAGGGGACAATAGGGGAACCGCCAACGATGTCGGGAGTGATCAGTCGTGCCTGCTTTGGACGCCGTGACCAACGTGCCCGTTCCGGCCAACGAGCCGGTGCGCCAGTACGCCCCGGGCAGCCACGAGCGTGCTGCGGTCGAGTCCAGGATCAAAGAGCTGGCCGCGGACCAGGCGGAACTGACGATGACCGTCGATGGCCGTCACCGGATGGGCGGCGGCGAGCAGATCGACGTGGTGGCGCCGCACAACCACCGGCACGTCCTCGGCCGGATGGGCGACGCGACCGACGACGACGTCCGGGCGGCGGCCGACGCGGCACTGGCTGCCGCGCCCGGCTGGCGGGCGCTGTCGTTCGACGACCGTGCGGCCGTCTTCCTCAAGGCGGCCGATCTGCTGGCCGGCCCGTGGCGGCCCACCGTGAACGCCGCGACGATTCTCGGCCAGTCCAAATCGCCCTACCAGGCGGAGATCGACGCCGCGTGTGAGCTGATCGACTTCTGGCGGTTCAACGTGTCCTACGCGCGCCAGATCCTCACCAATCAGCCGAGCTCCGCGCCGGGCAGCTGGAACCGGATGGAGTACCGCCCGCTCGAGGGGTTCGTGCTGGCGATCACTCCGTTCAACTTCACCTCGATCGCGGGCAACCTGCCGACCGCGCCCGCGCTGATGGGCAACACCGTGGTGTGGAAGCCGTCCCCGACCCAGCAGCTCGCCGCCCACTACACGATGCGGCTGCTCGAGGCCGCCGGGCTGCCGCCGGGTGTGATCAACCTGGTGACCGGCAACGGGCAGGCGGTCTCCACCGCCGCGGTGCCGCACCCGGATCTGGCCGGCATCCACTTCACCGGCTCGACCGCCACGTTCCAGCACCTGTGGCGCACCGTGGCCGGCAACATTTCCACCTACCGCAACTACCCTCGCCTGGTCGGCGAGACCGGCGGCAAGGACTTCGTGATCGCGCATCCGTCAGCGGATCCCGCGGTCCTGACCACCGCGCTCATCCGCGGCGCCTATGAGTACCAGGGGCAGAAGTGCTCGGCCGCCTCCCGCGCCTACATACCGCGCTCGGTCTGGGACCGGATGGGCGATGACCTGGTCGCCTCTGTCTCCTCGCTGACCATCGGCGACGTGGCCTCCGACCTCTCGCTGTTCATGGGAGCGGTCATCGACGACCGTTCGTTCGCGAAGAACGCCGCGGCGCTGGAACGCGCCGCCGCGCGCCCGTCGGTCCGGGTGCTGACCGGGGGCGACGGGGACAACGGCGTCGGTTACTTCATCCAGCCGACGGTGCTGGAATGCTCCGATCCGTCCGACGAGGTCTTCACCACCGAGTACTTCGGGCCGATCCTCGCGGTCCACGTGTACCCCGACACCGAGTTCGAGCCGGTGGTCCGGCAGGCGGCCGACGTCTCGCCGTACGCTCTGACCGGCGCGATCGTCGCCGAGGATCGTGCCGCGATCGCCTGGGCCGCCGACGCGCTGCGGTACTCGGCCGGGAACTTCTACATCAACGACAAGCCGACCGGCGCGGTGGTGAATCAGCAGCCGTTCGGCGGCGCCCGGGCCAGCGGCACCAACGACAAGGCCGGGTCGGTGCTGAACCTGATGCGCTGGGTGAGCCCGCGCAGCATCAAGGAGACGTTCGTCCCGCCGGCCGACTACCGGTACCCGCACATGGGCTGACACCCGCTACCCCGCATACCGGCCACCGGCGCCGGGTCAGCCGCCGATGCCGCCGCGGGCGATGAGCTGGCTGATGATGACGTTGCGCTGGATCTCGTTGGTGCCCTCGCCGACGATCATCAGCGGGGCGTCGCGGAAGTAGCGCTCGATGTCGAACTCGGTGGAATACCCGTAACCGCCGTGGATCCGCATCGCGTTCAGCGCGATCTGCATGGCGGTTTCCGAGGCGAACAGCTTGGCCATGCCCGCTTCCAGGTCGGAGCGCTGCCCGGCGTCGTAGCGGCGGGCGGCGTACAGGACAAGCTGCCGCGCGGCGGTGTAGCTGGTGGCCATGTCCGCGAGGTAGTTGCCGACCGACTGGTGCTTCCAGATCGGCTTGCCGAAGGCCTCCCGCTGCTGGGCGTAGCGCAGCGCGTCATCGAGGGCGGCGCGGGCCACGCCGAGCGCCCGGGACGCCACCTGGATGCGCCCGATCTCCAGGCCCTTCATCATCTGCGCGAAACCGTAGCCCTCGGTGCCGCCGAGCAGGGCGTCCGCCGGGGCGCGGTAGCCGTCGAAGGACAGCTCGCAGCTTTCCACCCCCTTGTAGCCGAGCTTGGGCAGGTCCTTCGACACGGTGAACCCATCGCCGGGCTCGGCGAGCAGGATGCTGATCCCCGCATGTTTCGGCTGCGCCGCCGGATCGGTCTTGCACAGCAGCGCCACCAGGCGCGAGCGGCGCGCGTTGGTGATCCAGGTCTTGGTCCCGTTGACGACGTAGCTGCCGCCCTCGCGGCGGGCCGTGGTGGTCAGCGCCTGCAGGTCCGAGCCCCCGCCCGGCTCGGTCAGCGCCATCGTGGCCCGCAGCTCGCCGGTTGCCATCGCCGGGAGGTAGCGCCGCCGCTGCCGTTCTGTGCCGAATTCCAGCAGCAGCTTCGCCACCACGGTGTGCCCGCCCATCGCGCCGGCCAGGCTCATCCAGCCGCGCGACAGTTCCTCGGTGACCCGGGCGTAACACGGGGTCGACACCGCGACCTCGCCGTACGGCTCCGGGATGGCGAGACCGAAGATGCCCAGCTGCTTCATCTGGTCGATCAGCTTGCCGGGGTACTCGTTGGCGTGTTCGAGGTCGCGGGCCACCGGCCGGACGTCGCGGTCGACGAAATCGGCGACGGTGCCGACGATGGCCTCTTCCTCCTCGCTCAGCTCAGTCACGCCGTCGTCCTTTGCCGCTCCGCGCTCCCGGCGGGCCAGCCGGCGGCCGGCAGGTGCCCGGTCAGCACCGCCGGTGCGCGCTCCCAGTCCAGTCCATCCAGCAGGGCCGGCATCCCGGAACCGCAGCCGCCGATCTTGGCCGCAATGTCGTCGGGTGAGGGTGGCCGGTCCGGCGCGCCGGGCGGCAGGCCGAGGCTCACCGGGTGCCGGGTGCCGTCGGCCAGCTCGACGGTGATGTCGGACCGCCCGGACAGCAGCCCGTCGCCGCCCGGGGTCAGGGTCGTCTGCACCAGGTGCAGCAGCCGCTGCGCCTCCGGCCGGGTCACGGCGGAGTCGGTGAAGCTGGCGAAGGAGGGATGCGGGTCGAGCAAGGCGGCCGCGATCGCGTACTCGATGCTGAACTTGCCCTGCAGCCCGGTCCGCGGCCGATGGTGGATCAGCGGCTGCACCGTGCTCTCCGGCGTGCTGACTCCGATCGCCGTGATCTCGGCGGCGGGAACGCCGGACGGCAACTGCTCGCGCAGCGCGCTGATCGGGCGCTGCAGTGCATAGCAGCAGGGGAACAGCTTGATCGCCAGCCCGCCGGGAACAGCCGGGCCGCTGACGTCGATGCGAGCCGGGTCGCCGCCGGCCAGCGTCATCCACTGGTCCAGCGCCGCGGGGTCGGCGGTCGCGCCCGCCGCGGCCAGCCGCGCCGCCCGCACCCCCGCGTCCGCGGCGAAGCCGACCTGCAGCGATTTCGCCGACGACCCGAAGGCCCGCTGCACCCCGCCGGCGGCCGGGACCGCCAGGGCGATCGCCGCCGCAACTCGCTCGGGCGGCAGACCGAGCGCCACCGACGCCGCCACCGCGGCCGCCGGGGCGCCCGCGGTGCAGGTCGCATGCCAGCCGCTCGCGTAGTGCGACCAGCCCAGCGCCGTGCCGAGGCGGGCCATCACCCCGGCCCCGGCCAGGTAGCCGCGGGCGTCCCCGCCGGCCGCGAGGGTGGCCGGGACGCATACCACGCTGATGTGGGCGGTGGACGCCATGTGCAGGTCGTCGAAGTCCAGCACATGCCCGGTCGCGGCCCAGCGGCCCGCGTCCCCCAGCACTGCGGCCAGGCCGGCCACCGGGTCATCGCGGGCGGCCAGCGTGACGGCCACCGTGTCCAGCAGCGAGCGCTGTGCGAGTTCCAGGTCCGCGGCCGTGGGCAGGTAATCGCATGCCCACTGGGCAAGCGTTTCCGCGGTGGATGCCATGAGGCCAGTGTGACAAGAGGCGGGAGCGTTGTCCGCTCCAGGCCCGGGAGCAGCTAGCGACGGCTGCCGTCCGGCGGGTAGCTCAGATGATCCTGCACGTCGACGACTCCGTCGTTGTGCCGGATCGCGTCCAGCAGCCCCATTGCGGTCTCGCGGCGGTTCATCCGCCCGCTCACCGTCACGATTCCTGAGTCGACCGCAACGTCAAAAGTGCTCGGGTCAAGCCCGAACTCCCCGCCGATGATGCCCGTGGAGATCTCGTCGCGGATCTCCTGGTCCGGCCGGTCGAAGACGCTCAGCACGTCCACCCGGCTCACGACGCCGATCAGCCTGCCGTCGGGGTCCACCACCGGCAGGCGTTTGATGCGCTGGTCGTGCATCAGCCGCGCCGCCTCCGTCACCGGCGCATTGTCCCGTATCTTCGCCACCGGCGACGTCATCAGTTCGGCTGCGGTGATCCCGGCTGCCCGCGCGCGTTCCCCGCGCCGCCCGGTGGCCAGTATCGACGCCGTCGCCGACTCGTCCACGGGCACCTCCTTGAGCAGCAGGTCCGCCTCGGACACGATCCCGATCACGCGGTCGGACGTGTCCACCACCGGCACGGCGCTGACGTTGTGCTGCCGCATCAGGGTCACGAGTTCTTTAAAGCCGGCGGTAGGGCGGACAGCGGCGACGCCGCCGCTCATCACGTTCGCGACGGTCCTGTGCATGGTTACCCCCAATCACCAGCCGCGCCCGCGAACGGCTGGTCTCGCTCGATGGTCAGGTCGAGGAAGTGCGCGGAGCGGCCCGAGCCCGGCTGCGGCAGCCGCCTCGCGGGCCAGCGGCGACAGCTGGTCGAAGCACAGCGCGTAGCGGGCGAGCGGCCCGGTGAGATAGTGCCCGCGCCCATCAAGCCGGGCGTGCAGCGCGGTGGAGCGCGCCAGGTGCTCCTCGGTGATGTGCTGGTCGAACTCGCTGGCCGGGAAGGCCAGGCCGCCGCTGGTGCGGATCGTCCCGGCCTCGATCGGGTAGCCGCTGCCGGTGCGAAGCGAGAGGTATTCGGTTTCACGCTCCGCGTCGGGGAAGTCGTCCAGCAGCCGCTGCAGCCCGGGCACGCCGATGACCATGGGGTTGGCCACGCTGCCGACACGCTCCGGATCCACATGGCGACGCTATGAATGGGGGCGCCGGGGGAGCAGGGGCGAACGTCCTGTCCGCCCGGGCCGTACATCACCGCCGCGCACAGGACCGTTGACCTGGGACTTTGCGCTTCCGGAGCGGGGACGAACGGCCCGGCGGATACCGGCCATTGCCTCTGCCTGCGCCGCTGCGCCGCGGCCGATGCTAAGGGTGTGGTGCCCATACGGGACGTTGATGCGCGGGAATGGCTGCGCCGCCGCTCAGCCACCCTGCTGGTCGGGATAACCATCTCCGGCCTGGCAGTCGGCGCCGTTCTGCACGGGGCTGGAGCAGGCGCTGCCGGAAACGACGCCTGGCTGGCGACGGCGTTGTGCGGGTCGGCGTACGCGCTGTGGGCGATGGCGGACGCACTGTGGCATAAGCGCCTCGGCGTAGACCTGATCGCACTCCTCGCCCTCGTCGGCGCGGTCGCCGTTGGTGAACTGCTCGCGGCGGCGGTGATCAGCGTCATGCTCGCCAGCGGACGGGCGCTCGAGGCCTGGGCCGCCGGGCGCGCAAATCGTGACCTGCGTGCCCTGCTGGAGCGGGCACCTCGGGAAGCCCGGCGGTATCGCGGGCAGGCACTGGAAACGGTGCCGCTCGAAGCGGTCTCGCCAGGCGACATGCTGATGGTCGCCGTCGGCGATGTGGTGCCGGTGGACGGCACCGTGACCGGGAACGCGGCGGTCCTCGATGAGTCCGCTTTGACCGGCGAGGCGGTCCCGGTCGAACGCGCCCCGGGCGAGCTGGTCCGAAGCGGCGTCGTGAACGCCGGCGGGCCGTTCGACCTGCGGGCAACGGCGTCCGCCGAGAACAGCAGTTACGCGGCGGTTATCCGCCTGGTGTCCGAGGCGGAGGCGTCCCAGCCGCCGTTCGTCCGGCTGGCCGACCGCTACGCGCTGTGGTTCCTGCTGCTGAGCCTGGGCGCGGCTGGGGTGGCGTGGGCGGTCGGCGGCGCGCCGCGAGCCGTCGCCGTTCTGGTGGTGGCCACGCCGTGCCCGCTCATCCTGGCGGCCCCGGTCGCGCTCGTCTCCGGGCTGTCGATCGCCGCGCGCCGCGGCGTCGTGGTCAAGGGCGGTGGCGTGCTGGAGCGGCTCGCCCGGTGCACCACGCTGCTTCTCGATAAGACCGGAACGCTGACGAGCGGTCGGCTCTCGATGGACGCGGTGATACCAACGGACCGGTTCAGTGCCGATGAGGTCCTTTCCCTCGCCGCCTCGCTGGACCAGGTTTCCGGGCACATCCTCGCCCGGGCGATTGTCAGCGCGGCCAGGCAGCGAGGCTGCACGCTGACGCTGCCCGAGCGGGTCGAGGAGGTACCCGGGAAAGGCATCCGCGGAGCTGTCGATGGCCATGACGTCGCGCTGGGAAAGGCGAGCTGGGCAGGTATCGCAGATTCGCTGCCGCTGGCGAAGATGACGCGCCGCAAGGCGCGGCAGGACGGCGCGAGCACGGTCTTCGTCGCCGTCGGCGCCACGCCGGCCGGGGCGCTGATCTTGCGCGACCCGGTCCGGCCCGATTCGGCGCGGACCATCCGCGCGCTGCGCCAGGGCGGCATCAACCGGATCGTGATGGTCACCGGCGACAGGCGCGAGGTGGCCGAGGCCATCGGGACGGTGATCGGCGTGGATGCGGTGCTGGCCGAGTGCACCCCGGCCGACAAACTCGACGCTGTGCGCTCGGAACAACGCCGTGCGGCCGTCGCGATGGCAGGCGACGGGATCAACGACGCTCCCGCGCTTGCCCTCGCCGATGTTGGCGTCGCCATTGGAACGCGCGGATCTGGTGCGGCCGGCCAGGCTGCCGACGCGGTACTCACCGGGGACCGCCTGGACCGGCTCGGTGAGGTGGCGGCCCTGGCCCGCCGGACGCGGCGGATCGCGCTGCAGAGCGTGCTAGCCGGGATGGGCATGTCGCTCGCCGCAATGGGGGCGGCCCTGGCGGGCCTGCTGCCGGCGGTCTGGGGCGCGCTCTTGCAGGAGGCGATCGACATCGCCGTGATCCTCAACGCCTTGCGGGCACTGCGGCCAGGGCGTTCGTACCTGCGGCTGGCCGCGGCGGACGCCGCGCTGACCGCGCGCTTCCAGCGCGAGCATGAGATCATCCGCGCCGACATTGACCAGTTGCGGACCGCGGCCGATGCTCTCGGGTTGCTCCCGCCCGACGAGGCGATGGCCCGGGTCCGCCGGGCATACCGGGTGCTGGCCGAGGAGATCGGCCCGCACGAGGCGGCTGAGCAGGATCAGCTTTACCCCGCGATGAATCGCATCCTCGGCGGTCAGGACGCGACCGCCACGATGGCCAGGGCCCACGCGGAGATCGCCCACCAGACCCGGCGGCTCGGCGCGCTGCTCGCCGAGATCGGTGCCGGCCCGCCCGACGACGTCGACCTCGCCGAACTGCGCGCGCTCCTGTACGGCCTGCACGCCATCCTCGCGCTGCACACCGCCCAGGAAGACGAGAGCTACCTGTCGGTGGCTGAGGACGCGCTGTCGGTGCCAGGAGAGCATGGCCCAGTTTTGATTTCCCGCCCGGCAAACGCCACGCCAGATAACAAGAAACGCGCGTGACGTCCGGCGGCGACCGAGTCCAGCGCGCAATGAAATGAAAAGGGGGGCGAAAGAAATGGATGTTTCGATTGTCTACGAGAGCCTGTTCGGGAATACCCGGGAGGTTGCCGAGGCGATCGCCGCGGGAGTGCGGGGCGCCGACCCGGCAGCGGACGTGACGCTGCTCTGCACGGCCGATGCCCGGCCCGGGGCGCCGACGGCTGACATGCTGATCGTCGGCGGGCCAACTCACATCCTCCGGATGGCATCGCAGCGCACCCGCAAGCAGGGCATAGACGCAGGCGAGAAGGCCGCCGGAAAGCAGCACCGGCTTCCCGAGCGGGAGCCGCACGCGGCGGGCCCCGGCGTGCGCGAGTGGCTGGGCCGCCTCCTGCCGGAGGCCCGGCCGGGAAGCCGCGCTGCCGCGTTCGACACCCGGCTGCCATCCCGGATGGCGGGCGGGGCCGCCCGTCCGATCGCGCATGCGCTGCGCCGGCACGGGTACCGGATGGCAGCCAAGCCGGAGGGGTTCATCGTGACCGGTAGCGAGGGGCCGCTTCGCGAGGGCGAGCTGGACCGGGCCCGGCTGTGGGGAGCCGCCCTGATCGAACAGGCCGCGCCCGGCCGTGCCTAGCAGGCTGCCTTGGCGCCGGCACCAGCCGAGGGCGCCAGCACAAATGCGAGCCCCGAGCCATCAGGCTTCGGGGGCTCGTAGCTGACCCGCAGGTCAGGCTGGTGCTGCTGATGCCTTCACGGTCAGCTTGTTGACCACGTCGACGACGCCGTCGATATCCCAGATCAGCCGGATTGCGACCGGTATCAGGTCAGGTTCGGTTTCGAGCCCGGGCTTCGCGCTGATGGTGACAACGCCGCCCTGCACGTGAACCGCGATGTGCTCGGGTTCGGTGAATAGCAGTTCGGCAAGCATCTGGTGGACCTCGCTGGCTATCACCGCGTCGGGGCGGAGGAAGACGGTCAGCAGGTCACGGCGGCCCACGATGCCGATCAGCTTTCCGTCGCCGTCGACGACCGGCAGCCGCTTGACGTGGTGGGCGTTCATCAGCCGGGCGGCGCCAGGAATCGTCGCGTCGGCCTTGATGGTGGCGGCCGGGGAGGTCATCAGCTCGGCGGCGGTGATCCCCCAGTGCGCGTCCCGTCTGGTGCCTGGCCAGTGCAGGTGGCCGGGTCTTCCGGCCGCCCGCACCTCGCGGGCGTGCTTGTCCTCCAGCTTGAGCAGGTCCGCTTCCGACACCACCCCGGCGACGTGACGGCCCATCGTCAGGACCGGCACGGCGCTGATGTGATGCCGGGCCAGCAGGGCGGCGATCTCCTTGTACCTGGTGATCCGGTCAACGGTGACCACGTCGGTGGTCATAACGTCGCCGACCCTGCTGTGCCAGCGCCAGCTATGCGGGCTGCGCGGCTTGCCCGCGCCCGGGACCGGCCGCCCGGTCAGGTGCACGGGCCCGGCCCCGCGCGCGTGCCCTTCGCCCAGCGCCTGCTCGATGGCAGCCCGGGCCCGTGCCACATCCGCGTGTGCGCCCCGTCCGTGCAGAGATTCGTAATATGCGGCGCCGAGGTGGCGGAGCATGCCGTCCATGTGCGCGTCTGTGCGTGTCATGTCCGCTTCCTCCATTCAGCACAATGCCGGTGTTTACCTGGCCCTTTCGGCCAGATATTCACGTTCCAGCAATTTAAGTGTCGCTGCTGCGGAGGCGGTGGAACCAGAGCTAAATGTCACCAGCGGCGGGGACCTCAGTCACCCGGGGTGTTCGCTGCGGAGTTATGCATTCTGGATTTCGCGCACAACAGCATCGGCGAGCGCATCCACCGCGGCGGCCACCGGCCGGGTCAGGCCGATACCCTGCGCCAGATCACCCGCCTCGACCGCGTGCACGATCAGCCGCCCTGGCATCCGATGGAGGGCGAGGGCCAGCGCTCGCCGCCTCGCCCAGTCCGAGGCCATGCGAGTTTCCTTCGTGTTGCCGCCTGGCGGCCGGTCGAGGACGAGGCGGTGCAGCCGACCCGGATGCGGCGGCTCGGCGCGGACCGTGTCCACCACGATGGCGAGCGCCGCGCCGGCCCAGGCTTCGAGCCGGGCCGGTTCGCCGTCGCACGCCAGCAGATCGACGTGGCGCGGGACGCGCGTCAGCAGCCGCCTCATCACCACCGGTCCGGCACCGTCGTCGCGGCGGAACTCGTCGCCCACGCCGATCACGACCACCCGCCCGCCGGGCTGCCGTACCGCGTCCCCGGCGGTCGCTGTGCTGGCTCTCATGGGCCCGGTATCCCGGCTCAGATTGGTAGCGGAATCGCCGGGTTCTTGCCTGCGTAGGTGAACCGGTCGCGCACCGCGACGACGCCTGCGACGTGCCGGACCTCGTCAACGATCCCGCGGCCGACCGCGTCCGTCTCCGGCCGGCCCGCCAGGGTCACGATGCCGTCCTGCACGGTTACGTGAATCGTGGACGGGTCGACGAGGAACTTCATCAGCACCACCTCGTGCCGGATCTCGCGGGCGATCTCCTCGTCCGGCCGGCGGAACACGGTCAGCACGTCGGAACGGCTGACGATCCCGATCAGGCGGCCGGAGGAGTCGACGACCGGCAGTCTCTTGATCCGGCGCTCATACATCAGTTCCGCAGCCTGTTCGACTGTGGCGGCCGGGCCGATCGTGACCGGCGGGCTGCTCATCAGCGTGGCCGCGACTACCGCGTTCTCCTTCTTGCGGTCATGGTGGTGCCGCACGCCCGTGAGCACTCCTGTCTGGGCGGCCAGGCCGGCCGCCTTGACCAGAAGGTCCGCCTCGGAAACGACACCGATAACCTTTCCGAGATCGTCGATGACCGGGAATGCGCTCACCCGGTGCATCCGCAGCCGGGCAGCCATCTCCTTGTACGACGCCTCTCTCCGCACCGCCACCACATTGGTGCTCATCACGTTTTTCACGGTGGCGCTCATCGTTATCACTTCCTATCGACACTTCCAGTCCATCGCCGCGGGAACCGGCTGCGCCAGGGACCAACGGTCCAGGTCAATGGGCCGAACGCCGCGATTATCAACCGGCTGAAGGTGTTTCACACCGGCCGCGCTACAGCCACTTTCGGAGGTTGTTCCGAGCCAAGTCCCGGTAGGCGCGCAGCGCGGTATGGCGGACGAAGGTCCCGCCGCGCCTACGGCTCCTGGTGACCGGCGGTCGCTACCTGGCCGGCGCGGATCCGGCGCCCGGTCACGATCTCGGGCCTGATCCGGATGAAATGGTCCCGGGCCCCGGCTGCCCACGGCGCCAGACCGAGCGTGCGGAGTTCGGCGACCTCGCGGGCGTCGGTGACCTCCTCGACGCGGCCGACCACGGTCACGCTCCAGCCAGAGCGGGTGGCCTCGTCGACTCGGTCTGTCTCGAACGCGACCACCGTCCGGCGGATGGCCGACCAGAGCTTCCCGCTTGCCTCGGTCCGGATCACGATGCTCTCGTCGCCATCCAGTGCGAAGTTCACCACCGCGACCGCCGGCATCGCCCACTGGTTATAGAAGATCCGGCCGATCGGCACGGAGGCCATCAGCTGCACGCATTCCGCGCGGGGCAGGCGTTCCAACGCACGGCCGCCCGGCAGGGCCCCTTCCGGACCGCGGCTTTCCGACCTGTGTTCGCGGCTCTCTGTTGTCATTGGCCGCAGTTTTCCTTCACGCACCGCATTGGATTCCCCTGCTCGCGGAAGCAGAAGCCGCACGTCGCCACGCATCCATCCTTTACGGTATGCGCGCCCGTTGCCCCGGCTCAGGGACCTAGGTCACGCCCGGCCGGGCCGCTGGTCCCCTCCGGGCAGGCATTGCGGCCCTGAACGGTCCCTTCCGGCCGGCTTACCGTCGAATTGACAGCCGTAACGCAGCTTGCTGAATCGGATCTCGGGAAAAGAGGAAGCGAAATGCCGGGAATCGTCGTTGGAGTGGACGGATCCGCTCATTCCGAGCGTGCCCTGGACTGGGCCATGCGGGAGGCGGCGATCCGTTCCGCGCCCCTCACCGTCCTCACGATTCACCCCGTCAGCCTCAGTATCACGGGCCGCACGGCGCTGAGGTATCCGGAGGACAACCCGGAAGAGGAAAAGTCACGCCAGGCCGTCCAGGAGATGGTGGAGAAGGCAGGCGCCCAGCTTGGCGCCGGCCGCCCCGCCTCGGTCACCGTGCGGGTCGTCAGCGGGACCGTCGCCGAGGAGATCGTCAACGCCTCCCAGGACGCTGACCTGCTCGTACTCGGATCCCGCGGCACCGGCGGGTTCGCCCGGCTGCTGCTCGGATCGGTCAGCACCCAAGCCGCGCACCACGCGCACTGCCCGGTGGTGATCGTCCCCGGCCCGCCGGGTGCCTGACCTGCGTAACCGGCCTGTGGCGGGCCCGGCCGCAGGGCCTTTAGAGGCGTCCGCCGGTACCGGTGGGACACCACGAAGACGGAGCCGGGGGCCCGCATGTCCACGCCAGCCGCAGCGGCCAGCGTTTACGCGCTGCTGGCCGATGGCAGCACAATCGAGATCCGGCCTGCCGCTGCCGGCGACACGGACGGCGTCCGGGCGCTGCACGACGCAATGTCGGTGAACAACGCATACCTGGCCGGTGGTGCTCAAGGCCGACGTGCCCGGCCTGGTACACAAGAGCGACGCCGGAGCGGTCAAGCTCGGCCTGCGCACCGCCGAGGAGGTGCGGCGCGCGTACGCAGAACTGGCCGGAAGGTTCGGCACCCGGCTGGGCGGAGTCCTCATCCAGCCCATGATCAGCGGCGGCACCGAGGTGATCGCCGGGATCACCGAGAACCCGGTGTTCGGCCCTCTGGTCGTGTTCGGCCTCGGCGGGGTGGCCATCGAGGTCCTCGCCGATCACGTCGCGCACCTCGCGCCGCTCAGCGCCGAAGACGCCGACGAGATGATCCACGGCGTCCGCTCGGCGCCGCTGCTAGCTGGTTACCGGGGCAGCCCGCCGGCCGACCTCGCCGGGCTGCGCGACCTCCTGCTGCGGATCTCCCGGCTGGCCGATGATCTTCCCGAGGTCGCTGAGCTCGACCTCAACCCGGTCATCGCCCGGACGGACGGGGTCACGGCAGTGGACGCGCGAATCCGTATCGCATCCAGCCAGCCGCAGCACCCGTACCTGCGCAAGCTCCGCTAATCTCACCGGCCCGCGGTCGTAAACGCAGGTCAACGGAGGGTTTCCCGGTTCGATCTGGACAACTGCGGATGCAGGGGCGGTCCGCACGTGGGATAGTGCAAATTCGGGGGAAGCTCTCCCCAAGGCCCGGAAAGCCGAGCATTGCAGCGGGAGGACCGAAATTCACCGTCTGGTCTTGTGGAACATCGACCTGACCCTCGTCGACGTCGCTCAGGTAACGCGTGCTGCCTACGCGGACGCGTTCCGTCAGGTGACCGGCCGCCCGCTGGTTCAGCTGGCGCCGATGGCCGGCAAGTCAGAATCGGAGATCTTCTTCGAGTCGCTTGCCCTGAACGGTGCAGATCCGGGCGATCCCGAGGCCGCGGAAGAGCTGCTGCCCGCGTTCAACCGGACGCTGGGCGGTGCGTTCCGGGCGCGGAAAGCGATGCTGACCACCCAGGGGCGGCTGCTTCCCGGCGCCCGGGAGGCGGTGACCGCGCTGGCCGCGGTGCGGGGGACGGTGCAGACCGTGCTCACCGGCACGATCAGGCCGAACGCGATCGAGAAGCTGCGGGCATTCGGGCTGGACCGGTACTTCGATTTCGAGGTGGGCGGCTACGGCTCGGAGGTCTACCCCAAGGGGACGTTGCTGCTGCAGGCGCGCAGCCGGGCCGCGGCCAAGTACGAGGTGGATTTCGGCGAGGACACGTCGGTGTACATCGCCGACTCGACTCGTGACGTGGAAGCCGCGCGGATCGGCGGCGCGCAGGTGATCGCGGTGGCCAGCGGGCGCGCGACGACGAGCGAGCTGCGCGAGGCGGGACCCGACCGGGTGCTCGCCGACCTGACGGACACCGCGACGCTGGTGCGCGCGGTCGAGCAGCTCACGGTCCCGGTGAAACGAGTGGCTACCGGGAACTGACCGGGCTGCCGGCCGGCAGCCAAAGCCTGTCTGCACCAGATTGGGCGTGGCCGCCGTGCCGGGGTCAACTCCCCGGGGGCAGGTACGCGACCAGCCGGAGCCGCCGGGTACCCGGCAGCGGATGGCGCCGCCAGTGCCGCGCGTAACCGGGCGGCCTCGCCCCCGGATACGCCAGCACCGCGGTTGGCTCGCCGGCCGAGCTGCGCAGCACCCCCGCCTCGGTGACCGACGCGTCCGTTCCGCCGATCTCGGCCGAGCGGCATCGTGCGTAGAACGCCACCGGGATCGCCTGCTCCCCGGTGAGCAGGCACGGTGGCCGGACGCCGATCGCGCGCAGGTCGGTCACGATGCGGCTGAACTCGGTGTGATCGATCATGGTCCGGCGGACGGTGCGGTCAAGCACCAGGTGCTGGACGGCAAGCTGAACCGCGAGAGCCGCGACGACGGCGGTCACCACCCCGGGCCGCACGGCCACGCCGCCGGGGAAGCCGCCGGAGCCGGCCGGTCCGGAGGGACGGAGCATCAGCCAGCCAAGGCCGTCCGCGACCGGGATGGCGAGCAGCGCGTAGGCCGGCAGCAGGAACCGCGGCGCGCCATAGTCGATCAGCAGCAGGTACGGGACGGCGGCGCACGCCCCGCACAGCGCGGGAAGCAGCGACGACACGGGGTGATCCGCTCCGGATGCATAACGGCGCACGCGCGTGGACACCACCACGCCAAGTGCGGCGAGAACCGGGAGCGCGAACCACCACAGCGACAGTTCCGGGTATTTCCACCCGACGGTGCACGGGCGGCACAGCGTCGGGCCGTTCAGCGCTTTCAGTTCGTCGAACACCGCGAAATGCGCGCCGAACCCGCCCTCCGCCTGGCTCGCCAGGTGCATCCGGGAGGTCAGCCCGCCGAACCGTGCGGATGCCTCGGCGGCCCATTCGGCCGCGCCGGCCGCCAGCCCGCCGACGACGAGGCCTGCCAGGCGCCCCCGCCAGCGCCACGCCGCGGCCGGACCGGCTCGCGCCGTCACGGTCGCTGCCGGTGACGGCGCACCCCGGCCCGGCCGTGGCCGCGCCAGCAGTGCGGCAACGAGCAGCGGCAGCGCCAGCCACAGCGCATCGCTGGGACGCAGCAGCGCGGCCACGGCGAGGCTCACCACCAGGCCCGCCTGGGCGCCGGCGCCCAGGCCGCGGCGACGTAGCGCCCCCGCGGTGGCGCCTGATCTGGCCGCCGGACCCGCCGGACCCGCCGGACCCGCCGAGATAACCCGCAGGAAGCACCCGACTGCGGCGAGCCCGCTCAGCGCCACCCACAGGTTCGGCATCGCCTGCGGGCCATAGAACTGGGCCACCCACAGACCGGCGAACAGCAGCCCGGCCAGCGCCACCATCCAGGCCGGCCGCAGCGTGCGCCACGCCCACAGCGCGGCCAGGAGGCCGAGACCGGACGCGATCGCGAGATAGACCCGCAGCGCGGCCGTCGACGTGGTCAGTTCGGTCACCGGCGCGACGAGCAACGGAATCCCGCGGGCCCGCGGCGCGCTGAATGGCGAGGCGGGCACGCCCGCGGTCACCTGGCTCGCGTAGACGCTCTCGTCCCAGCTGAGACCGAGCCCGGCCGGGACGGTCAGCAACTGGGCGATGGTGTAGGCGGCGGCGACCACGGCGATCCACCAGCCGCTGTCGCGGCCCGGGACCCATCTCCGCGCCGCCGTGGCGCCCGGGCGCGTCACCGCAACGGCGTGGCCGGACGCGGCGGCCCCCGCCTGGCCCGCCTGGCCCGTCTGCTCACTGTTGTCAGCACGTGCCCGATCGCCGCGCACCCCGTCGGCCTGCCCCACGTCTCCTAGCATGACCTGCCGGTTCGGGAAAACGGAGCATCACCCGGCCGGCCCCGCGAGCCGGTGCCGGCGCCCGGCTGGGGGACCGCTGAGCACCATGCTCGCCACCGGGCCGGTGGCGCCGATCATTGCGGCGGACGGTCACGAGGCTCGATGCTGGGACTTATGCCAGCAGACAACACGCCCGGATCGCAGGGCGGAGCAAGCGTTGCGGCGAGCGCCGGGGCCGCCGCGACGCTGGGAGACACCGCCGAGGGTGAACAGCTATGGGAGCCCAGCAAGGAGTACCAGGAGAAAACGCGGATCAGCGCCTACCTGCGGTGGCTGGCGGCGCGTGGACTGGACTTCGGCGACTACGCCGCGCTGTGGCAGTGGTCAGTGGACCATCCGGCCGAGTTCTGGGAGACGATCTGGGAGTACTTCAGCGTCGACGGGCACCGCGGCGACGGCCCGACGATGAGCAACTCCGGTGACGCCGAGGGCATACCGGGGGTGCACTGGTTCCCCGGAGCGAGCGTCAACTACGCGCGCACCGCGCTGCGCACCGCCGCAACCGAACCGGGCCGGCCGGCGGCGATCTTCCGCTCCGAGGCCCGCGACGGCGGCACCCTGACCTATGGCGAGCTCGCCGCGGAGGTCGCCCGGGTCCAGGCGGGCCTGCGTGAGCTCGGGGTCCGCCGCGGCGACCGGGTGGCCGCCTACCTGCCGAACATCCCGGAGGCGCTGATCGGGATGCTCGCGACCGTGAGCCTCGGCGCGATCTGGTCGTCGTGTTCGCCGGACTTCGGAGCGCCGAGCGTCGTCGACCGGTTCGCCCAGATCGCCCCCAAGGTGCTGATCGCAGTGGACGGCTACCGCTACGGCGGAAAGGACTACCCCCGCGGCGACCAGGTCCGCGAAATCCTCGCAGCGCTGCGCGCATCGGGCGGGCGCGGGGAAGCGGGGCCGGGCGCCGTCATCACCGTCGATCACCTCGGTACCGGCACCGGCGCGCTCCCGGTGAACACCGTCCCGTGGGCCGATCTCGGCATCCCCGGCGGCACCAGCATCAAGTTCACCGACATCGAGTTCACCGACGTGCCGTTCGAGCACCCGCTGTGGGTCCTGTACTCCTCGGGAACGACCGGGCTCCCGAAGCCGATCGTGCACGGCCACGGCGGGGTCATGCTCGAACAGCTCAAGGCGCTCACCTTCCATCAGGACCTGGGGCCGGGCGACGTGTTCTTCTGGTACACGACCACCGGCTGGATGATGTGGAACTACGTGGCGGGCGGGCTGCTCGCCGGGACGACCGTGGTGCTCTACGACGGCAGCGCGACCTATCCGGCCCCGGACGCCATGTGGGCACTGGCCGCGGAAACCGGCATCAGCTACTTCGGGACCAGCGCGCCGTACCTGATGGCCTGCGCCAAGGCGAAGCTGCAACCGGGCAACAGTTACGACCTGTCCGCGATCCGCGGTATCGGGTCCACCGGGTCTCCGCTGCCGCCCGAAGGCTTCAGCTGGGTGTACGAGCACGTCAAACCGGACGTGCTGCTGGGCTCGATGTCCGGTGGCACCGACGTGTGCACCGCTTTCGTCGGGTCCAGCCCGCTGCTTCCGGTCCGCGCCGGAATCATCCCGTGCCGGTGCCTCGGCGCCCGGGTGGAGGCGTTCGACGAGGAGGGCAAGCCGGTCATCGGCGAGGTCGGTGAGCTGGTGATAACCGAGGCGATGCCGTCGATGCCGGTGGGGTTCTGGAACGATCCGGGCGGTACGCGGTACCAGGCCAGCTATTTCTCCTTCTATCCGGGAATCTGGCGGCACGGCGACTGGATCAAGCTGCTGCCGGACGGCGGATGCGTCATCTACGGGCGCTCCGACGCCACCCTCAACCGCGGCGGCGTCCGGATGGGGACCAGCGAGTTCTACCGGGTCGTCGAGCAGTTCGACGAGGTGGCGGACAGCCTGGTGGTGGACACCGGCGAACTGGGCACCGAGGGACGGCTGATCTTGTACCTGGTCCCCGCCGCGGGTCATAAGCTCGATGATGGTGCGATCCGGGCAATCCGTGACGCTCTCCGGACGGCGCTGTCCCCCCGGCACGTCCCGGATGAGATCCATCAGGTCCCGGGGATCCCGCGGACCCTGTCCGGCAAGAAGCTCGAGGTGCCGGTACGGAAGATACTGCTCGGCACGCCGGTCGAGGAGGCGGCGGACCCCGCCGCCCTCGCCGACCCTGGCGTGCTGCGCTACTTTCAGGGCCCGGAGAGATAACTGGCGGTGATCGCCGGGTCGGTGTCCGGCCGGGAGAAGAACACGAAGGGGTGTAGCCGATGCCGGGCGAGAGCAATCTCGACCAATCCAAGGACCGCATCCTCCGCGAGGCCGCCGGGGCCGCAGCAGCCCCCGGGACCGCCGGGGCCGGAGCTGCCCCCGGGGCGGCCGAGGAGGAGGGGGCGATCCCCTCGGCCCTGGGCGATCTGGAGGCGTTCCTGCGGGCCTACTACCGGCACGTCGCGCCCGAGGACCTGAACGGCGCCGGCCCGGCGCGGGTGGCGGCGGTCGCCGTCGCCCACGCCGCGGTCGGCAGTGCCCGCCCGCAGGGCCGGGCGCTGGTTCAAATCCAGCCGCACGGTCCCGGCCTCGAGGACGGCGACATCGTCATCGACGTCGTCACCGACGACATGCCATACCTGGTCGACTCGGTCACGATGGAGCTGAACCGCCGGGACCTGCGCATCGAGCGCATCGTGCACCCTCAGTTGCTGGTCCGCCGGGACATCACCGGGCGGCTGCTGCGGGTGCACGGATCCGGCGGCCGGCCACCGCAGCGCGGTGAACCCGGCGAGATCACCGAATCCTGGATCCACATCGAGGCCGCGCCCAAGGCCACGGCTATCCCGGTGGTCCCGGCCGGCCCCGCCCGCGTTCCGGCGGTGCCCGCCACGCTGGAGCAGGACCTGCGCCGGGTGCTCGACGACGTCCGCGTCGCGGTCGAGGATCAGCCCCGGATGGCCGCCGTCGCCAGGCGGCTCGCCCGTGGGCTCGCGGCACAGTCCTCCGGCGGTGGCCGCGCCAGAGCCGTTTCGCAGCTTCCCGAGCAGGAGGTGGCGGAAGGGGAGGAACTGCTGCGCTGGCTGGCCGACGGCCACTTCACCTTCCTCGGCTACCGGGAGTACAACCTGATCGATTCCAACGACGGGGTGATGCTCGAGGCGATTGCGGGAACCGGGCTGGGCATTCTGCGGCACGACCGGCAGGGCTCGGCGTCGTTCGAGGCGCTGCCACCGCGAGTGCGCGCCAAGGCGATGGAGCCCCAGCTGCTGGTGCTGACCAAGGCCAATTCGCGCGCGACCGTGCACCGTCCGCACTACCTCGACTACGTTGCGGTAAAGCGGTTCGGGCCGGGTGGCGAGGTGGCCGGCGAGCACCGCTTCCTCGGCATGTACAGCCACGACGCCTACAGCGAGAGCGTGGCGCGGATACCGGTACTGCGCAGCAAGCTGGCCGCGGTTCTCGACCGGTCCGGCCTCGCGCCGGATAGCCACGACGGGCAGGACCTGACCGAGATCCTGGAGAACTATCCGCGCGAGGAGCTCTTCCAGATCTCGGTGGATGAACTGCTGCCGATCGCGCTCGGCGTGCTGCGGCTCCGGGAGCGCCCGCAGACGCGGCTGTTCCTGCGGATGGACCCCTACGGCCGGTACACCTCGTGCCTCGTCTACTTCCCGAGGGACCGTTACACCACCCAGGCCCGGCTGCGCACCATCGAGATCCTGCGCCATGCCCTCGGCGGCAGCAGCGTCGACTACAGCGTGATGGTGGGGGAGTCAGCCCTGGCGCGGCTGCATGTCGTGGTGCGCGGCGAGCGCGGCCAGCCACCGCCGCGGGTCGACGCCGCGGCGCTGGAGCGGGACATCGCCGCCGCGGTCCGGACCTGGGAGGAGGACTTCGCCGCCGAGGCAGCGGCCCAACTCGACGCGGCCCAACTCGACGCGGCACAATCCGGCGCCGGGGTGCCGGCGCGGCTGGCAGAGACGTTCGCGGGCTCGGCTCCGGAGGCGTACAAGGAAGACGTGACCGCAGCCGACGCGGTCGCCGACCTGGCCCGCCTCCGGGATCTGCTCTCCTCCGGCGAGGAGTTCGCCCTGCACCTGTACCGCCCGGACGGGGCCGGGCCGGGCGACCAGCGGCTCAAGGTGTACCGCTGCTCGCCCCTGGTGCTCTCCGACGTGCTCCCGCAGTTGCAGCACATGGGCGTCGAGGTGATGGACGAGCGGCCATACGGGTTCGCCGCGCGGACGAGCCACGCCGCCGGCGACGCGGGCCGCGGTGACACGGTTCCGGAGCGGTTCTGGATCTACGACTTCGGGCTGCAGTGCGGCACCGCGCCGGCGGCGGAAGCGGCGGGGCTGTTCGAAGACGCGCTGTCCGCGCTGTGGCGCGGCGAGGTGGAGGACGACTCCTTCAACTCCCTGGTCCTCGCGGCTGGCCTGTCGGGCCGGCAGGTGGTCATCCTCCGCGGTTACGCCAAGTACCTGCGGCAGGCCGGGAGCACGTTCAGCCAGGAGTACCTCGAGCGGGTGCTGCGCTCGAATCCGGCGATCGCCAGGCTGCTGGTGCGGCTGTTCGAGTCCCGGTTCGACCCGGCCCGCGGCGGCGCGAACGAGACCGGCGAGGCCATCGCGGAGGAGATCACCGGCCTGCTCGACGAGGTGGCCAGCCTCGACCACGACCGGATCCTGCGGTCCTACCTGGCACTGATCCAGGCCACCCTGCGGACGAACTACTACCAGGGGGTTCGGGGGGCCGTTCCCCCCGGGCAGCAGAGCCAGCGGGGCGGCTCGGGCGAGCCGAAGCCGTACCTGGTGTTCAAGCTGGACCCGCAGGCGGTGCCGGACCTTCCCGCGCCCCGCCCGCGGTTCGAGGTGTTCGTCTACTCGCCGCGGTTCGAGGGCGTGCACCTGCGGTTCGGCCGGGTGGCCCGGGGCGGGCTGCGCTGGTCGGACCGCGAGGAGGACTTCCGCACCGAGATCCTGGGCCTGGTCAAGGCGCAGCAGGTGAAGAACTCGGTGATCGTCCCGGCCGGGTCGAAGGGCGGCTTCGTCTGCAAGCGGCTTCCCGGTCCGGACGGCCGGGACGCCGAGGCGGCCACCTGCTACCGGCTGTTCATCAGCGGTCTGCTCGACGTGACGGACAACCTGGTCGGCGGGCAGGTGGTACCGCCGCCGGACGTCGTCCGGCACGACGGTGACGACACCTACCTGGTCGTGGCCGCGGACAAGGGAACGGCCACGTTCTCGGACATGGCGAACGAGATCGCAGCCTCATACGGCTTCTGGCTCGGTGACGCCTTCGCCTCCGGCGGCTCGGCCGGCTACGACCACAAGAAGATGGGCATCACGGCCCGCGGCGGGTGGGAGTCGGTGAAGTACCACCTGCGCTCGCTCGGCATCGACGTGCAGGCAACCGGGTGCACGGTGGCCGGGATCGGGGACATGTCCGGCGACGTGTTCGGCAACGGCATGCTGCTGTCGGAGGGGATCAAGCTGGTGGCGGCGTTCGACCACCGGCACGTGTTCATCGACCCGGACCCCGACCCGTCGGCCAGCTTCTCCGAGCGGGCCAGGATGTTCGCGCTGCCTCGCTCGACCTGGGCCGACTACGATCCCGCGAAGATTTCCGCGGGCGGCGGCGTCTGGGCCCGTTCCGCCAAGTCCGTCCCGGTCAGCCCGCAGGCCCGCGCCGCCCTCGGGATGCAGGAACAACAGCGCGCGGTAACCCCGAACGAGCTGATCAGGGCCATCCTGGCGGCGCCGGTCGACCTGCTCTGGAACGGCGGGATCGGCACCTACGTGAAGGCCAGCACCGAGAACGACGCCGACGTCGGTGACCGGTCGAACGATCCGGTGCGGATCGACGCGACCGCGCTGCGCGCCCGGGTGGTCGGTGAGGGCGGAAACCTGGGTGTCACCCAGGCCGGCCGCATCGAATACGCGCTGGCCGGGGGCATGATCAACACCGACTTCATCGACAACTCCGCCGGCGTGGACACCTCGGACCACGAGGTCAACATCAAGATCCTGCTCGACGAGGCGGTTCGCGACGGTGAGCTGGCTCATCGCGACCGCAACACCCTGCTGCAGGAGATGACCGGCGAGGTCGCCCAGCTGGTGCTGGAGCACAACTACTGGCAGAACGCCTGCCTGGCTGCGGCCCGGGAGCAGGCACGGGACATGCTGCACGTGCACGCCCGCTACATGCGCCGGCTGGAGCGCGACGGCCGGCTGCCGCGGAAACTCGAAGTCCTGCCGAGCGACAAGGAGATAGCAGAACGGCGGAGCGCGGGGCTGGGCCTGACCGCACCGGAGTTCGCCGTCCTGCTCGCCCATACCAAGATCGATCACGCGGAGCAGGTCACCGCCTCGGAACTGCCGGACGACCAGTACCTGCGCCGGGAGCTCATCCGCTATTTCCCGCGCCCGCTGCGGCAGCGCTACCAGGACCGGATGGCCCGGCATCCGCTGGCCAGGGAGATCATCACCACGTCGGTGGTCAACGAGATGATCGACACCTCCGGCACCACGTTCGCGTTCCGCCTCAACGAGGAAACCGGCGCGTCGGTGCCGGAGATGGCCCGTGCCTGGCTGGTGGCCCGCGACGTCTTCGGGATGCCGGGGTTCTGGTCCGCGATCGAGGGGCTGGACGGCCAGGTAGAGACGATCACCCAGAGCAGGCTGCTGCTGGAGGGCCGGAAGCTCACCGAGCGGGCGGTGCGGTGGCTGCTGCAGAACCGGCGGCCGTTGTTCGACATCGGCGAGGCGATCGACTATTTCGCCGACGGTGCGCTGACCATCGGCTCCAGCCTGCCGAAGCTGCTCACCGGCCGGGACCTCGCCGGGTACGAGGAACGGCGCGAATCCCTCGCCGGCCAGGGCGTGCCGCTCGGCCTCGCCGAGCGGACGGCCGGGATGGTCCCGGCGTACTCGACGTTCGACATCGTCGAGATCGCGGCCACCACCGGGCACGGCGCCGAGGAGGTCGCTGAGGTCTACTTCGACCTGGCCGACCGGCTGCAGATCACCGTGATCCGGGAGCGGATCATCGCGCTGCCGCGGGACGACCGGTGGACCACGATGGCCCGCAACGCGCTGCGCGACGACCTGTACGCCGCGCACGCGGCGCTCACCCGCGACGTGCTCGTCGTCACCGGGGCCGGGACCCCGGAGGAACGGCTGGCCGCCTGGCTGCGGCGGAACGAGGGCGCCGCGGCGCGCGCGGGGCAGACGCTGACCGAGATCTGGGAGAGCGACCGGTTCACGATCGCCACCCTGTCGGTGGCGCTGAACGCCATCCGCGCCCTCGTCGCGGCCAGCACGCTCCCGCCGTCGCGGTGACCGGCGTTACTTGCCGCCGGCGCTGGTCGGGCCGCCGTCGAAGGCGATGACGTTGACCAGCGGCTGAGCCTTGCCGGACGACGGCTTCGGCGGGATCACCGCCGCATACTGATCGGTGTCGGTGGTGTCGAGTTCGTACTGCAGGACCAGCTTGCCGTCGAGCAGCGGCGCATAGGCGGGCGGGATCTCGATCTGCCGGACGGGCAGGTTACTGCGCAGGGTGACGCTGTTCAGGTTCAGCGTGTAGATGACCAGGGCGCCGCCGTCCACGGTCTGCAGTGCGAACACCGGGTTGCTGCTGCCCGACAGCAGCGCCTGGTAGTGATAGCCCTGCGCCGCGGCTTGCTTCGTGGCCGAGACGATCTGGGAGTACACGCCGGTGGTGTACGGCCCCGGCGCGACCGCGGCGTTGGCGGTGCTGTGCGTGCCGTCCTGGGCGACCGTGGCCTGAAGCGCGCCGACCGCGTCGGGGCTGACCGGCAGCTTGCCGTCGAAGGTAGCCAGGGGTGTCGCGTAACCGCTGGAGTCGGTCGCGATGTCTGGCGCCGGCGCTCCGGGCGCGAGCAGCGTTTGCGAGTTCAGCGTCCAGTCCGAGTCCGAGGTCGCCCGGTCGAAAACCATGATCGCCGTCCGGGTGGGCCCGCCGCTCAGCGGCGTGCGCGGCACCACGGCCACGAACCAGTGCGGGAACCCCTTCAGCCGGGGGACGTACAGGCGCGGGGTGCCGTACCGGTACCGGGGCACGCGCTGGCCGAGGTAGTCGGCTTTCTGGTACGCGGCCGTGGCGAGGGCCACTTGCCCGTAGGCGACGACGGAAGCCTCGAGCCACTCGTCGCCGCTCGCCCGGGCGATGTTGTCGGCGGTGATGACCCTGGTGAAGCCCTGCTGGGCGTCGGCGATGGTCAGGGCCGGGGTCGTCTTCGCGGCAGCGGTAGCGGCAGACGAACTGCTGCAGCCCTGGACCGCGAGCAGCATCCCGGCCAGCACGATCACTGCCGGGACGGCCGATCCCCGGCGCATCCACCGCTTCTGGCGCATCCCGCGCATCCCGCGCAACCCGGTGGGAACCGGCACCATCCCGATCGGACGCCTTCCTGCACCCTGTCTGGCTGCGCTCCGCGCCCTGCTGGCTTTGCCGGGCGCCTTCGTGACCCTCACGCACAGGGAGTATGCCAGGCGACTTTAGTGCCTCTTACCTCGCGTAGGCTTTCCGACATGGCTGCCATCGACCCGGCGGAGGAGATCAAGGAACTCTCGTCCAAGCTGGAGGGCATCGAGGGCGTTCTCGACCTCGACAAGATGCGGCATGACGTGGACGAGCTGCGCGAGCAGGCGGCCAGCCCCGGGCTGTGGGAGGACCAGGAGCGGGGGCAGGCCATCACCCGCAAGCTGTCGTACATGGAGGCGGAGCTGTCCCGGGTGGAAGGCCTGCGCCGCCGCCTGGATGACGTCGGCGTGATGTTCGAGCTCGCCGACAGCGAGCAGGACGAGCCGACCCGCCAGGAGGCCCAGCGTGAGCTGGCCACCCTCCGCCACGACATCGACCAGATGGAGATCCGCACCCTGATGTCGGGGGAGTACGACTCCCGCGAGGCGCTGATCACCATCAACGCGCAGGCCGGCGGGGCGGACGCCGCGGACTGGGCCGAGCAGCTGCGGCGCATCTACCTGCGCTGGGCGGAGCGGCACGGCTACCCGACCGAGATCTACGACACGTCGTATGCGGAAGAGGCCGGCATCAAGTCCACCACTTTCGCGATCAAGGCGCCGTACGCCTACGGGACGCTGCGCGGGGAGCACGGCACCCACCGGATGGTTCGCATCTCCGCCTACGACAACCAGGGACGACGCCAGACGTCGTTCTCTGGCGTGGACGTAGCGCCGGTCGTCGAGCGCACCGACCACATCGACATCCCCGAGGAGGAGATCAGGGTCGATGTCTACCGGTCCAGCGGGCCGGGGGGCCAGGGCGTCAACACCACCGACTCGGCGGTCCGGATCACCCACCAGCCCACCGGGATCGTGGTGTCGTGCCAGAACGAGCGCAGCCAGATTCAGAACCGCGCCACCGCGATGACGGTGCTCAAGGCCAAGCTGCTGGAGCGTAAGCGCCAGCAGGAGGACGAGAAGATGGCCGAATTGCGCGGCGAGGCGACGAGCAGCTGGGGCACCCAAATCCGCAACTACGTGATGATGCCCTACCAGAGCGTGAAGGACCTGCGGACCGGGGTCGAGACGGGCAACATCCAGGCGGTCCTCGACGGCCAGATCGACGAGTTCATCGACGCCGAGGTCCGCTGGTCCCGCCGCAAGGAGTCCGACGCCGCCGACGGCCAGGAGGCCTCCGGGGCCAGGAAATAAGCCCGGGGCTCAGTGCGCGAAGCGCACCGCCAGCATCAGCAGCAGGGTCATGATCAGCGCCGCGACCAGCAGCGACGGCAGCAAGTGCGGGGCGGAATGGTGTACCTCGGCGCGGGCGGCGCGGCAGGCGGGGCAGCGGCCCTCGACCACCGGCCCGGTGCAGCGGGCGCAGATCAGGTGTTCGCAGCTCATCTGGGCCCCCTCTGGCCGGGGGACCGGACGCTGGCTGGACCGCACTCCGCGGTACGGCCGCAGTCCTGCCCGCTGGCCACTTCTCGCGTAACCGACATCTGAAGCCAGTTTCCCCCCTAGACTGTCCGATGGCCAACCGGGGGAGGCAATTGCCCGGATTGGTCGCGGTGCAAGCGGTACGGCAGGGTCATGGTGCAACCTGGCCGGCTGGTTCCGCGCCCGGAGTCCCCAACACCCTCGATCGCATGTGATGGGCCCGTGATCCACTTCGATAACGTGACGAAGGTCTACCCGAGCCAGAACCGGCCAGCCCTGGAGAACGTCGACATCGACGTGGAGAAGGGCGAGTTCGCATTCCTGATCGGGCCGTCCGGGTCCGGCAAGTCAACATTTCTGCGGCTGGTCCTCCGGGAGGAGAGGCCAAGCGGCGGTCGCATCCACGTCGCCGGCAAGGACGTCGCCCGGTTGAACAACTGGAAGGTGCCGCACCTGCGGCGCCGGATCGGCTGCGTGTTCCAGGACTTCCGGCTGCTGCCGACGAAGAACGCCTTTCAGAACGTGGCCTTCGCCCTGGAGGTCATCGGCAAGCCCCGGCGCTTCATCCGCAAGGTGGTGCCGGAGGTCATCGACCTCGTCGGGCTGGAGGGAAAGGCCGAGCGCTTTCCGCATGAGCTCTCCGGCGGAGAACAGCAGCGGGTCGCGATGGCCCGGGCGTTCGTCAACAGGCCGATGATCCTGCTCGCCGACGAGCCGACCGGGAACATCGACCCCGCAACGTCAATCGGCATCATGAAGGTCCTCGACCGGATCAACCGGACCGGGACGACCGTCGTGATGGCCACCCATGACGCGGCGATCGTGGACTCGATGCGCAAGCGGGTCATCGAGCTCGAGCACGGCAAGGTGGTGCGGGACCAGTCACGCGGCGTGTACGGCCAGGCGTACTGACGCGAAGGCGGCGGCGCGAAGCCCTGTCCTGAGCCTGTCAGGGCAGCCGGTCTGACCAGTAATCCGCGGCACTGTCTCGCACTGAACTATCGAGGGATCACCGACCATGCGTTCACAGTTCGTCCTCCAGGAGATCTGGATCGGTCTCCGGCGCAACCTGACGATGTCCATCGCTCTCGTGGTGGTCGTCGCCATCAGCCTGGCGCTGTTCGGCACCGGGCTGCTGTTCATGAAGCAGGTGAACAGCACCAGCACGTACTGGACGGGCAAGGTCGAGGTGTCCATCTACCTGTGCGAGTCGCAGAGCGTCAGTTTCACCTGCAAGCACAGCGGCCCGGCGACCGACTCGCAGAAAGCCCAGCTGATGCATGACCTGCAGTCGTTGCCGCAGGTCTCGAAGGTCTACTACGAGTCGCAGGCGCAGGCATACTCCCGCTTTCAACAGGAGTACTCCAACCAGCCCACGTTCGCGAAGACCGTCCAGAAGGGCGAGATACCGGATTCGTTCCGGGTGAAGCTGCGCAACCCCTCGACCGACTACAGCGCCGTCGCGGACACGGTCCAGGGCAGGCCCGGGGTCGACCAGGTGATCGACGAGCGGTCCATCCTCGACAAGTTCTACAAGCTGCTCAACGGCGCGCGGAACGCCGTGCTGATCGTTGCCCTGATCCTGGTCGTGGCCGCGATCCTGCTGGTCGGCAACACCATCCGGCTGTCGGCCTACAACCGGCGCCGGGAAACGGGCATCATGCGCCTGGTGGGCGCGTCGAACTCCTATATCCAGTTGCCGTTCATTCTGGAAGGGGTGGTCGCCGGCGCGATCGGCTGGGTGATCTCGGCGGTGCTGCTGATTGCCGTCAAGAAGCTGTGGCTGGATAACCTTCAGCAGTACTTCACCTTCAACGTCGCGCTGAGTACCACCGATCTGGTGGAGGTCATCGTGCTGGCGCTGTGCGTCGGCGTGCTGATCTGCGCGGGCGCCTCCTTCGTCACTTTGCGGCGCTACCTGCGGATCTAGGGCGGGTGTGTCCGGCACTGCGGGCTCGCCGGGACCGGGTACGGTGACTCGGGAGCGTTGAGGAGGACCGTGGCACGCGAGAGGGGACGCCAGGTAATCGCCCGCAACCGGCGAGCCCGCCACGACTACCACATCATCGACGTGTACGAAGCAGGGCTGGTCCTGACCGGCACCGAGGTGAAGTCGCTGCGGGCCGGGCGGGCGTCGCTCGCCGACGGGTTCGCGATGGTGTCCGACGGGGAGGCGTGGCTGCACAACGTGCACATCCCCGAATACACCCAGGGCACCTGGACGAACCACGAGCCGCGCCGGATCCGCAAGCTGCTGCTGCACAAGAAGGAGATCGCCAAGCTGTCCACGGTCTCGACGGAGCAGGGGCTCACGCTCGTACCCCTGTCGATGTACTTCTCGGACGGCAAGGCCAAGATAGAGCTAGCGGTGGCCCGCGGTAAGCACACCTATGACAAGCGCCACGAACTTGCCCGGCGGGATGCGGCGAGGGAGGTGGACCGTGCGCTCCGGCGGCGTCGCTGACACGCTATGGCCTCCGCCTCCCGCTGTTCTGCGCGCCACCGCGGCGATCCTCACCGCGGCAGCACTGGTGGTCAGCCTGATCATCGGCAGCGGAACGGAACCCTCCGCCGAGCCCACCGTCCGGAGCTTCCTGCTCGACTGGAGCCAGGGCGACTTCGCCGCGGCCGCGGCGTATACCACCGGCCAGCCGCGGCCGGTGGCTGCCGCCCTCTTCGGCGCTTCCCAGCAGCTTGGCGCCGCAGCCGTGCAGCTCAGCATGGGCTCGATCCATCAGCACGGCAGTCACGCGGAGGCCGTCTTCCACGCCTCGGTCGACCTGGGCGAGGACAGCGCGCCCTGGCAGTACGACGGGAAGATTCCGCTGCTGCGCAGCGGCTCCGGATGGAAGATCGAGTGGAGCCCCGCGGTCATCAACCCGAGCCTGCGTCCTGGCCTTCGGCTCGCCGTCGTCTCCACGATGCCCTCCCGGGCTCCGCTGCTCGACCGTGACGGCAACTCGCTGATCCGGCCGAGCGCCGCATACGAGGTAGGCGTGCAGCCGGACCGGCTGACCGACCCCTCGATGACCGCCAACCAGCTCGCGCAGGTCACCAACCTCGATCCGTCCCAGGTGCTCAGCCAGATCATGTCCGCTCCGAGCGGGAAGTTCGCGGAACTGGTGACGCTCGACCCGCGGACCTACCGGCGGTTGCTGCCGCGGCTGCACACCGTGCCGGGCATCCGGGTGCACGCGACCACCCGGCAGCTGTCCGATACCGCAGCGCCCGGGATCACCGGCACCGTCGGCACCGACGACTCCCCGCTGCTGCGCCAGGAAGGGCTTCCGTACCAGCCGGGCGCCACTATCGGGATGTCCGGGCTCGAGGCGCTGTATCAGCGCCAGCTCGCCGGCAGCTCGTCGACCGAGGTGGTCACCGAGAATCCGCAGGGTCAGCTGGTATCGGTGCTGAAGAGATGGCCTGGCCAGGCGGGCAATCCGGTGCGGACGACCCTCGATTCGAAGGTGCAGGCCGCAGCGTTGCGGACGGTGCGGTCGGCGCACGGTGCCGCCGCGATCGCCGCTGTGTCCCCCAGCACCGGGAACATTCTCGCGATCGCCGGCCGCTCCGCCCGCGGTGCGCCGATGACCGCCGCTGACGTGCTCAACGGCCGCTACCCGCCGGGCGAGGCGTTCACCATCGTCTCCACCGCGGCGCTGCTCGGTACCGGTTTCTCCGTCGGCACCGAGATCCCCTGCGACGAGGTGAAGGACGTCGGCGGCAAGAGCTTCACCAATGACCCGCCGGAGGCGGGGATCGGCGCGCAGCCGCCGTTCCGGACCGATTTCGCCGCCGACTGCGCTACCGCTTTCGCCGGCCTGTCCCGGCTGCTGACCGGCAACCAGCTCAACTCCGCGGCGGCCGCTTTGGGCCTGGGTGCGAACTGGCGGCTGCCGATGCCATCCTTCTCCGGGCTGGTGCCAGCGCCCACTGACGACGCCGAGCGTGCAGCCGAGACGATCGGCGACGGCGGCGTACAGGTCAGCCCGCTGTCGATGGCGATGGTCGCCGGGGACGTCGCCTCCGGCTCCGCGCATTCGCCCACACTGGTCACCGCCCCCGACCCCAGCGGCCCGGCCGGCGCGGCCCCGACGGCATCGCTGCGGCCGGGAACCGCCGACAGCCTGCGGACGCTGATGCGGACGGCGGTCTCGGGTGGGGCCGCGCGCGCCGCCGGCGCGGGAGACCTGCCCGGCAAGCCGGTATACGGCCAGGTTGGGCGGGCTCAGGTGAGCTCCGGGTCGGGCGGGACCTGGGCCAACTGGTTCGTCGGCTACCGCGGGAACATCGCGTTCGCGGTGCTGGAACTCGGCGATGGGGGTACCGCGGGAGCGGTTTCCCTGGCCAGTCGCTTTCTTCAGGGTTCGCCGGGGCTCTGATGTCGAGGGGTCGCGCGGGGTCGCGGTGGTGGGGGTCGCGTGAGCGCTTGGTGCCCTGCCGCGGCGGCCTGCAAGCTCTCCCTGCTGCATAGCCTTCGGCGATGCGGTGGCTTGGCTGGGGGGACAAACTCCCCCCAGACCCCCTTAGCCGCCGCGGCAGGGCACCAAGCCCTCACGCTCTGCTCGTGACGTCACTGACGGTCGCGGTCAGCTAGCGGGTTGGTGGCCAGGGCAGCCGCTGGATATCACGCGGATAGACAATCTGTTGCGAACGTTGTCGTCGCTTCGAGAATTTTTTCGTGACTCGACGCAACCTTGGCTCGACTTGCTGGCGTCTTATCTAGTGACTGTGTGCCGCTTGGGGGGTTGCGGCCCAGTCGCCGTGATGAGAACCGGGCCTCATCTCGGGGGAGGCCCGGGCATAGACCGGCCCCGACCCTGCCGGTCAACCCCCGTGGGCGCGATCTTCGGCCACCGCCAGCGCCCACGGGGGTTTCTCATCACCCGGATCCCCTTTTTTTTTGTGCTATCGGTGCCGCGCGATCGCGGCGCGCTCCCGGTCCTCGCCGTCGTCGTCCCCGCCGCTGCCCGCCGGCAGCCCCGAGGGCGCATCCGCGGTCGGTGCAGCGGCCGGGAGGACCCGCGCCAGCGGGCGGGGAAGCCACCAGTTGGCCTTGCCGAGCAGTTCCATCACGGCCGGCACCAGCACCAGCCGGACGATCGTCGCGTCGATCAGCACCGCCACAGCGAGCCCCAGGCCGATCTGCTTGACCCCCACGTCCGCCCCGAAGACGAACGACAGGAACACCACGACCATGATCGCGGCGGCGGCCGAGATCACCCTGGCGGTGCTGGCGAGCCCTTGCGCGACCGCCGTGGAGTTGTCGCCGGTCCGGTCGTAGGCCTCGCGGATCCGCGACAGCAGGAACACCTCGTAGTCCATCGACAGCCCGAACAGGATGACGAACAGGAAGATCGGCACCCAGGTGGTCACCGGCATCGTCTCCGGGAACCCGAACACCTGCCGCAGCCAGCCGTGTTGGGTGACGAGGACCAGCACCCCGTAGGCGGCGGTGATCGACAGCAGGTTCATCACGGCGGCCTTCACCGCGATCACCACCGACCGGAAAACCGCCGTCAGCAGCACCATCGACAGCGCGACGACCACGCCGATCAGCCACGGCAGCCGCGAGCCGGTCATGTTCGCGAAGTCCACCGACCCGGCGTTCGGCCCGGTCAGGTAGGCGTGGACGCCGGTTCCCGCGGTCGCCGCCGGAAGCACGTCCGAGCGCATCTGGTTCACCAGCGTGTTCGTCGCCGGGTTCTGCTCGCCGGTGTCCGGGTAGGCGATCATCATCGCGGCCTTGTGGTCGGCGCTGATGACCACCGGTGTCACGTGCGTCACACCCGGTGTGGTGCGGACCGCCGACGCGAGCCGTGCGGTGTCCGCGGACACCGCCGGCGAGCTGCCCGCGCTTCCCGGCGGCAGCTGCGCCGCCACGATCAGCGGCGCGTCGAACCCGGGCCCGAAGCCCTCCGCCATCGTCGCGTAGCTCTGGTACCCCATCGTGCTGCGCTGCTGGGACGATTCGTCCGGCATCGTCAGCTTCATCCCGAGCGCGGGCGCCGCCAGCGCCAGGATCGCCGCCGCGGACAGCACGGCCGCGATCAGCGGCCGGCGCTGGACCACCCGCGCCCACCGCTGCGCCGCGGGCATGGACTCAGCAGAACGGCTGACGCGCGCGGCCCGGCGGCGCAGCCGCGCGGGCAGTTTCACCCGGGAGGGCCGGGCCAGCCGGGTGCCGGTGAAGCCGAGCAGCGCCGGCAGCAGCGTCAGCGAGCCGAGCATCGTGGCCGCGACCGTCACGGCGGCCGCGACCGCCACGCCGTTCATCAGCGGCTGCCGCAGCACCAGCAGGCCCAGCATGCCGATCACGACGGTGCTGCCCGCGATCAGCACCGAACGCCCGGCCGTCCGCATCGCCGTCGCCACCGCGCTTTCCGGCTCAGCGCCGTTACGGAGTGCCTCCCGGAATCGGGTCACGATGAACAGCGCGTAGTCGACGCCGACGCCGAGGCCGATCATCGAGGCGATGATCGGGGAGAACGACGGTGCCGGGAAGATGTGGCCGACCAGCGCGATCAGCGACAGCCCGGCGCCGATCCCGAAGACGGCGGTCGCGACCGGCAGGCCCATCGCCAGCAGCGAGCCGAACGCGATCAGCAGCACCACCGCCGCCGCGGCGATACCGATCCCGTCGCTGGCGCCGCCGTAGGGAGTCTCCGCCTGGTCAACGACGTCGCCGCCGAGGTTGAACTGCACGCCGTTGCCGGACGCGGCGCGCGCGTCGTTCATCAGCGCCGTCGCCTCGCTGCCGGGGATGTTCGCTCCCTGCTCGTTGAACTGGACGGTCGCGAACGCGATGTGCCCGTCCCGCGAGATCTGCCCCGGCGCCGTATACGGGTCGCTGACCGACGTCACGTGCGCGGCATGGGTGAACGGGACCAGCGCCTGGGTCACCCGGGAGCGGACCGCGGGAGAGCTGATCGCATCCTGGGACCGGATGGCGAGGGTGAGCGAGTCGCCGGACTGGCGCGGGAAGTGCTGGTTCAGCACCGCCTGCCCGGGGTCGCTGCCGGTGAAGTTGTTCTGGGCCGGGGCGCCGAAGCCGATCCACAACACGATCAGGCACGCCACGCCGGCGATCCAGGAGATGAGCGTCAGCCACCGGTGCCGGTAGCAGGCACGGCCGATCCCGGCGAGGGCGCTAGCTGAGTGCGGCATTTCTGTCTCCGAACACGGGTGCGAAGTTCGTCACCCCCATGTTCCGGATTTTGGCGTGCCGTGGCGTCGTACCGGGGAAGGCTTCCTGGCTGCCGCGCGGCGGCGGTGTACTCCGGCGGCGTACTCCGCCGGTAGCAGGAGGGTCAGCGAACGGGCAGGTTAGCGACCCGCGGGCCAGCGTCCAGCCGGGTCAGCGCCCAGCCGGCGTTGCGAGGCCGTGCTGGTAGGCGAACACGACGAGCTGGGCGCGGTCGCGGGCGCTCACCTTCGTCATCGCACGGCTCACGTGGGTCTTCGCGGTCAGCGGGCTGACCACCAGCCGGGCGGCGATCTCGTCGTTCGACAGCCCGGCCGCGACCAGCGCGACCACTTCGCGTTCCCGTTCGGTGAGTGCGGCGAGCGCCGGGTCGTCCCGGTCCGGCTGGGCCGGCCGTTCCTCCTGCTCGGCGCCGGACGGGCTGGACGAGGCGAGGGCGGCGATGATCGACCGGGTCACCCGGGGCGCGAGCAGCGCGTCGCCGCGGGCGACGACCCGCACCGCCTGCAGCAGTTCGGCGGGTTCGACGTCCTTGACGAGGAATCCGCTGGCGCCCGCCCGCAGTGCCCCGAACACGTACTCGTCGTCGTCGAAGGTGGTCAGCGCCACCACCCGGACCGAGCCGAGGGCCGGATCCGCAGTGATCCTGCTGATCGCGGTCAGCCCGTCCACCTCCGGCATCCGCAGGTCCATCAGCACCACGTCCGGCCGCAGCTCCCGGGTGAGCGCGACGGCCGAGCCGCCGTTGGCGGCCTCCCCGGCGATCGTGATGTCGTCGGCGGACTCGAGCAGCATCCGGAATCCGGCGCGGACCAGCGCCTGGTCATCGGCGAGCAGCACCCGGATCACCGGCCGCCGCCCTCCGCCGCGGCGTGCCCTGGCACCGGGAGCCTGGCAGTCACGCGGAATCCGCCGTCCGGACCCGGCTCCGCGGTGAGCTCGCCGCCGAGTGCCTCGGCGCGCTCGGTCATCCCGGTGATGCCGTGACCGGCCCCGGCGGCGGGGCCCGGCGGGTCCGGGCCGCCGGTGCCGTTGTCGGTGACCGTGATCGTCATCGCCTCGGGCTGGTAGCCGATCCGTACCGCCGCCGACGCGTCCGGTCCGGCGTGCCGGAGCACGTTGGTGAGCGCTTCCTGCAGGATGCGGTACGCCGCCTGGTCCACGGCAGGTCCGAGCGGGACCTTCTCCCCGGTCACCTCGAGCTGGACCGGCGCCCCGGCCGCGCTGACCGCGTCGCACAGCGCCGGCAGCCGGTCAAGCCCCGCCGCCCGGTCCCCGGGCGGGCCCTCGCCGTTCACGTCGGACTCGCCGGCGCCGCCGCGCAGCCGCCCGAGGCTGGCGCGCATCTCGGTCAGCGCCGCCTTGCTGGTTTCCCTGATCGCGGAAAGCGCCCCGCGCAGCTCGTCGGCCGGCACCCGCAGCGGCGCACCAGGGCCGTCCGGGCGGCCCTGCGGACCGCCGTCGGCGTCCCCGCCGGTCAGCAGGTGCAGCGCCGAGCCCGCCTGAACCGTGATCGTCGCCATGCTGTGCGCCACGGTGTCGTGCAGGTCGCGGGCGATCCGCAGCCGCTCCTCGGCGACCCGGCGGGCGGCCTCCGCCTCGCGTTCCTCGTCCGCCGTGCGCAACCGTTTCGCCGTCTCCGCGGCAAGCGCGCGGCGGCTGCGCACCACCTCGCCGAGGGCGACCGCGAGCGCGAGCAGCACGATCGACGTCCAGAACTCCGCGACCAGTGACGCGATCCCGAAGTGCGCGCTTGCCTCGACCACGAACAGGCCGATCACCATGAAGAAGGCCGGGACCGCGATCGCCCAGACCAGGTAACCGGCGAGTGCCGCGTCATACACCGGCAGGACCAGCAGCGGCGCCGGAGTGATGTTCCGGCGGTCGATGAGGTAGTAGAGGACCAGCAGCAGCGAGCACGCGAGCAGCGCGGGCAGCGGCCACCGGTGGCGGAGCAGGACCGGCAGCGCGATCACCGCTCCGAAGATGTAGGCCTCCGCGGTCAGCGGCGCCTGCCCGGGGCCGGTCGCGGTGGCGACAAACAGCTCGACCGCGCCGATCACGACGGCGGTGAGCAGCACATCGACCGGGCGGATGCCGAGCGCCCGGATACCGGGCAGCCGCCGGCCGGCCGGCTGGACCGCCTGTGCCCGGATTCCGGGCGCGCCAGCGCCGGGACCGGCGCTCTCCCCGTGGACGTTGCCCACGCCGTTACGGTACGCGATTTGGCCCGGGGCGCACGCAGGGCGCACGCGGGGGCGAATACGCTTCACTTCCATGCGCTGGTCACAGATGTTCATCCCGACGCTGCGCCAGAACCCCGTCGGGGTCGATTCGGCGAGCCACCGGCTGCTGCTGCGCGGCGGGTACATCCGGCAGCTGATGGCAGGGCATTACGCGCTGCTGCCGCTGGCGATCCGGGTGCGGTCGAAGGTGATGACCATCCTCCGGGAGGAGATGAACCGGATCGGCGGGCAGGAGTTCCTCACCCCGGCGATGCACCCGGCCGAGCTGTGGCAGCGCAGCGGCCGGTGGGACTCGATCGGCCCGGAGATGTTCCGGTTCAAAGACCGCCGGGGCGCCGACATCGCGCTGGGCATGACCCACGAGGAGGTGTTCGCCTGGCTGGCCGGCGAACTGGACTCCTACCGCGAGCTACCGCAGCTGTGGTACCAGCTGCAGACCAAGTTCCGCGACGAGCCGCGGGCCAAGGCCGGCCTGCTCCGGACGCGTGAGTTCACGATGAAGGACGCCTACAGCTTCGATATCGACGAGGCGGGGCTCGACCGCTCCTTCGAAGCGAACCGGGAGGCCTACGTCCGGATCTTCGCCCGGATGGGCATCTCCGCCATCGGCGTGGAGGCGTCGTCGGGGATCATGGGCGGCCGTGACTCGGTGGAGTTCATGTCGCCGGCCGCGGCGGGGGAGGACGACATCGTCACCTGCGCCGAGTGCGGTTACGCGGCGAACGTGGAGACGGCGACCTCGCCGGTGCCGGAGCCGCCCGAGCGTCCCCCCTCGCCGCCGAATGATCGGTTCGCGACCCCCGGGGTGCGCACGATCGAGGCGCTCGCCGGGCCGCCCTACAACGCCGCCCCGCCCAGGCAGATCAAGACCCTGGTGTACGTGCTCGACGGGGCGCTCACCCTGGTGCTGCTGCGCGGCGACCACAGCCTGATGGAGCAGAAGCTGGCCGATCTGACCGGAACCGCCGACCTGCGTCCCGCGCACCCCGAGGAGATCCGGGAGGCACTCGGCGCGCTGCCGGGCAGCCTCGGCGCGGTGGGGGTCAGCAACCTGCCGGTGATCGCGGATACCGCGCTGCGCGGCGAGCGGGACATGGTGACCGGCGCCAACGCCGACGATTTCCACCTGCGGCACGTGGACGTGGACCGCGACATCACCGTTACCCGGTGGGCCGACCTGCGCCGGGTCGATGACGGCGACCCGTGCCCCCGCTGCGGGCATCCGCTCAAACTGCAGCGCGCGATCGAGGTCGGGCACATCTTCAAGCTGGGCCGCAAGTACGCCGAGGCGTTCGGGGACACGGTTATCGATGCCGAGGGGCACGAGCGCACCGTCATCATGGGAAGCTACGGCATCGGCGTGGAGCGCGCGATGGCCGCCATCGTCGAGGCCTTCCATGACGACAAGGGGATCGCGTGGCCGGTGTCGGTGGCGCCGTTCGAGGTCGCCGTCGTCCCGCTCGTCACCGGCGACGACGCGACCGTGCAAACCGCGGAGCAACTCTATAAGGAACTGCTCGGCGCGGGAATCGACGTGATCCTCGACGACCGCGCCGCCCGCGCGGGCGCCAAGCTCACCGACATCGAGCTGACCGGCATCCCGTTCCGGCTGGCGGTCGGCCCGCGGGGGCTGGCCGAGGGGATGGTGGAGCTGACCACCCGCGCCTCGGGCGAGACCTTGCGGGTCCCGGTGGACGGCGCCGCCGCGCAGGCAGCGACCGCGATCGCCGCCGCGAAGGCCGGGCTCCTGCCCAGTACCGCCTGACCGCGTCAGGAGGCGTCCGGTACCTCGGCCGCCTCCACCGGCTGCGAGCCCGCAGACACGGCCGGGGCGCCCGACGGCCTGATGAACAGCCAGGCGCACGATACGGCCAGGACGATAACGAATGCGCAGAAGATCCAGAACGCCGCGGTGAGGCCGTTGCTGATCGTTATCCCCGCCTGGGCGGCCTGAGCCGGCGGAATCCCGAACTGCGCCGGCGACGTGGCGTGGGTGACCTGGACCAGTGCCGAGCCCGCCTGTGCCAGCATCGGGATGATCGCTCCGGCGAGCACCGCCGCCCCCTGCCGCGTGGGGCGCCACAGCGCGGCCACCGTGACGGCCGCTACCAGCGCGACCATCACCAGCACATTCCCGGCGACCACGAGAGCCGGGTTGGCGAACGCGTTCCCGGCGGTGACGGTCTGCACCTGGCCGGCCGCGCTGCGGACGACGTAACTGTCCCAGGCGGGGGCGAACGTGACCGCCGCGCCGACCGCGGCGGCTACCAGCAGGGCGGCGGCGGCCCCGGAGCGGCGCGGCCTGGCGGGCCCGCCGCGCGGGCCCAGCCGCAACGCCATCGCGGAGCCGACGGCGCAGGCGAGCCAGCTGACCAGCGCGAGCACCAGGCCGGCGCCCAGCACCCGCGTCCCGCCGGTCACGACGGTGCCGGCGTCGGCAACGAAGAGGCCGAACGTGACGGCGCTCGTCGCCGCGCCGATCAGCGCCCAGGTGCGCTGCCGGGCGCCGAGGATGGTGGCAGCGGCGGTCGCGCTCCACACGGCCAGATAAACCACATGCGGCAGCAGTTCGGCGGGCTGGCGGGCGAGGCTCGTGCCGTTCAGGTACGGGAGGAACAGCCCCGCGGCCCCGCAGGCGACTCCCGCCACCAACAGCACCGCCGAGACGATCTCGGTACTGGCCGGATGAGCCGGGGACCTCCCGACGGGCCCGATCGTGCCGGGAACCTCGATGGTCATGAAGTAGGACCAGGCAGCTGACCACCCCTGCGGTGTCTCGGGCCATCGTTCCAGCGGCTGCGACCGCGGTGCCCCGTTCGCCCATATCGCGTAGCAGCGCCCCATTCGCCCGATCTCGAAGCGCGCCCCGCGGTGCGAGATGGTCACCCCACCCAACATCGCTCCATACTCCTCTCGATCGCCTGTCCCTGCGGGGAATCTAGGAAGCCGAACTGAACGCTAGCTGGGCGGCTGCTGGGTCGTTGCTGGATGGTCACCGGCCGGCCGCGAGCCGGTCCACCAGCCCGCGCAGGTACGAGGCGGGCCCGGCATCGGTGTCGGCCTCCTTCCGCAGCGCCGTCCAGAACCGCAGCGCCGCGTGCTCCATCTCCAGGCCGAGCTGCAGCGTGACCATCCGCGACGCGACCCCGGGCTGGTCGCCGAACCGGCACTGCATCTCCTCGTAGGCGGCGATCCGCTGCTGGTGCTGCCTGATCTGCTCGCGGGCGAGGTTGCGCACGTTCCCCGGATCGCCGGCCTCGCTGAAAAACAGCTTCAGCTCGGCGATGTCGCGCATCTCGAAGTGCTCGTTGGTGGGCTCCGCCAGCCACGCTCGCAGCGCGGCGCGTCCCGCGGCGGTGATGGAGAAGGTCTTGCGGCGCCGGCCCTGGTCCTCGGCTTGCACCTGGAGCAGCCCGGCCTCGGCAAGCCGCTGCGGCTCGGAGTAGAGCTGCGCGTGCGGGAAGCGCCAGAAGTACCCGACCGAGTGGCTCATCGCCCGCTTCAGGTCATAGGAGGTGGACGGGCCACGCAGCGCGATCATTCCGAGTACCACGTACGACGTCGTGGAAAGCCGGATCCCCGTCATGGCGGCGGATGCGGGCCGCAGTTGCGCGGGGCGGGGATCCCGTCCCGGTACCGGTCGGCCACCTCGGCGACGGCCGAGACGATATTGCGGTACCCGGTGCACCGGCACAGCACGCCGGACAACTGGCCGGGCAGCTCGGCGGGGTCGATACCGGGCCGGTGCGCCAGCAGATCGTAGCTGCTGAGCAGGAAGCCGGGCGTGCAGAAGCCACACTGCAGCGCATGATGCCGGCTGAACGCCTCCTGCAGCGGGTGCATGTCCCCCGGCGTGCCGAGGCCCTCCACGGTGACGATCTCCGATCCGTCCAGCTGGCAGGCCAGCAGCAGGCAGGACCGGGCCGCGGCGCCGTCCACCAGGACCGTGCACATCCCGCACACGCCGTGCTCGCACCCGAGGTGCGTGCCGGTCAGGCCGAGGCGGTCGCGCAAGGCGTCGGCGAGGGTGAGCCGCGGCGGAACCCGCAGCGTGACCGGGGCGCCGTTGACCGTGCAGGAAACATCGACCAGGTCCGCCGCGCTCGCGCGGACCGGCCGCCCGCCGGCCGTCATGGGTGCTCCCCGGGTGCGTGCTCGCCAGGTACCGGCTGCCCGAGTGCTGCCGCGCGGGCCCGGCCGAGTTCCCGGCCGGCCAGCACGGCGAGCACCCGGCGGCGGTAGGAGCGTGAGCCGTGCGCGTCGCCGGGGCCGTCCACCAGGTCCCGGGCCAGCTCGGCGAGGGCTTCCCGGGGCGGCTCGTCGCCGGTGACGAGCGCGGTCACATCCCGCGTTGCGGGCTGGCCGCTGACGCCGAAGGCGGTCAGGACCGCCGCACGTACCTCACCGCCGGCGGCGGTGACCCGAACGGCGACGCCGGCCAGCGCGAAATCGCCGTGACGGCGCGCGACCTCCGCGAAACCGTGGCCCTCCCCGGGCCGCGCGACCGGGAACCGGATCCGGGTGATCAGCTCCGGTTCGGCGAGGGTGGTCGTCATCGGGCCGGTGAAGAAGTCGCGGGCGCGCTCGGCGCGGCTGCCGTCCGGTCCGGCTATCTCGATCTCGGCGTCCAGGCAGCTCGCCACGGCCGGAAGCTCGGCGGCGGGATCGGCGTGCGCGACGCTGCCGCACACGGTGCCCCGGCTGCGCAGCTCCCGGTGCCCCACCCAGGGAAGGGCGAGCGCGATCAGCGGGACGTTGCGGGCCAGCGGGTGATTCTCCAGTTGCCGCTGGCGCACCGCCGCGCCGACGGTCAGCCGCCCGCCGGTGCCGTCCAGCTCGTCCAGTCCGGCGACGCCATTGATGTCCACCAAGGCGGTCGGCCGGGCCAGCCGCATCGCCAGCACCGGCATCAGCGACTGGCCGCCGGCGAGCACTTTGGCTTCGCCGTCGGCGAGTTCGGCCACCGCGTCATCGACGGTCGCGGGCCGGACGTAGCCGAACGGCGGCGCCTTCACCTGCGGATCACCTGCCCTCGAACTTCGGTGCCCGCTTCTCGCCGAAGGCGGCCACGCCCTCGGCGAAGTCCCTGCTGGCGCGGAGCATCGCATACGACTTGCGCTCCAGCTCGATGCCCGTGTAGAGCGGGCCGTCGGTTCCCCGGTCCAGCACCTCCTTGGCGGTGCGCAGCGCCAGCGGCGAGTACCCGAGCAGCGTGCTCACCAGCTTCTCGGTCTCACCGGCCAGGGCGTCGGCGTCCGGGACGATCTTCGCCACCATGCCCCAGTCGCCGGCCTTGGCTGCATCGATCCGCTCGCCGGACATCACGTGGTACTTGGCCCGGCTCAGACCGATCAGCCGGGCCAGCCGCTGGGTCCCGCCGCTGCCGGGGATCATGCCGAGACGGATCTCCGGCAGCGCGAACTGGCTGCGCGCGGTGGCCAGCCGGATGTCGGCGGACAGCGCGACTTCCAGGCCGACGCCGAAGCAGTAGCCGTCCACGGCCGCCACGACCGGCTTGGGGCTCCGGGCGGCGGCGGTCACGTTGTGCCCGAGGTCGGTGAAGTCGACCGGATCGACCTCCATGAACCCCGCGATGTCGCCGCCGGAGGAGAAGTGCTCGCCGGCCGAGCGGATCACCACCACCTTGATCTCCGGCTCCGCGTCGATCTCGGTGAACCGGGCGGCCATCATCTGCCGCATCTCCCAGGTGATCACGGTGTACGGGCCGTTGCGCAAGGTCAGGTACGCGACCTGGCCCTCGTGGCCCCGATCGAGCGTGATCTCGCCTCCGGTCAAGGCCATTGCTGCTGAGCTCCATTCTGGCGGGACGGGCCGGGAAGGCTGGGCGCCTCCGACAGCAGATCATGCAGCGTGCCGGGATGAAGCGGCAGGCTGGTGATATCGGCGCCGGAGGGCGCCAGCGCGTCCGCGACCGCGTTCGCGATCGCGGCCGGCACGCTCATGCTGCTGCCCTCGCCGCAGCCCTTGGCGCCGAGCCTGGTCAGCGGCGACGGCGTCTCCAGGTGCTCGATGCGCAGCGGATACAGGCATTCGGCGCTGGTCGGGCACAGGTAGTCCAGGAACGTCGCCGAGACCGGCTGGCCGTCGGCCGAGTACCGGAACTGCTCGTAAAGGGCGCCCCCGAAGCCGTGCGCCAGCGCGCCGTGGACCTGGCCGTCCAGCAGCGCCGGGTTCAGCACCGTGCCGACGTCATGCACCGACGCCACCTGCTCGATCTGGATGTCCAGGGTCTCCGGGTCGATCCGGCAGGCGACGATCTCGGCGACGAAGCCGTAGCACAGGCTGGAATTGATCTGGTCGTGCTCGCTGGCGGCGGTTGCCTGCGGCGGGCTGAACGCCGCCTCCTCGTACAGCCGGGCCGCGGCACCCGCGGGCAGCGCGCCTGGGTCCCAGTGGACCAGCCCGGCGGCGTGCCGGAAGGCCACCGCGCGGTCCGGTTCACCGCGGACCCTGATCTGGCCGTCGGCCAGTTCCAGCCGGTCCGGGCCGGTGCCCAGCAGCACGCCGCCGGCCACCCGGATCGTGTCGGCGATCCGGTCCACCGCGTCGACCAGGGCGCTGGTCAGCAGCGGGGCGAACCGGGACGAGTAGCTGCCCGAGGTCACCGTCCACGGGGTGGTGGCGGTGTCCATCTCCACGACCGGGCGCACCGCCTCCAGCGGAAGGCCGAGCCGCTCGGCGGCGATCTGCCGCGCCACCGTCGCGTGCCCCTGGCCCTGCGGCACGGTGCCCAGCAGGACCGTGACGATGCCCTGCGGGTCAACGCTCACCCGGACGTGCTCCGTGGAGCCCGACTTGCCGCGGCCCGCGGCCCGGCGCTCGGCCGGGGTGGCCAGCCCGACGTAGCCGATATTGGTCGCCGACGGGTCCACGATGGTGGCGATGCCGATGCCGTAGAAGTCACCCCGCTGCCTGGCCGCCCGCTGCCGCGCCCGCAGTTCCTGGTAGCCGGCGGTGCACAGGACCTGGTCGAGAGCCTGGTGGAAGTCGCCGGAGTCGTAGATGCCCCCGGTCGGCGTCCGGTACGGGAATGCGCCGCGGGGCACGAAGTTCCGCCGGCGGACCTCTGCCGGGTCCAGCCCGCATTCGGCGGCGATCTTGTCCATCAGCCGCTCCAGGCCGAAATACAGCTGTTGGCCGCCGAACCCGCGGTTCAGGCCGGTGGGCATCGTGTTGGTCACCACCGCGCGGGCCCGGATGCGGACCGCATCGATCCGGTAGGCGCCGGTGATGTTGCCGTAGCACCGGTAGAGGGTGCTCGGCTCCGGCGGCCGCAAGTAGGCGCCGACGTTGTCCACCAGGTCCGCGCGCAGCGCCCGCACCACGCCGTCGGCGCCCACTGCTGCCTCGAACCGCATCGCCCGGTCCGCGCCCGACGAACTGGCCAGCAGGTGCTCGACCCGGTCCTCGGTCCAGCGAACCGGCCGCCCGGCGTGCCTGCTCGCCAGGGCCATCAGCACCACATAGGGATAGATCCCGGCTTTGATGCCGAAGCTGCCGCCGATGTCGGCCGGCACGTGCAGCCGCAGCCGCGACATCGGGATGCCCAGCGCTCCGGCCATCACCGGCACCATGCTGAACGGGCCGTGGAAGTTCGCCCACGCCGTGACCGCGGGACCGGCCTCCTCCTCCCGCCATTCAGCGACCACGCTGTAGCACTCCATCGGCACCGACGAGTAGCGCGGGAACCGGTATTCGGCGCGGACCACGGTGTCCGCGGCGGCGAACGTCTCGTCCACCGGGCCGAACGTGAACGTCCGGTCGGTGGCCACGTTTGAATCCGCGTCCTCGTGCAGCCGCGGCGCGCCCGCCGCCATCGCCTGCACCGGATCGACCACCGGCGGGAGCGGTTCGTAGTCGACGTCCACCAGTTCGGCGGCGTCCTCGGCGAGATACCGGTCGCCGGCGACCACCACCGCGACTGGTTCCCCGACGAAGCGCACGGTGCCGGTGGCGGCCGGCCGATACGGCATCGGCGTATCGACCGACAGCGGGAACGGCCGCAGCGCCGCGGCGACCTCCTCCGGGCCGATGACCGCCGCCACGCCCGGCTGCGCACGCGCGGCGCTCAGATCGACGGCGGTGATCCGCGCGTGCGGGTGCGGGCTGCGGACCACGGCGGCCACCAGCGTGCCGGGCAGCGGATCAAGGTCGTCCAGGAAGCGGCCCTGGCCGCAGACCAGCGCGGCGTCCTCCACCCGGGCGGGTCCCGAGCCGGTCACCGTTCGCCCTCCGCCAGCGCGGTGTAATTGCCCTGGACCAGCGTCCGCCGGAGCACCTTCCCGACCGCGGACTTGGGGATCGAGGACACGATCACGACGCGTTTCGGCCGCTTCAGCGATGGCAGGCCGGACTGTCCGTCGGCGTACCGGTGCACCTGGCTGACCGCGTCACCGGCGGCCAGGGCGGGCGCCGCCACGACGAACGCGGTGACGGCCTGGCCCCATCGCTCGTCCGGCATCCCGACGACGACCACGTCACTGACCGCCGGGCAGCGCACCAGCGCGGCCTCCACCTCATCGGGGTAGATGTTCTCGCCGCCGGAGTTGATCATGTCGTCGACCCGGCCGGACACCCACAGATCGCCGTCAGAGTCCGCGACGGCCAGGTCGCCGGTGAAATACCAGCCGTCCCGGATCGCCTTGCGGTCGGCGTCCGGGCGGTTCCAATAGCCACCGAACGCCTCCGGGCTCGCCATCGACACCGCGACCTGTCCCTGCTCGCCGCCGGTGACCAGATCGCCGGGGGAGGCACCCGGGTCGGGGTCGACCAGCCGCACCCGGGCGAACACCCCGGCCCGCCCGGCGGACCCGGGCTTGGCCGGGACATCCGGTGCGATGGTGAAGGTGTAGATCTCGGTGCTGCCGAAGTGGTTGACGAACACGTCCGGCCGCACCGCCGCGGCCAGTTCCTCCGCCAGCGCCGGGACCATCGCGGCGCCCGCGTAGGCGAGGCGCCGGACCGGCCGCAGCCGGCGCTCGTCCTCGGCCCGCAACAGGGACCAGTACATGGTGGGCACCAGGTACAGCGCCGTGATCTGCTCGCTTTCGATGAGCGCGACTGACTCGGCGGTGTCGAAGCTGGCCTGGGGGACCCAGGTTCCGCCGCAGACGATCGTCGCGAGCAGGCTGCGCAACCCCATGGTGTGGAACAGTGGCATCACGCCGAGGGTCACCTCGCCGCAGCGGTGCTGCGCCTGGATGACATGCGCGACCGCGGCCGAATGCTCGGCCGAATGGGTGCGCGGCACCCCCTTCGGCCGCCCGGTGGTGCCCGATGTGTAGAGCAGAACGCTGATGTCGTCTCCGCCGGGGGTTGCGGCGATCGCGCCGTCCGGAGCGCTCTCGGCGGCCCGGTCGACGTCGGCGGCCTGCCGGGTGTGCGTCACCCCCGACGCGGCCTGCTCTGCCACCTCCGCGGTCGCCGGGTCGGTGACCAGCAACCGTACGTCGGCGTCGGCCAGGCAGTAGCGCAGCTCGTCGCGGCTGAACCGGGTAGACAGCGGCACCGAGATGGCTCCCAGCTTCTGCGCCGCCAGGTGCAGGCTGGCCAGCGGCTCGCCCCCGGCGAGGCAGAACGACACCCGGTCACCGGCGCCGACCCCGAGTCCGGCCAGCGCCCTGGCCAGCCCGTTGGTCCTGGCATCCCACTGCCGGTAGGTCATCGGCCGCGGCCCGCCAACCGCCCGGCGCAGCGGATAACGCTCCGCTGCCCACGAAAAGGCCGTCGCCAGGTCCATCCCGCCGCCTCTCGCCCTGCGCCGCCGCCCGGTAGGTCTGAAACGGACCGTATGAAACAGACTATAGAGGAGCGCTCGCACCGGGTCCAGAGCCCGGGTCCAGGGCTCTGCGGGACCAGCCGGCAGGTGAACGGACGGTGGCCGCGGGGAATCGGGTTGGGCACGGAGGCGTTGAGGTACTAAGATCGAGCGCGCCGGGAACGCCTGACGGTGCGCCCGGGACAACTCCATAGGGGGCGACTTGGTTTCGACTTTGGTAGTTGATCCAGGGGAAGCGGGTCGAGGGTTGCGGTTGTGACCTCGTTAACAACGCGGCCGCAAACTATAAGTGCCAACTCTCAGCGCACTAGCTTCGCCCTCGCGGCCTGACCGCGAGTTAGAAGCTGTCAGCCCGGGAATGCCTTCGGCCCGGTGACTGGCATCAGCTAGAAGGCTCCACCGATCGGCCCGGCCGCGGGACCGATCGGAACACCAAACAGCGGCTGAGCCCGTCGGCGACTCGCCTGCGTGATCGCCGGGGCTGAGAAAAGCACAGCAGGCTGCACCCGGAGAAGCCCTGGTGATGTACCGAAGCACGCGGGTTCGACTCCCGCCGCCTCCAAGAGTGCTCAGTCATCGTCCTGAGCATTGTTGGAGGCGTCGCCAGTCACCAGATACCGATGGAGAATCTCACTCGCCCACGCGATGGCGTCGCTGGCACGGATGCCGGATGGCTGTGGGCGTGTCCAGAGTTCGAGGTTCGCTGGACGGTTGTCGTCCTTGACGCCGTTGCGGTGATGGACCGTCTCCTCCGGAAGCAAATAGCGGCCCAGCATGTCCTCCATCACCAGGATGTGCTCGAAGACGTAGCTCCCACTTGGCGTAGCGCGCGGATGCCCGGGGACGCCGACCATGAGGTAACCGGCCTTGTGCCAAGTTCGCCCGCCCTTCCAGTAGCCATTAGCTGACCCAGCGACGGTGCGGCATTTCGCACACGTGGCCGACTTGACTTGTTTCGGCCGTCCGCACGTGCACAGGTCCCTCGATCGGCATGCGGGGCAGCGAAGGTGCCCGCTGGACGGCTGGAACTCTCGGCGGCACTGGGCACAGGTCCTCTTCTCCACGAACCCGAACATATCGAAATCTCGTTCGACATTTGTTCTTTCCACAGGTCCGCGTCCCGGACTGTTTGGGTACTTCACCGGTGAAAAGGCGGTGGCCCCGCGGGGATGCCCGCGGGGCCACCGAACGCGCGGCCGGATGACGTGGTCAGCCAGTCACCGACAGGTTTCCCTGCTGCGGGTTCGGCGCGGGGGCCGACGGGGTGGACCCGTTGCCGGTCGGGGCCGACGCGCAGTCGGCCGTCGAGATGTCGACCTTCTGGGCCGCAGGCGAGCTGGGGAGCTTCAGCGAGGCCTCGATGGCGCTGACCTTGACGCCACCGTGCCCGTCCGGCGCCTGCTTGTTGAGGATCACGCTGGCAACCGGCGACGTCGGAGGCACCGCAATAGTGGTGTTCGGCGGGACGGCCGCCGGCACCTGATGCCCGCTGATCACCGCGTCGGCCAGCTTGGATTCGCCGGCGCCCTCCTGGCAGCTGGCCTCGACGACGCTGGCCTTGATCTGCCCGCTGCCGAGGTTGAGGTCGGCGACTGAGGCCCGCGCGGCGCCCGTTTCCGCGGAAACGTGCAGCAGCTGGGCGGTCAGCGCCGGGTTGCTCGGCACGCTCGCCTCGCTCTTGTCGAGCACAGAACCGCTCGAGGCCACGTGCGGCGTGGCCGGAATGTTCAGCGCCGACCCAGTGGCGGTGACGCCGGTCGCCCAGTTCTGGGTGGTCGTGGCGCTCGCTGGGGCTACGTCCAGCGCGAGCATGGTCACCGCGCTGCTGATGCCGGCGATCGCCGCCGTGGCGACACCGATGCGCCCCCTGGTGAGGCGGACAGTTCTCACGGGCAGTTCCTCCCTCTTTTCTCTTCTCACGGCCTCGTCGGGCCTGGCTGGGCCCGGTTTGGGCCTGGATGGGCTGTCGGGCTGTAGCAGCCCGGATGGGTTATTTGGTGATGACGACGATGGTGCCGAGGGGCACGTGGGAGAGCTTGCGGAGTCCGGCTTGGGGGACGCGGACGCAGCCGTGGCTGACGGCGTGGCCGAAGACGGAGGCGTCGGGCCAGGTGTGCAGGCC
>JBPYFL010000086.1:0-2596 GCA_051986485.1 Streptosporangiaceae bacterium | reverse complement strand
CGTACGCCGAGCACCGGGTCGTCCGCGTCAACTCGGTCGAGCGGACGGTCGGCACCGACGAGGTGCAGTACCTCGACATCCACATTCAGCCGCTGTGGGGCAACGACGGGATGGGTGCCGGGGTCACGGTGATGTTCATCGACACGACGCTCAGCACCAGGCTGCAGCTTGAGGTCAAGCGGCACCGCGAGGAACTGGACACGGCCTACGAGGAGCTGCAGTCGACGAATGAGGAGCTCGAGACGACCAACGAGGAGCTCCAGTCCGGTAACGAGGAACTCGAGACGATGAACGAGGAGATGCGCATCCGCAGCTCCGAGCTCGACGAGGCGCGCACCTTCCTTGAAGGGGTGCTGTCCAGCCTCGCGGCCGGCGTCGTGGTGCTCGACTCGACGATGCTGGTCAAGAGCTGGAACCGGGGAGCCGAGGAGCTGTGGGGACTGCGCTCGGATGAGGTGCGGAACCAGCCCTTCCTCAACCTCGAGTTCGGGCTGCCGACCGTTGAGGTGGTCGAGATCGTGCGGCAGTGCTTCACGTCCGGTCGGCGGACCGGACCGCTTGAGGTAGCCGCGATCAACCGGATCGGCCGCTCGATCAGCTGCAAGGTGACCTGCACGCCGCTTGACGGCAACGGGGACGCGGTCGTGCTGCTGATGGAGGAGGTCATCCGGGGATGATCCGGCGTCACCGTTCGCGTTCAGGCGCCGGGTGTCCGACGGCGTGCCGTGTGGCCTTTCCGGTGACCGTCAGGTTGCCCGCCGGTAGCTGACCGTCGACCACGTCCCCAGCCACCTCGGCCAGGCGGCGGTTGTTCGACCGCGAGTAGGCGCGCAGCAGATCAAACGCCTGACCTGGGGCGCAGCCGAGCCAGGCGGCGATTGCCCCCTTCGCCTGCTCGATGATCACCCGGCTGTCCAGCGCGTGCTGCAGTTGCTGGGTGGTCTGCAGGCTGAGCCGGAGTGTGCGCTGCTGCACGATCGCGATGGTGGCCGCCTCGATCAAGGTCTGCGCCAGGCTGGCGTCCGTCGCGGAAACCGGGTGGTCGCGCACGCTCAGCACGCCGACGGCGCCGATGGTCTCGTCGTTGTGGCGCATCGGCAGCGAGGAGACGATCCAAAGACCGGCCGTCCGGGCCGCCGCCGCGAACTCCGGCCACCGGGTCGTCGCGGCCGCGAGCGACTCCTGGCGAACCGCGCTCCCGGCGCGGTGGCACTCGGTACACGGCCCCGCCATGCCGGACTCCTCTAGGCGCGCCAAGTCGACGGCCCGCTCGCTGCTTCCGGTCGCTACGCCCGAGTAGCCGGGGCGGGCCGGCATGAGCACGGCGATCTCGGCAGGGGTGAGCAGTTCCGCCAGCCGTTCGGCGAAGCCGCTAACATGCGCCGCCTCGTCGAACCCGACGGCACCAGTGTCCGCCACTTCAATCATCGTGGCGGCCAGCCAGCTTTCACGGTCCCGCATAACGGCCCGACCTTTCGGGTTACCGACACAACCCAACATTATGAGCATAACCACGGTGAGTAAACCTGCTACCGCCTTTGGGGGCGACACTGCTGAAATTGCAGGCGTACGCTAGATGACATGGTGCCGTCCGGCCCTGGTAGCGTTCCGCCGCACGAGGACGCCGCTGCTGTCATCGCCCGGCTGTGGGAACGCGTGGCCCTGGAATGGCAGCGCGCGGCCCGGGCCGAGGCGATCGCCGACCGCTGCGAGGCCCAGTCAGCGGCGGGCCCTGAGCACTTGCGGTCACTACGGGCCAGGATGGCCGTCCTGCACCGGCAGATGCAGACGCGCCACCGGACGTCGGCCGCGCTTCATGAGGCGCATGCCGTCAGGATGCAGGCCTGGGCGGAGGGACGCGGCCCGGCCTTCCAGCCCGTGTTCATGTCGGCGGTCGCCGCGGCGATGGGGGTTAGCAGTGCCGCGGCCACGTTGTACGGGCAGCGTCCGGCCGCCGCGGTGACGGCGGCGTCGGACGCCCTCGCCCGCGCGGCCCACGACCTGGAGATCGTGCTGGGCGAGGGACCGGCCGTGACCGCCATGACCGCGGGCGTTCCGGTCACCGCCGCGGGCGGCTCGTTGGCTGACCGCTGGCCGCTGTACGGCCCGGCCATCGGCGAACTGGGCGTGCGGGCCGTGGTCGCGGTGCCGCTGCGGCATGCCGCGGGTTGCCTGGGCACGCTCTGCGCGTACAGCCACGAGCCGGTACTCCCCAACAGCGTCGTCGCTGTCGCCGGGCGGGTCGCCGACGCGATGACCCACACCATGCTGCTGTCACCGCCGGATCCAGCCGCGAGCGGAGCCGCTCGCGACGTGCCGCTGTTCGACGAGAGCGACTACCAGGCGATCGTCCATCAGGCGGCGGGCATGGTGGCGGTGCAGTTCGGCTGCGGAATCGATGACGCGGAACACCTGCTCCGCGCGCGCGCGTTCGCGGACAGCCTGCCCCTGGAGGAGGTAGCGCTTTCCGTGCTGCGGCAGGAGACGCGCCTGGACTAACAGGCGGGTGAGGAGATGACGGGGAGGGGGCGCTCCCGGCCAGCCGCCCGTCCGGTATAAATAAAGGCTGTGGGCGAAGAGCAGCCAGCCCGCCGGT
>JBPYFL010000085.1:0-2222 GCA_051986485.1 Streptosporangiaceae bacterium | reverse complement strand
GGGGCGAGGGAGGTGCAGCCATGGAAGACCGTATCGAACAGCGGATCACCATCAGGGCGACTCACGACAAGGTATGGCAACTTGTCACCCGGCCCGGCTGGTGGCTGCCGGGCAGCAACGCGGAGCCGGCCCGCGGCCCAGGGCGGGTGACGGTCGGGTACGGCGACGATCGCCGGCCGTACGTGGTCGACGTGATCCGCGTCGAACCGCGGGGGTACGTCTCGTTCCGCTGGGCGAGCGCCTTCGGCGGCACCGAGCCGGACCCGGGCAAGTCCACTCTGGTGGAGTTCTACGTCCGGCCGATCGGCGACGAGATCGGCGTGACCGTCGTCGAGAGCGGATTCTCGGCACTCGACCTGCCGGCGCCGCTGCGCGAGGATGAGCGGAAGGGCAACACCGGCGGCTGGCTGTACGAGATGGCGGGCCTGCGAACCCGCGCCGAGCAGGGACGGTGACCGGCACGACCCAGGAGACCGGCAAGTCACGGGCATCCGGGAGGTCCCCGCGGGAACCACGGCGGCCGCGAACTGCCCAGCCGTCCGTCGACGCGGGCCGGGCGCTCGCCGCGCTCGCCGACCCGCGCCGCAGGGAACTGCTCGAGCTGCTCGCGCGGACGCTCGGCTGCAGCGCCAGCAGTCTGGCGGCCAGCCTGCCGGTCTCCCGTCAGGCGGTGGCGCAGCACCTGGCCGTGCTTGAGGACTCCAGGCTGGTCGCCAGGCGTCGATCTGGGCGCGAGGTGCTTTTCAGCGTCCGGCCGGAAGGGCTGGACGCCGTCGCGGACTGGCTGATCGGCCGGGCGGCCGCGTGGCGAGAGCGACTGGACTCGGGCGAGCAGAACACCGGAAACGGGTAGCCGGCCGCCCGGCGGCCGGACGGCCGCCAGCACGCAGTGGCAGCGCGGCAGGTCGGCGGCGACGCCGAAAAATCGCGGACAATTGGGGAAAAATGCACTATTAGGGTGAAATGTCACTGGTTTGGGAACCGCCGGGATGTGGGAAATTGGACTCGTGGCACAGATAGACTCCGCGGCCGACGCTCTCGTCGGCGAATGGCTGTCACTTCCCGAGGTAGCCGTCAGGCTCGGTATCCCATCCGGCAGGGTGAAGCAACTGCTCCGCGACCGCAAACTGGTCGCCGTGACCCGGCCGAACGGGGAGCGCTGCGTTCCGGCCGCCTTCCTCGACGGCGAGCACATCGTCAAGGGACTCTGCGGGACGCTGACGGTGCTCTTCGACTGCGGGTTTGACGACACCGAAGCGCTTCGCTGGCTGTTCACCGCCGACGACACGCTGCCCGGGACGCCGATCCAGGCCCTCTGCGGGCACCGGGGCACCGAGGTCAACCGGCGCGCCCAGGCGCTGGCCTTCTGACCGAAGGCGGCTCCGCGGCGGTCATCCGCGGCTACGCTCTCAATCCGGTAATCTCCGCACCGACCGGCGTGTTACCACTGCGGCTAACGAGGCGAATTTTGCCTCGCCGCCACCTCGCCCTGCGCGGACAGCCAGGTTTTGTGACTAGGTCACAGAAAATGGCTCGGTGAGTTATGCTTTGCCACATGCCGCCGCGACCACGACGTGTCCATCGACTCCCCGGGAGCGCAGTGCCCCGGCCGCACGACGCACACCAGCCGGATGTGCCGCAAACGCAGCGGCCTAGCCGCGCGCCGTTGATCTCCGAGCTGCTCAAAGCGGGCAGGAAGTCGTTCTCGTTCGAGTTCATGCCGCCGAAAACGCAGCTGGAGGAGCAGCAGCTGTGGCGCGCCATCAGGCAGCTCGAGCCGCTGAAGCCGACCTTCGTCTCGGTGACATACGGGGCCGGCGGCTCTACCAGGGACCGAACGGTCCGGGTGACCGGCAAGATCGCCGTGCACACGTCGCTGACCCCGGTGGGCCACCTTACCGCGGTCAGTCACTCCGTGGCCGAGCTCAGGCACGTGATCGGCGCCTACGCCGACGTGGGCGTGCGCAACGTCCTCGCGCTGCGCGGCGACCCGCCGGGCGACCCGAACGCCGAGTGGGTCCCGCACCCCAAGGGCCTGCGGCACGCCGACGAACTGGTCCGGCTGGTCAAGTCGTCCGGCGATTTCTGCGTCGGTGTCGCCGCGTTCCCCGAGCTGCATCCCCGCTCGCCCGACCCGGAGACAGACGTCAGCTACTTCGTGGCCAAGTGCCGCGCCGGGGCGGACTTCGCCATCACGCAGATGTTCTTCTACGCCGAGGACT
>JBPYFL010000084.1:0-140516 GCA_051986485.1 Streptosporangiaceae bacterium | reverse complement strand
TCCGGAAGGTGCTCGCGCACCGGCCGCTCAGGCGGATCTTGCTGTTCAGCTGGCTCGTGCCCGCCTGCCTGGTCGCCCCGGAGGCACTCGCCGCCCCGTATGCCGCCCACATTGGCCAGCCCGCCCGGGCCGCGGGGTTCCTGCTGATGGGGATCCCGATCGGGACCGTGGCTGCCGACGTTATCGCCGCCCGGCTGCTGCCGTACCGGCTGCAGCGGCGCATCATCGTCCCGGCCGCCCTGCTGTCCTTCGCGCCACTGGCCGCCTTCGTCGCGACCCCGGGCCTCGCCATGGCTGTGGTGCTGCTGGCACTCGCCGGGCTCGGCAGCGCGTGGACCGCCGGGATCGACGGCCTGCTCATCGACACCGCCCCAGCGGGCCTGCGGAACCGCGCGCTCGCCCTGGCCGGGGCGGGGATCATGTTCACTCAGGGCGCCGGTTTCGCGCTATGGGGGATTGTCGGGCAGTACCTCCCATCCACCGTCGCCATCGCCCTGGCCGCGGCCGCCGGGGCGCTCGCGGCCGCCATCCTGCGGCCACGGCTGGGCCGCCCGGCCGGACGGAAGCGCCAGGGTCAGGGATGACCCCGATGCCTTCGGGGTGCACACCAGGGTATGGACCGGGGCTGATCCCGATCGACGAGGGCGTCCGCAGAGGGCAGCCTTGAGGCATGAACACAACGACCGCAGACGCCGGGTCTGCCACCGCTTCTGACCAGCCCGGAGCGCGCCAGGTGCGCCGGTCTGCCGACGACAGGATGCTGGGCGGCGTGGCCGGCGGCATAGCCCGTTACTGCAACGCGGACGTCACGCTGGTTCGTGTCATCATCGCGGCGCTGGCTCTGCTGAACGGTGTCGGCGTGGCTCTCTATATCGCCGCCTGGCTGCTGATCCCCGAGGACGGCAGCGACCAGCCGGTCGCCGCGGCGTGGATCGCCGACTGGCGGGACCGATTCCGCAAAGCCTGACCTGCAATACCTTTATCTGAACGGAGACCGATCACCATGTTTGGGATCATCGCCCTTGTCCTTATCGCCATCGTGGCCCTGGCCGTGCTCAGCTTCGCTGTGCACCTGTTGTTCTCCCCGTTGTTCCTGCTGCTGGCAGCGGTCGGCGTTCTGGCCTGGATCAAGTTCCGGCCGCGCCGCTCCAACCGTTACTGACCAGCCCAGAGCCCGTGCGCTGCCCGGCCGCTTCAGGCGGCCGGGCTGCTTCGTCCCGGCCGGGTCACAAGGTGTCGATCCAGCGGGTGAGGCGTCGTGCCGAGCCGGACAGGATGCTGGGATCATCCATGGTGTTGGCGAGCAGCGCACTGCCTTCGTAGGCGGCCATCAGGTCGGTGGCAAGATCGTGAGCGTCGCGGCGGCCCAGCGACCGGAACTGCTCTTCGGCCCATTCGATCGGGAGGCGCATCAGTTCGGCGGCCGCGAAGCTCGGCCGCTTGACGCGCTTGCCGAGTTCCGAGCAGAGGCTGCCCAGCGGGCAACCGTGCTGGGCCACAATCTCACTCTGGGCGGTGAACTCACGCACCAGGGCCTTCAGCCGGCTCTTCGGGGACCGGTGATGGGCGTCGATGGCTGCGAGCGTCGTCCTGATCTGCTGTACGTGCGCCCCGATGACCGCCGCGATGACCTCGTCTTTGGTCTTGAAGTAGTAGTAGACGTTGCCGGCCGGCACGTCCGCGGCCTTGGCGATGTCGGCGAGCGTGGTCCGTTCGATGCCTTGTTCGTACAGGAGCTGGGCGGCGGCGGCTACCAGCCGCTCCCGTTTCCCCGGCCGTTGCCCGACGGCGGTCGCCGGGCCCGAAGTTGAGTCAGTCATCTCACTTGTCAGGGTACAGGCGTGGCCCTGCCGGGCGGTGTCCCGTGGCGAGGCCCCTGGGCGCTCGGCTCGGGGGCCGGTTCTTGGTTGACCATGACCAGCGGGGCCGCGTTACGGGTGTTGCCGATGCGCAGGGCGAGCACGGCTGCGGCCGCCATCAAGATGCTGCCGACGAGCAGGGCCCGGTGATAACCGGCATCCGCGGCCAGGAAATGGGGTACCTGAGCCGCAATCATGTTGTTGGTGCGGGTGATCGCAACGGCGGAGAGGATGGCGAGGCCGAGCGCGCTGCCGATCTGCTGGGACGAGTTCAGCAGCCCGGCCGCCAGGCCCGCCTTGTCGGATGGCACGCCGGCGTTGGCGGCGGCGGCGACCGAGACGAACACCGACCCCGCCCCGAGCGACATCACCAGGAACCCGGGAAGCAGATCGGTCACATACGAACCATGCAGCGGGACCCTGGACACGTAGTAGATCCCGGCGCCGGCGATCAGGCAGCCGGCTACCACCACCGGTCGGGTGCCTACGCGCGTGACCAGCTGCGAGGCCACGCCTCCCGCCACGGCGAACCCCGCGGTGATGGGGAGATAGGCAGCCCCCGCCTTGAGCGGTGAGTAGTGGAGTATCTCCTGCATGTAGAGGGTGGCGTAGAAGAACATCGAGAAGAAGCCGCTAAACGCGATCAGCTGGGTGAGGTCCGCCGCTACCAGTCCCTTCACCCGGAGGATGGCGAAGGGAACCAGCGGGTTACGGCTGCGCAGCTCGTTTCGCGCGAACGCGATAAGCAGGATGGCGGAACCGGTCAAGGTCAGGATGGTCTGGAGCGACCCCCAGCCCACGATCGGCGCCCGTACGAGGCCGTACACCAGCAACAGCATGCCCCCGGTCACGAGCACCGCCCCCTGCGAGTCAAAGGCCATTCCCTTCGTCGCGAGTCCGCGGTCCTTCGCGAGCAGGGCGATCGCCCCGGCAGCCACCATGACGCAGATCGGCGGGTTGACGAAGAAGACCCAGCGCCAGCCCGGCCCCTGCGAGATCACTCCGCCGAGGAAGACGCCCGCCGCCGCGGCCAGCCCGCTGATGGCCCCCCAGGCCCCGAGCGCCGTATTGCGGTCCTTGCCTTCGCGGAAGCTGGTGGTGAGCTCGGACAGCGCTGCCGGGGCCATGAGCGCGGCGCCGATGCCCTGCACAAGCCGGGCGGCAACCAGGAGTCCCGCGCTGTTGGCCAGCCCCGCGGCGAGTGACGACACGGCGAAGACTGCCAGGCCGGTGAGCAGCAGGCGGCGGCGCCCGAGCAGATCACCGAGGCGGCCTCCGAGCAGCAGGAAGCCCCCATAAGTGAGGATGTAGCCGCTGGCCACCCACTGCAGGTTCTGCTGCGAGAAGCCCAGGCTGTGCTGGATGGACGGCAGGGCGACGTTGACGATCGACGAGTCGGCGATGTCGAGGAACTGCACGGCGCAGAGCAGCACCAGGGTGATCGCACCGAGCCTCGAACGAAGAGCCAGTCGCGGCCCCTGGGTTGGTTCCATAACGCGGCACTCCTGACTGAGTTAGTTACCAAACTCAGTCTTGGCGTACCAGGACGCCACTGTCAAGTGAGTGAACTAACTAAAATTGATCCACGATCCGCGACGTGAGGAGACCGCTAACTGGTGGGCGGACCCGATCACCAGCCCGGCGACGGCGTCACCGCCGCCCGCCGGTTTCCTTGGGCGGTCGGCCGGGGCCGCGCATCGGCGTGACCTTGTCCGGCAGCCGCCGCGCGTCGGCCAGGGCCCGCCGCAACAGGAACTCGATCTGGCCGTTGGTGCTGCGAAGCTCGTCGCCCGCCCAGCGGGCGAGCGCGTCATGCACGGCCGGGTCCAGCCGGAGAAGGATCGTCTTGCGCTCAGTAGCCATGCGGCGGCCGGTCCCCCTTGTCAGTGATAGATGGTGCCGGTGTTGACGACGGGCTGGGTGGCCTGGTCGCTGCACAGCACCACCAGCATGTTGCTGACCATGGCGGCCTTGCGTTCCTCGTCGAACTCGACGATGCCGTCCGCGGCCAGCCGGGCCAGGGCCGACTCCACCATGCCGACCGCCCCGTCGACGATCCGCTGGCGGGCCGCCACCACGGCGTCGGCCTGCTGCCGGCGCAGCATAGCGTGCGCGATCTCGGGCGCGTAGCTGAGCCGGGTGATCCGGGTCTCGATAACACGCACGCCCGCGGCGCCGACACGCTCGGCGATGTCCGCGGACAAGATGGCGGAGATCTCCGGGACGCTGGCACGCATGCACGGCTTCCCGCTGCCGTGATCGTCATACGGGTAGCTGGTCGCGGTCTGCCTGGCCGCGATCTCGGTCTGGGTCGCCACGAACCCGGTCACGTCATCGACCGCGAAGACGGCCTTGGCGGTGTCGGTGACCTGCCAGAGGGTGACAACGGCGATCTCAACGGGATTGCCGTCCGCGTCGTTGACCTTCGAAACCGGCATCTCGTGCGTCCGGATCCTGACCGAGACGCGGCGCCGCGTGGCCCATGGCAGGACCCACCGCAGACCCGGGTCGCGGATCGTGCCCAGGTAGCGGCCGTATACCTGGACCACGACGGCCTCGCCCGGTGCCACCGGGGTCAGCCCGCGCAGGATGCTGGCGCCGGCGGCGGCCAGCCCCGCGGCACCGGCCCACGCTCCGGCCGGGCTCGAGCCGCCGGCCACGAGGTGGATCCCCAGGCCCAGCAGAACGGCGGCGGCGATCAGCGCGACGGTACCCAGGGGCAGCAGGCGGCGGCCGGGGGAACCGGTGATCCGCTCATCGCCCTGGTACCGCGGCTCGGTAACCGGCGGCGCCGCTGGAGTGGACATGGCGGCCTCCGCACCAGATTGACGACGCGGCCATAATTGATATCAGTTTACGTCGCTCCCGCGCGCCCAGTCTCCCACCGCGCGGCCAAGCAGCACCGTGCGCCGCGGCCGTTACTCGTCGCCGCCCCGGGGCACCTGCGGCCTGGCCGGGCGGCGCAACGGCACGGCGGGGCCGGAGATGCTCGGCCGGTGGCCGCCGAGGCTGGCGAACTCGTAGGCGCTCTCGGCGTGCTCGAGCTCGTCGAGGCCCTCCCACTCGGCCTCCGGCGCGGCCCGCAACCCGATCGTCTTGTTGATCACCCAGGCGATCACGAAGGTCAGGCCCCCCGAGTAGCCAACGGTGACGAGCAGCGCGACGGCCTGCCGCCACAACTGCGACACTCCTCCGCCGTACAGCAGGCCGTTCGCGCCCGCCGGATTCACCGCGGCCGTGGCGAGCAGGCCGATGAGGAGCAGGCCGGTCACCCCGGCCACCCCGTGCACCGCGACCACGTCGAGCGAGTCGTCGAAGCGGAATCGGTACTTCAGCCCCACGGCCAGCGCCGATACCGCCCCCGCGACGATCCCGATGGCAGCGGCCCCGAGCGGCTCGACGAACGCGCAGGCGGGCGTGATGCCGACCAGGCCGGCGACCACGCCGGAGGCGGCACCGAGCGAGGTCGGCTTGCCGTCCCGTCGTTGTTCCACCAGCAGCCAGCCGAGCATCGCGGTCCCGCCCGCGATCATGGTGTTCATGAACGACGTCGCCGCGACCGCGTTCGCGCCCAGCGCCGACCCGGCGTTGAACCCGAACCAGCCGAACCACAGGATGCCGGCGCCGGTCATCACCAGCGGGATGTTGTGCGGGCGCACCGGGTCCCGCGGCCAGCCCCGGCGGCGTCCGAGCACCAGGGCCAGCGCGAAGGCCGCCGCGCCCGAGTTGGCCTCGACCACGGTGCCTCCGGCGAAATCCAGCAGGTGCAGCCGGGAGACCATCCAGCCGCCCGTGCTGTGCGGCCCGGTCAGGCCGGGTGTGTCAAACACCCAATGGGCCAGCGGGAAATACACCACCGTCACCCAGATCGCCACGAACAGCAGCCACGGCCAGAACCGGGTGCGCTCGGCGACCGCACCGGCCAGCAGCGCGACCGTGATAACGGCGAACATCAGCTGGAAGCCCGCCAGCGCGAACGCGGGAATCCGCTGCCCCGGCGGCCCGGCGAGCCGGGTGGCGAGCCCGTGCATCCCGGCGTCCCGCAGGCCGCCGATCAGCCCGCCGAAGGCGTCGGCACCGAATGACAGCGAGTAGCCGTACAGCAGCCACGCCACCGCGACGACCGCGAGGCACGCGAAGCTCAGCATCATCACGTTGAGGACGTTCCGGGACCGCACCATCCCGCCGTAGAACAGGGCGAGTCCGGGGGTCATGAACATCACCAGGGCCGCGCTCGTCAGGACCCACGCAGTGCTTCCCGCGTTCACCAGCAACCTCCATCCGACAGCCCCGTCCGGGTCACGGTGACGAGAATCTGTTACGCGCAATGGACCTGGATATTTCACGGATGTAAACTCGCCGGCTTTCCCGCAACGTGGCTGCAATCCGCGGTGTCGCCGGAATATGAGATTGACCACGACGACAACCGGGACCAGCGCCGGCGGGCACTGCCCTCGACGCGGCGGCGGTACTGCTGTCAGTCCGGTATCAGGCGGATGATGCTTAACGGCACGAGCGTGCTGCCCGCCGGTTATCCCGACCCGGCCTGGGCGAGCTCGAACAGGGCGTGGACGTCGCGGGCGATCTCGAATGTTGAGGTCGCGGCCAGGCCCAGGACGATGACCGCGACGGCCAGCAGCAGCGGACGCGGCCCCGGCGGAGCTGCCAGCAGCGCCGCCACCCGTCGCGGAACGGGCCCGGCACGCCGGAGCTTCCGCGTCACCATCGACAGCGCCGGCGAGGGCGCCCGCCGGTCCGCCGTGGTCAGCAGCGCCGCCTTTCCGACGGTGACCGCCGCGACCCGCCGGTCGCCGATCCGGCCGGCGGCGACCTCGTCGGCCCAGCGTTCGACGGCGTAACGCACCGCCGCTTCCACCGGGCGCAGCAGCGGGTTCGCCGCCGCGGCCAGGTGCGTGGCCGTGACGAACAGATAGTGGCCGCAGGCCAGGTGGGCACGCTCGTGCGCGACGAGCACCTGCCGCTCCCGCTCGTCCAGGGCGTCGAGCATCCCGGAGGTCACGACGATCCGGCCGGGCAGGCCGGGCAGCGCGTAGGCGTCGGGTTCCGGGTCGTCCAGCACGGCGAGCTGCCCGATGCAGGGAAGGCACCGGGCGGTACCCGCCGCGGCCGCAAGGGCCCGGACGCGCCGGTAGCCGGCCCGGCACGCCGCCGCTACCGCCGCGCCCAGCAATACGCAGGCCACGATGGACAGCGACACGGACGTGGGGTCATTGCGCCGCAGCACCTGGACCGACCAGTGACCGATCGACGCGAGCACCGGCACCTGCCCGATGACCGTCGCCGCCAGCGCCGCCAGCGCGGCACCGGTCGCCGCCGCGAGCAGTACGGCCGAAGCGGTCAGCAGCCAGGTCGCCGTCCGGGGCTGCAGCCGCCCGGCGATCCAGCGCGCCGACAGGGCCGCCAGCAGCGAGACCACCAGCGGCAGGTACACGATTAGCCGCATGCCCACCGACCCCCGTCACTCCGCAGGCTGATCATCCGGGCGCTCGCTGACCAGATCCGATCCCAGTAGCTCGCGGAGCAGAAGCTCGTCACGGCTGCTGAGGTCCCCGACGAACCGGGCCAGCACCGCGCCCCGATCGCCCTCGGCGTCCAGCACCCGGCGCATCCGCCTGGCGGCTAGTTCCGCCTCGTCGGCCACGGCTCGGTACGCGTAGGCGCGGCCCACCCGGTGCCGGTCCGCCATGCCCTTGTCATGCAGCCGGGACAAGATCGTCACGACGGTGCTGTAGGACAGCGGGGCTGCGCGACCGCCCGCGGCGAGGCGTTCGCGGACCTCGCCCGGGCTCAGTGCGTCGTCCGCCGCCCGGAGCACCTCCAGGACCTCCGCCGCCAGTGATCCCGGCGCCCGGCGCTGGTTCCGATACCCGGCCGACTCCCCGCTCGCCACGCCCTCCTCCGCAACGCCGTCACAGCCGACGACATCGACAGGTAACCGCTACATGTTCTACGTGCTCTGTAGAACTCTCGCTGCCAGTCTGCCACGGGTCAGCGACACGTGGGCGCCTCGGCCACGGCCGGCACCATGCTCACGGAGCGCGACTGCGGCATCGCCCCATGCCGAGCACGCCGCCTGCTGCCCCCTTCCCCGGGCAGCAACACGCCGTTAACATCCGTGGTGCCGCTCCCAATGATCAGCAGATGCCGCTATTCGATGATCTGGTAGTCATCGGTCCCGCAGGCGGCGGCCGTCGGCTCTGGACACCTCGCGGCAGTGAGGAGAGCACATGAAGACCAAGGCCGCGATCATCCGCGACATGCACAAGGACTGGGAAATCGCCGAACTCGACCTCGACCCGCCCAAGGCTGGAGAGGTTCTGATCCGGTTCGTCGCCTCGGGCCTCTGCCACTCCGACGATCACCTGCGGACCGGGGACCTTCCGCCGCGCTACCCGATGGTCGGCGGCCATGAGGGCGCGGGAATCATCGAGGAGGCCGGGCCGGGAGTGACCAGCCTGAAGGCCGGCGACCACGTGGTCTGCTCATTCCTGCCGGTCTGCGGCCGCTGCCGCTGGTGCGCCCGGGGCATGGGCAACCTGTGTGACCTCGGCGTCTACCTGATCTCCGGGAACATGCCCGACGGGACCTTCCGGTTCCATTCCGGCGCCGAGGACCTCGGCGGGATGTGCATGCTCGGCACCTTCTCCGAGCGCGCCGTCATCTCCGAGCACTCGTGCATCAAGGTGGACGATGACCTGCCGCTGGAGACCGTCGTGCTGATCGGCTGCGGTGTACCGACCGGATGGGGCACGGCGGTCAACGCCGGTGGAGTCCATCCCGGCGACACGGTGGCGATCTACGGCGTCGGCGGGGTCGGCATCAACGCCGTTCAGGGCGCCGCCGCCGCAGGTGCCCGCAACGTCGTCGTGATCGACCCTGTCCCGTTCAAGCGCGAGTCCGCCGAGCGATTCGGCGCCACCCACAGCGCGGCGAACGCCGCCGACGCGCAGCAGATCATCACCGAGGTCACCCAGGGCGTCGGCGCGGACCAGGCCCTGGTTTGCATCGGGGTGATGACCGAGGAAGTGATCAGCGCCGCGTTCGGCGCGATCCGCAAGGGCGGGGAAGTCGTGGTAACCGGGCTCGGTGCGCCGGACCAGCTGACCGTGCACGTCTCCGGGACTGAGCTGACCCTGTTCGAGAAGCGGATCCGCGGGGCCCTGTTCGGCGGCGGGAACCCGTTCGAGGAAATCCCGCGCATGATCGACCTGTACCGGGCGGGCACGCTAAAACTCGATGAGCTGATCACCCAGCGCTACCCGCTGGACCAGATCAACCAGGGCTATCAGGACATGCTCGAAGGCAAAAACCTCCGCGGCGTCATAGTCCACGAGTCCTGACAACCGCGGCATTGGCGCCGCTATTGTTGCCGACGTAGTAGAATCAAAGGCGTTAGATCAGACAGATTCAGCTAGCCCAGCAGGGAATCTCCTCCTCTTGCTCTTGGCGAGAGAATCGTGAGGACGGAGACCCCCTGCTGGTCAGTTGATTGGCTCCGGGCCCTTACGTCAGGTAAGGGGCCCGGGGCCGCCTCCGAGGGCACCCGTGATTAGCCATTCGATGACGCTGACGGCGACACGGGCCGCGGCATCGGTAATGGTCTGGCGCCACGGTGGCGGCTCCCCGGCGTGAGCATTGGGCATTCGGCTTTCCCTCCCTCCACGGTTTCGCTGATGTGTTCTAACGTATCCGATCGTCGGCGACCCCGGGATCGCCCGCGGTCCTCCTACCTGCGAAAATGTACCCTCGCTTAGCATTTCTGGCTCGCTGCGGCACCAAAAGCCGCAGGTAGCGACGGTGGCTAACTCGGCGGTGCCAGAGAAACCGGGAAAATAACGATTTGATTGCGGGCTTAAAGCAAGGATCAACCTAAGGCCCGTCCATTGTCAGTGATGAGTAGCCGCCGCGACGGTCTGGGGCGCGTAGCCCTGCTGTTATTGGTGCCCGTTGCGGTGCGGCCCGCCCGGCTCGGTTGCCCTCGACCACCACCACAGCCGGGGCGCTAGCGGCCGCGCCGTCCGGTACCGGATACACCCCCGCCATAGCCCGGAGCAGTAGGCCACGTCGTCCAGCAGTCGCGCGGCGGAGTAACGGACCGGGTCCATCGCGGGACGTCGTTCCCGCCATTCGATGAAAGGCGCGGCCAGCGCGAGCGCGGCCAACGGCATCCTTAGCCGCCGGACGGCGATCGCGGCCGGCAGCGTCACCGGCCACCAGGCCCGGATGAGCGCCGTTCCCAGCAACCGGCCAGCCGCGACGGTACCCCCGGCGGCCATCTCGCGGGCAACCGGCCAGGCGTCGGCGGTGTATGGCGCGAGGCGCCGGGCGAGCACCGCGGTGGTGCCGCCGGTGATGGCCGCCCCGGCTCCGGGATGCCGCAGCGCGGCGGCGGTCCAGGCCAGAGCGCTCCAGCCGGACATCGCGACGGCAGGCACGGTACCCGGATGCCGCAGCTCCAGCGGCGCCGCCGAGGTGCCGTAGTCCCGGCGGCGCGCGAACCATTCGGTCAACTGGACGCGATGCTGATGGGCCACGGTCGAGGCCGGCTCGTAGCGGACCTGCCAGCCGGACGCGGCGATCCGCCAGACGAAATCGACGTCCTCGCCCACCTGCATGTCCTCGGCGAATCCCGCGCCCGCCGCCGCGCGGCGAACGACAAGCGCCGCGGCCGGGACGTACGGCACCGGAGCCCCCGGCCGGACGATGCTCTCCGCCGGGCCCATGTCGAGCGCCGAGCGGATCTCCTCGTAACGCGCCAGCCACCCGCCAGGCCGGTCCGCAGGGTGGGCGGTGATGCGCGGCGCGGCCGCGCCGACACCCGGGTCGCCGAAATGCCGCAGCAGCGGCGCCAGCCAGCCCGGCCCGGGAACGCAGTCCGAGTCGATGAACGCCACCAGCGGGGTGCGCGCCGCGGCCAGGCCGGTGTTTCGCGCCGCGGCCGGTCCCCCGGCGGTATCCCGGCGCAGGCATCGGGCTCCAGCGGCCGCGGCGGCGCGCGCCACCGCGGCGGGGTCGAGGGACCCGTCGTCCACCACGATGATCGCCGGCCGCCCGCGCCCGGCCTCCGGCTGCGCGCCGGGGTCACCAGGGCCACGCCCGGTGAGACCTGCCAGGCAGCGGTGCAGCTCCGGAAGCCGGTCACGGACCGGGACCACGACGGTGACCTGCGCTGGCGGCGGGCTCGGCGGCACCGGCCCGTTCCCGGGCCCCGCCATCGGCTCCGGTGCCGGATGCGCCATCCCGGCCTCGAGCAGCCGACGGGCCAGCGTCCGGGCCGGGCGGCCGTCCGGCACCGGATGACCTTGGAACCACTCCCCTACCTGGCGGGCCGCAGCGGGGCCGAGCCGCATCAGCCGCGGCGGCGAGCCGCCGAGCAGCACCGTGCCGCCCTCCAGCCGCCGCAGGCCCGGGTCGGGCCGCAGCCGGAGGCCGGCCGGCACCGGCGGGCAGGTCACCGCGGCTCCGCCAGACCGGACGCGAGCACATCCAGCGCGGAGTCGATGGTCTCCGCCAGGTCGTCGCCCGCCCCGGCCTCCAGCCAGATCTCAAACGCCGCGCGCATCGCGCCCACCACCGCAGCCGCGCAGGCGCGGGCGTAGACGCCGTCACCGGCGCCGGAGCGCCGCTCCACCGCCGCCCGCACCACCGTCTCCCATTCCTGGTAGCGCAGCGCCGCGTGCGCCCGCAGCGACGGGACCGAGCTGATCAGGGATATCCGTGTCGCCAGGGACTCCCGCTCCGATCGCTGGTAGGTGCTGGTGGCGTGGAACGCCCCGCGTACCGTCTCGACCAGCGGCAGGCCCGCACTGCGGCCCGCCTCCAGTTCCGCAGCCAGCAGGCGCAGCCGCTCGTCCAGTGCGCCGAACACGATGTCATTCTTGGACCGGAAATACCGGAAGATCGTCCGGCGTCCGACCCCGGCGGCCGCCGCCAGGTCATCGACCGTGGTCTGGTCGAAGCCGCGCTCGGCGAACAGCCGCAGCGACGTCTCCTCCAGCCGTTCCCTGGTCTGCTGCTTGCGCCGCGGCCAGCCCGCCGTTGCCGCGGCCTCCATCGGTCCCGTTCGCATCATCGAAAGCCCCACCTGCAGATGACACTCGGTGCCACCGTATGAGATGGTGATGAGCGTATCGCCGGGCATGCCCGTATTCCAGCAGCAAAACGCCTGCGGCGTGGCGACCGATGACCCAGGAGGCACCCGATGGCAGCCGAGAACACCCCCCACGCCGAGGACGCCCAGGCCGCCGAGGCACAGGTCGCCGGGGCCCAGGCCGAGGCGGGGCCCGCCGAGGAACTGCTCGTCGAGGAGATCTCCATCGACGGCATGTGCGGCGTCTACTGAGGCCTGGCGATGAGCTTCGACACCGGGCTGGCCTACGAGAAGCACCCGCAGGTGGCGATCCGCCGGGAGGCGTTCGGCGGGCTGGCCTACCACTACGGCAACCGCCGGCTGGTGTTCCTCCGGTCCCCCGCGCTGGCCGACCTCGTTGAGGCGCTGGCCGACTACCCAGACGCGGACCGCGCCCTGACCGCGTCCGTGCCCGGGCAGTCCCGCGCGTCCTACCAGAACGCACTCGGCAACCTGCTGACCTCCGAGGTGATACGTGTCCGGTGACCGGGCCCCCCGCGACGCCGTTATGCCGGAAATGACGGCGAGGCCGACGGCAGCGGCGACAGCGCCCACGACGCCGCGGCTGACCGACCAGCTGGCCGGCGGGCTGGCCGCGCCGATCTGCCTGACCTGGGAGCTCACCTACGGCTGCAACCTGGCGTGCGTGCACTGCCTCAGCTCTTCCGGGCGCCGTGATCCGCGCGAGCTGACCACGGCGGAGGCGCGCGGAGTCATCGACGAGCTACATGACCTGCAGGTCTTCTACGTCAACATCGGCGGCGGCGAGCCGATGATCCGCCCCGACTTCTTCGAGCTGATCGGCTACGCGGTGGACAGCGGGGTGGGGGTGAAGTTCTCCACCAACGGCACCATGCTGACTCCGGCCGCCGCGGCCCGGCTGGCCGGCATGGACTACGTCGATGTCCAGGTCAGCATCGACGGCGCGGACGCCGCCACCAACGACGCCGTCCGCGGCCCCGGCTCCTACAACGCGGCCCGGCGGGCGATGGACAACCTCGCCGGGGCCGGGTTCCGCGGGTTCAAGATCTCCGTCGTGATGACCCGGCAGAACGTTGCCCAGCTCGACGACTTCGAGCGGCTGGCCGACGGCTACGGCGCACAGCTGCGGCTGACCCGGTTCCGGCCGTCCGGGCGCGGCGCGGACTCCTGGGCGGACCTGCACCCCAGCCAGGACCAGCAGCGGGCGCTGCACTCCTGGCTGCTTGACCGTCCCGGCGTGCTCACCGGCGACTCGTTCTTCCACCTGTCCGCCCTCGGTGAGCCGCTGCCCGGGCTGAACCTGTGCGGGGCCGGCCGGGTTGTCTGCCTGGTCGACCCGGTGGGCGACGTGTACGCCTGCCCGTTCGTGCTGCACGAGCAGTTCCGGGCCGGCTCGGTCCGCGACGACGGCGGTTTCACCCGGGTCTGGCGTGAGTCCGCGCTGTTCACCGAGTTGCGGGAGCCGGACAGCGCCGGTGCGTGCGCCTCGTGCGGGAGCTACGACGCCTGCCGGGGCGGCTGCATGGCGAGCAAGTTCTTTACCGGCCTGCCGCTGGACGGCCCGGACCCCGAATGCGTGCACGGCCACGGCGAGGCGGCCCTGCGTGAGCTAGCGGAGCTGCGCGAGCTGCGGCTGGAACCGGTGGTGGTGCCGCATCCGGGCCGTGGTCATTCCAAGCCGCAGCGTCCCGTGTCCGCTCCGCGGCGGGAGCCGGTATTCGTCACGCTCGGCCGGCGCGGCTAGCGCACGGCTGGGCGGCATAGCGAGGAGGCCCGGTGGCCAGCACCAGTGAATGGTTCGAGACCGTCGCGGAGGCGCAGCGGCGCGCCCGCAAGCGGCTGCCGAAATCCGTCTATCTCGCGCTGGTGGCCGGCAGCGAGAGCGGAGCGACGCTGCGCGACAACGTGGAGGCGTTCGGCGAGCTGCGTTTCGCGCCGCCCCGGATCGCCGATCTTCCCGGGAGCCGGGAACTGGCCACCTCGGTGCTCGGCCAGGAGATCTCGCTGCCGGTGATCGCCTCCCCCACCGGGGTTCAGGCGGTGCACCCGGACGGCGAGGTCGGCGTGGCGCGCGGCGCCGCCGAGGCGGGCACCGCGGTCGGGCTCAGCTCGTTCGCCGGCACGCCGGTCGAGGACGTGGTGGCGGCCAACCCGAAAACGTTCTTCCAGGTGTACTGGTGCGGCGACCGCGACAGCATCCTCGCCCGGGCCGAACGCGCCCGCGACGCCGGCGCCAAGGCCCTCATCGTCACGCTGGACTGGTGCTTCGCGAACGGCCGGGACTGGGGCAGCCCCGCGATCCCGGAGCGGATGGACCTGCGGACGATGCTGAAGCTCGCGCCCGAGGGGCTGACCCGGCCCCGGTACCTGCTGGATTACCTGCGCTCCGGCGGCCTCCCCGATCTCACCGTGCCCAACATGGAAGCCGCCGGCCCCGCGGGCGGTTCCGGGCCGGCGGCCGGCGGTGGGCCCGCGCTGACCTTCTTCGGCGCCTACGGCCAGTGGATGCAGACCCCGCCGCCGACCTGGTCGGACATCGCCTGGTTGCGCGAGCAATGGGGTGGGCCGTTCCTGGTGAAGGGCGTGATGCGGCCCGACGACGCGCGCCGGGCGGTGGACGCCGGGGCTACCGCGGTGTCGGTGTCCAACCACGGCGGCAACAACCTGGACGGAACCCCCGCCACGATCCGGGCCCTCCCAGCGGTCGCCGACGCGGTCGGCGGCCAGGTGGAAGTGCTGCTCGACGGCGGAATCCGGCGCGGCGGCGACGTGGTGAAAGCACTGGCGCTCGGCGCCCGCGCGGTGATGATCGGCCGCCCGTACCTGTGGGGGCTGGCGGCCGGCGGGTCCGCCGGGGTGAAGAACGTCTTCGACATCCTCCGCGGCGGGATCGATTCGGCGCTGCTCGCGCTCGGCCGAACCTCGGTGCACGAGCTCACCGCCGACGACGTGATCGTCCCCGAGGAGTTCAGCCGGGGGCTGCAGAAGTAGTGCAGGCACCGCCGGACCATCGGGCGGGTCCCAAGCCGCGGGCAGCGGAGCGGGGCGGGGCCCCGGATCTTGCCGCGATGCGCTGGCCCGAGGTGGACGGCGCGCCCCGCCGCCTGCTCGTCGTCCCGGTCGGATCGCTGGAGCAGCACGGCCCGCACCTGCCGCTGGACACCGACACCCGGATCGCGGCGGAGGTCGCCCGGCGCGCCTGCGCGGGCCGCGTGGGTGTTGCGCTCGCGCCGGCGATCGGCATCGGCGCGAGCGGCGAGCACGCCGGCTTCGCCGGCACCCTGTCGATCGGCACCGATGCGCTCACCGGCTGCCTGATCGAGCTAGGCCGCAGCGCCAGCGCCCACTGGCCGGGCATGCTGCTGGTGAACGGGCACGGCGGGAACGCGGACGCGGTCGCCGCGGCGGTCAGCCGGCTGCGCGCCGAGGGCCGCCGGTGCGGATCCTGGAACGCCGGCCTGCCCGGCGGTGACCTGCACGCGGGCCGGTTCGAGACGTCCATCATGCTCGCGCTCTGCCCGGCAGAGGTGCGGATGGACGCCGCGGCGCCCGGCGACCAGCGGCCGCTCAGCGAGCTGATGCCGCTGCTGCGCGATCGCGGGGTCCGTGCGGTCAGCGCGAACGGCGTGCTGGGCGACCCCTCGGGCGCCAGCGCCGCGGAGGGCGGGCGGCTGCTGGCCCAGCTCACGGCTGGGCTGGCCGCGGAACTGGACGCCTGGGCATCGACCGGTAGGTCAGGCACTCCCGCAGCCGCATCAAGGAGCACCAGTTGACCGGGCGGCTGGCGGTCGTCACCGGGGCGGCACGCGGGATCGGTGCGGAGGTCGCGCGGCACCTCGCCCGGGACGGCTGGTCGCTGGTGCTGGCCGACGCGTGCGCGCCGCAGCCGCCGGCGGACTACCCGATGCCGGGGCCCGCGGACCTCGACGCGGTCGCGGATGACTGCACAGTCGCGGGCGCGCCCGAGGTGGACCAGGTGATCACGGACGTGGGAGCCACGGCGGCGCGGGAGGCGCTGCGCTCCGCACTCCGCGGCCGCGCGCCGTCTGCCGCCATCGCCGCGGCCGGGCTGATCCAGGGCCATCCGGCGTGGGCGATCCCGGATGACGCGTTCGAGCGGCTGCTCCGGGTGAACCTGTTCGGCGTCCGGCACCTCGCCGATGTCTGCGTGCCGCCGATGATCTCCTCGGGTGACGGCCGGTTCGTCGCGGTCGCGTCGGCAGCGGCGCTGCGGGCGATGCCGCAGCTCGCCGCCTATTCGGCCGCCAAGGGGGCGGTCGTCAGCTACGTCCGGGCACTCGCGGCCGACCTCGCCGGAACCGGCGTGACCGCGAATGCCGTGTGCCCGGGCTCAACCCGCGGCGCCATGCTGGCCGCCAGCGCCGACGTGTACGGCCTGCCCGGTCAGGAGGATTTCGCCGCGCAGGCGACGTTGCGGCGGTTGCTCGAACCCGGCGAGGTGGCCGCGGTTGTCGCCTGGCTGTGCGGGCCTGCCGCAACAGCGATGACCGGCGCCGTGATCCCCGCGGACGCCGGGCTCACCGCATGACCGCGCCTGTCCTGCGAAGGTCAGGTGGCGCGGTGATGTCCAGCCACCCGTGGGGCTCGGTGGCGAGATCATTCGTGGAGCCGGCCCATGTGTCCGGTGCGGTGGTGTCACTGTCCTGCGCCGTGTTCTCGTTGTCCGGCATGGGGGACCCTTCTGAGCTCAGTTCACACACGGGATGCCGTTACCGGCATTGACCGCGCCGCCTTCCGGCCCGGGGGTGGGGGTGGCGGACGGCGAGGGGGATGCGGTCGGCGGGGCGACATCGGGCACGGTCGCGTCGGAGCCGAGCACGACCTCGACGTTGCCGGCGGGCACGGCCCTGTTCGCGGCGGCGGTGACCCCGAACATCTTGGCGATCTTGGAGCCGTTCGCTGCCGCACCCGCGCCGTAGGCGACAACGGTTGTGCTGCGGGGGCTGGCGTTCGCCACCTCGCCTGCCCGGTAGCCCACCTTGGTGAGCGCCTTAGAGACCTGGGCGGCGAGGCCGGCCGTGCCGCCGCCGTTGAAGACGTCCACGGTCGTCGAGGCCGCCGGGGGCGCTGTCTGGTGGCCGCGGGCGTGGCTGGGCGGCGGGTAGAACGCATTGTGGACGTCCTGCTGGATGGTGGCCGGGTCAACCTGGTTCGCGGACTGGCCGTCGATGGTCTCATAACCCTGGATCGGCAGCGTGCTGAACATGACGTTCCGCCCGGTCAGGTCGCGCATCTGATCCGCGAAATCCAGCAGGTTCCAGGACGAGTCGGTGATCACGTACCGCTGCGCGGTGGACAGCAGCGCCTGCGACTTCGACAGGTCACCGATAACCCCTTCGCCGCGCAGTTGCTGCAGCACCGAGTCGACGAACGCCTGCTGGCGGTGTGTCCGGTCCAGGTCGCCGTTGGGCAGGTTGTCACGCTGACGGACGAACGCCAGTGCCTGGGACGCGTTGAGGTGCTGGGAACCCGCGCGGAAATCCGCGCCGGAGTTGACATCAGAGGTGGCCTGCTTGAGGCACACCTGCACGCCGCCAAGCACCTTCGCGAGCTCGTAGAACCCGTCCAGGTTCACCTCGGCGAAGTGGTCGATATGCACGCCGGTGAGCTTCTCCACGGTCGCCACGGCGGCCGCGCGGCCGGCCTCGTTGCCCTGGAACGCCAGCTGATTCTGGCTGATATGCGGATTACTCTGCTCCAGGTTCTGCTGCTCGTAGTACATGCTCACGCCGTACGCCTGATCGACCTTGCCCTGCTGCTGCGGCCCCACCGTGCCGCCGAAATCAACCCAGTCGTCACGAGGAATGGAGAAACCGACTGCTTTTTTCCCGCCTGCGGGTATGTGGATGAGGATGAGCGTATTCGTGTCGTTTCCGCCGACCCCGTTCTGGACGCCCTGCCTGCTTCCGGCGTGCAGCGCGTTCAGGATGTTGTCCGGGAGGACGTTCCCATTCCAGTCCCGGCGGCTTTCCAGCCCCATCAGCAGGATGTTCTGCGGACCGGTCGATGGGCCTCCGGCGATGGCGTGCGATCCGCCGATGCTGCCCACAACGCGAACCAGATAATAGGAGAAACCGCTGGCCACGAGAACCAGCGCGGCAGCCACGCAGCTCAGCGAATACCACGCTTTCGCAGCGCTACCGCGCGGTCCCGGACCGGTGCCCGTCCCGCGCATCGCATCCCTCCGGATCCGATCAGGCCTCTTTCCCCGTGGCGCGCGTCACATTACCGCAGCCACCAGGGCCGGCCTGCCGCCCTCGCCGGGAAGACTACCTGCGCTCTAGGCCAGGAATAGACGCAACGGCTAATATCAGGCAACAAATGGCCGAAGCACGAGACGACGCGTATACGCGCCCGCTCTATGATCGCGAGGCGGCGCCCGGCCCCGGCACGTCCCGGGCCGGCTGGGACGACGCTGGCCGTTACCCGGCCCACGCGGGTCGTGGACGGCGGGCGGCGCCGCAGCGGATCGGGCGCTGGCGGGGTACGCGGTCCGGGGGCCTCGGGGTTCTCATCGTGGCCGCCTTCGCGCTGGTCGGCGCTGCGGTCACGATCGCGACCCGCAGGGACCCGGGCCCCATCATCGGCGGCTTCGTGTTCGCCGGGACCATCGCGGCCGGTCTCATCGTCGCGCCCCGCGCAGCCCACGTGATCATCCCGGTGCCGGCTCTCGCCTACCTGGTGACCGCGCCGATAGCCGGGATTATCCGCGACCCCGCCGCCACCTCATCCCGCACCGGGCTGCTCACCAGCGCGGCGCAGTGGCTGGCCGGCGGGTTCCTCGCGATGGTGATCGCGACCGCGGTGGCGATCGCGATCACGGCGGCCCGCCGGGCTCACGCCACCCACACCGGTGGGCATCGCTCGCCCTGAGCCGCGGCTCAGGCGCGGGCCTGGGCCTCCTGCAGGGCGCGCCCGACGAGGACGCGGGCGAGGTGCTCCCGGTATTCCCCAGCCGCATTGACGTCCGAAGCCGGGTGTGTCCCCTCGGCGGCGTGCGCGGCCGCCTCCACCGGGGCGGCGCCGGCGGCCAGGGCCCGTTCCACGGCGGCGGCCCGCAGCGGGACCTCGCTCATGTTCACCAGGGCCACGGAACTGCCCTGCACCGCCACCCCGACGATGGCCCAGTCGAACGCGCGCTTGTTGAACTTCTGGAACGACCAGGCGGGCGGCGAGGCCGGCTTGGGCACCCGGACCTCGGTGAGCAGCTCATCGGGCTCCAGCGCGCTCTCCAGCATCCCGCGGAAGAAGTCCGTCGCCGGGATCTCCCGGGTGCCGGACGGGCCGGTCGCGACCAGGGTGCTGTCCAGCGCGAGCACGACCGCGGGCAGGTCGGACGCCGGATCCGCATGCGCGATCGACCCGCCGATCGTTCCGCAGTGCCGCACCTGCGGGTCGCCGACGTGCCCGGCCGCGTGCGCGAGCAACGGGACCTCGCGGGCCAGGAGGTCGGAGTGCTGCACGTCGTGGTGCCGGGTGAGGGCCCCGATCGCCACATGGCCGCCCTCGTCCCGGATGTAGGAGAGGTCGCGCAGCCGGCCGATGTCGATGACGACCTCCGGCAGGGCAAGGCGCAGCTTCATCAACGGAAGCAGCGAATGCCCGCCGGCCAGGAACTTCGCGTCATCGCCATGCTTGCCGACCAGCTCCAGCGCCTCGGCGACCGACCCGGCCCGGCGGTAGGTAAAGGATGCGGGGATCAATGCGCCACCTTCCGTGAACGTCCTGCCGCCACGCCGTTATGAATTCCCTGCGGCGCCGGCCGTCTGCGCGCCGGACCGCTCAGCGGCCGCGGCCTGAACGGCCCGGACGATGTTGTGATATCCGGTGCACCGGCACAGGTTGCCCTCCAGGCCGGTCCTGATCTGCTCCTCGGTCGGCGCCGGGTTCTCCTCCAGCAGCGACACCGCGGCCATCACCATGCCCGGCGTGCAGAAACCGCACTGCAGCCCGTGCTCGGTGTGAAAAGCGCGCTGCACCGGATGCCAGCTGTCCGGGTCGGTGCTCCCGTCACCCAGGCCCTCCAGCGTGGTGACCTCGCGGCCGTCCGCCTGCGCGGCCAGCATCGTGCACGACTTCACCGATTCGCCGTCGAGCAGGACCGTGCACGCGCCGCACGACGTCGTGTCGCACCCCACGTTCGTCGCGGTCAGGCCGGCGGTGTCGCGCACGAAATGAACCAGCAAGGTGCGGTCGGGCACGTCCGCCGCGACCTTCTTGCCGTTGACGGTGACGGTGACGTTCACTGCGCCTCCTTCGCCTTGGTGACCACGGACCACACCCGCTGCGGCGTGGCCGGCATCTCGATGTGCCGCACGCCGAGGTGGGCCAGCGCGTCGATCACCGCGTTCTGCACGGCCGGGGTCGACCCGATCGTCCCGGCCTCGCCGATGCCCTTCGCGCCCAGCGGGTTCAGGTCGGTGGGCGTCTCGCTGGAGATCAGCTCGAAGCTGGGCAGTTCGGTCGCCGAGATCGCGGCGTAGTCGACCAGCGTGCCGGTCAGCGGGTTGCCGTCGGGATCGTACAGCACCTCTTCGAGCAGCGCCTGCGCGGCGCCCTGGGCGATCCCGCCGTGCCGCTGACCCTCGGCGATGATCGGGTTCAGGATCGTGCCGGCGTCGTCGGCGGTCACGTGCCGCACCAGCCGTACCTTGCCGGTCTCGGTGTCGACCTCGACGACGGCGAGGTGCGTGCCGAACGGGAACGTCGGCCGGTCGGACGCGAAGTTGACCTCGGCGGACAGGCCGTCCGGCCCGGCGTGACCGGCCACCTTCCCCCAGGTCAGGTCGATCCCGCCGCCGGCCGTGATCGTGAACATGCCGCGGTCCTTGTCCAGCGACACCTCGTCCTCCGACGCGCCGGCCATCTCCGCGGCCAGCCCGCGCCCGGCCTCGTTGATCTGCTGCGTGGCCTGGAATACGGCGGAGCCGCCGAGCTGCAGCGACCGGGACCCGTAGGTCCCGATCCCGCTCGAGACGTCGTCGGTGTCGCCGTGCTTGACGGTGATGTCATCCATCGGGATGCCCATCTGCTCGGCGACCAGCATCGCCCACGACGTGTCGTGCCCCTGGCCGTGGGCGGAGCTGCCGGTGAACACGGTGACGGTGCCGTCGTCGTGCACCACTACGCGGCCGGTCTCGCCGAGCGCGTTGTCCCCGGCGGTGATCTCCACGTAGCTCGACAGGCCCAGGCCGAGTTGCACCACCGCACCGCTCTCCCGGCGCCGCGCCTGCTCGGCGCGCAGTTCCTGGTAGCCGCCGGCCTCCAGGACCCTGTCCAGGACGTGCGCGTACTTGCCGCTGTCGTACACCGCACCGGTCGGGGTGGAATACGGGAACTGGTCGGGCGGCACCACGTTCAGCCGCCGCACCTCAGCCGGGTCCATGCCGACCTCGGCGGCGAAGTCGTCGACCGCGCGCTCGATCGCGGCCGTCGCCTCCGGGCGCCCGGCGCCCCGGTAGGCGGAGATCGGCGTCGTGGTCGTGACCACCGCGCGGTACGCGCTCTCGACCCGTCCGATCGCGTACGCACCGCTGGTCATCAGCCGCGTCAAGGTGGCGAGGAACACCCCGAACCGCTGGTAAGCGCCGCAGTCCTGGACGACCTCGAGGCGGTAGGCGAGGATCCGGCCGTCCCGTGTTCCGCCGATCTTGTAGGTCTGTTTCTGGGCGCGACCGTGCGTCATCGCGACCATGTTCTCGCTGCGGGTCTCGGTCCAGCGCACCGGACGGCCGGTGTGCTTCGCGGCCCACGCGACCGCCATCGCGTCCCGGTCGATGCCGATCTTGGCGCCGAAGCCGCCGCCCACATCCGGGGTGATCACCCGGACAGCGCCCGGGTCGAGGCCCAGCTTGCCAGCCGTCGCACCACGGGCGATCTGGGAGTTCTGCGTGCTGACCCAGACCGTCAGCCGGCCGTCGCCCCAGACCGCAGCCGCCGACCGCACCTCCAGCGGGACCGCCGCCAGCCGCTGGTTGGTGATGGTGCGCTCCACCACCACGTCACAGCCATCGAACAGCGCGGGATCCGGCTCGAGGTCGCCGCCGGACCCGGCCAGGTTCGACTCGGTCCCCGGGAACAGCAGAGTCCCGCCGTCCAATGCGGCATCGATGCTGGCGACCGCCGGCAGCGGCTCGTAGTCGACGCTGACCAGTTCCGCGGCATCCTCGCCGCCGTAACGGTCGTCGGTGAGAACGATCGCCACCGGTTCGCCCACGTACCGGACCCGGTCGCGCGCCAGCAGCGGCTCGGCCCCGAACGGGTCGCCGCCGCCGGCCGGCTCGTCCAGGTCGCCGGCGGTCAGCACGGCGACGACGCCGGGCTCCTTCCGGGCGTCCTCGACGTCGATGCCGGTGATCTGCGCATGCGCCATCGGGCTGCGAACGAAGGTGACCTGCGCCGCTCCGGCCAGTTCCGGCACGCGCAGGTCATCGGTGTAGGTACCGCCGGCGGTAAGCAGCCGCGGGTCCTCTTTCCGCGCGACCCGGGTGCCCATGATGCTCATCTGACCTCCGTAACTGCGCGCGTGACCGGCGGCCCGCCGCGGTGTCCGGGTTTGTCGCGAATATACACGCCCCGGACCCCGGATGATCAGCGGGTGAGCAGCGGCGCGAGCGCGGCGGCGTCACCGTCCCCGGCGGCCAGCACGACGCCCTGTACCAGGGTGCGCGCCTCCCGGAGCAGGCCCGTGGCCAGGTCGAGCCCGGCGGCGTGCGCCGCGCCGCGGCCCGCCCGTTCCATCACCCGCAGGGTGGCGTCCGGGATCGTCACGCCCGGGACCTCGTGCGCCAGGTAGTCGGCCTCCTCGAAGCTGCGCAGCGGCGCGACCGACGCCAGCACCGCAGCGCCGTCACCGGCCAGCGCGCCGGTCATCCGGCGCAGCGAATCAAGCTCGTACACCGGCCGGGTGACCAGGAACTGCGCTCCGGCCCGCACCTTCTCCTGGGCGCGCGCTATCTCCGCCCCCAGGTCCCGGGCGCCCGGGTTGACCCGCGCCCCGATGCAGAACGACGTCCGGGTGCCCGCGGCGAGGCCGTTGGAGTCACGTCCGGCGTTGAGCCCCGCCAGCAGCCTGATCAGCCCGAGCGAGTCCACCTCCCAGACCCCGTCCACGGCCGGATAGTCACCGAGCACGGGCGGGTTGCCGGTCGCGCAGATCACGCTCCGGATGCCGAGCGCGTGCGCGCCCAGCAGGTCCGCCTGCAAGGTCATGATCGTCTTGTCCCAGGTGGTCACCGTCGCGATCGTTTCCACCCCGGCCTGGTTCTGCAGGTGCAGCGCCAGGTTGAGCGAGTCGAGGTGGGCACGCGCGTTGTCCCGTTGGGTAACGGCGAAAAGGCCGATCCCGCGGCCGCTCAGCGCCACGACGGTCTCCACCGCCTCATCGGGCGGGCCGTCGGCCGGCGGCGCGATCCCCGCGGCGATCACGAACTGGTGGCGGGCCAGCTGGTCGGAAAACGTTCCCTCGATGACCGCGGTTCGTGGGCGGGCCTCGCCGGGTACCGCGGGCGCCTGGCCGTCAGGGCGCGCGGGCGGGCCGGACATCCCGGTGACCTGCGCAGCGGCGGCGCCGATATGGGTGGGAGTCGTTCCGCAGCAGCCGCCGACGATGCTCACCCTCGCCTCGGCGAACCGGCGGAGGTACCGGGCGAAATAGCTGCCGTCGATGCTGAACTCGAAGCGTCGCTGCCCCACCCGCTGCGGCTGCCCGGCGTTCGGCTGCGCGCTCAGCGGCTTCGAGGAGAAACGGGCCAGGTCCTCCACCACGGTCAGCATCCGCTGCGGGCCGATGGTGCAGTTCGTCCCGAGCACCGCGATCGGCATCCCGCTGAGCACGGTGGCAACCTCCCGCGGCGTCTCGCCGCCGAGGGTGTGCGCGTCGCCGGCGAAGCTGGCCTGCGCGATGATCGGCACGTCGGCGATGCCGGACGCGACGGTCACCGCCTCGACGAGTTCGTCGAGATAGCCGAAGGTCTCCAGGATCAGGACGTCGATGCCCTCGCCGAGCAGAGCCTGGATCTGCTCGCGCAGCACATCCATCCGCTCCGCCGCCCCCACCTGACGGCGCTGCCGCGCCGTCACCGCCGGCGAGACGGATCCGGCGATGAACACCTCCCGGTCGCTGCCGGCCTGGGCGGAGCGGGCGATCCGGACGGCGGCCCGGTTGATCTCCTCCACCTTGTCGCCGAGGCCGTGGCCGCCCAGCCACAGCCGGTTGGCGCCGAAGGTGTTGGTCTGGATGATGTCGGCGCCGGCGCTGAGGTAGCTGTCGTGGATCGTGGCGACCAGCCCGGGATCGGACAGGCTCAGCTCCGGCAGCGAGCGGTCGAGAGCCGCGCCCGCCGCGTGCAGCATCGTGCCCATCGCGCCGTCGCAGACGAGCACCCGCTGCCCGAGGACGTCCGGGAACTGGCGGATGCGGGCCGGCACTGTCATGAGCGGGCCTCCGATGCGAGCATCGCAGCGCCGCGAGGAGCGGAACGGAGGAGGTCCGCGGGTAGCACTGTCATGGTTCGTCTCCGAGGGCGTCGAGGATCTCCAGGGCCACCTGGATGGTCAGGCGATCACGGTAATTGTCCAGATCGAGGCCGGTGATCTCCTCGATCCGCCGGACCCGGTAGGCCACCGTGTTCGGGTGCACGTGCAGCACCCGGGACGCACGCTGCGGGCTGTTGTTCTCCCGGAAGTAGCACGCCAGGGTGGCCAGGTACTCGGACTTGTGCTGGCGCTCGTGTTCGCTGAGCGGGCCGAGCACGTCCCGCGCGAACGACCGGAGCTCCGACAGGTCCGGAACCTGCAGCAGCAGCCGGTGGATGCCGAGATCCTCGAACGCGGTCACGGTGCCGCCCCGGCCGAGGCGCCGCAGCGTCTCCGTGGTGCGGTGAGCCTCGGCATAGGAGCGGGCGATGTCGCGCGGATCGCGGCAGGTCCCGCCGATGCCGACGACCACCGAGGTGTCCGGGAACAGCTCGGTCACGCGGGCGACGCAGGTGGTGCCCAGGCGCCGGGGGTCCGTCCGCTGGTTGCCGTCACCGGGGACCGGCGCTGAGGTGGCGACCACCACCAGTTCCGTCTCGTGCGCCGAGGTGATCACGTCGGGAGCACGGGTCGCGAAAAAATGCTCGATGCTGTCCCGGATCCGGTGCCGCACCGCCTCGGCGTCGCCCACCGCCGCGCGGGATTGGGGAATGTCGAAGGCGATGGCGAGCACGTTGTGGTCGCGGCCGGCATCGTAACCGAGATGCGCCGCCCAGCGCGCCGCCTCGCCGTCATCGCGGCCCCGGCCGAGCAGCAGCCCCTCCACCAGGTCGTCGCGGACACGGCGGGCGGCCGCCGCCACCACGTGCTCGCGGCCCAGGATGACCCCGCAGATCGTTGCCGCGTGCTCGGTGACGAGGAGGCTCATGTCCTCCTCGAAGCTCTTCTCCACCGGGTCAAGGGTGATGAGGTGCGCCGGAACCTCGTCGCCGACCAGGATCGGCGCCACGATGACGGCGGGCATCGCGCCGACGCTCGGCAGCCGCAGCGCCCGGTGGCTCTGCCGGGAGGCCCGCAGCACCTGGCCGAGACGGGGATGCACCACCTGGGCCCGGATGACCTCGGCCGCCTGCTCCGGCACACTGGCCGGGGCGCCCGCGGCCATCACCTCCATCACCTGGCTGACCACGGCCACCGTGGCCTCGGTGCGCTCGGCGAGCAGTTGCGTGACGCTGGCCAGGTCGGCATCCTGTAGCGCCAGTCCGGACAGGTGCCGGTACACGGTCACCAGCTCCCGCAGGACCGTGTTCTCCCGCCCGAGGTCCCGCTGTCCCAGCGCTTCCAGCGCGGCGGCGCCGGACATACCCCCAGCCCCCGTATCGGCCTTGTCAGCCATAGTCACCGAGCTTATAACCGAATGCCGGGCTGGTTTGTGGCAGACCACAACGGCGGGACAACAAGCCTGTTCAGACGGCCCGAACAGGCGACGACCGCCGCAACCCGGCCGGCCGGGAATTGTGCCCGCGCACAGCACTCCGCGCCGCTCAGCGTGGCGCCCTCGTCGCGGCGGGGGGGATGGTGTTCAGCGGGTGAGCATCCGGCAGATCAGCGTTTAGCCGGTCAGCGCGGCGAGCGCGGTCAGGGTGCGCTCACCTGCCCGGTCCCCGGCCGTCGCCGGGACGATGGCGATCTCGTCCAGGCCGGCGGCCGCGTAATCCTCGAGCCGCCCCCGCACCGCGGCGATGTCGCCGACCAGGCCCACAGCTCCGGCCGCCTCGTCCGGCAGCGCGGCGAGCAGCTCGCTGCGCCCGGCTCCGGCCTGCGCCATCTCGACGGCCCTGCCGAAGCCGGCGGCGGTGAGCATCTCGCCGTATCCCCGTACCGTCAGGTACCCGGCGATGCTCTGCCTGATCTGGCTGAGGGCCTCCGGGCCCGCATCGATGGCGGCCGGGATCCAGGCGGCGAGCAGCGGCCGGGCGCGGCACGCATCGGCGGCCGCGGCATCGAGCCTGCCGCGGAACACGGCGGCCTGCTGGGGGGACACCAGGTCGAGCAGCATCCGGTCGCCATACCGGGCGGCCACGGCGATCGCCTTGCCGCCGAACGCGGCGATGGTCAGCGGCCCGCCGGCCGGACCCAGCCGCCAGCCGAAACCCTGCGGCGGGACGATCTCCTCCCCCGGCTCGGCCGGCTCCCCGGTGAGCAGCGGCCTTACCGCGCGGGCGCTCGCGGCGAGCACCGCGGCGGCACCCGAACGCGACCGGCCATGGAGCCCGTCGACAACCCGGGTGCTGGACGTGCCCAGGGCCACGCCGACCGGGCGGCCGGCCAGCGCCGCGACCGACGCCGCGCCGCGCGAGATCGTGACCGGGTCGCGCACTGACACCGGAACCGGGCCGGCCGTGATCGCGATCCGGCCGGTCTCCTGTCCGATCACGGCGCCCAGGGCGAATACGTCCCACGTCGGGTTCTCCGCGATCCACAGTCCGGCGTAGCCGAGCCGGTCTGCCAGCGACGCGGTAGTGAGGGCGTCCTCCGGCGGGCTGTCGTCCTCGCGGGCCGCCACCACCACGCTGAGCCTCATGTCACGACCCTAGTGACAGCTTGAACGGAGCCCGGGGCCTTGCCGTGTCGCCCGCCCGGTGCGGCCCGGCCGCCGCGGCCTTGCCGTGTCGCCCGCCCGGTGCGGCCTGCCGTGTCGCCCGGCCCCGTCGCCCGGGCCCCCGCCGCCCGGCCGCTCGCCTGCCGCTCGCGTGGCGTTCGCCCTGCGGCCACCTCCACGCCCGGCTCGCGCCGCCCAGCGGCCATCGATGATGTTTTTGCAGGCCAAATCCGAATTTCGGGACGCGCAATCTGGAACGTGACTTGTAGCCTTGCCGGAATCGGAGGCGGAACGGTCCGCGTCGGCCCGAGGGTTACGGTCCGGAATCAGCCGCGCTTGTGGTGGCCACACCACGCCCCCGCCCCGTCTAAGGTGAGACCAACCCAGACCGCGGGACGGGCGAGGTGTCCAGAACATGAGTGGGTGGCCAGAAGGCTGGTACCGGGAAGGCGGCTCCGAGCGCGTGGGCTCCCCTGGACCGGGCGGCGGTTATTCCGGCAGCGGCTATTCCGGCGGGCCCACGGGCGGCTACCGGGGCAGCAGACGGGCCGGCGGCTGGCCGGACCAGCCTCCCCCGGCGCCCCCGCGGTCGCCAGGTTATCGCGGTGGTGGACCGGTCTATCGGCGCCCGCGAAGCGGCCGGCGGATTGGGAAGATCATCGCCACGATCGTGGTGATCATCCTGATCGTCGCGATCGGCGGGTACTTCTACATGAATCACAGGCTCAACCGGGTCCCGGCCGTCGCCGACTATTCCGGCCGCCCAGCCCAGGGGCCCGGGCAGAACTGGCTGATCACCGGCGATTCCGGCTCCGGGCTGACCCCGAAGCAGTCGGTGCAGCTGCATGTGACCAACAACCCCAGCAAGGGCCCGCCCGACACCTGGATGATCCTGCACATGGGAAGCAACGGGCCCGTCCTGATCAGCCTCCCGCGCGACTCCTACGTCACGATCCCCGGGTATGGGCAGAGCAAGCTCAATGCCTCCTACGCGGACGGCGGGCCGAAACTGGCGGTTCAGACGGTGGAAACCGTCACCGGCGTGCATATCGACCACTACGCGGAGATCGGCTACCAGAACCTCGTCAACGTGGTCAACGATGTCGGCGGCGTGAACATGTGCATCAAGCAGCCGATCCACGACAGCTACTCGGGGACCAACCTCAACGCCGGCTGCCAGACGCTGAACGGAAACCAAGCGCTCAGCTACACCCGGGACCGGCACTCGTTCGCCACCGGCGACCTGCAGCGCGAGCAGGACCAGCGGGCCATGCTGAAGGCGCTGCTGAGCAAGATGACCAGCCCGACCACGCTGCTCAACCCGTTCGCCATGGTCCCGGCGGCATTCGGCTCGTCCGGCTCGGTCACCGTGGATCAGGGCGCCCAGCTCTACCAGCTGGTGGAGGTCGCCTTCGCGCTGAAGGGCACGAAGACCGGAACCGTCCCGGTCGACACATCGGCGCTGGAAACCTCCGATGGTGTGGCCGTGCAGTGGAACCACGACCCGGCATCGCAGCTGTTCAACGACATCCAGAACGACCAGGCTGTTCCAGCTAATTTGCTGTCTGGAACTAACGGCGCCTGAGGGGCTTCGCAGCCGGCGTTCAGGAAGCATCCAGCTTCGCAGGTCACACTGGGAGCATGACTGAGTCGACCAGCTTGAAGGCCACCGCGCGGCGGCAGCCGGTCGCGCAGCTGCTGGTGGTGGAGGATGACCCCAGCATCTGCCAGCTACTCGGTGCCAGCCTGCGGTACGCGGGCTTCGACGTGGTCACCGCCACCGGGGGCAACGAAGCGGTCACCGCAGCGCAGCGGCACCGCCCCGACCTGATCGTGCTCGACGTGATGCTGCCGGACATGGACGGGTTCGATGTGGTCCAGCGGCTGCGCAGCGGCGGGACACACACGCCGGTGCTGTTCCTCACCGCGCGTGACAGCACCGACGACAAGATCCGGGGCCTGACGCTCGGCGGCGACGACTACGTCACCAAGCCGTTCAGCCTGGAGGAAGTGATCGCGCGGATCCAGGCGGTGCTGCGGCGCACCCAGGTAGGGGCCGACCAGCCACCGCCGCGGCTGAAGTTCGCCGATCTGGAATTGGACGAGGAGAGCCACGAGGTGTGGCGCGGTGGGGAGACGATCCAGCTCTCCCCCACCGAATTCAAGCTGCTGCGCTACTTCATGGCGAACGCGAACCGGGTGCTGTCCAAGGCGCAGATCCTCGACCACGTGTGGAATTACGACTTCCGCGGGGACAGTGGGATCGTGGAGTCCTACGTCTCGGTGCTGCGCCGCAAGACCGACAACTCGGGACCTCGGCTGATACACACCCTGCGCGGGGTGGGCTATGTGCTGCGCCTGCCGCCGTCGCAGGCTTGACGCCGGGCCGTTCCAGGGCCTGTCGCAGGCCCAGGCATGTTGTGCTGGATCCGGTTAGGGGGACCCGGTGAGCCGGTATGCGGACCGCGGCACGCCCAGTGCAGCCCGGCCGCGGCTCGCCGCCTCGAGGGCCGCAACGCGCGCCGTGCGCCCCATCACCCGCGGGACGGCCCGGCTGTGGTCGGTGTCGTCCCGGATGCCGCTGCGGATCAAGCTCATCTCCGCGGTGCTCGTCCTGGTCGCGGCGGCGCTGACGCTGGTCAGCGTCATCAGCGTGTCGGCACTGCGCGGCTACCTGCTCGACCAGGCCGACCAGCAGCTCACCGGCTACGCCCGGACCCTCGGCCTGCACCACAACAACCTCTGCATCGGGAAAATGGCGCCGCAGGAGTACTGGAGCGAACTCCTCGATAAGAACGGCAACTCGGTCCCGCTGAACTGCCCGGCAATATTCGGATCCGCCGTTCCACCCGCCGGGCCGGCCTTCCCCACCGACAGTGCCTGGCTGACCGCGCATGACGACCAGCCGGTCACGGTATCGGCCACGTCCGGCGGTGGCCAGTGGCGGGTGATCACGGAGCAGGTTCTCTACTACCCGCAAGGCACCAACGGACCTGCCCAGACGGCGACCCTCGTGGTCGGCCGGGACCTGTCCGACGTCTACCACACCAGCAACCGGCTGACCGCGATCGACGCCGGGGTCAGCGGGATAGCGCTGCTGCTACTGGCCGGCGTCGGGATCGCCGTCGTCCGGACCAGCCTGCGCCCGCTGACCGAGATCGAACGGACCGCCGGGCGGATTGCCGGCGGGCAACTATCGCTGCGGGTGCCGGACCGTGACCCGCGTACCGAGGTCGGCAGCCTGGCCCAGTCGCTGAACACGATGCTCACCCAGATCGAGAACGCCTTCCGGGCCCAGGCCGCGTCCGAGGCCAGCGCCCGGCAGTCGGAGGACCGGATGCGGCGGTTCGTCGCCGACGCCAGCCATGAGCTGCGCACGCCGCTCACCTCGATCCGCGGTTACGCCGAGTACTACCGCCAGCGAGCGGCCGGCTCGCCGGGGACCGACGGGCTCGACGAGGCGGAGCTGAACCAGCTGATGAGCCGAGTCGAGGAGGCGGCGGCCCGGATGGGCGTGCTGGTGGAGGACCTGCTGCTGCTGGCCCGGCTGGATCAGCAGCGCCCGCTGGATCGCCACCCGGTGGACCTGCTGGCGCTGGCCGCGGAAGCGGTCCAGGACGCACGGGTGATCGCGCCGGACCGCGAGATCGAGCTCAGCGTGGGCGCCGGGCCGGCCTTCCTGGTGCTCGGCGACGAGCTGCGGCTGCGGCAGATCATCGGCAACCTGATGAGCAACGCGCTGACCCACACCCCGGCCGGAACCCCGGTCGAGGTCCGGGTGCGGTCCGGCTCGCTGCACGGCGCCGACGGCGCCGATCGGGAAGCCGCACGCCGCGGTGGCCGCGGCCACCGCCCGCCGCCGCTGCGCACAACGCCGGCGCTCCCGGACGCGGTGATCTTCGAGGTGGCCGACCAGGGCCCAGGCCTTGCCCCGGAGCAGGCGGAACGCGTATTCGAGCGGTTCTACCGGGCCGACGCCGCCCGCGGCCCGAGCACTGGCGGGGCCGGCCTCGGACTGGCCATCGTGTCCGCGCTCACCGCCGCGCACGGCGGTACCGCGTCGGTGCACACCGCCCCGGGCGAAGGGGCCACGTTCCGCATCGCCCTCCCGCTCGCCCCCGAGGCCGCGAACACCGAGGATTGAATTCGGGTGACCCGCCCGCTCTCGGCTGCTCCGCAGCCCTCCATGATCGTTGGAAGGTTGTGTGCACCATAGCGCACACAGAGTTCCAACGATCTTGCTCTCATTCCGTCGAGCTCGGCTGGAAGCGGCGCAGCCGCAGGCTGTTGGTGACGACGAAGACCGAGCTGAACGCCATCGCGGCGGCGGCGACCAGAGGGTTGAGGAATCCGAGGGCGGCCAGCGGGATCGCGGCGGCGTTGTAGCCGAACGCCCAGAACAGGTTCCCCTTGATCGTTGCCAGCGTCCGCCGCGACAGGGCGATCGCGTCGGGCACGGCGAGCAGGTCACCCCGCACCAGCGTGAGGTCGCTCGCCTCGATCGCGGCGTCCGCGCCGCTGCCCATCGCCAGCCCGAGGTCCGCCTGGGCCAGCGCGGCGGCGTCGTTGACGCCGTCGCCGGCCATCGCCACCACGCGTCCGGCGTCCTGCAGCGCCTTCACCTCGGCGGCCTTTCCGGCCGGCAGCACCCCGGCGATCACCTCGCCGATCCCGGCCTCGGCGGCCACCGCTCGCGCCGCGCGCTCGTTATCGCCGGTGAGCAGCACCGGCCGCAGGCCGATGCGGCGCAGTTCCGCCACCGCCGCCGCCGACGTGGGCTTGATCTCGTCGGCCACCACGAACACGCCGCGCACGCGGCCATCCCATCCCGCGTAAACCGCCGTCCGGCCGGCGGCCTCCTCCGCGTCACCGCGGTCCGCCAGGCTGGCGGGGACGCTCATCGCGCGTCCGGACTCGAGGAAGCTACGCCGTCCGGCCGCTACCGTGCGGCCGTCCACGACGCCCGACACGCCCAGGCCCTGGTGGCTGGTGAAGGCGTCCACCCGGGGCAGCCGGCCATCCCCGCCGAGCCGTTCCCGTGCGCCACGGACGATCGCTGCGGCGACCGGGTGCTCGGAGGCGTCCTCGACAGCAGCGGCCAGCCGCAGCAGATCGCCAGCGTCCTGCGACGGTGCCGCGACGACGTCGGCCAGGCTCATCCGGCCCGCCGTGACTGTCCCGGTCTTGTCCAGCACGATCGTGTCGATGGTTCGGGTGGATTCCAGCACCTCGGGGCCCTTGATCACGATGCCGAGCTGGGCGCCGCGGCCGGTCCCGGCCATCAGCGCGGCCGGGGTGGCCAGGCCCATCGCACACGGGCAGGCAATGATCAGCACGGCCACCGCGGCGGTGAAGGCCGCCCCGGCACCCTGGCCGGCCGCCAGCCATCCGGCCAGCGTGAGCGCCGCGAGCCCGAGCACCACCGGGACGAACACCGCCGAGATCCGGTCCGCCAGCCGCTGCACCGGGGCCTTACCCGCCTGCGCCTGCTCGACCAGGCGCGCGATCTGCGAGATCTGGGTATCGGCTCCGACCCGGGTCGCCCGGATCACCAGCCGGCCACCGGCGTTTACGCAGCCGCCGGTCACGGCGTCGCCCGGACCCACCTCGGCCGGAACCGGTTCACCGGTCAGCAGGGAGGTGTCCACCGCCGAGCTGCCGGACTCGACGACCCCGTCGGCGGCGATCCTCTCGCCCGGGCGGACCACGAAGCGGTCGCCGACGACGAGCTGTCCTGCCGGGATCCGCACCTCGGAGCCGCCCCTTAGCACCGCGGCGTCCTTGGCGCCAAGCTCGAGCAGGGCGGTCAGCGCCGCCCCGGCCCGGCGCCTCGCCCGCGCCTCCAGGTACCTGCCGAGCAGGATCAGCACGGTAACGCCGGAGGCGACCTCCAGGTAGGTGTCCCCCGTCGCGCTGGCCCTGGCCAGCCAGGCAAAGGTCATGTGCGCGCCGGTCCGCCCGGCGGCGCCGAAGAACAACGCATAGAGCGACCACAGGGAGGAGGCGGCCACCCCGACCGAGACGAGCGTGTCCATGGTCGCCGTCCCGTGCCGTGCGTTCAGCACCGCCGCGCGGTGGAACGGCCACGCTCCCCACACCGCCACCGGGGACGCCAGCACCAGCGACAGCCACTGCCAGTTACGGAATTGCAGCGGCGGCACCATCGCCAGGACCACGACCGGGACGGCCAGCGCCAGCGATACCAGTAGCCGCTGGCGCAGCAGCGACGCGCCGTCCGGCCCAGAATCAGCCCCGGCCGCCCCCGGGGCTGCCGGCGCCGCAGGCGCTGTCGGCGCAGCATCCGAGGCATCGGCCGCGGCACGGTCGTCCGCGGACCACGCGGGAGCGGGCAGCGAAGCGGTGTAGCCGGCCTTCTCGACGACCGAGATCAGGTCCCGGGCGCTGACCTCCGCCGGGAAGGTCACGTGCGCTTTCCCGGTGGCGAAGTTGACGGTCGCGTCGACCCCGTCCAGCTTGCTGAGCTTTTTCTCGATCCGCGCCGCGCACGAGGCACAAGTCATCCCGCCAACCGCGAGGTCCAGACCGCCCGCCGGGCCGGCCTTTTCATGATCGTGGTGCACAGGCTGCACTATTGCAGTCTGTGCACCACGATCATGGTCGCCGGGTAGCCGCATCGGGCGTCAGTTCCCGGGCAGGTCGTCGCCGGCCAGACGATAGTCGCCGGCCTCATCGAGCGCCCCCGCGACGTCTTCGGCGGCCAGCGGCTCGTCGCTGGTGACGGTCACGGCGGACCGGCCACCGGGGACCAGGTTGACCGACACGCCGGCGACCATCGGGAGGTTGCTGAGTTCCTCGGTCACCGCGTTCACGCAGTGCGCGCACGTCATCCCGGTCACCTGGTAGGTCGTCGTCATGCCGCAACTCCCTTCTCGTGCCTGATGGTGGACAACTGGCGGCGCATCGCGCCGTCAGCGCCAAGCGAATGGCCTGCGCTGCCGCCGGTCAGGAGCGGACCAGGCGGGCGATCGCGTCGGAGGCCTCGCGGACCTTCAGGGCCGCCAGGTCACCACCCTCGGCCGCCGCCTGGGTGACGCAGTGACCGAGATGGTCTTCCATTAGCGCCAGCGCCACCGACTGGAGCGCCTTCGTCGCGGCCGATACCTGGGTGAGGATGTCGATGCAGTACTTGTCGTCCTCGACCATCTTCTGCAGGCCGCGGATCTGGCCTTCGATCCGGCGCAGCCGCTTGAGGTACTCCTCCTTGTTCGGCGTGTATCCGTACATGCCGCCCCCTCTTGCCATGCCGCCGTGCCCAGCTACCCGAACATTACCATACCCCGGCAGGGTATCTGTGGTGGGCTCCCTGCACTGCTGGCGACCGGGCCGCCAGCGGCGCCTCATGCGGGCAGCGGCGCCTCATGCGGGCAGCGGCGCCGCGGGCGCCGGCGGACGTCACAGGCCCCACGGGCGCGCGCGTCGTCGGCATTCGGCGGCACCGGGAGGCTAGGGTGGCTATCCATGGCGGAACGGCCGTTGAGTGAGATCGTCGAGCCCGGCTGGGCCGGGGCCCTGGAGCCGGTGGCCGGGCGGATCAGCGAAATGGGCGGCTTCCTCCGGGCCGAGATCGCCGCGGGGCGCCGCTACCTGCCGGCTGGTGACCGGGTGCTGCGCGCGTTCCAGCAGCCGTTCGATGACGTCCGGGTACTGATCGTCGGCCAGGACCCCTACCCGACCCCGGGACATCCGGTCGGGCTCAGCTTCTCGGTGGCACCCGACGTCCGTCCGCTGCCAGGCAGCCTGATCAACATCTTCCGCGAATACACCGACGACCTCGGCTACCCGATGCCGACCACCGGGGATCTGACGCCGTGGACCGAGACCGGGGTGCTGCTGCTGAACAGGGTGCTCACGGTGCAGCCGCGCAAGCCGGCGTCGCATCGCGGCAAGGGCTGGGAAGAGGTGACCGAGCAGGCGATCCGGGCGCTCGCCGCCCGCCGGACCGCGCTGGTCGCGATCTTGTGGGGCCGGGACGCCCGCAGCCTCGCGCCGCTGCTGGACGGCGTGCCGCTGATCGAGTCCGCCCATCCAAGCCCGAACTCCGCGGACCGGGGATTCTTCCGCTCGAAGCCGTTCAGCCGCGCGAACCAGATGCTGGAGCGGCAAGGAGCGGAGCCGGTCAACTGGAAACTCCCCTGACGCGGCAGATGACGACCGCGCGCAGCTTCCCCGCAGGCCAGACCGCACCCGTTCACCCGGCATCGCTACCCGGCGAGCCCTGGTGGCGGCATGCGGTGATCTACCAGATCTACCCGCGCTCGTTCGCCGACGGCAACGGCGACGGCATCGGCGACCTGCCCGGTATCGCCGACCACCTGGAGCATCTCGCGAGGCTCGGCGTGGACGCGGTCTGGATCTCGCCGTTCTACCGGTCCCCGCAGACCGATTTCGGCTACGACGTCGCCGACTACCGCGACGTGGACCCCGGCTACGGCACGCTCCGCGACGCCGACGCGCTGATCGCCCGCGCCCACACGCTCGGGCTGCGGGTGATCGTCGACCTGGTGCCCAACCACACGTCCGAGGAACATCCGTGGTTCCGCGCTGCCCGGACCGCGCCACCCGGCAGCAAGGAGCGGGAACGTTACATCTTCCGAAACGGCCGTGGCGTGGCTGGTCAGGAACCGCCGAACGACTGGCCCAGCATGCGCGGCCGTTCGGCCTGGACGAGGCTCCCGGGACCGGACGGCACCCCCGGGCAGTGGTACCTGCACCTGTTCGACTCGACGCAGCCCGACCTCAACTGGTCGAACCCGGAGGTGCGCGAGGAGTTCCGGTCGGTGCTGCGGTTCTGGCTGGACCGGGGGGTGGACGGGTTCCGCATCGACGTCGCGCACGGCCTGGTGAAGGCGGAGGGACTGCCCGACATCGCAGGCGCCTCAATCCGCGGCATCGGAACGCACCCGCTGCCGATGTGGAACCAGGACGGGGTGCACGAGATCTACCGGGACTGGCGCGACATCGCCGACTCCTACGGCGCGGTCCTGGTCGCCGAGGCGTGGGTCGGCCCGGCACCGGAGCTGGCCCGGTATGTGCGGCCGGATGAGCTGCATCAGGCGTTCAACTTCCCGTATCTGCTGGCGCCGTGGTCGGCCCCGGCGCTTCGCGAGGTCATCGAGACGTCGTTGCGGGCCAACGACGCGGTGCAGGCGCCGACCACCTGGGTCCTGTCGAACCACGACGTCGTCCGGCACACCACCCGGCTGGCCGGTGACGATGATGGCCGCAGTGAGCGGGGGCAGTGGCGCGGTCGCGCCGCGACGCTGCTGATGCTGGCGCTCCCCGGCGCGGCCTACCTGTACCAGGGCGAGGAACTGGGCCTGCCGGAGTACACCGACATGCCGGACGAGGCGCGCCGGGACCCGGTCTGGGAGCTGTCCGGTCACACCCGCCGTGGCCGCGATGGCTGCCGGGTGCCGCTGCCGTGGTGTGACGGCGGGCCGTCGTACGGTTTCAGCACCACGGCGCGGACCTGGCTGCCGCAGCCATCGTGGTGGGGCCACTACGCCCTGGACCGGCAGGCGGGCGTTCCGGGCTCGACCTACGAGATGTACCGGGAGGCGCTGCGGCTGCGCCGGGAACTCGATCTCGGCAGCGGCTCCCTCGATTGGTGGGACTGGCCGCCGCGCGGGCCGGACGCCGGTACCGGCACCGCTGCTGGCGTCGGCGCCGGCAGCGAAACCGTGGCGTTCATCAACAACGGGACGGGCGTGCTCGCCAACCTCGGTCTCGAGCCGGTTCAGCTTCCCGACGGCGCAGAGATCCTGTACTCCAGCGTCCCGCTCGGCGGCACCGGCGCGGCCACGGGGGCGGCCGCCGGGGCGATGCCGGGCGCACCGGCCGCGGTGCCGCCGGATGTGACGGTGTGGATGCGGCTGGGCACCGCGGGCACCGGCATCACTCATGGCGGGTGATGCCGCGGTCCGCCCGGCGCCGCGAGGCTGAGCTGAACCACACCGCAGCGTGCGGCGACACGGGGAGGGCTCGCTATGTCCAGGGGCGGTAACACGTTCATCTATGTCGCGACGTATCCCGACGAGGCCACGGCGCGAGAGGACTATCAGGTCGTCAAGGATCTCCACTCGGGCGGCCTGGTCGGCTCCTATGACGCGGCCGTCGTCACCAAGGACGCCAACGGCCGGATTCACGAGAACAAGGACGAGACGGCGACGCGGCACGGCGCATGGTGGGGCATCGCGGCCGGCGGGGTAGTCGGGCTCATCTTCCCGCCGTCGCTGCTCGGCGCGGCGGCCGTCGGCGGCGTCATCGGCGGGATCACCGGCCATTTGTCCAAGGGCATGTCCCGGTCCCGGGCCAAGGAGCTCGGCGACTTCATCGGCCCTGGTGAGGCCGGGCTCCTCGTTGTCGGCGAGGGGAGGGTCGAGCAGGCGGTCCAGCAGGCGGTGACCCGCGCCCAGCGGCACACCACCGAGCGGCTCGACGTGGAGCCCGACAAGATCGACAAAACGCTGGAAGGCGCCATCGGCGAAATGTGACGCCCGCCGGGCTCTGCTAGCGAGACCCGCCTGCCAGCAGGCTGTCCGCGATGCCCCGCGCCTCAGTGAGCAGCGCTGCTACCTCAGCCTCATTGAGGTCCAGGCTCTGCACGAGCGCGTTCAGCAGGATGAATTGCGCGCGTCCCCGCGATCGTGGGCTGGGGCGGCTGGTCGGTTTCTCGCCGAGCGCGCGCCGCAACTCGTGCTCGGCCACGAGCGGATCCAGCGCGTCAGGCTGGTCGCTGAGCAGCCGGCGCACGTCGGCGACAAACCCGGTGACGTCGGCGGCCGTCCACCCGGACTGGAACTTCCGCCGGGCCGCGACGACCATCGCGGCGTGCACGAGCGCTCCGATACCGGCCATCGCACCGGGAGCCAGCACCCGGGCGCCCAGTTCCTGGGCTTCGTCCATGGCACCGGCCAGGTACGCGCGGAGCCAAGCAACCTGCTCGTCAGTAACTGGCGTTTGCGCTGTCACGGCAGGTATGGAATCACGCACGCCGACGCCCGCCGGAGGCGGGCCGGCCGGTGCGCACCGGGTCACCCGCCGGCGCGGACGGCCTGCTGGTACAAGCTCGCGACGTTGGCCCCGAACACGGGGCTGTAGGAGACCGAGGCTGTGTCGCCGCCCTCCTGGTAACCGCCGATCAGGCCGATGATCCGGGCGCCCGACGGCGGATCGAGCCCGGCGATCCACGGGCCGCCGCTGGTGCCGTCGGTGAAGCCGGGACAGTCGAACACCAGCCCGTACGCGGACTCGCTGATGGGGTTGTCGCAGTCGACCGGGCGCTGCGCGGTGTCCGGGTAGCCGATCACCCGCACCAGGCCGTGGAAGCCGGCCGTCTGGCCGATGTCCTCACCGGTGACGAGGTCACCGATGTTCTTTCCACCCGACCGGTTCACTACGGCGAATGCCACGTCGTCGGCCGGATCCTGCGAGGTCGCCCAGGCGGTGTCAACGATGACCTGCCGCACCGTCCAGACGCCGTACGGCGCGCGGCCGTCGCGGTAGCCCGGGGCGAACACGAAATGCCGGGGACGGCCGCCCGGGTCGGCGCAATGCGCGGCGGTGACGATCAGGTCATGGACCGGACTGTGCACGACCGTCGCGGTGCAGAAATGCTGGCCGCCGAGGCCCTGGTAGAACAGCGCCCCCACGGCCGGGCCCTCGCCTGCCGCCGGACGGCGCACGGCCGCGGGACGGCGCACGGCCACCCGATGGCGCCCAGTCACCCGATGCCGCCCAGTCACCCGATGGCGCGCAGCCACCGCACCGTGCGCGCTGAGCAGCCGTACCTGCATCACTTGCGGGCTCGCGTTCGGAGCCGTTGGCACCGTGGGCATGACGGCGGCCGCCGCGCACAGCGCCAGCACTACCGCTGCCGGGCACGCCAGGTGCGACCAGCGACCCGAGGTGCGCCGCCTGATTCCCGGGCGCCGCGCACCGCACGAGCGTGCGGCCCGGCCGACGCCGGCCGGGCCGCGTACCCGTCCCCCGTCACCCATCCGGTACTCCCGTCTGGGATCAGGCATGCCCGGCGTCCCGCCAACGGCTTCCCACGCCCGGGCAAAAAGGCATTGACTCATCGCTGACGGCAGCCGGTTCGCGGCCATAGGCCGCGAACGGAGACAACCGGGCGGGCAGGCCAGACAAGAGGTTAAGGCCAGCGGAGAGGGACCGGACGCCGGCGCCTTCAGGGCCAGGTGCCTCCGGAGCCAGGTCCGTCCGGGGTTAGTTCGTCCGGGGTCAGTTCGTCCGGGGTCAGGTGCGTCCGGGGTTAGTAACCGCGGCTACGCCCGGGGCCGGCCGTCTTGCTGCTGCTCCTGGCCAGGTGGCCGCTCCCGGCCATCCTCGGGCTCGCCGGCGGTCCGGGCCTTTGCCTGCTGCCCGGTGCCGGGCGCCCTTTCCAGCGCCGTTTCCGCCGCGTTGTCCGGGCCCGCTCCCGAGCCCTTGTCCGGCGAAGCCGAGATGTTCTTCTTGACCGCCTCGAAGATGGTGAGGCCCTGGCCGACGAGGCCGGCGGCGATGTCGCTGAGGCCATCGGCGCCGTTCAGCAGGTTGATGTTGGCGCCGGCGAGGCCGTTCGCCGCCTCCTTGACGATCTGCGGCAGCTGGTCGATCAGCATCCGGTCGAGCGCGACCCGGTTGTGCGATGCGGCGGCCTCGGCCTGCATCGTGGTCCGCTCCGCCTCGGCCTTGGCGAGGATGCGCACCCGCTCGGCGTCGGCGTCGGCCGGTTTCACCACTTCGGAAACCAGTTGCTGCTGGCGCAGTTCGGCCTCGCGCTGAGCGAGTTCGGTCTCGGCGGCGATGACGTCACGCCGCGAGCGCGCCTGCGTCAGCGGCCCGGCCTGCGCGGCCTCGGCCTGGGCACGGTCCACCTCGGCCTTGTACTTCGCCTGGACGACCGACGTCTCGCGCTGGTATTCGGCCTGCTTGCGCTGTGCTTCCTGCTCGGCCTCGGCGGACGCCTGGTTGGCCTGCGCCTGGGCGATCTTCGCCTGCCGCTGGATGGCCGCGACGTGCGGTGCGGCCATCGCGTCGATGTAGCCGGTGCCCATGTCGTCGATGGACTGGATCTGCAGCGAGTCGACGATGAGGCCGATTTTGGCCATCTCGGCCTTCGAGCCGTCCAGGACCTCGGTCGCCAGCTTCTGCCGTTCTGTCACGATCTCTTCGACCGTCATCGACCCGATGATGGAGCGCAGGTGGCCGGCGAAGATCCTTCCGGTCAGCACCGACATCTCGTCCTGATCGGACAGGAACCGCTGCGCGGCGTTGACGATGCTCTCGCTGTCGTTGCCCACCTTGAACGCGATGACCGACCGGACGTTCAGCCCGATCCCCTGCTTGGTGACGCACGTTTCCTGGACCTCGGACTCGCACATCGCCAGGGTGAGGAAGCTGGCCCTGCGGAGCAGCGGAAAAACGAAGGAACCATGACCGGTGACGACCTTGAACGGCGCCCCGTTCCGGCGCTGGCCTCCGGAAATCAGCATGGCCTCGTCTGGCCGGGGAACCCGGTAACCGAACATCGCTCATCTCCTGCGCTTTGCTAAACGGCACCATTGCCGTTAGCGCCCAGTGGGCCGGTCCACTCCATGACGTCGACGGTCCGGGTGCCACGAGACTCTATGACCAGTACGGTAGTGCCTTTCGGCAGCGGCGATTCCGACCAGGCGATGAACGTTTCCGACCCGCCCCGGATCTTGACCAGGACCTCCCCCGGCCCCGCCTCCCCGCGGGTGCCCACGGTGATGACGCCCTCGCACCCGATGCAGGACACATCCCCGCTCACCGGTGCCCCATTCCTCCCGACCAGCACCCTTGCGCGCTCTATCTAATCACCGCAGGACCTTCTGCCGGAACGCCCGTAACCCACCGGTGATCGAGCGAGCAGACCGAGAGCCGGCCCCGCGCTAGCCGATCAGGGCGGGCAGGTCGGACAGTCCGCGGATGTGGTCGTGGCCGTCCGGGACCGGGCAGTCCCCGTGAGGGTCGAGGTGAACCGGCCGGATACCCGCCGCGCGGGCGCCGTCCACGTCGAACCGCACCGTGTCCCCGACATGCACCACGCCGTCCGCCTCGATGCCGAGCTTGTCCAGAACCAGGTGGAAGATGCGCGGGTCGGGCTTTTCCACTCCGACCACCGCCGAGTCGATGACGACCGCGACCTCGGTTCCGTCACCGGGCCCGGTCTGGCAGATGCCGAGCGCGGCGAGTTCCTGCTCGACCGTGCCGGTGGAATTGGAGACGATCGCGACTGGCGCGCCGAGCGCGGCGATCTCACGCAGCGCGCCGGTGCACCCCGGAATGATGTGCCGCCAGGTGAACCCCTGTACGGCCCGGTCGAGGTCCGCGGCAACGGCGGCGGCCCGGTCTGCCGGGATCCCGCACGCGCTCGCGTACGCGGTCAGGTAGCGCCGCCACCGCTGCGCTTCCGGCACCGCTTCGACTGCGGCCGTCGCGTGGTAGTGGGCACGTTCCAGATCCGCCACCGCGGGGTCGATCCCCGCGGCCCGCATCGGTGGCAACATCACCTCAGGCGAGGGCAGCAGGAGCACCCCGCCCACGTCCAGGAAGACAGCGCTGACTGGCGGCATTCAAGAACCCTACTGTGGCTGACGGGTCGCCGCGTCAGCGAGCCAGGCGGGCGCCGCAGCCGAGCGACGGCGCCGTGCTACCGGCCGCCCGAGGCTGGCCCCAGGCGGCGACGGATCAGAACCCGGCGGGGAGGCTCGGCGGGCCGGCTGACGGCGACGACGGGCTGGCCCCGTGGATGTAGACCTCGGTGATCCGGGTGGCCTGGCCGCCGCCGAAGGCGATGCCGAACAGCGCACCGGGATGCTGCTGCACGCCGAAGCCGAACTGGGTGAGGCTGATGGGCGAGGGCTTGGTGCCCTGGCCGATCGGCGCGGTCACCAGGGCGGTGGCCCCCGGGGCGAGCGGCACCTGCCGGACCGGGCCGGAGGGCACCAGCTTCCCGCTGCCGGGGTGCTGTGGGTCCGGCGTGCAGGCCGCGGTGATGATGTCCAGGACGCCACCCGACGGCTGCAGGCTGACCGCCTGCACGTACGCCATGTAGGGGTAGACCTTGGTGAGCTGGCATAGCGGCTGCAGCGCGGGCCTGCCGTTCCCGCTGCCAGCCGGTCCGGCGCCGGCTGCTGCCGGGCCCGGTTGCCGGGAACCCGGCCCCGGCGCCAGTGTGGCGGGCCCGGCGTGGCCCGACGCGATCGCCTGCGGCGACGATGCGGTGGGCCGCGGCGTCCCCGCGTGCGGGGACGAGTGGCCGAACGCGGCCGTCAGGCCGAATGCGGTCCCCCCGGCCAGTGTGAACGTGAGCAACGCGCTCGGCAGCACGAACGCCCGCTTGCGGCGGCGCGTCTCGGCACGCCGGCGTATGTCAGAGCCCGACGACGGCACAGCTTGATCGCGCGCGGACTCAGCGAGGCTGCGCAGAGCGGCCTCGAACTTCCCCTCCCAGTCACGCATTCGCGGCTTCCTCCAGCATGTCATCAGAGAGATAACGGGCGAGAGCCGCTCGGCCGCGGGCCAAGCGAGCCTTCACCGTCCCCTCCGGCACCCCGGTCTCCTCCGCTACTTCGGCGACCGGAAGGTCGCACAGGTAATGCAGCACAATGGCGCGGCGCTGCATCTCAGGAATCTTTCGCAGTGCGGCGACCAGCGCGGCGTGGTCCGGGCCGGGGCTCGCCACCGCTTCCGGAGTTCCGTGCCGGAAGACCGCCTTGAGGCCGCTGCGCGCCCGCCGCCAACGGCTGACCGCCAGCCTCCCAGCAACCGTCCGGACCCAGGCCTCCGGTGACTGGGTTAAGGTCAGTTGGCTCCTTTTGTCCCAGGCTCGCATGAACGCCTCCTGCACCACGTCCTGCGCATCGGCCATGTTGCCTGTCATGGCATAGATCTGGCCGACGAGCCGGTGGAAGCTCCGGGCGTAGAGGTCGTCGAACTCCTCTGGAGCCAAGGGTGGCCGCACCCCTCTTCGATTCGGATGGATTCGGGAATAGCGTCCCGGGGATCCGGGGGCTGGAGATAGCTGTGGGAGACACCCTAACGGGAAGGGTGCCTCCCACAGCCTGAGCCCGGTCGGCGCCTGTAGCACTCGCGGGGTGCGACACGAGGATCACAGTGCCGACCAGGGCGCTCATTGTGGTGCGGTCACGGCACCAGGTTGGTGTTCGTCGGAACCTTCGCCTGGACGGCGTGCTGCGCGGCCGCAGCCTCGGCCTTGGCCTGGCTGGCCGACATCGGGCCCATGTTGACCGCGCCCGGGCACACGCGCAGCGGCCCGTTCGTGCCCTGGGAACCGCTGTCGCCGAAGTGCACCGGCACCTGAGACGGCGTCTTCTCCGCAGGCGGCGTGATCTCGGCGTCTGCCACGGCCGGGCAGGCGGCGAGGGTCGCGAAGTCCGCGCCCTGGAACGCGCTGCCGCCGGAAGCGAGGTCGACCTTGGCCGGACCGCCAGCGGTGGAGAGGTTGGCGTCCTGCAGGCCGAGGTGCTGACCGTTGGCCGCGACCATCCCGAGACCGGCGTAGCCCTGCAGCACGCACGGCTGCTGCGAGCGGTTGGTGATGACGATCATGCCCATGCCGTTGTTCGTCGGCAGGCCACCCGGGTCGCCACCCTGGACCACAAACGACTTGGCAAGCTCATTCGGGTTGCAGGTGCTCAGACCGGGTGCGTTCGCCGGCAGGCTGCCCGTGGACGGAGCGCCATTCACACCCGGCTTCTCCGGCCCGACCTGCTTGATCTGGCCGCTGTGCGACTGCCCGGCTGCGATGGCGGCGGACGTCGCCTTGCCGACCGCCTGGTGGGCATGGTCCGCAGCCGCCGACGAGCTGGGCTTGCACCCCGCCAGAGCCGTCAGCGCCGCAACGCCGACCACGGCGGACGCGGCGAGGTAGCCCGGTGAGCGTGTACCACGCATATAGCTGGCTTCCTTTCGGATCCGTTACGGGTATCGAGTTATTTGCGGGACATACGCTCCCCACGGGGTTCCGGGTTGCATGGATCTGCGGCTTTTTTCGTGTGACCCACGTCACATTCGATGGTGCGGCCTGACGGCTCCGCCCGGAGCACGCGCGGCGCCCATTGCGCCGGATCGCGCACCGGCCCGGCGCGCCGCATCGAGGGACGCGCCGGGCCAGGGCGGGTTACGTAGCCGGCCGGAAAGCGGCCGTCAGTTTGGTGCCCGCACGTACCGCGCGAGGATGGCCGGACCGGCCGGCAGAGCAAGCCCGTGGACGGCGGGCAGCCAGGCCGTCAAACCCGGCGAGCGTGCTGTCACCGGGCTTGAGCCGCCGGCGGAACCGGGGCAGAGCCAGGAGCTAGGACGGCGGGACGTCCGCTTCTGTCACGACGCCGCTGGATGACCGAGCACGGGATCGTGGGCATGCGGCCCGCCGGACGCGATCTGCAACGTCTGCGCCACCGGCGGGTAGCCGCTGGCGACGATGGTGTAGTCACCCGGTGGCAGGCCCTCGAACGAGTACCCGCCGTCCGGTCCGGTGGTGGCGACCGCGGCTACGTTGCCGTCTGGGTCGAGCAGTGCCACCCGCGCATCCGGGACGGCCCTGCCGTCGGCGGTCCTGGCCGTCCCGGCCAGCCGGCTGCGCGCGGCCAGCTGCACGTCCTGCACCGTGTCACCGCCGGTCACCCTGACCGGCTGCACGGACGGCGCGTGGGCCGGCCCGTTCACGGCGAGGGTGTAGTCGCCCGCAACCAGGTCGGTGAAGGAATACCGGCCGGCCTCGTCGGTGGTCCGGGCGGCCAGTACCTCGCCGTCCGGACGGGCCAGCGTCACCGTCGCCTCGGCCACCGGCTCGCCGCTGCCGGCGGCGCGGACCGTTCCGGCGAGCTGGCCGGTGCCGGCCAGCATCACATCGTGCTGCACCGGTCCGTCCCCCACCCGCACCATCGACGCCTGGGGCTGATGGGCGGCGGCTATCGCGATCAGCGTGTAAACCCCGGGCCCGGGCGCGGTGATCCGGAACGAGCCATCGGGAGCCACCTGCGCCCGGCCGACCTGGTTGCCGCTGGTGTCGATCAGGGTGACGGCCGCGGCGGTGACCGGCGCGCCATCGGGCTGCCGGATCCGGCCCGTCACCGGCGGACCGGCGCCATCGCCGGCGCCATCGCCGGACCCATCGGCGGCGCCGTCAGCCGTCAGCACCGAGTTCACCGGCTCCGCGAAGCCGGCCGGCCGGCCGGCTGCCGCGCGGCCGTCGCCTACCCGGCCGGCCCGCGCGGTGTCGCCGTTGACCGAGGGCGGCCCGCCCGCAGGGACGCCCACCAGCTCGGGAGTGCGGGCGCCCGCGGTTTCTGCGCCGTCCGGTCCGGCCGGCACGGTCGCCGGGGCGGCGTTGCCGGGCGCCCCTGCCACTGCTGCCGATACCGCCGGTGCGGGTGGTTTCCCGGCACCGCCCGCACCCTCCTCGAACCCGGTCGTTGTGCGCAGCGTCTTCTGCTTGACGAACAGCGACAGCAGCAACCCGGCCAGCAGAACCGGAACCAGATACAGATAGATCCGCGGCAGCGCCCGGGAGTACGCGACCACGAAGTCGTGCGCCAGCGCCGCCGGCATCCGCTGGAGTGCCTGCGGGGTGATGCCCGCGACGTTGGGCAGGTGGCTTGCCGCTCCGGCCGGGACCTCGTGCCTCAGCTCAGTGGTCAGCCGGCTGACGAACAGCGAGCCGACGATGCCGCTGCCGAACGTGCCGCCGAGCTGGCGGAAGTAGTTACTGGCCGCTGTCGCCGATCCCAGATCCTGCGGCTTCGCGTCGTTCTGGACGATCAGCACGAGGATCTGCATTACCAGGCCGATGCCGAAGCCCAGAACGGCCATGTAGATCCCGTTGTCCACCCGGGTCGAGGTGATGCTCATCCGCGACAGCAGCGCCAGCCCGACGGCCGCGATGAGCGTCCCGAAGATCGGGAACAGCTTGTAGTGCCCGGTGGCGGTGACGATCTGCCCTGAGCCGATCGCCGCGACCAGGATGCCCCCGACCAGCGGCAGCATCAGCAGCCCCGAGGTGGTGGCGCTGACGTGCTCGACAAACTGCAGGAACGTCGGGATGTAGGACACCGCGCCGAACATCGCGACGCCGACCACCAGGCCGATCAGGCTGGCAAGGCTGAACACACTGCTGCGGAACATCCGCAACGGCATCACCGGCTCGGCCGCGAAGTGCTCGGCGACCACGAACAGCGCCGCCAGGACCACGAACCCGATCCCGAGGCCGATGATGGTCCACGAGCGCCACGGGTACTGGGTGCCGCCCCAGACGCCCACCAGCACCGCGCATGCCGACGCCCCGCCCAGCAGCAGCATCCCGAGAATGTCCAGCCGTGGCCGGCGCCGCGGCCGGTGCAGGTGCAGCGCGAACACCACGATCGCCAGCGCCACCGCCCCGATCGGGACGTTGACGTAGAAGACCCACCGCCAGCTGACGTGGTCGGTGAGGTAGCCGCCGGCCAGCGGTCCGGCCACCGTCGCGATGCCGAACATCGCGCCGATGAAGCCCATGTACTTCCCACGTTCGCGCGGCGACACGATGTCGCCGATGATCGCCTGCGCCCCGATCATCAGCCCCGCGGCGCCGAATCCCTGCACCGCGCGGAAGATGATCAGCTGGGTCATGCTCTGCGCCTGGCCCGAGAGCGTCGATCCGGCGATGAACAGCGCGATCGCGAAGGCGAACAGCCACTTGCGGCCGAACAGGTCGCCCAGCTTGCCGTACATCGGGATGCCGATCGTCAGCGCGAGCAGGTACGCGGTGATCACCCAGGCGATGTGGTTGACCCCGTGCAGGTCACCGACGATCACCGGCAGCGCGGTCGCGACGATCACCTGGTCCAGCGCCGCCAGGAAAACCCCGAGCATCAGCGCGATAAAGACCACGACGACGCGGGTCGTCTTCTCCTTCGGTGGCTGATCCTCGCTCTGCCGCTGATGATCAGACGCCGGCGCTGCGTGACCGTCCGGTGCTGTCTCGGTCAAGACCGTTCCTCCTGTGTGCTGTCAGGGTGCGCGCGGGAGGCAGCACCGTATCCGCCGGCGTCTTCGACCACGGGAGCCCCGCCCGGTCCGGCGCCGGCTTTCAGCAAGCCGAACATCTCGTCCAGGTGGTGCTCTAGCCTGCGGTCACTGTGATCGCTGCTCCATCGGAGTATCGAGACGCGAACGGCGGTGAATGCCACCGCCGCCATCAGCTGTGGGTAAGCGTCATCCGGCCGGTTCCCGGTGCGGGCGGCCACCGCGGCGGCCAGGCCCCGCTCGAACTCGGCCAGCCGGGAGAAAAGCCGGGGCATCAGCGCCGGATACCGCTCCATCAACTGCCGCCGCAGCCGCACCTCGCCGCGGCGGGAGGCGGTGCCGGCGGCGCCCGCCCGGACCAGCCGGTGCAGCCCGTCGAGCACGTTCTCGCCGTCGCGGATGACCAGCGCGCCGGGTTCGGGCACGACCATCAGCGGGGTGTCGCCGATGATCGCTTCCTCCTTGCCGGAGAAGTAGTTGAAGAAGGTGCGGGTGGAGACGCCGGCCGCGTCGCTGATGTCCTCGACGGTGAGATGCTCCAGGCCCCGGTCGGCCGCGAGCCGCAGCGCGGCATCGCCCAGCGCCCGCCGCGTGGCGAGCTTCTTCCGCTCGCGAAGCCCGGTATCCGACACGCGCAGGATTCTTGCACACTGGGAAAATTTGCACAAAGGGAAAAACGGCTTTGGCGGCTTGCCCAACGCCCGGGGGGCTGCGCGCCCAAGGACCGTGGATGCGCACGGACGGTGGGGCGCTGCTGCAAAAGCTTGGGGGATGTGCGACGCCGGGTGTTGAAGCACGGGCGCAAACGGCGGATGCGTTTGGCCGCCTTGGGCCAACAGCCGGTTGGCGAGGGCGCTCTAGCCGGCTGGGGAGTAGATGCGGGTGGGGGTTATTAGGGCGGGGGTGCGGCGTTCGGCGGTCATTACGCGGTCGTATTCGTCCCAGTTGTCGTGGGTGCCGCCGGCGGCGGTGAAGATCTCACGGCGTAGGAGGCGCAGCCGTTCGGCGTCGATCCCAGGGAGCAGGTCGTCGGGGCCTGCCAGTTCGGCTTGGCCTTCGACGGCGACCCATTGCCAGCCGGAACGCGCAACGACGGTGACCTGCGGCCGGGCGCGCAGGTTGGCGAGCTTGCGGCTGCCGCCGACGAACACCGCTGCCACCACCGGGACGCCGGACAGCGGGTGATTGAGCACCCCGGCGTTCACCACCGACGCCTGGATCGTGCCGTCCGCGCGCAGCGTGGACACGACGCACAAGCCGTGGTCGGACGATGCGAGCCGGGTGAAGTCGCTGAGATCAGCCACGGTCGCATCCTAACTGCGGGTCTTCCGTCCGCCGCTGCGGCGTGGTCAGCTGTACAGACGGGGTTGACCACCGGAAACTCATCGCCGCTGAACCGATGAGTTCCCGGCCTCCGCCTGGTCTGCACCAGTTAAGGACCCCGCGAGTCCGGCGAGGCGGAGACGGAAGGCGGGAAAGGTCGTGACGATGACGGAAACCGGCCGCATAACCACTGACGAGTTCATGCCCCAGGCCGAGCGCTACCGGCGCGAACTGCTTGCGCACTGCTACCGGATGCTCGGATCGGTGCACGAGGCCGAAGACCTCGTGCAGGAGACCTACCTTCGTGCGTGGCGCGCCTATGACCGGTTCGAGGGACGCTCGTCGCTGCGCACCTGGCTGTACCGGATCGCCACCAGTGCCTGCCTGACCGCGCTGGAGAGCCGGAACCGCCGCCCGCTGCCCACCGGCCTCGGCGCCCCGAAGTCCGAGCCGGCCGGGGAACTGGCGCAGAACACCGAGGTCCCGTGGCTCGAACCGGTCCCCGACGCGCTCGTGGGCACCGGATCCGATCCGGCCGCGGTGGTCACGTCGCGGGAGAGCATCCGGCTCGCCTTCATCGCCGCGCTGCAGCACCTTCCGCCGCGCCAGCGCGCCGTGCTGATCCTTCGCGAGGTGCTGAACTGGCGGGCCGCCGAGGTCGCCGAAATGCTCGGCACCACCACCGCCGCGGTCAACAGCATGCTGCAGCGCGCCCGCGCGCAGATCAGCGAAGCGGCGCCGACCGAGGACACGGTCCCGCGCCCGGTCACCGCGCAGCAGCGGGAATTGCTCGATCGCTACGTCTCCGCCTTCGAGTCCTACGACACCACGGCGCTGCTGGAGCTGTTCACCAAAGACGCGATCTGGGAAATGCCCCCCTACACCGGCTGGTGGCAGTCGCCGGAGGACATCGCGTACCTGGTATCCACCCAGTGCCCGGCAAAGGAACCCGGTGACATGCGGCTGGTGCCGACGGCCGCGAACGGGCAGCCCGCCTTCGGCCTGTACATGCGCCACGATCGGTACTGGCCCGGGGAGCCCGGCTCCGGCCACCGCGCGTTCCAGCTGCACGTCCTCCAGTTTCGCGGGCCGGTCATCGACCACGTGACGTCCTTCTTCGATACCTCGCTGTTCCCGAAGTTCGGTCTTCCCGAGACATTGCCGGCCTCATGAACGACTCCCGGGCCGCCGAGGCGCTGACCGGGGAGGTCGCTCTACTGGAACGCGCCATCGGTTACACGCTCGGCAACCTGCGTGCGGTGACCTCCGACGTGCTGGCCTGGCCGACGCCGTGTGGCCGGTGGGACCTCCGGGCGCTGCTGGAGCACATGGACGACTCGCTGGCCGCGCTCCAGGAGGCGGCCGACCTCGGGCATGTCGCGCTCGGCTCCGCCCGGCTGGCGGGCCGGGCAGGCGCCGGGGCCGGCCGGGGCGGCAGCAGTGCGGCCGGCGGAGCCGACGAAGCGGCCGACCCGGCGGCCCCGGGTGCCGACCCGGCGGCGGACCTGGTCGGGGCGCTGCGTGCCCGCGCCTCCCGGATGCTCGGGGGGTGGGTGCTGGCCGGGACCCGCGCGGCCGGCGGCCCGGGCGGAACGAGCGCGACATGGGACGCGGCGACAGCCGGTTCGCCGGCCGGCATCGCGGGTGGAGCAGGCCCGGCGTGGGCCAGCGCGGGGTACGACGTGGTCTCGGTGGGCGGTCTCCCGGCGCCGGCCGAATTGGTGGCGGGTGCGGGGGCCGTCGAAATCGCCGTGCACGGCTGGGACGTGGGGCGGGCCTGCGGCCGGGACCGCCCCATCCCGGACGAGCTGGCCGCCGATATGCTCGGGCTCGTCCCGTTTATCGTCGCCGATGCCGACCGGCCGGGGCGCTTCGCTCAGCCGGTGCCGGTCGCCGCGCACGCGAGCCCCGGTGACCGACTGGTGGCGTTTCTCGGCCGGCGACCGCGCTGACCGTGACGATCGCAGACCTCAGGTCTGCAGCGGCATCATCTCGCCGGCGAAATCATCGAGGAACGCCCGGAGGGCTCCGGCAGTGCGGGAAGGAACCCCGGCGGGCCGGATGACGAACTTCGACAGGCCCGCGTCGACGTACTCCCCGATCATTCGCTTGGCGGCGTCCCAGCCGACCGGGACCAGGCTGACCGGGTCGGCATCCGGCCGCCGCCGGCGCACCGCCGCGGCCAGGTCGGCGGGAACCTGCCCGGCCGCGACGGGCAGGCTGAGCCCGAAGTGGTCGTCCTCCACCTCCCGGCCGGCCGCGGCGGCGGCGGCGTGGATCGCCTCCCGGGCCGCGCCCGCCTCCGCGGGAGTCAGGAAACTGCCGAGCCATCCGTCGGCGAGCCGCCCGGCCCGCCGCAGGCCGCCGGGCGCGCTCCCGCCCAGCCAGATGTCGAGCGGCTTTGCGGGAAGCGGCCCGACGCCGGCCCGGTCGACGGCGAAGAACTCCCCCGCGAAGGTCACCGTCTCCTGCCGTAGCAGCAGCCGCATCAGCTCCAGCGACTCGTCGAAGACCGCGGCGCGGCGACCGGCCGGCACCGGGAACAGCGGCCGTTCGGCGGGCCTGGCCGGCTGCAGGCCGAAGACCGGCAGCACCCGCGCCGGCGCGAGGCCGGCCAGCGACGCGAGTTGCTTGGCGACCAGGACCGGGTTTCGGCCCGGCAGCACGGACAGCCCGGTGCCGACCTTGAGCCGCCGGGTTCGCGCCAGGGCGTACGCCATTCCGGCGAACGGCTCCACCAGCTCGCCGAAGACCACCTCGGGCAGCCACAGTGAGTCGGCGCCGATGTCCTCGAGCAGGTCCACGGCGTCGGCAAAGCAGCCGGGGACGCCGAAGCCGCCCAGCCCAACGCCAATCCGTACCTTCACCGGGGCGCCAGGTCCTTGAACGCCCTGCCCGTCGAAGCGCTGCCCATCGCTTCATGTCCTACCGGACGGACCGGGCCGGTGTCACCCCAGCCGGGGCTCCTCACGCCGCGGTCAGAGAGCGGGCGACTGCGTCGAGGGCGCGGATGCGCGGGTTCTCCTGGCCGGTGCACCAGACCAGCCCGAGCGGTATCGGCGGCAGGTCGCCGATCGGGATGAGCACGACGTCGTCGCGGTCGAAGATCGGGACCGCCGAGCTGGTCGGGTGAACGATCTGCCCGCGGGCGACGAACGAGAGAATCTCGTTAATGGTCTGTACCGGCTGGGTGCGCCGGATCGGGCGTCCCGAGGGCGTGCGCGGCGGGATGAGCAGGTCGTAGATCGCTGGCGGGGTGGACGGCGGCAGCAGGGCGACCTCTTCGTCAGCCAGGTCCTCAACGGACACCGAGCGCCGGGCGGCGAGACGATGTGTGGGAGCGACCGCGACCGCCCGCTGGTAGTAGGCGAACGCGCTCCCGGCGGTCAGGTCCGGTTCGTCCACGGCGAGCCAGTTGCACAGGACGTCGATGTCGGCCCGGCGCAGCGCCCGGTAGGCATCGAAGGTCTCGACCTCCTGAAGCCGCACCTCGCAGTCGGGGCAGCGTGCATGGAACGCCGCGACGAGCCGGCTGAGCGCCGGGCCCTCGGTTGTCAGGACGAAGCCGATGCGGAGCAGCCCGCGGACGGTGCCAGCGAGCTCGCTGGTACCGGCCAATGCCGCTTCCAGCATTTCGACCGCGGGCACCAGGTCGCGACGGAGCACTTCGCCCGCCGCGGTGAGCCCGACCCGGCGGCTGGTCCGGTCGAACAGCTTGACCCCGAGCCGGGACTCCAGGACGCGCACGGCTTGGCTCACGCCGGGCTGCGAAATGCCCAGCCGCTCGGCCGTCCGGCCGAAGTGCAGCTCATCGGCGAGCGCGAGGAAGATCCGCAGCTCGCGTAGCTCGACGTCCCCCCACATCAATCAGGAATCATAATCGCCTCCGATCAGCAATTCCGCCTTGATCAGCCGTTCACCCTGCCGCAGCGTTGAATAGAAAGCGCAGTTCACAGGGGGGAAGAACGATGATTCTGGTCATCGGAGGCCGAAGCAAGATCGGCAACGCGCTGATCGGGGAGCTGCTGCGCCGAGGGGAACAGGTGCGGGTATTGGCGCGCAGGACCGAGACCGCCGCCGGCGTCCCCGCGGGGGCCGAGATCGTCACCGGCGATCTCGCCGACGAAGGCTCGCTGGTGAGCGCGATGGCGGGGATCGAGAAGGCGTTCCTGATCTCCAGCCCTCACCCGGACGCGGTCACCTGGCATCGCAACGCCATCGACGCGGCCCGCCGGACAAACGTGCGGCTGCTGGTGCGCAGCTCGATCATCGGAGCCGACCGGGAAACCCCGGCGGAGTTCATCAGCGCCCATACCGCCTGCGACCGGTATCTCGCGGAGTCAGGGCTTGACCACGTGATCGTCCGGCCGAACCTCTTCCTGCAGAACATCCCCGAATCGACGGTGCCGGCCATCGACGCGTCGGGGAACTTCTACGTCGACGCGGGCGAGGCCCGCATCAGCATGGTTGACACCCGCGACGTGGCGGCGGTTGCCGCGATCGCCCTGACCGAGCGCGGGCACGCCGGTGCCCGCTACGACGTCACCGGGCCCGAGGCGCTGTCGTACAGCGATGTCGCCGCCAAGCTCACCCGGGCGATGGGGCACAAAGTCACCTACGTCGATGCGCCCGACGACGCGGTACGTCAAGCGCTCGTCGGCGCCGGCCTGAACGCCTGGTTCGCGAGCGCGCTCGTCGGCCTGTACCAGGACTACCGCCGGTCGGGAACCGACGGCTACGCCGCCGGCATCAGCGACACCGTCCAGCGGCTGACCGGCCGCCCGGCGCGGTCGCTGGACGACATGCTCGGCGAGACCGCCCTCGTTACTCGCTGAGCGGCTGCAGCAGGATCGGCAGGTCCAGGGCGAACACGACGAACGCGGCCAGCATCGGCCACAGCACCCCGTAGCGGGAAAGGAACGCGCCGAATCCCGCACTGACGCCGAAAATCAGGATGGAGCCGGCCCGCCGGACGAACCGGGGGTTGCTGCCGCCGGCCAGCGTCGACTCGGCGAGCAGGCCGCACAGAGTGAGCGTGATGACGTTGGTGGCAAGGTCGGGGACTCCCCATTTACGCAGCAGGGCGTTCTGGATCCCCATCGCCGCCGAGAGGATCACGATCACCCCATAGCGGGGCCCGTCTACTGGTCCGGGGTGTGTCAGTGCCGTGTAAAGCACCGCGGCGCCGATCAGGAGCACGGTCGCGGTGAAGCCGGCCCGCCTGCCCGGGTGCCCCAGCCGGATCAGCCGGCCGGCGAACACCGCGCCGACCGCGAATGCGCCGAGGGCGTAGAGGTACACCGGGAAGCCGCGCCCGTTGGTGCCCACGGCAAACGCGAGGAAGATCACGTTGCCGGTCATCGTCTCGACGAAGACATGGCCGAGGCCCAGGAACGATGCCGCATCGAGCAGCCCGGCGGTGGCGGTGACCGCATAGACGCCCACGGCGATTTCGGGCATCGGGAACGCCCGCGGCCGGGTCACCCGGATGGTCCGGCCCCGACTCCGGGGTGATGACGCGCTGTTATCTGACACTCACTTTTCGTACCCGTCCGCTAACCGTCCGTGAATGGACATCCGGCGCGAACGCGGACACGTCACCGGCCGTGACGGTACCCGCCGGCTGTCTAGAGTGGTTGTCATGCCGGGAGCGGCGCGGACAAACGGGGCAGGCGGCTGAGATGCCCCCGGCCAGCCGAGGGCGGAAAGGCTCATCGGGTCACCGTCCGCTTGCCGAATATCAGGCGAAACGGGATTTCTCCCGCACCCCCGAGCCCTCCGGTGCGGCAACGTCCGATGGCGGACCCGCCGCGCAGCGGTTCGTGGTGCAGCGCCACCGCGCCCGCCGGCTGCACTATGACCTCCGGTTCGAGATCGACGGCGTGCTGGTCAGCTGGGCGGTGCCGAAGGGCCCGACGCTCGACCCGGGTGTCAGGCGCCAGGCGATCCACGTCGAGGATCACCCGATCGAGTACCTGAACTTCGAGGGGGTGATCCCGCGCGGCGAGTACGGCGGCGGCGACGTGATCGTGTGGGACCGCGGTACCTGGGAGCCGCACGCCACCGATGACCCGGCCAAGGCGGTCGCCTCCGGCGAGCTGCACGCCGACGTGCACGGCGAGAAGCTCCGTGGCCGTCTGGTCCTGGTGCGGACCGGACGGGACGGCTCGGACGGCAACCAGTGGCTGCTGCTGCACAAGCACGACGAGTTCGCGGTCCCGGGCTGGGATCCGGAGCAGCACCCGGCGTCGGTGCTCAGCGGCCGGACCAACGACGAGGTCAAGGCCGACCCGGACCGGATGTGGCAGTCCGACCTGCCGCCGTCGCAGGCGTCGGTGCCGCTGCGCGAGAAGGCCGCCCCGGACGTGCCCGGTCCCAGCGAGGACGAACTGGCCGCCCTGGACGGGTTCGGCGCGACCGGGACCTGGGAGGTGTACGGGCGCCTGCTGCGGCTGACCAACCTCGACAAGGTGCTGTTCCCCGGCCTAGACGGGAACCCGCCGGTCACCAAGCGCGAGTTCATCCGGTACGCGGCCCGGATCGCCCCGGTGGCGCTGCCCTACCTGGCCGGGCGGGCGCTGAACATGAACCGGTTCCCCGGCGGGGCGGACCAGCCGGGCTTCTGGCACAAGCAACTGCCCGACCACGCCCCCGACTGGGTCCCCCGGTGGCACAACCCGGAGGCCGGCCCGGGCGAGACCAGCACGTACCTGGTGGTGAACGAGCCGGCGGCGCTGATCTGGGCGGCCAACTTCGGGGCGCTGGAGTGGCACGCCTGGACATCGCGCACCGACCAGCCGCGGCAGCCGACCTATGCGCTGATCGACATCGACCCCGGTTCGTCCACCACCTGGGAGCAGATCCTGGTGCTCGCCCGGCTGCACCGGACCGCGCTGGCGCACCTCGGCGTGCGGGCACAGCCCAAGGTGACCGGACGGCGCGGCATCCAGATCTGGATCCCGATCGCGCGGGGCAAGAGCTTCGCCGAGACCCGCGCCTGGGTGGAGCAGCTGTCCAGGGCCGTGGGCGCGGCGGTGCCGGACCTGGTGAGCTGGAAGTGGGACGTGCGCGAGCGCGGCGGCCAGGCCCGGCTCGACTACACCCAGAACGCGATCAACAAGACCCTCGTCGCCCCGTACAGCCCGCGCCCGGCGGCAGGGGCGCCGGTGTCCGCGCCGATCGACTGGGACGAGCTCGACGATCCCTCGCTGCGCCCGGACGGCTTCACCATCCGCACCGTGCTGGACCGGGTGGCCGGCCGAGGCGACCCGTTCCGCACCGTGCTGGACGCCACCCAGGTCCTCCCGCCCGTCCAGTAGCGATCCCGCGGGCGCCTCCCCGGGGACGCCGCCTCTCAGCCCCCGCGGCCCGGCGAGAACACGTCCCTGATGGCCCTGATGGCCAGCAGCGCGAGCACCACCACCCGGGTGACCCGGGAGGTGGCCGGCGTGGCGGCGGGCGCCTGCCCGCCGGGCCGGGCCGGTGCGAGGTGGGCGGCGTTGCGCAGGTCGGACGCGGACTCGGCTTCGGTGAGCATCCGCCGCTGCTGCAGCACGTAGAGCATCACGAACGCCGGGCCGACGAGCACCGCCGCGAGGCCGGCGATGGCCAGCTCCGCCACCAGGGCACCGGCGGGCGCGCTGCCGGCGGCGAGCGAGATCTGGCCCGGAATGAGGTCGGGGTACTGTGCCACGCCCCAGCCCCACACCACCGCGACCACGGCGATCGCGGCGGTCACCCGCAGCCCCGGGTACCAGCGCAGCCAGGTCATCGCGAGCACCGCGATCCCGGCGGCGATCGAGACCGCCACCAGCGGCAGCGCACGGCCGGTCAGGCCGTGGAAGACGTGCGGCGCGCTGCGGGAAAGCTCCGCGAACGTGCCGCCGGCCAGCACCCCGGTGACCGCCCCCGCGGCCGTGGCGCGCAGCACGAAGTAGCCGACCAGTTCCTGGTGCCCGCGCAGCCGGGCCTCCAGCGCGAGGAAGACCGCGCTGATGTAGGCGCAGGCGGCGACGAACAGCACCCCGGTCAGCACGGCGGTCAGCGAGGTCCAGGCCGCCAGCACGTTCCCGGACGGATGCGCGGGAACCTTGCCGGTGGCGACGGCGCCGATCACGGTCCCCAGGAAGAACGGCGTGATCAGCGAGGAGGCTGCGAACGTCGCGCCGTTGAGCTGCTGCATCCGCGTCCGCTCCGAGGTGTGCCGGAAGGCGAACCCGACGCCCCGCAGGAAGATCCCCAGCAGCGACAGGCTGAGCGGGACGAACAGCGCGGTCATCACGGCGGCGAACGCGGGCGGGAACCCCGTCCACAGCAGCACCAGGACGAAGATCAGCCACACGTGGTTGGCTTCCCAGACCGGGGTGATGGCCTCGTCGATCAGTTCCCGCGGGGCGGCGCCGCGGCGGGTGCCGCCCGCCAGCAGGTCCCAGATCCCGCCGCCGAAGTCCGCCCCGCCGAACAGGGCGTAGGCGGCGAGGGCGACGAACATCACCGCCGCGGTCGCGATCGCCTCCGGCGACGGGCTCACAGCGCCTGCCTCCCGGCCGGCGGAGGCCCGTAGGGCACCTGCTCGGCCTCCTCTTCGCCGGGCTTCTCCCGCATCCAGCGCCGCGACATCAGCATCGGCACGCCGATCGAGACCACGGTCATGATCGCGTAGAGGACGAGGATCACGGCGAGGGTGACGACCACCCCGTTCGACGGGGTGACCGCGTCGCTGGTGAGCATCACCCGGTAGACGATCCACGGCTGGCGGCCGACCTCGGTGACGGTCCACCCCGCTTCCATCGCCGTGACCGCGGCGACGCCGCTGAGCGCCGCGGGCACCAGGAACCAGGGCGTCAGCAGCGGCCGGCGGTGCAACCGCCACCACCAGGCCTGCCAGGCCGCCAGGGCGAACAGCGCGAAACCGATGCCGACCATCAGGTCGAAGCTCAGGTGGATCAGGGTGGGCACCGGCGGCCGCAGCGACGGCGGGACGGTGTCCCAGCCGATGACCCGGGTCCGCGGCGAGAAGCCGACCAGGATCGAGTCCAGCCACGGGATGGTGGCGCCGAAGTAGACGCGGCCGTTCACCAGGATGCCGCCGACGTACTCCGGGGCGTACCGGGTGCTGCGGGCGACGTATTCGATCGCCGCGAACTTGACCGGCTGGTTGTTCGCGACGAACCGGGTGATGATGTCGCCCATCATCACCTGCAGCGGGGCCGCGATCCCGGCGAGCGTGAACGGGATGAGGAAGCCCAGCCGGTGGTACCGGTCCCGGCGGCCGCGCAGCAGCCCGACCGCGTACACGCCCGCGACGATGAACCCCACCACCATGTACGCGGCGAGGATCATGTGCGGGGTCTCATACGGGGTCGAGGCGTTGAAGTAGACCGACAGCGGGTCCACCGACGTCACCTTGCCGTGGCTGAGCGTGTACCCGGCGGGCGAGTTCATCCAGGAGTTCGCGGCGATCACCGACAGCGCGCCGAGGATCCCCGCGACCACCATCGGCACGCCGCTCCACCAGTGCCCCCAGGGCGAAAGCCGCCGCCAGCCGTAGAGGTACACGCCCAGCGAGATGGCCTCCAGGAAGAAGAAGATCCCCTCGATGGAGAACGGGATCCCGATCGTCGCGCCGAAGCGGCCCATCAGCCCGGGCCACAGCAGGCCCATCTCGTACGACAGCACCGTCCCGGAAACCGCGCCGACCGCGACGAGCACCGCCAAGATCTTCGACCAGCGGCGTGCCAGCAGCAGCGCCGCGGCGTCGCCGCGCCTGATCCCGATCCACTCGGCGATCAGGATGACGGCCGGGAACGCGATCCCGAAGCACGCGAGGATGATGTGGAACCCGAGTGATGACGCCATCTGCGACCGGGCGGGCAGCGGGCCCGCGGCCAGGACACCAGCCCCCACGCTCATCGCGTAACCCCTTCCGCTGCCTCGGCCGGCCGAGCGGGAGACCCCGTCGCGCTAGGTGTACCGCCGGATTGGCCCGGGTACACGCGGCACAGATCCGAGCTTCTCAGATGGGCGGCTGGAAACGGCGGAGGGCGCGGTTACATGGGCGCTGTGATCCTGGTCATCGGACTCGGGCTCGGCGTCGGCGCGCTCGGTCTGGTCGAGGCCGATCTGTTCGTCGTCGGCCTGCTGATCCTGTTCGCGGGCGTCGTCGGCGCGGCCGTTATTGCCGGTGATCGGCTGATTCGCTACGGTCAGCGGCGGCCGCCGGTTTGACCGGCTGCTGCGCGGTTAGCTGACACGGCGAGAGAGACGAGGAGCGATATGAGAATGCGGCTACGGGCGCGCCATCTGCCGGCACGGTTTTCGGCGGGCGCGTTCATCTTGAACTCCGGGATCGAGAAGCTGTCCGCCGACGACGAGACCGCCGCGCACCTGCACGAGACCGCGGCGAGCACGTACCCGGTCCTCGGGAAGCTGAAGCCGGAGCAGTTCGCCCGGCTGCTCGCCGCCGGTGAGATCGGGCTCGGGGCAGCGCTGCTGGCGCCGTTCGTGCCCGCCGCCGTCGCTGGCGCGGGCCTGACGGCGTTCTCCGGCGCGCTGCTGGGCCTGTACGTCACAACGCCCGGGATGCGCAAGGAGGGCAGCATCTTCCCGACCCGCCAGGGCATCCCGCTGGCCAAGGACTCGTGGATGCTGGGAATGGGCCTCACGCTCGTCGCGGACGGCATCACCGACCGGTCGCGCAGGCGGTCCCACTAGGCACCTCACATGATCGTTGGAAGCTTGTGTGCGTGATAGCGCACACAAGCTTCCAACGATCATGGTCTGTGGCCGGGCGTCAGGCGGTGATCAGAGCGCGGGCCCGGGCGGCGATCACCGCATCCGACAGTGCCGCGATGTCGTACGCGCCGTGGTGGCGCCGGCCATTGACGAAGAACGTCGGCGTCCCGGACACGCCGGACAGGTCGGCGGAATCGACGTCCTCGTCGATCCGGTCAGCCCCGGCGTGATGCCGCAGGTCCTTGCTGAACCGGGCGGTGTCGAGGCCGATTTCGCCGGCGTAACGCATCAGGTCCTGCGGCTGCAGCGCGTCCTGCCGCTCCATCAGCAGGTCATGCATCGGCCAGAACGCGCCCTGCCGGGCCGCGGCCTCCGACGCCTCCGCGGCCAGCCTGGCGTCCGGGTGCACGTCCTCCAGCGGCAGGTGCCGAAAGACGTAGCGCACATCCCCGAAGTCGGAAAGCAGCTCCCGGACCACCGGTTCGGCCAGCCCGCAGTACGGGCATTCGAAGTCGCCGTACTCCACCACGGTGACCGGCGCGCCCTTCGGTCCCCGCAGGTGATCGCGTTCCGGGTCCACCGGCACGGCCAGATCCGTGATCACCTCCGCGGTGCCGATGATGGCACGCAGCCGGGTCCGTTTCGGCAGCAGCGCGGTGAGCCGGAACAGGATCCAGGTCGCGACCGACGCGACCAGCGCCGCAGTGAGGATGCCGAGCTTCGCCTCGGCCAGGCCGGAGCCGGTGAAAGCGAGCGAGGCGATGAGCAGGGAGACGGTGAAGCCGACGCCGGCGATCGTCCCCGCGCCGGCGACGGCCGCCCAGCCGACCGGCGGGGTGATCCGGCCGCGGCTCGCCCGGCTCACCAGCCACGCGGCGGCGAACGTGCCGGCCGGCTTGCCGACGACGTAGCCCACCAGGATGCCCAGCGTCACCGGCGAGGTGAACGCATTGGCGAGGAAGGACTCGTTGATCACGATCCCGGCGTTGGCGAGCGCGAAGAGCGGCACGATCACGTAGCTGGCCGGCGGGTGGAAGATCTCCTGCAGCCGGTCGTTGGGCGAGAGCGCCGCCCCCACCCCCTCCCGCGCGGTCCGGGCGAGTTCCGGCGTCGGCTGCTCCCGGAACGAGCGGAACGCCTCGCTGGCCTGTTCGAGATCGGTTCGCGCCGCCGGGTGCGCGTAGGCGAGCAGCCCGATCGCCAGCCCCACGACGACCGGGTCCACCCCGGATTTGAAGAACGCCACCCACGACGCCAGCCCCAGCACCAGGTACACCGGGCCGTTGCGGACGCCGCGGTACCGGGCGACCGCGACCAGGGCGAGCAGCCCGACCCCGGTCGCCAGGGCGTCCAGCCGGATGCGGCCGCTGTAGACGACGGCGATGACCACGATGCCGGCCACGTCGTCCACCACCGCGATGGTCAGCAGGTAGGTGCGGACACGATCCGGCAGGCTTCGGCCGACCAGGGCCAGGGCCCCGAGGGCGAACGCCGTGTCGGTGGACATCGTCGTGCCCCAGCCGTGCGCGGACGGCCTCCCGGCGTTGAACGCCAGGTAGATCGCGATTGGCACGGCCATCCCGAACAGCCCGGCCGCCACCGGAAGGGCGAGCCGGCTCCGCCGCCTCAGCTCGCCCATATCGAACTCACGGCGCGCCTCCAGCCCGATCACCAGGAAGAAGAACGTCATCAGGCCGGAGTTGACCCAGAGCTGGAGCGTGTCGGCGATGCTGAAGCTGCCGACGTTGACCGAGATCCGCGTCCCCCACACCGAGTGGTAGGAGCCGGGCGCGATGTTGACCCAGGCGAGGGCCGCGATCGTCGCCCCGAGCAGCACCGCGGCGCTTCCGGTCTCGGTGCGCAAGAACTGCCGCAGCGGCGTCTGCAGGCTTCGCGCCCACGCCGTGCTGTCGAGGCCGGGGCTTTCGGCCGGCCGGGCTGCGGTCATGGCCGGCGCTACTTCGCCGAGCGCTCGGGGGACTGCTGCGCGCCCAGGGCCAGCCGGGCCGCGCTGATGTCGGCGCGCCCGTATCCGGCGGCGACCGCCCGCTGCCACTGCCGCGACAGCGCGGTCAGCAACGGCAGCGGGCCGCCGTTCACGGCCGCGAGAGCCAGGTCGACGTCCTTGAGCGCCCATTCCAGGGGGAACTCGGCCGCGTAATCGCGGCGCTCCATCTTGTGGAACTTCGCGTCGGCGATCGGGGCGTCCAGCGGCCCGCCCTCGATGACCTCCGATAGCTGCGCGTACGGGATGCCCATCCGGTCGGCCAGCTCCATCGTCTCCGCCACGCCCTCGATGAGGACGGCCATGTAGGCATTGACGACCAGCTTCATCTGGCTGCCCTGGCCGGCCACCCCGAGCCAGACCGTCCTGCGGCCGATCGCGCTGAACACCGGCCCCAGCGCCTCGGACGCCCGCCGCGGGCCGGCCGCGAGGATGAGCAACTGGCCCTGCTCGGCCGGGCCCTTGCTGCCCGAGACCGGGGCGTCCACGAACATCACCCCCGGCCGGCTCGCGGCCATCCGGTCCCTGATCCGGATTGTCGGGTCCACCCCGATCGTGCCCATCTGCGCCCACGCGCAGCCCTCGGGGAAGGTATCCGCCACCCCGCCGCCGAAGACCACCGACTCGACCACCTCGGCTGTCGGCAGCATGGTGATCACGGCGGCGGCGCCGGCGACCGCATCGGCGGCCGACGCGGCCACCCGGGCGCCCGCGCCCGCCAGCGGCCTGGTCGCCTCCGGCGACCGGTCCCAGACGGTGGTGCGCAGCCCGGCGGCCACCAGGTTGCGCGCCATCGCCGAGCCCATGATGCCGGTGCCCAGGACCGTCACCGACGGACCGGATCCGCCGTGTCCCGTCTCTGTCTCGTCCGCACCCCGCATGGCCAGGCTCCTTCCCCCGGAGGCCGCTCCCCGACCCGCTCAGACCTCGCTTGAGGCCGCCCAGATATTGATGCCCGCGTCCACGGCGTGCGAGTCGATCGCCGCGAGTTCGTCCGCGGTGAAGCGCAGCCCGCGGAGGGCGCCGAGGTTCTCCTCCAGTTGGCCCACGCTGCTGGCGCCGAGCAGCACCGAGGTGACCCGCTCGTCCCGCAGCGCCCAGGCCACCGCCATCTGCGCCAGGGTCTGCCCGCGTGAGGCGGCGATCTCGTTCAGCGCGCGAACCCGCGCCAGGTTCTGCTCGCTGAGCATGCCGCGCGACATCGATCCGTCCTGGCTGGCGCGCGAGCCCTCCGGCAGCCCGCCGAGGTACTTGCCGGTCAGCAGGCCCTGCGCCAGCGGCGAGAAGGCGATGCAGCCGATGCCCTCGCGGCCGAGCACCTCGAGCAGCCCGTCCTCGATCCACCGGTTGAACATCGAGTACGACGGCTGGTGGATCAGCAGCGGGACGCCCATCTCCCGCAGCGTCGCCGCCGCCTCGGCGGTGCGCTCCGGCGAGTAGGACGAGACCCCGGCGTACAGCGCCTTCCCCGACCGCACCGCCGTCGCCAGCGCACCCATCGTCTCTTCCAGCGGCGTGGCGGGATCGGCCCGGTGGCTGTAGAAGATGTCCACGTATTCCAGGCCCATCCGCGCCAGCGACTGGTCGAGGCTGGCCAGCAGGTATTTGCGGGACCCCCCGTCGCCGTAGGGCCCCGGCCACATGTCGTAGCCGGCCTTGGTGGAGATCACCAGCTCGTCGCGGTACGGGCGCAGGTCCTCCCGCAGGATCCGGCCGAAGTTGATCTCCGCCGTGCCGTACGGAGGTCCGTAGTTGTTCGCCAGGTCGAAGTGCGTCACGCCGAGGTCGAACGCACGACGGAGGATTGCCCGCTGCGTCGCCAGCGGCGAGACGTCACCGAAGTTCTGCCACAGGCCGAGGGAGATGACGGGCAGCTGCAGGCCACTGCGCCCGCACCGGCGGTACGGCAAGCGCTCATACCGGTCAGCGGCGGCAACATAGCTCATCCGCACAGTTTCCCAGAACCGGCCACAGCGCTTGCCCTGGTGGTCCCGACGCTCCCCCTCGTGCGCCGGGGCCACCAGGAATTTCCGCTGCCGGTTGCGGATCCGGCGTGGCTTCGCCTCCGGCGCGGGCAATGGCCGGTGCCAGCACGCCGGTGTGCCGCGGCCGGCCACATCGCCGGCTTGAGAGCAGGTAGCTGCCCCTGTCTGCCGAGGGTTCCCGAGCGCAGCGGCGTGCGCATCATCAATCTGGTCAGTCTTGGGCACCCGGGGGGCCGTCGGCGGGGTTTTCCAGCGCGATGCGCGCAAGCTCCACCCGTGAGGTAATCCCGAGCTTTCGGAAGACCTGCCGCAGGTGGAAGGCCACCGTGTGCACGCTCACGTACAACTGGTCAGCGACCTGCTGGTTCGTCAGTCCCTGGGCGACCAGTTCGGTGGTGCCGCGCTCGGTGTCGGTCAGGCTGTCCCAGCCCGTGGGCGGACGCTTCGCGGAGCGCCAGTGCCGGCGGCGCACCCCCAGCCGGCGAAGCCTGCGCCGGATCCGGGCGGCATCCCGCACCGCCCCGATCTCCACGTCCCACTCGAGCGCCGCGTCGAGGCTGCGCACCGCCTCCAGCGGGCTGGTGGCGGCGAGCATGACGCCGAGGTCCTCCGCCGCCGACGCCCGGGCCCACGGATCCTGCTGCAACTCGACGGCGGTCTCGAGGCTGGACCGGTCGCCGCGCAACAGGCCGCTGGCGTGCTCCGCGCACGCGCGGAACATCACCACGTCCGGGTTGGCCCGGGTGATCTCGGCCATCACCGCCTCCACCGCCTCGGCGGAGGCCTGGTCCCCGGCAGCGAGCGCCGCGCGGACCAGCCATGGAGCGCTCACCGGATCGCTCATCAGCAGGAAACGGTGGTCGTCGAGCCCCGCGTAGACGTCGGAGATGCTGTCCACCGCCGCTCGGGGCCCGTGCCGGGCCTCCTCGACCTCGGCGGCCACCAGGCGGAATGAATCGGCCTCGTAGGCGGACACGAACTGGTAGCCCGGCGCGGGGGTGCTCTCCATGTACCCCTTTGCCGCGGTCAGGTCGCCGCGGCGCAGCGCGACGGTTCCGAGAATCGACAGCGCCATCGCGCTGCTGCGCTGAGTCCCGGGAACGGCCTGGTGGCCGAGGACGTAATCGGCCTCCGCGGCGGCCTCGTCCGGGCGCCCGGTGGCCAGCGCCATCCGCGCCCGCAGCACTTCCGGTGACGCGGGCGAGGGTGAGACGGCGTGCGGGGCGATCAGCCGGTCAGCCAGGTTCATGATCGCGTCGGCCTCCGGGTAGCGGCGCAGGTCGATCAGGCGCGACGCGAGGAACAGGTTCGGGTAGAAGCGGGTCGCCGGATACCGCTGCGCGGTTTCCGCGCGGACCGCCTGGGCCGCCAGCTCCAGCGACCGCTCCACCTGGCCGCCGTCCCACATGACGAGCGCGAGCACCATCAGCGGGCCGACAAGGCTCATCCGGTCGCTGCCGGGCTGGGCGAGGATGGCCGAAGCGAGCTGGACCGCCCGGTGGTTGTCACGCATCCCGGTCAGCGCCTGCAGCACCGCGACCTCGGCATCGTCGCGCACCTCACCCGGCAGGCCGGGATCGGCGAGGAGGCTCTCGGCCAGCGCCAGGGCCTCCGCCGGCCTGCCGCCGATGGCCTCCAGCGACGACAGCGCGCACCGCAGCTGCGCGGTTTCCAGCACCGCCATCGGCACCGCCAGCGCCGCCCGCGCCAGCTCCGCCGCTTCGTCCCATCGCGCGGCCGCGGCGAGGGCCCGGACCGCCGCGACGGTGCGGGCGGGAAGGGCCCCGGTGGAAGGCGGGGTGAGTTCCAGTGCGCGGACGGCCATCTCGGCTGCGGCCTGCGGCGCGGAGAACAGGGCTTCGGTCACCGCGCGGTCCAGGCTGGACAGGACGACCGGTTCGCCGTAGCGGGCACCCACGAGCAGGTGCTGCGCCGCCGGAATGGCGGAGCCCCAGCGCGACATCAGCATCTCCCCCGCCTGCCGGTGCAGCGCCAGCCGCACCGGCGGCGGCATCGACTCGGTGACCGCCTGCCAGACCTGGTCCTGCTCAAAGGCGATCGCGTCGGGGGTCGGCACGACAATCCGCGCCGTCAGCGCCTCTTCGACCGACGCCAGCAGCACTCCCGGCGATTCGCCGAGCATCGCCGCCGCGTCCTCGATCCGGAACGACCGGCCGAGGATGGCACCGGTCTCGATCAGCTGCCTGGTACGGGGAGTCACTCTGCCGAGCTTCCGCAGCACCACCGCCTGCAGGGTGCGCGGACCCTGCGGCGATGCGAGGCTCGCGCTGTCACCGGAGATCACGATCTGGTCCTCGTCGACCAGGCCGCGCAGGAACTCGGTGAGCATCGCGGGGTTCCCGGACGCGGACATCACGACCTCGAGCAGAGCGTCGTCGGGAGTGGCGCCCAGGATGTCGGCCATCAACGCGGTCTCTGCCTCGCCGGCGAGCGGTCGCAGTTGCATCCGGGTGGCGCCCTCACGTTCGAGGATGTCGAACAGCAGCGCGACGTCGCCGTCGCCGTCTCCACGCCCGCCCAGCAGCCAGCACATCGGGTATGGCGCCAGCAGCCGAGGCAGTGTCCGCAGGGCGCGCAGGGTGACCGGATCGGCAAGGTGCAGATCATCGAAGATGGCCGCGACCGGGCCCGAGGATGCCAGCTCTTCCAGCCGCGCCCTGATGTTCGCCTCCTGAGCTTGCGCGCGGGGGGCGCCGTCGGCGCGAACCGGGGCGGCCGGAAGCGCCGCGACCAACGGCGCCAGCGGCGTGAACCGGCTCAGTTCATCGCCCGCGCCGACGACCACGGACAGCCGCTGGTCAGCGGCGGCTTCCACGGCGGAGGCCAGCAGCATCGACTTCCCGATGCCGGACTCGCCCTCGACCACGAGCACACCGCCCCGGCCGTGCCGGGTGCGCTCCAACTGGTCGAGGACCGTCGCCCACTCGGCCTCACGGCCACGCATGGGGGTCGGTTGGAAACGGTCGCCTGTGTGGCCCGCGCCCGAGGTCCAGGGGCGCCGACCTGTCCCTGACATAACTTCTCCCGGGATTCGAGAATCCCAGCATGTCTAGTTTGCTCCGAATATGGAGGGAAAACCACCTGGGCCGCACCGGACTGGATCGCCCGGGTATACCGCGGCGGGCGAATTCCTTTCCTGAAGTATTTCCCCGCCGCAGCCCCGCGTCTAGTCCTCGCCGGTTCACCGGTCGTGGCGGGCAGCAGCGCGGGGCGAGCCCCGCGGGGCGAGCGTCCCGGCACCGGCGCCCGTACTGGGGACTAGTCGGGCGCCGGGACCACGGTGCCGGGACGCCTGCTCCACGCTCATGCTGGTCCCCCGGGGGGCACACCCGCATCCTCCAAATGGGCAGTTGCCAGGCGCACCGGACTGCGAACCGGAGCAGGGCACCGCCACTGGGCACCGGCACTGGGCACCGCCACTGGGCACCGGCACTGGGCACCGGCACTGCGCGGCGGCCTGGTGGCGGCGGGCTCCCGGGCAGCGGCGCCGCACCGGCAGCGGCGCCGTGCAAAGGGCCGGTGGCGGGCCAGAGTGCATAGCCCGGCGGTCACCGGGTAGCGGGTATTCCTGCCCGATGCAATAAATGCGCAGCAGGTTCGGCAAAAGTTCGGCAAAAAGGAGTCAACATGAAGCTCACAGCGACGATCGGCCTCGCCATCACTGGTGGCGTCATCTTTGCCGTACGCAATGAATTCCGCCGTTACCTGCGGATCAAGCGGATCGGGCAGAATCCGGCGCTGGTCGGCGTCAGTGTCACCACCCAGGGCAACGAACTCGCGCTGCGCGGGTCGCCGATCAGGCGCCTCATCAACCGCGCCGGCTAGCCGGCGTGACGCACTCAGGTTCCGTCAGCAGGAAACCGGCGTGCCGCCGGTTCGGCCGACGCAAGATACCGGAAAGCAATCGCAGCGACGCGCTCGCCGGAAGGCTGCGGGGATCCGCCGGCCCGGTCCCGCGGCGCTCGCGACCTGCGGGCCGGGCCGCCCATCCGGGTTCTGCCACCCAGCTTGCGCGCAGGCGAACGGGCCGCGCATCCTCAATCCGGCCAGTCCCGGTCGGCTCCGGCCACGCGCGGCCGTTTGATAGGTGGGTAACGTCTAGGTGCTCTGATCCCGGTACTTCTCGGATGAGGCGCCGAATACGGTCCTGATCTCGTCCTGCTGCTGGACGGAGAGGTCGGAGCGGATCAGCTCCATCCCCTGCGTCCGGAACGCCTCGGCAACCTTCAGGATCTGGGCGTCGGAGCTGAGCAGTATCAGCGCCGACGTGCCGGCCTCCATATCGCCCTTGACCGCCTCGATCATCGCGCTATCGATGCTCCCGCCCCGGAGCTTGCCGACGAGCCCGGAGACCTTGCTCCCGCCGGTGGTCGCGTGCTCATGGACCATCGGCTCCGCTGCGTACTGCGGCCAGCGGATCACGGCGACGTCGCGCACGTTGACAAGATCCTGGTCGTCCAGCTTCTGGAGCCGGACGACCGCCTCGTCCGCCCCTTCGGTGCCCCTGAACCGCCATGCCGTTGTTGGCATTGGTTCCGCTCCTTCCCCCGGTCCGGCCGGCGCCGGTGGCGCCATCCGCCGGCAGGTCTGCGGCCAATGCTTCCCCGGTCGGCGGCGCCCCGCCTCACCCCGGGTGGGTGGTCGCCTCGGCCGGCACGGCCTGCGGCGCGAAGGGCTGCGGCGCGAAAGGCCCCAGCGTGAAGGGCTGCGGCGCGGTCAGCCGAGGACCGCGACGTCGAGCTCGTGCAGCCGGCCGGTGTCGGCGATCAGGTCGATCCGGGAGATCCTCCCGTCCGAGACGGCGAAGGTGAGCACGAGCATCAGCCGCCCGGACGGCGCCATCACGATGCCGGGGTTGCCGTCGACCAGGGCCAGCCCCGAGTAGCGGGCCCGCGGCGCGGAGGCGCGTGCGCCCGCGGCCACGGCCGTCACGCCGCGCAACGTCGTCGGGATTCCCCGGGGGGAGGCCGCGGCGTCGGCGTGCAGCTCCACGTCCGGGTCGAGCACCGCGAGCAGGGCGCCCAGGTCACCCTCGCGGGTGGCGGCGAAGAACGCCCCGACGACGTCGCGCTGCCGCTCCAGGCGGTTGCCGGTTTCCGCGGGCGTGCCCTGTACCCGGCGGCGGGCGCGGCTCGCCAGCTGCCTCGCCGCGGCCGGCGACCGGCCGGTGATGGCCGCGATCTCGCCGAACGGCAGGCCGAACATGTCGTGCAGGACGAACGCGACCCGCGCCGCCGGAGCCAGCCGGTCGAGCACCACCAGCAGGGCCAGCCCCACCGAGTCCGCGAGCATCGCCTCCTGCTCGGGCCCGGCGGCCGGATCGGCCGCCGCCGCCTCCTCCGGTCCGTCCCACGCCAGCGGCTCCTCGCGCCGCGACTTGCGCGAGCGCAGCATGTCCAGGCACACCCGCCCGACGATGGTGGTGAACCATCCCTCGAGGTTCCGCACCGCACCCGGGTCGGCGCCGGCCGCGTGAATCCAGCCTTCCTGGAGCGCGTCCTCGGCGTCGCTCAGCGAGCCGAGCATCCGGTAGGCCATCGCCCGCAGCCGCGGCCTGCTGGACTGGAACCGGGCGGCCAGCCAGTCGTCATCAGCCATCGGTCACATTTTCGCTCTCGTCTTCCGACAAGACTGTGACGGAGCGGGGGGCGCCGTTGTGACGGGACGGCCCTGCCAGGGCTCCCCCGCCGCTATCCGGGCGGTTTCCTGACGGCGTTCCCGGGCCATCCGCCGCGCCGGCTAACCGCCGGTGCGCCAGTCAATCTCCGCGCGGCTGGCCGCTTCGCGGTGACGCTCCAGCCAACTGCGTGCGAACGGGCAGCGCGGTACGACGGTCAGACCCTCCCCGGCGGCCTGGTCGAGCGCGGCCGCGACGAGCTTGCCGCCGATGCCGTGGCCCTCGAACTCTCCGGGTACCTCCGTGTGGGTGATCACCAGCCGGTTGCCGTGGCGCCGGTACAGCAGCTCAGCCAGGTGGCCGTCGGCGCGGTACTCCAACCGGGACTCGGCCGGGTTGTCGGTGACCTCCTGAAGATCGCTCATGCTCCCCATGGTCGCATCGGGACGCGTTGGTGCTGCGGGTGCCGTGCGGCGGGTGCCGTGCGGGCGGGGGGCCGCCCGCCGCAGCCGTTGTGGCTGAATTAAAGGGCCGCCTGCTCGGGCAGGTCGCCGGGGCGCAGGCGGAACATCTGCAGCCGCAGGTCGTGGTATTTCTCGGTCTCGCCGACCCATTCCATCCCGATTCGCCGCACCATCGCCAGCGCCCGGGTGTTCGACGGGCGCACCAGCGCGATGACCTGCTCGATCTCCTGGTCGAACGCCCAGCGTGCCAGCGCCAGCCCGGTCTCGGTGGCGTAGCCGTGCCCCCACGCGTCCCGCCGGAACTGCCAGCCGACTTCATACTCCTCGTCCGGCGCCAGCGGCAGCAGGGTGGCCCCGCCGAGCACCCGGCCGTCGCTGCGCTGCTCGATCGCCCACCGTCCGGCCGGCGTGATCATCCGCTCGTCCTCGGCGACCCACTGCTGCAGAACCAGGCGCATCGCCTCCGGGTCCGGGACCGTGTCCATCGCCGGTGACAGCCAGCGTGCCACCTCCGCGTCGCCGTAGGCGCCGAGCGCCGCCTCCGCGTCGCCGGCGTTCCACGGGCGCAGCACGAGGCGCTCGGTGACGAGCCGTTGGCTCACTCGCTCACGATAGCCGCGCTCCGGCCGCCGGTCAGGGTCCGGCGGGCACGGCTTCCGGTCACCGGCAGCCGCTCACCGGTCCCGGTCCCGCTCCTCCTCGTCGTGGTGGATGCGGTCCAGGCAGACCGCGATCGCGAGGAGCAGGGCGTCGTCCTGCCCAGGGGCGGTGTCCACGCCGTAGGTGTCGCGCATCCGGAACCAGGAGCGGGAGACGTAGCCGACGACGTATCCGCCGGAACGGATCTCGAACTCCTTGTCGATGATGTTGCCGACGGCCTCCATCTCGCCGCCGCCGGCAAGCTCGATGACCGACCGGTGGTGGATCGGCGAGAAGATCGCCTTCTTCACTGTGGCGATCACGGCGCCGTCGCGCTCGATCTCCATGCTGTCGTGGACGCTGACGAGTTTCTTGTGGATTTTCGCCACGATCGAGCCGTTGCGGTCCTTGAGCTCGAAGGTGTGCCGCAGGCTCAGCGCCTTCCCGTCGACCAGGAAGATCTTGTCGCCGCGCTCGTCGGTGACCCAGAAGTCGTCACCGATCGAGAAGACTTTCTCCTTCACCAGATAGCGCATGGCAGCCCATGGTGCCATGCCAGTCAGGCCGGGGGCGTGCCGTGGGTGTGGAACGACTCGATGGTGGCCAGGCCCCACGCCTGGCCTTTGGCGCGCTCCGCCTGCGTCCAGCTGACCGGGGCCCAGTCCGGCGCGAGGATCAGCCGGGCACCGGCGTTGCACAGCTCGATCCGGTTGCCGCCGGGCTCGTAGACGTAAAGGAAGAACGTCTGCTGGATCGCGTGCTTGTGCGGTCCGGTCTCGATGAACACGCCCTTGTCGAGGCAGATGTCCGCGGCGCGGAGGATGTCCTCGCGGGTGTCGGCGGCGAACGCGATGTGGTGCAGCCGCCCCACCGACCCGGTCCAGTCGGCCGAGTACACCAGGTCGTAAGTCTTCTGCGCGAAGTGCATCCACTGTGCCGAGACGGCGCCGTCGTCCAGGACGATCTGCTCGGTGACCCGGGCGCCCAGCTCGTCGCAGACGAACCTGCCGCATCGCTCGACCTCGGCGGCCAGGTAATTGACGTGGTCCAGGCGGCGGACGGAGACGCCGCGGCCCGGATAGGCCTGCGCCTGGTTCTTCAGCGACGGCTTCAGCGCGCCGGACGGCCGGTACCACTCGGTTTCCCAGTAGAGCTCGAATTCGTGCCCATCCGGGTCGCGGAACAGGTAGACGGGGCCGATCCCGGGGTCGCCGTCCCGCCAGCCCAGGCCGAGCCCGGCCGTTTCGATGGCCTCGACCCGCCGCTTCAGCGCGTCCTCACTGGCCGCGCGCAGCCCGGTGCGGCGGATGCCGGCGGTGGCCGACGCGGTCAGCTTCAGCGTGTGGTGCTCGTAGTCGTCCCAGGCGCGCAGGTACACCGAGTCGCCGCCGGCCCCGTTCTCGGTGAGGCCGAGCACGTCGGTGAAGAACCACAGGCGCTTCTCCGGCTCCGGTGACAGCAGTTCCACATGGCTCAGGTGGGCGACGTCATGAAGAAGCGGCATAACGGTGTCCTATCGCGACCACGTGCCGTCCGGGCGCCCGGCGGAACTACTCGTCCCCCCAGACCTCCTGGGCGGTCTCGACGATCAGGGCGAGCTTCGCCCACTGCTCGTCGCGGGACAGGTCATTGCCCTCCTTGGTGGAGGAGAACCCGCACTGCGGGGACAGGCAGAGCTGGCTGACGTCGATGAACCGGGACGCGTCCTCGATCCGGCGCTTCAGGCTGTCCTTCGTCTCCAGTTCCCCGCGTTTGGTGGTGACCAGGCCGAGCACGACCTTCTTGCCCTTCGGCACGAACCGCAGCGGCTCGAAGCCGCCCGAGCGCTCGTCGTCCCACTCACAGAAGAACCCGTCCACCTGGAGTTCGTTGAACAGCGCCTCGGCGACGAAGTCGTAACCGCCCTCGGCGGCCCACATGCTCTGGTTGTTGCCCCGGCACATGTGCGTCGTCACCGCCATGTCCGCCGGCCGGTCGGCGATCGCCCGGTTGATGTTGGCGATGTAGCTCTCGTGCTGGTGCTCGGCGTCCCCGCCGATCTCGGCAACGTGCCGGCGCTGAGCCGGGTCGTTCATGTAGGCGAGGCTGGTGTCGTCGAACTGCAGGTAGCGGCAGCCGAGGTCGTACAGCCGCCGGACCTCATCGGCGTAGGTGGCGACCAGGTCGGTCCAGAACCGGTCCAGGTCCGGGTAAACCGATTGGTCGATCGCCGAGCGCCCGCCGCGGTAGTGAACCATGCTCAGCGACGGGATGGTGAGCTTGGGCACCGCGGTGGTGACGGTCTTGGCGAGGTATTCGAAGGCGTCGCCGAAGATCGTGTGGGTGAGTGACAGCGGCGCGACGACATGCGCCGAGGGCGGCGCCCACTCGTAGGTCTTGCTCGCGTTGTGGAACGCCACCTTGATCGTGTCGTCCTGCACCGTGTCAATGCCGCCGAGCTGGTAGATGAAGTCCATGTGCCATGACTCGCGGCGGAACTCGCCGTCGGTCGCCGACCGCAGGCCGACCTGCTCCTGCATCCGCACCGCCTGGCGGATCTCCGCGTCTTCGATGCCGCGCAACTCGCCGGCGCTGATCCGGCCGGCCGTGAGGTCGTCGCGGGCCCTGAGCAGGCCGGGCGGGCGCAGCAGGCTGCCGACGTGATCGGCACGGAACGGCGGGCGCTGCGGCCCCGGCGCCGCGGAGCCCGTCGTTCGTGCCTGGCTGCTCTGGGTCTCGGGCATCCGGACCGCCTCCTCGGTACAGGAACGTCCACGAGATTGTAGACAATGCGCGGCCATATTCAAGGGGCCGCCCCCGGATCGTCAGCGGTCGCGGCCGGCCGCGATCGCGGTGAGCTCCGCGACCGTGGCGCGGGACGCGATGTGCACCGCCCGGGCCGCCGGCGACTGGGCCGCCTTCCGCGGCAGCCGCACCCGCAGCGCCCCCGGCCTGGAGGTGAACACCAGCGGCGGCTGCATCGTCAGCGACTCCCCGTCGAGCGCGATCTCCACGTCGCCCGCCGAGGAAACCTCGAAACGGTCCGCCTGCCACTCCAGCCAGCCCTCGAATCGGCGGATCTGGCCCGCCGCCTCCAGCGCGATGAACCGCTGAGCCGCGGCCGCCCCGTCGATCCGCGTGGCGAGGATGCCGAGCGTGCCGAGATCCAGCCGCTCGCGGGTGCCCCGCCCGCCGATGTGGTCGAGCTGATACGGGTCATTCGATATCAGGATCAGCTGGGCGGTGGCGAAGGCGGTCCCGAGCGGGCCGGTGAAGCGCAGGTCGATCGGATCGGCGCCGGGGCCCAGGTAGCGCGGCAGCAGATCCGCGGCCGTCCTGAGCTTCGCGTCCCGGTATTCCGGAGACTGGACGATCTTCGCGTACAGGCCGAGCGACGCGTTGTTGACGAAGACCCGGCCGTTCACCTCGGCCAGGTCGATCCGCCGCTCCACCGGATCGGTGAACGCGCTGAGCGCACCCACCACGTCGTCGCGGTCGAGGCCGAGGTCGAGCGCGAAGTGGTTGCGCGTCCCGGCCGGGACCACGACGTGCGGAACCTGACGCCGGGCCGCCACGGTGGCGACCAGCGCCTGCGACCCGTCCCCTCCGGCCATCCCGATCACGTCCGCGCCGCGGGCGATCAGGTCCTCGGCGAGCTGCAGGAGGTCATCCCCCGGGTGCAGGACGACCGGCTCGATCCCGCGCGCGGTGCACTCATCCACCAGGTGGTAGCGCTCCGCCTTCCCGCCGCCCGACTTCGGGTTCATGATCAGAACGGCGTTGCGGGGCGCCGGTCCGGGAACGGCACCCGCGCCCGGCGCGGGCCGGGCCGCCGCGGGGCCGTGCAGCGCGAGCCGCGCGGCGGCGACCGAGACCACGCTGCTGGCGGTCACCAGCGCTATCCGGAGCGGCTGGAAGTCGGCGAGAACGAAGCCCAGCGCCAGCAGGCCGGCGGCCACGACCACGCAGCCGAGCGCGATCCACCGCGTGACGCCGCGGCGGGAGATCGCGATCCAGCCCGCGCTCACGCCGGCCAGGACAGCCAGCAAGGCGACCACCACGCCGGCCCAGTTGCTGATCGCGCCGACCAGGAGCAGCACGACGGCCGCGGCTATGGCGGCGAGAGCGGCAGCGGCCGCGACCCGCCTGGTTATGCTCACCCGGCGGGTTTCCCCCACCGTCGCCACACCCGTCATCCGACCGCTCGTTCCTGCCAGTCCCGATCGTCGCCACCCAGCAGATGCGCCGGCTCGCCCGGAATCATCACCCCGGATGGGTGACCGCCCCGGCATGTGCTGGGCTGTCGGTGTGAGAAGCGAGTACCGGCAGGCCACGGCGCTTGAGCCCGCGTTGCGGATCGCCGCGGAACTCGCGGCGCGGACCGTGGTGCTGGACGTCGAGCCACTGGTGGCCGAGTGGGGCGACGACCAGCGCGCCCTGGACCGGGGGGTGGCCGACGTGCTCAGCCAGGCCGCCGCCGTCCGGGGCGTGCTCGTGGTGTGCTTCGCGACGAACTCCGCGAGGCGCCCGACGACCGTGGCCGCCTGTCCCGGCGTGCGGACCGTCTATCTCGCCTCGGCGGGAAAGCCGTTCCGGGTCGCCGCGTACCGCGATTTCCCCCGGCCGGCGGTGCTGATCGGCGACCAGATCGCCACCGACGGCGTGCTGGCCTGGCGGCTCGGGTACGCGTTCATCCAGTTCGTGCCGGGGACCGGCCGGGTACCGGCCGGTCCCCGGCTGTTGCACCGCAGCGGCCGGGCGATACGACCGGTGCTGTACTCCCGTCGGCGGTGATCGCGGGCCAGCCCGCCGTCGGGCGCGTCAGGCAGCCCCGGCCGGCTCCAGGACGAACACCGGGATCTGCCGGCTGGTCTTCTGCTGGTACTCCGCGTACGGCGGGTACGCGGCCACCGCGCGCTCCCACCACTGCGCGCGCTCGCCGCCGGAGATCTCCCGGGCGACCATCGCCTGCCGGCGCGAGCCGTCCTGAAGCTCGACGTGCGGGTTCGCGCGCAGGTTGTAGTACCAGTGCGGGTGGTCCGGGGCGCCGCCCTTGGACGCGACGACGGCGTATCGGCCGTCATGCTCGACCCGCATCACCGGTGTCTTCCGTACCTTGCCGGTGCTGGCGCCGCGGTTGGTGACGATCACCACCGGGAGCCCGGTGTCGAGCAACGTGGTGCCCTGCATCCCGCCGGAGTTCTCGTACAGCTCGACCTGATCGCGAACCCAGCCCTGTGGGCTCGGTTCATAGGTGCCCTCAAAAGCCATGCCGTCCAGGTTAAGCCCGGCTGAAGAGCTTGCCAGCTTTCGGCCAAGATACTGGTGGCGGGCGCTCCGGCCGCAGGGTCCGCCACCCGGGACCCGTACTGTCTAGAGGTGAGGTCCCTTGGTGCGCTGGCCCGCCGCCGCCGGCGCATTGCGGCCGTCGGCGCGATCGTGTCCGCGCTGACAATGGCCGCGTGCTCGCACCTGGACGCCGGCGTGGCCGCGGCGCCGGCGACCCCGAGTCCCGCTCTGGCGGCGCACCCGCCGTCTTCGGCACCGCCGGCGCGGCCGTCGCCGCCGCAGGTGCTGCAGGTGATCCCGGCGCCGTACCAGCTTCCGTGGCGGGTGTCCCACGAGGTGGTGCTCGCGGCCGGAGGTGACCTCATCCTCACCGGCGGCGTGAACGCGCAGCAGCGGTCTGCGAACGCCGAGACCGTGCTCGACCCGGTTACCGGCGCAACGCACCCGGTGAGCGGGCCCGCCCCCCGGTACGGAGTCGGCGGTGCGGCCGACGGCCCGGCCGTCTACCTCACCGGCGGCGCCGGCGGCAGCAGCTACCAGCCAGATGTGGTCTCCACCAGCGACGGGACGCACTTCCGGACGGTCGCGCGGCTGGCCGTGGCGGTCCGGTACGCGGCGGTCGCGGCGGCTGATTCTCGCATCTGGGTGTTCGGCGGCCAGACCCCGGGCGGGCCGACCAACGCGATCCAGCGGATCGATCCCGCCACCGGCCGGGCGGCCGTGGTGGGGCACCTTCCGCAGCCGGTGCAGGGAGCGAGCGCCGTCGCCCTCGGCGGACACGTCTACGTCGCGGGCGGCCAGATGGCGGCCAGCGCCGGGACCCCCAGCGCTTCGCCAGGGAGCCTCGCGACCAGCCGTTCTGTTATGGCCTTCGACCCGGCCAGCGGCTCGGTGACCAGCGCCGGGCAGCTGCCCGTGGCGGTTGCCTACGCCGGCGCGGCGGTCGTCGGAGCAACCGCATACCTGGTCGGAGGGAACGACGGACAGCGGGACGTGCCGGCCGTCACCACCCTCCGCCTGGTGGCGCCGTCGGCCGCCATCACGCCGGCCAGCGCCGCCAGTGCCCCGTGGCTGGCGCCTCCGTCCGGCGCTGGAAACCTCGCGCCCGGGTCCGACCCGTCCGCGCTGCCCGCCGACGTGCTGATCGCGGACCACCAGAACAACCGGCTGGTGATCGTCGACCCGCAGGGCCGGATCCGGTGGGTATTCCCGCGTCCCGGCGACCTGGCGCCGGGCCAGACGTTCGTGGCGCCCGACGACGCGTTCTTCTCGCCGGATGGGCGGTACATCGTCGCCACCCAGGAGGACGACTACGTCGTCACCGTGATCGACGCCGCCACCAGCAAGATCGTCTACCGGTACGGCACGGCGGGGGTGCCGGGAAGCGGTCACAACCTGCTGTGGAACCCCGACGACGCGATGCTCACCCCGGCGGGCCGGATCGTCGCGGCGGACATCAAGAACTGCCGGATCGTGGTGATCATGCCGCCCGCGCATTCCCTGCAGCGCGTCATCGGCAGCACCGGCGACTGCGGGCACCACCCGCCGCAGCGGTTCGGCAGCCCCAACGGTGCGTTCCCGCTGACCAGCGGCGGCTACCTGGTGACCGAGATCAACGGCGACTGGGCGAACGGCCTGTCGCCGTCGGGGAAGCTGGTGTGGTCGGCGCACCCGCCCGGGGTGGCCTACCCGTCCGACACCAACGAGGTCTACCCCGGCCGGTACCTGACCGCCGACTACTCCGACCCGGGGCAGGTCGTCGAGTTCGACGCCAAGGGACACCTGCTGTGGCGGCTCGGCGGATTCAACCAGCCGTCGCTCGCGCTTCCGCTCCCCGGCGGGGACGTCCTGCTCAACGACGACTTCGGCCACCGGGTCGTCGTCGCCGACCCCGCCACCGGCCGGATCGTCTGGCAGTACGGGCACTCCGGGGTGGCCGGCCAGCAGCCCGGTTACCTCAACGACCCGGACGGCGTCGACCTCGTGCCGCCGGACTCGCTGCTGATCACCCACGCCGCCACGATGGGCGAGCCGTAGGCACCCGGCGCACCCCCGACCGCACCCGGCGCACTGCCGACCGCACGCGGCGCACCGCTGACGGCACCCGGCGCACCGCCGGCCGCACCCGGCCGGCCCGGACGGCAGACGGACGTCCCACGCCGGGCCGGCGGTAAGCGGCTGGTCAGCCGCCGGTGACCGAGAAGCGGAGGGTGGCGCAGACCCCGTCCCGCGGGCGGGCTATCCCGGCGAGCGCCGCCGGGTCCCCCGTCTCGACCAGGTCGCCCGGCAGGAAGTGCAGTTCGGCGCCGGTGCCCGCGACGGCCCGCCCGATCGCCGCGTCGGCGCGGTCGGGCGCGCGCTGCTCCACCCCCCATTCCAGCAGTTCCTTTTCCGATCCAGCGACGTCGGTCGGCGATGGCCCGATCCACGCGGACGCGACCGAGGACGGGTCGTCGGCGAGGAACAGGTCCGACACCTGGCCGTCACGGAATGCGGCCAGGGTCTCGCCGAGGCCCTGGACGGCGAGCCCGTGTGCCAGCTTGGCCTGCCAGTCGTCATACCGGGCCCGGCTGTCGTGGTCCGCCCAGTCCAGCAGCGCCCGGTCCGCCGCCTTCGCCATCGCCTGGCTGTCCGCGGCCACTTCCTCCTCCAGCAGCGTGACGGACTCGCGCAGCGCCACCGGGAGGTATTCCAGCAGCAGCCCGCGGGCCCGGACGTCGCCGGCGACCACGGCGTGCCGTGCGCCGCTGCGGCCCGCGACCGCGGTCACCTCCGCCGCCAGCGCCCTGGCGTTCTCCTGCCAGGTTTCCTCGGCGCTGCGCTGGTGCCGGTCCTGCGACCAGCCGCCGACCTTGGTCTTGTGCACCGGCCAGGTCCGTCCGGCGACCCAGTCGCGCCACTCGCCGCCGGTGGCGCCGACGGCGACGATCTCGCCGCCTTCCCGGGTGGCGCTGACCCGCAGGTGCGGGATCGGCGGACGGTGCTGCGCGAGCAGCGGCATCACATGCGGAAGCGGTGCCAGCCGCGCGATCTCCCGCCGCGGCGCCGCATCCAGCGCCCCGGTGAAACCCACGGCGCCGCCCCGGGCGAACACCGCCCGGCCCGGGGCCGCCTCGCCGGGATCGTCGAAGACCTCCTGCACGGCTGCGATGGAGTCCGGGCTGGCCCCCTGCCAAGCCAGATGCTCGCTGGCGGCACGCCATCGAAGGCCGATCGCCTCCTCGGCGTTCTCGTGCGCCCGGTCGGTATCCAGGTAGACCGAAATGTAGTCCCCCACCTCGTCATACAGTGGCCGCAAGTAGCCAAGCTTCACTTACGTCACCCCCCGTATCCGATGCTGCCAGCCGGCCCGTTGGCCCGCCAGCCGGCCACCGTGCCACCCGGCCGAAGGGGGTTACCTGGCTGGAGGAGGAGGGTAGGCCTAGCCACCGTCGACCGGACCGGGCACCGCGCCCGCCACGGGTCCTCAAGGGGCGCGGTCGGCCCACCGTGCTGGGGAGCCCGATCCGTCCACGGGGACCGAGGCGCCCCGTCTGCTCGCGGGAAGTGAGGGATGCGCGATGAGCGAACAGGAGAGCGGAAAGTTCGGGCCGCGCGAGGACGACGCGATCAAGCGCGAGCTGCGCGGCGACCTGCAGGCACACCGGGAGACCCGGGTCGAGGAATGGCTCGAGGGCGAACCGGCGGGCGAGGACGAGCCGCAGGCGACCTGGGCCCCGCAGGGCAGGCCGGGCGGCACCCCGCCCGGGGAGGACCGGGATGACATCGAGCTGCGCAGCGATCTTGCCCGCCACCTGGACCGGACCGCATTCCCGGCGACCAGGCAGCACCTGATCGACATCCTGCGCGAGCACCAGGCCGAGCAGCGGCTGCTCGACCTCGTGTCCGCGCTCCCGGGCGGCACCACCACCTACGACAACCTGCACGAACTGCTCACGGCGCTCGGGATGCCGGTTGAGGAACGCCCGAGCTGACTCCGGCGGCCGCCGAAGGAGCCGTTACGTGACCGACTGGGACATTGTGCTGCGCGGCGGCCGGGTGATCGACCCGGGCTCCGGGCTGGATGCGGTACGCGATGTCGCCATCGCCGGCGGCCGGGTCGCGGCGGTCGCGCGGCGGCTGGGCGCCGCGCGGGCCGACGAGAACGTCACCGGCCTGGTGGTGGCACCCGGTTTCGTTGACCTGCACAGCCACGCCGGCAGCATTCCCGGCCTGCGGCTGCAGGCCCTCGACGGGGTGACCACGGCGCTGGAACTGGAGGCCGGCGTCACCCCGGTGGCCGCCGCATATCATCGCGCCGCGGCCGAGGGTCGGCCGGTCAACTACGGTTTCGCCACCTCGTGGGCGCAGGCCCGGATGGAGGCCGTGGCCGGGATCACGCCCGACGGCAGCCTCGGCACGTTCTACGCGAACATCGCCAGCCCGGCCTGGCAGCGCCCGGCCGGGCCGTCCGAGGTCAGCGCGATGCTGAACCGGCTGTCGGCCGACCTGGCCGACGGGGCGCTCGGAATCGGCGTCCTCGTCGGGTATGCGCCTGCCACCGGCCCGGACGAGTTCCTGCGGGTCGCCGCGCTCGCCGCGGACGCCGGCGCGCCGGTCTTCACGCACGCGCGGGACCTGATCGAACAGGTCCCGGGCACGGTGATCGACGGTGCCGAGGAAATCGTCCGCGCCGCCGGCGAGACCGGCGCCCGGATGCACTACTGCCACATCAACAGCACGTCGGTCCGGCACGTCGGCAGGGTCCTGGACCTGGTCGGCCGGGCCCAGGCGGCGGGAGCGGCGGTCAGCACCGAGGCCTACCCGTACGGCTCCGGCATGACGGGGATCGGCGCCGCGTTCCTCGCGCCGGAGCGGCTCGGTGAGCGCGAACTCTCGCCGTCGTCGCTCACCTACGCGCCGACCGGCGAGCGGGTCGCCAGCGAGGCCCGGCTCCGGGAGCTACGGCGAACCGATCCGGGCGGGCTGGCGATCATCAGGAACCTCGACGAGGACGACCCCGCCGACCGCGAGCTGCTGCTGCGGTCACTCACCTTCCCCGGCGCGGTCGTCGCCAGCGACGCGATGCCGCTGACCTGGACCGGGCCGGCGCCGGACCCGCTGGCCTGGCCGCTGCCGGCGACCGCCATCACCCATCCCCGTTCGGCCGGGACGTTCTCCCGCGCGCTGCGGCTGCTCACCCGCGACGGCGGCCCGCTGAGCCTGCCGGAGGCGCTGGCCAAGTGCAGCCTGCTCCCGGCGCGGCTGCTGGAGGACCGGGCGCCGGCGATGCGCCGCAAGGGCCGCGTGCAGGAAGGCAGCGACGCCGACATCGTGGTGCTCGACCCGGCCACGGTCACCGACCGGGCCACCTACGCCGACAGCACCCGGGCCTCGGCGGGCATCGTGCACGTCCTCACCGGCGGCGCCTTCGTGGTGCACGGCGGGCACATCGTGGCGGGCGCACAGCCCGGGCGGCCGATCCGTGCCGCGCCCCGCTGAGCGCCTTAGCCGGGTACCGCGCGGGTAGGCAGCAGCGTATGAGTATCTGGCGGCGCATCCGGGGACGGCTTGAGCCCACCGCGGGGCAGCCTGAGCCCGCGACGCAGGCGCGTGAGCCCGCCACGGGGCAGCGCGGGACCGCCCCGCGGCAGCGCGGGACCGCCCGGGGGCAGCGTGAGCCAGCGGGAACCGAGATACGCGCGGTCGATGACGTGGCCGTGGTGTTCCAGTACGGTCAGCCGGTCCCAGCGTTCGACGTGTTCGCCGACCGCCCCCGGAGCCGGGACTACCTCGACCTCGACGGGCACTGGCGGTTCGCCTTCGACCCGGACGACGCGGGCGTAGGCAATGGCTGGATGGCGGCGGAATTCGACGACAGCGGCTGGCGGGATGCCGAGGTGCCGCTGCCCTGGGACCTCTACGACACACCGGGCTTCGGCAGCTACGAGGGCAGCGGCTACGGCGACGGCACCGCGTTCCGCGACGGTTTCGCCTGGTACCGGCTCCGGTTCCCGGTACCGGGCAACTGGTCCGGCCGGTTCGTCAAGCTGTGCTTCCTCGGCGTCAGCTACGCCGCGCGGGTGTACGTCAACGGCACGTTCGCGGGCGAACATGAGGGCGGGCACACGCCGTTCGCGGTTGACGCCGGCCTGGCCTTCCGGGCCGGCGCCGAGAACGTGCTGGCGGTGCGGGTGTACCGGCGGCCGTGGTACCGCCGGGCGGCCGCCGGCCCGGAGGCGATCAGTTCCCGGACCGAACTGCCGCACAAGCCGGTGGACTACTGGCCTTACGCCGGGATCACCCGCTCCGTGTTCGCCGAGGCCTGCCCGCAGGTCACCGTCAGCAAGCTGATCACCGATGCCCGGGATGGCCGGCTGACCGCCTCGGCGGTGGTGTTCAACCACGGCGACGAGCCGGCAAGCCGGAGCTTGGTCCTCGATCCGGGCGACGGCACCGGCAGTGCGCCGGTGCACCGTGAGGTGGCCGTCGGCCCCGGGGAGGTGCGGGTGGTCAGCGCCGCAATGCCGGTCCCGGCGGCCCGGCCGTGGTCGCCCCGGGACCCGGCGCTGTACCGGCTGACGGCGCGGCTGGAGGCCGGAGACGGCCAGCCAGCCGATGAGCTGGCGGTCCGCTACGGCGTCCGCCGGGTCGAGGTGACCGGCGGGCGGTTGCGGCTGAACGGCGAGCCGTTGCTGCTCAAGGGCCTCAACTGGCACGAGGAGACCGCGCAGCGCGGGCGGGCGATGCGCCGCGAGGACTACCAGCAGCTCCTGGATACTGCCGCGGACCTGGGAGCCAACTTCCTGCGCAGCTGCGGCTACACCCGGCATCCGGACTTCTACCGCGCGGCGGACGAGCGCGGGATGCTGGTGTGCGACGAGCCGGACAACTTCTGGGTGGAGTCGCCGCAGCAGCGCGTCCAGCGCGGGTATGGCCTGTCGGCCGCTCTCGTCGCCACCATGGTGTGGAACCAGCTCAACCATCCGAGCGTGGTGCTGTGGTCGCTGCACAATGAGTCGGACACCGGCGACCGGACCGTCTACCGGGCCTGGATATCGCAGTTGCGCGAGGCGGCGGCCCGCACGGACCCGCAGCGGCGGCCGGTGACGTGGGCGTCCAACACCAGCTGGGATCCGGCCTTCGACCTGGCGGACGTGATCGGCTTCAACGAGTACTTCGGCTACTTCTACGGGGACGACGCCGACCTGGCCTGGACCATCGCGGCCGTGCACCGCCAGTACCCCGGCTCGCCGATCCTGATCACCGAGAACGGCTGCTACGCCGAACTCGGGCGGCACGGCGGCCCGGGCGAGGCGGGCACCGAGGAATGGCAGGCGGACAAGCTGCGCCGGCACTGGAGCCAGGTCGCCCAAACCGCGGATGCCATGGCGGGCTACACGTACTGGCTGCTCAGGGACTACAAGCAGCGGATGAACTACAACCATCACTACAACGGCATCTCCGCGATGGGACTGCTCACCTTCGACGGGCGGCGCCGCGCCGCCTACGACGCCTTCCGGGACTGCCGGTTCTGAGCCGCCCCCATTTCTGAGCCGTGCCGGTCCGCGGCGGATGGCGAGTTATCTTCCGTCAGCGGCCGGTCCGGGCACCGGTGCTGCCGGTGGCATGGCGCCCCTGCCCCTCCGGCTTGCCCCGCCGGCGCCGCCCCCACGGCGCGAACCGCCAGGCGGCGATGCCCAGCGCCACCAGCACGACGGCGGCGATGATGTAGGTCGGTCCGTGGAAGCCATTGGCGATCGACTGCCAGTTCGCGCCGACGGCGTAGCCCGCCGCGGCCAGGGCCGCGGTCCACGGCAGGCAGCCGATCGCGGTGTAGATGCCGAACCGCACCGGGGGCATGCCGGCGATCCCGGCGGGCAGCGAGATGAACGTCCGCACGACCGGCAGCAGGCGGCCGACCAGCACGGCACTGGGTCCGTGCCGGTCGAACCAGGCCGTGGCGCGATCCAGGTGATGCTCGCGCACCCAGAACCGGTTACCCCAGCGCCGCAGCGCCGGCTGCCCGCCGTAGCGGCCAACGGCCCAGGCGGCGTAGCTGCCCGCGACGTTGCCCGCCAGGCCGGCCAGGATCACGCCGGCCAGGCTCAGGTGGGTGCCGGGAACGGCGCCGGCGGCGAGCGCCCCGCCGAAGGTCATGATCAGTTCGGACGGGATCGGTATGCATGCGGACTCGGCCAGCATGAGAAGGAAGATGGCGGCGTAGCCGTAGGTGGCGATGAAATGCTGCACGACGCGGATTCCCCCTCCTCCGGGAGACCCGCCGCGCCGGCACCATCACGGGCCGGGCGGCCTGCCGCAGTCCCCGGCGGGCCTTCGCGTGCGCGGCTCTGCCGCGCACGTCACACCTGATCTTCTACAGATATTGTAGATGTTACCCGGCGCGGCCATCAGCGCAGCAGGCGGCTGCGCCACCGGCGGAATCGCGCCGCCAGCCGGTGCTGGCCCGCGGCGCGCAGCCTTGTGATGTGGTCGTCGATGTAGTGCAGGTACAGCGGGATCAGCTCCCGGGAGACAAGCGCGGCGGCCTCCCCGCTGGCGGGCGGCCGGTGGCGCCACCGGCCAGCCGCCGCGACCAGTCCCTTGGCGGGCACGCCGGGGTCGGCGAGGTATCGCTCGGCGGCGCTCGTGTTGGTGCCGACGCCGCCGGTCTGCGCGGTGTAGAGGAAGCGGACCGGGAACAGCACGATCTTGGTCATCCGCCGCGGACCCCGCGACACGAGCATCGGCGGATCGCGGATCTCGTCGACGGCACCGCCGACCGGCAGCCGGCGGACCCGGTGCCGGAGGCGGCGCGCGAGGTCCCGGTCTCCGGCAAGCTGGGCCAGCGCGAACCGGGCACCGGCGGCCAGCAGTTCGGCCCGCCCCGGCCGTGCCACCGCGTCCCTGGCGTCCTGCCCGGTCAGCAGACGGCCGTATTCGAGCAGGTCGAGCCGGTCGAGCGGCGGAAATCGGCCGCCATGAGCCTGACCGGCCAGCGTCGATGGCGTTCCCCAGAACACCGACAGGCGGCCGGCCAGCGCCGGGCCGCCGGCCATCACGTCAGCGGCCACGGTCGCGATGGTCCTGGCGTCCGAGAAGCTGCGCGGGTCCCGGAGGATCAGCGCGAGGTCGACGTCGCTGACCAGGGCGCTGAAGCCGCCGTGCGCCAGGCTGCCGAGCGCGTACCCGGCAACCAGGCGCGCGCCGAGAGCCTCCCGGTAGGCGGCGACCGCGCGGGCCAGAACGGCCTCGCCCTCAGCGGTCTCCGCATCCTGGCTGCGCATCATTCCACGATGCCAGGGCGCACCAGCGGTGAACCGCTGGCAGGCGGCTCACCGCTCGAGGCGGACCAGCACCTTGCCGGGCGTCCCGTCACCGGCCGCGAGCGCGGACGCCGCCGGCCGGGCGGTCAGCTGCCCGCTTCTGCGGTCTGCGCAATTTCCTCCGGGGCAATTCCCGGCTCAGATTTATCTTCCGGCCACGACACGAAACGCTGGCCGCCCGGATCACGGGTTATCAGCGGGTCTTCCCAGACGCCTCCGGTTCCTGCAGGCAGCCGCGCAGCGGTGCCGGACGGGTACCCGGGCAGTTACTCTGGGTGAAGTTGCACACTGTAATCGAGACGACGAAAGCTCCGCGCAGGGGCAGCAGCTTCGCCGGGGTTGTGTCCGCGAGCGGTGCGTTCATGCTGATCACGCGCCAGCCGCCGGTCGGCTCGGGCCGGGAAGCGACGACGGTGATCCGCCAGCGGCACCGCGCAACGCCGGACACGGGACATAGGCCTCTACCATGTGCACAGACTCGGACATGCTGCCGGTAGTGGTGTGAAATGGGCGGCTGGACGGGCGCGACCTCGCAGGGGCGTGAGTGCAGGCGACACGGATGGCGAAGGGAGGCCAGACGTGACCATCGGCAACTCGATCGCGCAGGCACGGCGCGAGGCGGGCCTCACGATCGCCCAGGTGAGCGGCATTACCCGTATCCGCGGAACGATCATCAGCGCCATCGAGCGGGACGACTTCGCGCCCTGCGGCGGGGACTTCTACGCCAGAGGGCATATCCGCGCGATCGCCCGCGTGGTCGGCCTGGATTCCCGGCCGCTCATCGAGGAGTACGACACCGGTGTCCCGGCCGTGGGAACGCCCGACCCGCCGACCGAGACCCGCGCGGAGACACCTGGCGAGACGACTGGGGCGAGGCCTGCGGGGACCACAGCCGTTGTCGATCCATCCGACGAGATCGGCTCCGTGTCCCACCGGCCGTCGGATCCGGCGAGCGGCCACCACGAACCCCGGGACGTGCCCGCCGGAACTCCTTGGGGCGCCGACCCTGCCCGCCGCCCGCCGCCCCAGACGGCGGGCGCTGACGACGGTACGGACGAGCCGCCGACGCCGGCCACCCCGGACATTCCTGCGACAGCCGACGACGGCCCGCACGAACCGCCGACGCGAGCCACCTCCGATGTTCCCCCAAAAGCCGACCACGGCACCGAGGAGCCGCCGACGCCGGCCACGCCGGACATTCCGGCGATAGCTGACGTGGCCGCCCCCTGGCTGCTGGACGACCCGGACACGGCGGATCTCCCGGACACCATCGGCGCCGGAGACCCACCGGGCACGCAGTATCCCCTCGGCACCCAGCACGACCTGGGCGATGAGGTATACCAGCGCGACCGGGGCTACGAGGGGCCTCAGGACTACCTCGCCGCCGCGGACCACCCGCGCGGCCAGGACTACGAGGACCCTCACGGCTACCTCGCCGCCGAGGACCACCCCCGCAGCCAGGACTACGGCGACCAGGGTGCCCAGGATTACCAAGGCCTTCTGGGCTACCAGGGCAGTCATTCAGTGACAGACGATGCGGCCGACACTCCGGCCACTCCGGCCTCGCCGGTCACTCCGGTCCCAGCGGCGAGACCGGCCACATCGGGCACGGCGGGCACATCGGCCACGCCGGGCCCGCCAGGCCCGCCAGGCGCGCCGCCACCAATGGCGCCGCGCGACAGGCGCCGGCTCAACTGGAGCGCCGTGCTCGCGATAGCGCTCCTGGCGGTCATCGGCTTCGGCGCATACGCGCTGGTGTCCCGGGGTAACTCGCCGAAGCAGTCGAACGCGGCCGCAGAGAACCACGCGGGTCGCCACACGCCCAGCCCCAGCCGTCCCACCGCTTCCCCCAGCCCCGAGCGTTCCGCCCCGCCCGCGCTGCAGACCCTCAGCCCGGTGAGTATCGCGGCGTTCGGCCCGGACGGCGCGGGCCAGGGAGACAATCCCCAGCTTGCCCAGTACGCCCTCGACGACAACGCGGCCAACCCCTGGCACAGCGACTGGTACAGCTCGCCGCAATTCGGGAACCTGCAGCCCGGGACCGGACTGCTGCTGGATATGGGCAAAACGGTGACCATCGCGGCCGCGCAGGTCGCTGTCGGCGATGTCACGGGCGCCGATATCGAGCTGCGGGTGGGCGCCACCCCAGCGTTGTCCGGCCTGCCGCCGGCCGCCCAGCAAACCGGAGTCGGAGGTACGGTGCAGCTTCGTCTCACGGCTGCGGCGCAAGGCCGTTATGCACTCGTGTGGTTTACCAAGCTTCCGCAAGACCAGTCGGGCACCTTCCAGGCGAGCGTCTACGACGTCAAGCTGCAGGGCCACACCTGAGCACCGGGCGCCGGACGGCCCGGAACGGTCACAGCTTCAGCGCCCGCGCCAGTTCGGTGTAGCCGGGCACCGGATCGATGCCGGGCTGAGTGAGCAGCTGGACGGCCACGTGATCCGCCCCCGCATCCAGGTGCCCGCTGAGCTGGGCCGCCACCTGGTCCGGGCTGCCGTGCGCGACCAGCGCGTCGATCAGCGCATCGCTTCCGCCGTCGCTCAGGTCGCTGTCGCTCCAGCCCAGCCGGCGCAGGTTGCTGGTGTAGTTGACCAGTCCGAGGTAGGGGTTGCGCACCCGGGCGCGGGCCAGTTCGCGTGCGCGCACCAGATCGGTGTCCAGCACCACCTTGTGCTCGGGCGCGAGCAGCGGCCCGGGGCCCAGGATGTCGCGTGCCTGCCGCGTGTGCTGGGGCGGTACCAGGTACGGGATCGCGCCGGCCGCGCGTTCGGCGGCGAGGCTGACCGCCTTCCGGCCGAGTGCCGCGAGCACCAGGGAACTGGGCTTGACCCCGTCGCTGTGCAGGGTGTCCACGTACGCGGTCAGCGTCTGGTACGGCCGGCTGTACTCCGGCGTGGCCTCCCGGTGCCCGGCCCCGACGCCGAGCACGAACCGGTCCGGGAAGCGGGCCTGCACCCGGGCGAACGACGTGGCCACGTCGTGCGCGCCGTCCTTCCACATGTTCACGATGCTGGTCCCGACGATGAGGCTGCTGGTCGCGCCGAGAAGCTCCTCCACCTGCACCAGGTCACCGTCCGGCGAGCCGCCCAGCCACAGCGTGCCGAAGCCGGCCTGCTCCACGGCGGCGGCCAGCTGCGCCGTCACCTGGGAAGCGGGCCGCCAGATGCCGAACCGTCCAAGCTGCTCACGCAGCTGCGTCATCACACGGGTCCCTTCTGCCAATCGGCCACCTGCTTGCCGTCCACGCCGGAGCGGACTTCCCGCGCGGCGCCGGCGTTCCCGCGTCCGGCACCGGCGTTCGATCTACGGCGCCAGCGATGTTACGGCCCGGCGCTGGTCGTCGGCTAGCGCCTGCGACTGAAACGTGTTCTACTCATGGGCCATGAACCCTCCCGACGTGTTCGCGCCCGCGCAACTCGGCCCGGTGCGGCTGCGCAACCGGGTCATCAAGGCCGCGACGTTCGAGGGGAGGACGCCGGACGCGCTGGTCACCGACGACCTGATCGACTTTCACCTGCAGCCGGCCCGCGGCGGGGTGGGCATGACGACGGTGGCGTACTGCGCGGTTTCACCCGAGGGCCGCACCGACCGGCACCAGATATGGATGAGGCCCGACGCGGTCCCCGGGCTGCGCAGGCTCACCGACGCCGTCCACGACACGGGCGCGGCGGTATCCGCCCAGATCGGGCATGCGGGCCCGGTCGCCAACGCCGCCTCCAACCGGCTGCCCGCCCTCGCGCCGACGCGGCGCCTCAGCCCGCTGAGCATGCGGATGACCAGCGCCGCATCCCCCGCTGACCTGCAGCGCGTCATCGACGCCCACGCCGGGGCGGCGCTCACCGCACGAGCGTCGGGCTTCGACGCCGTCGAGATCCACTTCGGGCACAACTACCTCGTCAGCTCGTTCCTGAGCCCCAAGCTGAACAAGCGCACCGACGCGTTCGGGGGCAGCCTCGCGAACCGGGCACGCCTTGCCCGCGACATCGCCCGCGCCGTGCGGGACGCTGTTGGCGGCCAGCTCGCCATTACCGCCAAGCTGAACATGGACGACGGGGTCCCCGGCGGATTCTGGCTGGACGAGAGCATCCAGGTGGCCCGGTGGCTGGAGGCGGACGGGAGCGTGGACGCGCTCGAGCTCACCGCGGGCAGTTCCCTGCTGAACCCGATGTACCTGTTTACCGGCGACGCGCCGGTCCGGGAGTTCGCCGCGCAGTTCCCGCAGCCGCTGCGGCTCGCGATCCAGCTCAGCGGCGGCCGGTTCCTGCGCAGCTATCCCTACCAGGAGGCCTACCTCCTCGACCGTGCCCGGCAGTTCCGGGCGGCGCTGGCGATGCCGCTCATCCTGCTCGGCGGGATCACGTGCAAGGAGACGATGGACCTGGCGATGGCCGAAGGTTTCGCCTTCGTCGCGCTGGCCCGCGCACTGCTGAGGGAACCGGGCCTCCTGCGGCGCATCCAGGCGGATCCGGCGAAGAGATCGCTGTGCATCCACTGCAACAAGTGCATGCCGACCATCTACCGCGGCACCCGCTGCCCGATTGCCCACCCGGCCGAAGCGAGCTGACCGGACAGCACCCGCGCGGAAATTGACGAGGCAATCCGGGAAAGCCGCCCGCCGGAAATCAACGTCCCGGAATGAAATGCCAACGCCGAAATGAAGACCTTGACGTGGTCCGAAGGGGATTCGCGCGAAGCCGGCGCAGGCCCGGCGTCGATCACGTATGGGCCAAGGCCACTTAGCCGGCCAAGAGAATAATGGTGGAGCTGAGGGGATTCGAACCCCTGACCCCCTCCATGCCATGGAGGTGCGCTACCAGCTGCGCTACAGCCCCAAAGTGCGGCCCGGCGGCACGCACAATTCAGTCAGCATATCCGTTTCCGGTCGTCCTGTCGCAACGTCCCGCCGCCGCCTGCGGGCCGATGCCAGCGATCGGCCAACTGACCTGAAGGTCCTCGGGGCGGCCCGGCGCGACATAACCGGACCGCGGTCAGCATACCGGCTCACCAGGTCCCCCCGTCCCGGCGGCACCGGGTCGGTGCGCCCCGTCGCGCAGCGACCGGAAGCGGCGATACCGCTGCTCGGCCACGTCGCTGTGACCCGGGCCGACGGCTGGTTCCGCGGGTGGGATGGTGCGGGTGGCATCGGCGAGAGCGGGATACAGCCCGGCCGCGACAGAAGCGATCAGCGTTGCGCCGCGGGTCGAGAGCCACGGTGTACTGGCTTCATGCAGCGGAAGCTGGAGCACATCCGCGAGCATCCGCCGCCATGCCGGGTGCCGGCTGCCGCCGCCGGCGATGACGACGTGCTGGGGGCGCCCGCCCGCGCGGTCGAGGTCGTCGAGTTTGCTGCGCAACAGGAAGGCGACACCCTCCAGCGCCGCCCGGAGCAGGTCGGCGCGCTGGTCGGAGAGGGACAGCCCCTCCCATGCCCCGGCCGGGCCCGCCGCGGCGTCGTCGCCGCGTTCACCAGCCAGGTCGGGCAGGAACATCGGCGTGCCCTGCCGCCAGGGCGCAGCCGCGGATGCGTACAGCTCGTCCCAGCTGGCGTGCATGACCGAGATCACCCATTCCAGCGCGATGCCCACGTTCTGCCCGGCGGCGAGCCGGTATTCGCCGCCGTCGGCCAGGCAGAACAGGTTGGTCCGCCCGCTGGGATCCGGCCCCGGCGACCGGCCGGGGTGACGCCCACGCCGCCGGCTGGCCTCGGGCAAGCCATCGCCATCCGGTTCGCTCGGATCGGGCGCGCCACGGGAATCCGGCACTCGGTCCCGGGAGCCGGGGCCGGTGGCCGGAACCACCCACTGGCCGCCGGTCCCCACGGTGAGCATCCCCCATCCGGAGCCCGGGAGCGCCGCGGCCAGCACGGACGCGGCGGTGTCCGCGGCGCCGACCGCCACCGGGATCCCGGCCGCGAGACCAAGGTCCGCGGCCGCGGCTGGCCGCAGCGGTCCGGCGATCTCGGCTGACTGCCGGATCGGGGGCAGCAGGTCCGCGCGCACGCCCATCGCGTCCGCAACCTCGACGGACCACCGTCTGCGGCCCATGTCGTAGAGCAGGGTTCCCGATGCGTCCGTCGGGTCTGAGGCCGCTTCGCCGGTGAGGCGGAGCCGCAGCCAGTCCTTGGGCTGCAGCAGCCACCGGGCCCGGCGGTAGGTGCCCGGCTCGTTGCGGGCGAGCCACGCCGCGGTGGGGCCCGCCATCCCCGGCGTTGGCGGGTTGCCGAGCGCGGCACGCAGCCCGGCGGGCAACCTCCGGTAATCCGCTACCTCGGCCGACGTCCGCCGGTCCAGCCAGACGATGGCCGGCCGCAGCGGTTGGCCGGACGGGCCGGCCAGAACCACGCCGTGCATCTGGCCGGCGACCGACAGGCCCGCCACGTCGGTCCCAGCCTCGCCCACGGCGGCCGTCACCGCTGCGGCCGTGGCGCGCCACCAGTCCGCCGGGTCGGATTCCGCCCATCCGGGGTGCGGCGCCTTCACCGAGTAGCCGGCGATTCCCGTGCCGAGCACCTGACCGCCACCGCTGCACACCAGTGCCTTGACCTGGCTGGTCCCCAGGTCGATCCCCAGGACCGCGGGCTCGCTAGTCATCGCGCCGCCTCAGGGGTAGACATGGGCTCCGGCGCCCGGATGGATCATGGGTGCGACCTGTACGAACTCCCGGCTCAGCGCCTGGTATGCGGGCATCCAGTCCGCCACCGGGGACGTCACGGCGAGCTCCGGCTTCCAGCGCGCCATCGCGCTGGAAGCCCCCCGCGCCCGTGCCGCCAGGAGCGCCGCCCCCACCGCGACGATCTCGGGGGTCCGGACGCAGCGGATCTCCCGGCGCAGCAGGCTCGCCTTCACCGTGATCCACAGCGACGAGCCGGTGCCGCCGCCGATGCAGATAAGCTCCGGCTCGTTGCCGGGATCCCCGAGCCCGCGGAGCGCCTCGCCGGCGGCCAGCGCCCAGCCTTCGACCACCGCGCGGTAGAGATGCTCCGCGTCGTGCGTGACCCGGTGCCCGAGCAGCGCTCCCGGCGCCGAGTCCCGCATCCGCGGCGGGATGTACCGAAGGCCGCCGGCTCCGGGCGGGAGCCCGGCTGCCCGCGCGTCGAGCTGGTGCTGCTGCGCCACCGAGGTCGCCCCGACTGCCTGCAGCATCCCGCGCACGCCCGCTCCCGATTCCAGCCCGGCGATCGCGATGTGGGTTCCGGGCAGGATCCCGGCGCTGAAGTCGATCCCGAGAGACCCATCCGCCCGGTCCAGGTACTGCGGCGGCACCGGCGCGATCAGCGCCTCCGCCGTTCCCATCGAATCCAGCACCTGCCCGGGACGGGCCACTCCGGCGCCGTAGGCGCCGACGGCGTGGTCCAGGCCGGTGACCACCACCGGGACCTCGTCGGCGGTGGCCAGGCCGGGGATGGCGCCGGGCCGCAGGTGGCCAACGGTGCCCCCGCCGTCGTGCAGCGGCGGCAGGGCGTCCGGGCCCGGCGGCAGCAACTCGCCGACCCAGTCCTGCTTCCACCGGAACTTGGCGAGCTCCAGCACTCCCGTCCGGCTGGAATGGCTGACGCTCATCCCGCGCTCGCCGGTCCAGCGAAAGATGACGTAGTCGGCGATGCCGAGCCACCACCGGCAGCTCGACCAGACATCCGGCTGGGCCGTGGCGAGCCAGAGCCATTTGAAAACCGTGAACCCGAGGTCCTTGTGCAGCCCGGTGACGGCGAAGAGTTCTTCGTCGCCGTGGCGCGCCGACCAGCGCCGTTCCCCGTCCGACGGCCGCCGCTCGTACCAGGCGATCGACGGGTAGAGCAGGCTTCCCCGGGCGCTCAGCGGCACGCCTTCCTCGCCGACGCTGGTCACGCCGACCGCCGTGATCCGGGTGGCCGCCGGAGCGTCCCGCTGCGCTTCGCGGATCACCCGCTCGGCCGTGACCCTGATCTCCTCCGGGTCGTGGCATGCGCCGTAGCCATCGCTGGTGACCGGGGTGAGCGCCTTGGCCACGCTCACCACCGCGCCGTCGTCCTCGGTCACCAGCACCGCCTTGATGTGCGTGGTGCCGATGTCCACCCCGCAGACGGCGTCGGCGGCACTAGGCAATCCCGCCCAGCCCTTCCACCGCCTCGGCGGCCGCCATCCGGCCGTGGACCACCTCGACCAGGGCGCTCATCACGGCCATCCGCTCGCTGTCGCCGCGCTGCCATACCTGGCGGCCGATGACGATCCCGGAGGATCCGGACGTCATGGCCTCGTCCACCATGCGGATGAGGTCGCCCGCGCTGGACACCCGCGGTCCGCCCAGGATGACGATCGGCAGGCTCAGCTCGGATGCCAGCGTCTTCATCACCGCAGGATCGCCCGGATAGGCGATCTTGATGATGTGCGCGCCCAGCTCCATCGCGATCCGCGCCGCGTGCAGCTCCAGCTCGACGGCCTGCGCACCGCGGGGCATCCGTAGCGCGATCGGCTCGGCCATCACCGGCATGCCCCACCGATCGGCCTCCTCGGCCACCGCCGAGATCCGCCGCACCGTCGCGGTCCGCTCCGCCGCGGGCGCGTCCCACGCCATCAGCAGCTTCACCGCGTCCGCGCCGAGCTCCGCCGCCTGCCGGACCGACGCCACCACGGTCCCCGCGCCTGGGTCGTCCTCGCCGTCGTGCAGCAGCGTGTCGACGGTGAGCAAGCGGGCTGGAGCCTGCCGGTCCGCGAAATCTCCCGCGGTGGCCCGGGCCAATCCGGGCGACATCAGCAGCCCGTCGCATCCCGCCGCGGCCGCCGCCTGGACCACGGCCCGTGGGTCCTCGAGCCCGCTGACCCGTCCCAGCATCAAGCCGTGGTCCACCGGAAGGATCATGGCGCGCCCGTCGCGGCCGAAGATCCGGCCCATCCGGTAGGTCAGTCCTGCGCTCATACAAAAGCCTCCGCAGCGGGTCAGGCGAGGACCAGGCTGGGCACGGCGGCCCTCAGGTCCTCGGCAAGGTCGGCATCAAGACCGGTGTCGGTGATCACGACGTCGACGTCGGCCAGGTCACCGAACCGGAAGAAGCCATCGGCACCGATTTTGGAATGGTCACAGACAACGATCACCCGCCGGGCCGCCTCGATCATGGCCTGCTTGGTCACCGCCTCCGCCTGATCGGACGTCGTCAGCCCCCGCTCCACCGACAGGCCGTTGGTTCCGATGAAGGCGGTGTCCACGGTTACGTCTGCCAGGTCCCGTACCGCCCACGGCCCGACCGAGCACATGCTCCCCGGCCGGACCGAGCCGCCCAGCATCAGCACGGTGATGTTGTCCTTCCCGGCCAGGGCCAGCGCGGTGGGCAGCGCGCCGGTCAGGACCATCAGCGTCCGGTCCGCCGGGATGGACTCGGCCAGGGCGGCCGTCGTCGTCCCGGCATCGAGCAGGATGCTGCCCTCGTCGGGCAGGTACCCAGCGGCCGCCGCGCCGATCCGGGCCTTCTCCTCAACCATGAGCTTCGCGCGCGCCACCAAGACAGGGTCGAAGCCAAGACGCTGCAGCGGGATCGCCCCGCCGTGCGTGCGCCGGAGCACGCCCCGGTGCTCGAGAACGGTCAAGTCGCGGCGGATGGTCTCGGCGCTGACGTTCAACTGCTCGGCCAGCGCTGCGGCATCGACTCTCCCCTCACGCCCGGCCAGATCAATGATGTAGAGCTGGCGCTCCTCCGCATACACCTGCCTGCCTTCCCCTCCCGGCACTGCCGGCGCGCGCTTCCACAGCCGGGTCCTGCCGAGCCTGGTGACCCCCCACGCTTCCGATATTGCCAGTTTGTGCCTGATTGGCCAAGCTCGAACCGTCGTAACAGCATTGAAACCCACCAAAATCCACGCAAACCCTTGTCAACCCGCAAGCTGGCGGCCTACAGTCCCGTGCAAGCCAGCCAGGACGCGGAGGTGCCAGGTGAACAGATCAGGCAGGACCCGCCGTTGTGCCGTTGTTGCGTGTGCGGCCGGCGCGGGGGCGATGGCCCTCGCGCTGAGCGCGTGCGGCGCGAGCGGCTCCGGTTCCGGGTCCGGCGGGACGACCAAGGTCGCCCTGATCCTCAAGGAGTTCACCAACCCCTACTGGATCTCGATGGAGAAAACCGCCAAGGCCGAGGCCGCCAAGAAGGGCGTCGACCTGCAGGTCACTGCGGGCAACTCGGACGACGACACGTCCTCACAGATCACCCAGATCGACAACGCGATCTCCAACGGGGACAAGGGCATCATCATCTCGCTCAACGGCGACGCGGTGAACACCGCGCTCAACCAGGCCAAGGCGAACGGCCTCATCGTCGTCGCGGTGGACACGCCGCCGATCCCGCCCAGCGTCGCCAATGTCACCTACGCGACCAACAACACCCAGGCCGGCACGCTCGACGGGAAGTGGGAATCGTCGAAGCTCGGCGGCAAGAGCGCCGACATCGCGATGCTCGACGACCTGTCCAACCAGGTGATCACCGTCGATGTGAACCGCGATCACGGTTTCCTCCAGGGGATGGGCATTCCGGTCGGCAACCCCAACATGAACGGTCAGGAACCCAGGAGCGGTCACTACACCGGGGGCAAGGGCGGCAGTTACAAGATCGCGTGCCAGCTGCCCACGAACGGCTCGCAGACCGGCGGCCAGTCCGCGATGGAGCAGTGCCTGTCCAAGGACCCGGGAATCAACGTCGTTTACGCCATCAACGAGCCCTCGGCCGAGGGCGCGGCGCACGCGCTGCAGGCGGCCGGGAAGTCCGGCGTATCGCTTGTCGCGATCGATGGCGGCTGCCACAACCTCCCGTTCGTCTCCAGCGGCCAGATCGGCGCAACCGCCGGGCAGTACCCCGGCAAGATGGCACTCGACGGGGTGGACGCCATCGCCAACTACGCGAAGACGGGCAAGAAGCCGGCCAACCAGCCTGGGCAGGACTTCTTCAACACCGGCACCCAGCTCTACACCAACAGCCCGCAGGCGGGCGTGCCGAGCATCACCAGCACCGCGGCGTCGAAGATCTGCTGGGGCTGACCTCGTGCTGACGACTCCCGGGGCCCTCCTCCGCTCCGCTCCCCGCTCGCTGCCGCGCGCTGCGACGCCGCCATTGGAGGGCCCCTCGTGACGATCACCGAGACCCCCGGCACGCCGCCGGACCAGGCAGCGGCCCCGGCGCGGCGGCGTACCCATCCCTTCCAGGCGCTGCTGCACGCGCACCCGTCGCTGGGGCCGCTGCTGGTTCTGGTGGCCGCCGCGGTCATCTTCGACATCATGAACGGCCGGTTCCTCAACCCATCGAACCTGTCGATTATGCTCCAGGAGGTCGCCGTCATCGGCCTGCTGGCGCTGGGGCAGACGGTTATCATCCTGACCGCCGGGATCGACCTCTCGGTCGGCGCGGCGATGATCCTGGCGCAGATGGTCATGGCGGGGCTGGCCATGACCTCGCACCTGCCGGTCATCCCCGCGCTGATCATCGGACTCGTGGTGGGGATGCTGACCGGCCTGGTCAACGGGGTCCTGGTGACCCGGTTCCGGGTGCCGCCGTTCATCGCCACCCTCGGCACGCTCGGCGTCTTCACCGCCGCCGGGCTCAAGTACGCCAACGGGCAGACCCTGACCCCGAATCCGGGCAGCCTCCTGCTGTGGACGGGAAAGATCATCCAACTCGGCCCGTTCCATGTCACCACCGGCGTGCTGGTGATGCTCGCGCTCTACATCGTCGTCGGCTACGCACTCGGCCGGACCGCCTGGGGCAAGCACGTCTATGCGGTCGGCGACGACCCGGAGGCCTCCCGCCTCGTCGGTATCAGTTCGGCGCGGCTGCTGCTGAGCGTCTACCTGGTCGCTGGGCTGGTATTCGGCCTCGCGGCGTGGGTGCAGATCGGCCGCGTCGGCGACGCCAGCACCGACATCTCCGCCACCCTCAACCTGGACAGCATCACCGCCGTCGTGATCGGCGGGGTCAGCCTGTTCGGCGGCCGCGGCGTGGTCCTGGGGACCCTGTTCGGCGCGCTGATCGTGCAGGTGTTCCAGACGGGTCTGGCGCTGGCGGGTGTCCAGGAGCTGTACCAGCAGCTCGCGGAAGGGCTGCTCGTCATCGCGGCCGTCAGCCTCGACCGGTGGATCCGGAGGGTCCGAAGTTGAACACCACACCCAGCGCGGGCACCGCCGCACGCCAGCCGATCCTGTCCGCCACCGGCCTGGTGAAGTACTACGGCCGGGTCGAGGCCCTGCGGGGAACGGACTTCGAGCTGTACCCGGGCGAGGTGCTGGCCGTCATCGGTGACAACGGCGCCGGCAAGTCCACGCTGATCAAATGCCTGTGCGGCGCGGACACCCCGGACAGCGGGCAGATCTTCCTGGACGGCCGGCCCATCAGGTTCCGCAGCGTGCAGCACGCCAAGGAGGCGGGCATCGAGACCGTCTACCAGTCGCTCGCCGTCTCCCCGGCCCTCGACATCGCCAGCAACCTGTATCTCGGCCGCGAGATCCGCAAGAAGAACGTGCTCGGCTCGGTCTTCCGGATGCTGGACACCGGGGCGATGCGCCGGATGGCCAGCGAGCACGTGACCAAGCTCGGGATCGAGACCCTGCAGGACATCACCCAAACCGTCGAGACCCTCTCCGGCGGCCAGCGCCAGGCGGTGGCCCTGGCGAGGGCGGCGGCGTTCGGCAGTAAGGTCGTCATCCTCGACGAACCGACCGCCGCACTTGGGGTACGGGAGTCCCGCCAGGTGGCTGAGCTGATCAAGCAGCTTCGCGACGACGGCCTGCCCATCGTGCTCATCAGCCACGACATGCCGAGCGTGTTCGAGCTAGCCGACCGCATCCACATCCAGCGGCTCGGACGGCGGGCTGCCGTCCTCACTCCGGCTGAGCACACGATGGAAGACGCCGTCGCGGTCATGACCGGCGCCACGACGACGGTGTGATCCTGGCAGGTCCCGCCGGGGATTCATAACGGCGCGACGCGGGACCATCAGCTAGGAGAGAATCAACCGATGACGGGACGAGTTGCGGGCAAAGTCGCATTCATCACCGGCGCCGCGCGGGGCTTGGGGCGCAGCCACGCGATCCGGCTGGCCGAGGAGGGGGCCGACATCATCGCGGTCGATATCTGCCGCGATTACGGCACGGTCCCGTATCCGATGGCATCGCCGGCGGACCTGACCGAGACGGTGAAGGCGGTCGAGGCGCTCGGCGGGCAGATCGTGGCGGCACAGGCGGACGTCCGCGACCCCGCTGCGCTGCGGACAGCGCTGGACGAAGGCGTGACCCGGTTCGGGCGGCTCGACATCGCCTGCGCCAACGCCGGCATCTGCACCGCGCAGGCCTGGGACGAGGTGACCGCCGAGGTGTGGCAGGACACCCTGGATACGAACCTCACCGGCGTCTGGAACACGATGGTGGCGGCCGCGCCGCACCTGATCGCGGCGGGCGGCGGCTCCATCATCTGCGTCAGCTCCAACGCGGGGATCAAGGGCCTGCCGTTCCTGGCTCCCTATGTGGCGGCCAAGCACGGCATCGTCGGGATCGCCAAGACGATGGCGAACGAACTGGCGCGCCATCACATCCGGGTCAACACCGTTCATCCCACCGGGGTGGACACACCGATGGCGGCCGGCGCCGGCGGCCCCCTTGGCCCGCTGCTCGAACGCGACCCGAACCTGGGCCCGCTGTTCATGAACACCTTGCCGGTGGAGGCGGCCCAACCGCGCGACATTAGCAACGCGGTGCTGTTCCTCGCCTCGGACGAGGCCCGTTACGTGACCGGCCTCGAATTCACCGTGGACGCGGGGAACACCATCCGCTAACCGGGTAGGCGGACGCCCGGTCGCCGGGCGCCTCTTGACATACCCGTCGGGCTGTCCCCCGATCCGGGCAGATGTGCCGGGTGATGCTGGTGTCACGCGGTAAGAGACGACGCCCCGCGGATAGGGAGATGACGGTGGTCACCTTCGTGCTGATTCACGGCGGCGGCGATGTCGGATGGTACTGGCACCTGGTTGAGCGGGAACTGCGGCAGCGCGGCCATCACACCCTCGCGCCGGACCTGCCCTGCGATGACGACTCGGCCGGGCTGGCGGAGTACGCCGACACCGTGGTCAAGGCGATTGGCGGCCGCCGTGGTCTGGTCGTTGCCGCGCAGTCCTTCGGCGGGTTCACCGCGCCGCTGGTGGCCGACCGGGTTCCCGTCGATGTGCTGGCCCTGGTAGCGGGGATGATCCCGGCTCCGGGTGAGGCTCCCGGCGACTGGCCCGCGAACACCGGCTTTGACCAGGTGATGCACCAGCAAGCCCGGCGATACGCCGTCGGCGACCTGATCTACCACGACGTCCCCCCGGCCCTGGCCGAGCAGGCCCGGCGCAACGTGCGCGATCAGTCGGAGACTCCCGGCCGCGCCCCGTGGCCACTGGATACCTGGCCGTCCGTGCCGACCCGGTTCGTGCTCTGCACCGAAGACCGGTGCTTCCCGCCCGAGTTCATGCGCCGGGTGGTCGCCGACCGCCTGGGGGTCGTTCCCGATGAGATAGCCGCTGGCCACGCGGTTGCCCTCAGCCGCCCGAAGGAGCTGGCTGACCTGCTCGCCAGCTATGCATCCGCGGGCGGCTGAATCGCGTGGTGCCCAGCGTGCCTGGCCCGCGTCGGTCATCGCGGATCGCGGCCGGGGCCGCCTCGGTGATGCCGGCCTGATCAACTGGTCCGCCGGCGGGTAGATTTCCTAGGTGCTCAGCGGTGTCTGGGTTGAGGTCGTGGCCTTCGCTGCCGCTTTCATCATCGCGGTAGCAACGACCCCGGTCGGGGTCTCCGGGGCCGTCCTGCTGCTGCCGTTCCAGGTCAGCGTGCTGGGTACGCCCAGCCCGTCGGTGACGCCCACCAATCTGCTCTACAACGTGGTGGCCAGCCCGGGCGCAATCTGGCGCTATTGGCGGCAAGGCCAGACCGGCGGGAGGCTCACCTGGCTGCTGCTGGCCGGGACGCTGCCCGGTGTCGTCGCCGGCTCGATCATCCGGGTCTATCTGCTTCCCGGCCAGGAAGTCTTCGATTTCGTCGTCGCGGCGGTGCTGATCCCGCTGGCCGGCTTTCTCGCGCTGACCCACGCGAGCCCAGAGGGTACCGCCCGTGCGGCACGGCTGCCCAGCGTGGTCATCGGCGTGATCGCGTCCGTCGCGGGCTGCGTCGGCGGCATCTACGGAATCGGCGGCGGTTCGATCCTGGCTCCCATCCTGATCGCCGATGGCCGGTCGCCATCGCATGTCGCGCCCGCGGCGCTCAGCTCGACGTTCGTCACCTCAGTAGCCGGGGTGGTGACGTTCTCCATCTTGTCGCTTCAACACCAGCACGGCAGCGTGGCCCCGAACTGGCCCACCGGAATCGCGCTGGGAGCCGGCGGCTTGCTTGGCGGGTACGTCGGTGCGCGCTTGCACACCCGTCTGCCGGAAACGATCATCCGGCGCCTGCTGGCGCTGATCGTGGTGGCGATCGGTATCCGCTACCTGGTGGCAGGCCTGACCGGCGGATCTTGACCGCGGTAAGGCCTATTAGGGCGGCACAAACGCAACATTCGTGCGCTATTGATATGGAAATTGCGCGCGCTTAACCACGTCGTCACCGTGAATGCTTGTTATTACCGTGCCTATATGCCATAGCCATACCGTGCGTGTTCATGTAGTTGCAGGCCGGAAAGGGAGCCCAGGTTTGAGAAAGCGCATGCGTGCATTGTTTGCTAAATCGGCGCTCGCCGCGGGAATCATCGCGGTCAGCGGATTGCCGGGGGCACAAGCTGGCGGCGTGGCCGATGTGGCCCAGCCCGTGCATGCCGCGGCCGACGGCGCAGCAGGGCTCCCGACCGGGACCCCGATCAAGCACGTGGTGGTCCTGTTCCAGGAAAACGAGCCCTTCGATCACTACTTCGGCACATATCCGAACGCGCTCAATCCTCCCGGGGAGCCGCGATTCGTCCCGGCGCCCGGGACGCCGACCGTCAACGGCTACACAAGCGCGTTGCTCACCCACAACCCCAACCTCGCGAACCCGAAGCGCCTTGACCGGACCGACGGGACCATCTGCGGGTCCAACCACAGTTACGGACCGGAGCAGCAGGCATTCGATCACGGTCTGATGGACCACTTCGTGCAGGACACCGGGTCGCATGCGCCCGGTTGCGACGGGACGCACGGGATGGACTACTACGACGGCAACACCGTCACCGGGCTCTGGAACTACGCGCAGCACTTCGCGATGAGCGACAACTCGTTCGGCACCACCTTCGGGCCCTCGCACATCGGCGCGATCAACCTTGTGAGCGGCAACAACCACGGCGCGGTCACCAGCCAGCCGACTGCGAACGTGGTGGACGGCACCCAGGTGGGCAACGTCGAGCCCAGCTACGACGACTGCCCGCAGTCCGCCACCAACATCCATTTCACCGGGCAGAACATCGGCGACCTGCTCAACCAGCACGGGGTCAGCTGGGGATTCTTCAGCGGCGGGTTCAAAGCGACCTCTCGCAACGCGGATGGGACCCCGGTCTGCGGGCAGCAGCACATCAACTCGCTCGGCAAGGAAGAGACCGACTACGACAGCGGCAACGAGCCGTTCCAGTACTACAAGTCCACGTCAAATCAGCTCCACCTGCCTCCGACGTCGGTGCAGGCGATCGGGCACAACGACCAGGCCAACCACCAATACGACCTGAGCGACTTCTGGTCCGCCGCGGACGCCGGGAACCTGCCGGCGGTGTCGTTCCTCAAGGCTCCGGGGTACCAGCAGAGTGCCGGCGGGTCGAGCCCCCTGCTCGAACAGCAGTACATCGTCGATATCGTCAACCGCCTCCAGCAGTTGCCAAGCTGGGGCAGCACCGCGGTTATCGATATGTACGACGACTCCGACGGCGGATATGACCACGTGATGCCGCCGATCCTCAACGACTCGCAGACGAGCGTAGACGCGCTCACCGACACGGGCCAGTGCGGCACCCAGACGCCGGCCCTCGGCGGCTACCAGGGCCGTTGCGGGTACGGTCCGCGCCTGCCGTTCATGGTCATCTCCCCCTGGGCGAGGACCAACTTCGTGGACCACACGCTGATCGACCAGACGTCGGTGATCCACTTCGTCGAGAACAACTGGATGGGCGGCCAGAGAATCGGCGACGGCTCCTATGACGCCCTGTCCGGGCCGATAACCGGGATGTTCAATTTCTCCGGAAACGCCCGCGCCCCGAAGGTTTTCCTGAATCCCGGCACCGGAGAGCCGAGCACCGGAGGCGGCAACCAGTAGTCACGTCCACGCGTGGCGGTTTTCACGTAACCGCTACCGCGCCGGGGGATGAGGAAGCCCCGGGCCGGCGATTATCCGCCCTGGCCCGGGGCTTCCGCGGAAGGCGCCATTTCGCCGGCGGCCGCCTGGACCGCGTCGATGATCCCGGCGTAGCCGGTGCAGCGGCAGATGTTGCCGGACAGCTCGTCACGGATCCGCTCCCGGCCCGCGCCGGGCTCGCGCTCCAGCAGATGCAGCGCGGACAGCAGCATCCCCGGGGTGCAGAACCCGCACTGCAGCCCGTGATGCTCGCAGAACGCCCGCTGCAGCGGGTGCAGGGTCCCGTCTGCAGCGGCCAGGCCCTCGACCGTCAGCACCGAGCAGCCGTCCGCCTGGACGGCGAACATCAGGCAGGCACGGACCGGTTCCCCGTCCACCAGGACCGTGCACGCCCCGCAGACGCCGTGCTCGCAGCCCAGGTGGGTGCCGGTCAGGCCGAGATCCTCGCGCAGCGCGTCGGCCAGGGTGCGCCGCGGTTCGGTGTCGACGCCGACCCGTTCCCCGTTGACGGTGAACTCCGACCTCATCGTCGCGCTCCGTTCTCCGGCGTGCCCGCCAGCCGGGTCAGCGCCCGGCGGGTGAGCTCGGCGGCCATCGCCCGGCGGAACTCGGCCGAGCCGTGCAGGTCCCCGGACGCTGGCACCTCGGCTCCGGCCGACGCGGCCGCGCGGTCGATGACCTCCGGTGCGACCGGACCGCCCGGCGGCACGGCCCCGGCCAGCACGGCTTCCGCCTCGGTTGCCCGGTACGGCACCCCGCCGACGCCGCCGGCCGCGATCCGTATCCGGCCGCCGGCCTCGGCCGCCACGACGGTGACCAGCGCGAAGTCGCCGCGGCGGCGGGCGAACTCCGCGAAGCCCCAGCGTCGCGGCACCGGGAACGTCACCGAGGTGATCAGCTCGTCGTCGGCGAGCACCGTCTCCAGCGGGCCGAGGTACAACTCCGCCGCCGCGATGTCACGCGACGAGCAGGCGCCGGCACCCGGCCCGGTGCCGCCTGGGGACGGCCGCGGGCCCGCGATGTGCGCGACCGCGTCCAGGGCCGCCGCGACGACCGGCAGTTCCGCTGCGGGATCGGCGTGCGCGATGCTGCCGCCCACGGTTCCGCGGGAGCGGATCGCCGGGTGCCCGATCACGCATGCGGCCTCCGCGAGCAGCGGATGGTCCCGCTGCCGGGCGAGGTCGCAGTGCCGGGTCAGCGCGCCGACCCGGACCGCCCGGTCCCCGGCCGGTGCTTCCCCGGCCGGCCCTTCCTCGGCCGGCCCGTCCCCCGCCGGGCCGATCCCGGCCAGGCCCGGGATGCGGTTGATATCGACCAGCAGCGACGGCCGGGCGACCCGCAGCGCCATCATCGGCACCAGGCTCTGGCCGCCGGCGATGATCGTCGCGTCGCCGGCGGCGCCGCGCAGGGCGCCGACCGCATTGGCGACGCTGTCCGCGCGGACGTAGTCGAACGGCGGGGGCTTCAACCCTTGCCCCGGTTCCGCCACACCGCCTCGTATGCCTCGTCCAGCGCCGGATCCCAGGGCTGCGGCTCCTGCAGCGTTTGCAGCGCCCGCTTGGAGTACGCCAGGGATTCCGGCACGAACGCAGCGATCTCCCCGGCCCAGGCCAGCGCGTCATCGAGGCCGCCGATGCGGTCCACCAGGCCGCGCTGGCGGGCCAGTTCGGCGTCCAGCCGGTCGCCGCCGAGCAGCAGGGCCCGCGCGGCTCCGCCGCCGGTGAGCAGGGCGAGCCGGCGGATGGTCCACGGGTCCACGGCGAGGCCGTGGCGGGCGGTCGGCACCGCGAACCACGCACCGGGCGCGGCCACCCGCAGGTCGCTGGCGATGGCGAGCTGGGTTCCCGCCCCGACGGCCGGTCCGTTGACGGCGGCGATGACCGGTATCGGCGCCGCGGTGATGGCGTACAGCGTGCCGTACAGCGAGCGGCGGAACGACGCGCCGTACACACCTTCCAGGTCGGCGCCGGCGCAGAAGCTGGAGCCCGCGCCGGTGATCACCAGGGAGCGCGCGCCGGTGCCGACCGCCTTGCCGACGATCTCGGCGAGCGCGTCGCAGTGCTCGGCGTCCAGCGCGTTACGGCGCTCGTGCCGGTCCAGCGTGATCAGCGCCACGTCTCCGCTCAGGTTCCAGTTGATCAACGCAACGCCTCCCAGACCGCCGCCGGCGTGATCGGCAGCTTAGTGATCTCCACGCCGAGCGCGTCGGCGACCGCCCCGGCCAGTGCCGCAGCCGGGCCGAGGGTGCCACCCTCCCCGACCCCGCGCACCCCGAGCGGGTTCGCGGCTGGCTCCGCGATGTGGCCGATGAGCAGCTCCGGAACGTCGGAGCTGGTGGGCATCAGGTAGTCCATCAGCGTCCCGGTGGTCAGGTTCCCGCCGGAGTCATAGACCAGGTGCTCGTACAGCGCGCCGCCGATCCCCTGCGCGATCGCGCCCGCGATCTGGCCAGTCACGATCTGCGGGTTGATCACCCGGCCGGCGTCCTCGGCGCAGGCCCACTTCAGGATCGTCACCTCTCCGGTGACCGGGTCCGCCTCGACGACCGCCGCCTGCGCGCCGGCGGCGAACGCGCCGCGGACCGGGTCATAGAACCGGGTCGCCTCCAGCCCGGGCTCGAAACCCTCCGGTAGCCGGTTCGACTCCAGGTAGGCCACCCGGGCGACGTCGGCGAGGGTGCCCACCGGCTCGGGGTCCCCGGCCACCAGCACCGCGCCGCCCTCGATCCGCAGCGACCCGGGATCGGCCTCATACAGCGCGGCGGCGAGCCGCAGCGCCGCCTCCCGGACGGCGTCACCCGCGCGCCGGGCGGCGCCGCCGCCGATCACCGCCTGCCGGGAGGAGAACGCGCCGAACCCCCACAGCGACTCGCCGGTGTCGCCCAAGCGCACCGCGACATCCTGGTAACGAACCCCGACCGCGTCCGCGACAACCTGCGCGATGGTGGTCTCCAGCCCCTGTCCCTGCGAGCTCACCCCGGACAGCACGGTGACCCGCCCGTCCGGGTCGATCCGGACCGTGCAGGCGTCGTGCCCGGTGCGAAAGGGCATCCGCGGTCCCGCCGACGCGGCGCGGCCGAGTCCGGTGAGCTCGTTGTAGCAGGCGAAACCCACGCCGATCGGCTTCTCCCCCGCCTCGCGCCGCCGCGCCCGCTCGGCGGGGAACCCGGAATAGCCGACGGCGTCGGCGACCATGTCCAGGCATTCGGCGTAATGCCCGGAGTCGTCCACCAGCCGGGACGGCATCCGGTACGGGATGTCTTCCGGGCTGATCAGGTTCCGGCGCCGGATCTCCAGGCCGGACATCCCCAGTTCCCGCGCCCCCGCGTCCAGCACGGCCTCCATCGCGAAGGTGCTGGCGGGCCGCGCCACCCCGCGGTACGGACCGGACGGCGCGGTGTTCGTGGCGACGCCGCGAACGGCGCACCGGTAGTGCTCCAGCCGGTATGGCCCGGTCAGCAGGCCGCCGGCCATCAGCGGCTCGATCCCCGCCGTCCACGGGTACACCGCGTAGGCGCCGGCATTGCAGGTGATGTCCGCGTCCAGGCCCAGCAGCTTCCCGTCGGCGCTGAATCCCGCCCGCATCAGGTAGCGATGGTCGCGGGCGTGTGTGGCGGCCTGGAGATGCTCGGCCCGGTCCTCCACCCACTTCACCGGCCGGCCCCGCAGCGCCCGGGCGATCAGGCACAGCGCCACGTCTTCCGGGTACACGGTCGACTTGGTGCCGAACCCGCCGCCCACATCCGGCGCCACCACCCGGACGCTGCCCTCGGGCAGGCCGAGCTGACCGGCCAGCAGGTTGCGGACAAGATGCGGCACCTGGGTGCCCGTCCAGTAGGTGAGCCGGTCGTCAGCCGCGTCCCACAACGCCACCCCGGCCCGGCATTCGACCGGATTGCCGGCGTGCCGGTTGGTGATCAGCTCCCGCTGCACCACCACCGGCGCTGCGGCCAGGGCCGCCCCGGCTTCTCCGGCGGTGAACGTCCGGTGCACGAGGACGTTGTCGGGAGCCTGCGGGTGCACAGGTTCCTGCGGCGTATCCCACGCCATAACGGTGGCCGGGAGGGCCTGGTAGCTGACGTCGATCAGCTCGCTGGCGTCCTCGGCGAGGTAGCGGTCCTGGGCCACCACCGCCGCGACCGCCTCTCCGGCGAAACACGCCTTGCGCCAGGCGAGCACCGGCTGCTCGGTCTCGACATAGGTCGGCAGCGCGGATTGCGCCCGCAGGGTGACCACGGCGAACTCCGGCATGTCACCGGTGAAGACGCCGAGCACGCCGGGCGCCGACGCCGCCGCGGAGGTGTCCACGCCGAGGATCCGCGCGTGCCCGTGCGGGCTGCGCACGAACGCCACGTGCGCCATCCGCGGCAACTGCAGGTCGCTCACGTACCGGCCGGCGCCGGTGACCAGCCGCCGGTCCTCCTTGCGCGGCACGGTCGCTCCGACCCAGCGGGACTCCGGCGTCATCGCCATGATCGGGGCACCGTCTTTATCCGCCTCATCCACGTATCTCAGGGCATCGCGTCTCAGGGCATCGCGTATCCGCCGTTGACCGAGATCACCTGGCCGGTGGTCCAGGACGACAGCGGCGAGGCGAGCAGCAGGATCAGCGGGGTGATGTCGCCGGGGGTGCCGAGGCGGCGCAGCGGGTAGGCGGCGAGGATCTTCGCCATCCGGTCGTCATCGGCGTTGCCGGTGTGCGCGTCCAGGCTGCCGGTGCGCACCAGTCCCACGGACACCGCGTTGGCCCGGATGCCGTGGCGGGCGAACTCCTTGGCCAGCGACTTGGTCAGCCCGACCGTCGCCGACCGGGTGGTGGCCGTGACCAGCAGCCGCGACTCGCCGACGCGGCCCGAGTCGCCCATCAGGCTGATGATGGCGCCGCCGCCGTTTTCCGTCATCTGCCGGGCGACCGCCTGGGTGACGCGCAGCATCCCGGTCACCGTCACTTCGACCTGGGGTGCCCAGTCCTGTTCGGTGGTGTCGAGAAACGGCTTGCGCTGGGTGGCCGCGGCGTTGTTCACCAGGACGCCGACCGGGCCCAGCTGCGCGGTGATATCCGCGACCGCGCGGTCCACCGCCGCCATGTCGCGCAGGTCCGCACCGACCGCCATCGACCGCACGCCGAGCGCGGCCGCCTCCTTGGCCGCGTCCTCGGCTCCGTCGGCAGAGGAGTGGTAGTGGAAGGCGACGTTGGCTCCCTCTGCCGCGAAGGCCGCGCCGATGTCCCGGCCGAGACCCTGGCCGGCCCCCGTCACCAGCACCGTCGTCCCGCCAAGCCGCAGATCCATGTCTTCCTTTCCGCTCAGGCGTACATCCACCGGCGCCGGCCGTCGACCGCGATCAGCCGCCCGAATCGCAGTCCGGGCAGGTGCGCCGGGGCGATCAGGTCGCCGGATCCGGTCAGATCGGCCGCCAGGGCCGCGCGGGCCGCCCTCGCGGCCGCCGGGTCGACGTCGAACACCGCCTCCCACTCCGGCTCGGTGAGCTCCACGACGGAATGCGCCACGTCGCCGATCAGCAGCGCCCGCTCCCCCTCGCTGGAGATCACGAACACCGTGGAACCGGGCGTATGCCCGGGCGTGTGGCGGCTGTCCAGGCCGGGCGCCAGCGTGGTGTCCGCGGTGAACGGCGCCAGCCTGCCCGCCAGCGGGGACAGCTTGCGCACCGCGCCGGGCTGCGCGTCCGGCGCGTCCACGAAGTGATCCCAGTCGGCCTGGTGCACCCGGTAGGTCGCGTTCGGGAACACGATCTCGCCCTTGCGGGTCGCCCAGCCGACGTGGTCGAAGTGCAGATGGGTGAACACGACGTCGGTAACGTCCGCCGGGGCCACGCCGAGGGCGTGCAGGCTGTCCAGCAGTGCGCCGCCGTGGTACTTGCTGTTGCCGATCGTCCCGGCGCCGGCGTCCACCAGCACGGTGCGGCCGGCGGTGCGCAGCAGGAAGCCGCCCAGGGTGAATTCCAGGTTCCCGTCGCCGTCGAGCTGATCGGCGTGGCACGCCCACGGGTCATCCGCGGCACCGGGCTTGTCCAGCACCTCGCGGGCTTGCTCCCGGCCCTGGCCGTCGAATACCGGCAGCACCTCCAACGCGCCGATCCTCATGACCCATCCACCACGCCCCCATCATGTCAGCCTGTGCAGAATGTGAACGTGACGATACGGGCGCCACGCGGCCCGGTGCTGTCGTGCCAGGGATGGCCGCAGGAGGCCGCGCTGCGGATGCTGCGCAACAACCTCGACCCCGATGTCGCCGAGCACCCCGATGATCTGGTGGTCTACGGCGGGACCGGGAAGGCGGCCCGCGACTGGCCGTCGTTCTACGCCATCGAGCGGTCGCTGGCCGCCCTGGCCGGCGACGAGACCCTGCTGATCCAGTCCGGGCGGCCGGTGGGGGTGGTGACCACCCACGAATGGGCGCCGCGGGTGCTCATCGCGAACGCGAACCTGGTGCCGGACTGGGCCAGCTGGGAGGAGTTCCGGCGGCTGGAGGCACTCGGCCTCACCATGTACGGCCAGATGACCGCCGGCTCGTGGATCTACATCGGCACCCAGGGCATCCTCCAGGGCACCTACGAGACGTTCGCCGCCATCGCCGACAAGCGCTTCGGCGGCTCGCTTCGCGGCACGCTCACGGTCACCTGCGGAGCCGGCGGGATGGGCGGCGCCCAGCCGCTGGCGGTGACGATCAACGGCGGTGTGATCATCTGCGCCGACGTCGACCCGAGCCGGATCGAACGCCGGCTGCGCAGCGGATACCTCGATGTCCGGGCGGCGAGCCTGGACGAGGCGCTGCACCGGGCGGAGGCGGCCCGGCGCGACGGGACGGCGCTGTCGATCGGCCTCGTCGGTAACGGCGCCGAGGTGCTGCCGGAGATCGCCCGGCGCGGCGTAACGGTGGACATCGCCACCGACCAGACCCCGGCGCACGACCCGCTCAGCTACGTGCCGCCGGGCCTGCCGCTGGACGAGGCCGCCGCCCTGCGGGTGGAGGACCCCGGCGGCTACCGGCGGCGGGCGCGGGAGGCGATGGCCGCGCACTGCGCGGCGCTCGTCGACCTGATGGACGCCGGGGCCGAGGTCTTCGACTACGGCAACAGCCTGCGCGCCGAGGCGTCTCTCGGCGGATTCGGCCGGGCATTCGACTATCCCGGGTTCATCCCGGCCTACATCCGGCCGCTGTTCTGCGAGGGAAAGGGCCCGTTCCGGTGGGTCGCGCTGTCCGGCGACCCGAAGGACATCGCCGCCACCGACGCCGCCGTCACCGAACTGTTTCCCGGTAACGACCGGCTGCAGAAGTGGATCAGGGTGGCCGGCGAGCGGGTCAGCTTCCAGGGGCTCCCGGCCCGGATCTGCTGGCTCGGCCTGGGTGAGCGGGACGCGGCCGGCCTGCGGTTCAACGAGATGGTCGCGTCCGGGGCGCTGTCCGCGCCGATCGTCATCGGCCGCGACCACCTGGACTGCGGATCGGTCGCCTCCCCGTACCGGGAAACCGAGGCGATGCGCGACGGCTCCGACGCGATCGCCGACTGGCCGCTGCTGAACGCCCTGGTCAACACCGCCAGCGGCGCGTCGTGGGTGTCGATCCACCACGGCGGCGGCGTCGGCATCGGCCGGTCGATCCACGCCGGCCAGGTGAGCGTCGCGGACGGGTCAGCGCTGGCCGCCGAGAAGCTGGCGCGCGTGCTGGCCAACGACCCGGCGACGGGCATCATCCGGCACGTGGACGCCGGTTACCCGCAGGCAGCCGAGGTCGCCCGCCGGCACGCGGTCCAGCTGCCGATGAGCGATAACGGATGAGCGGCCAGCTTCCGCCGGGGGCGCCCGGTTCCGCCAGGCCGGAGATCGAGCTGGGACCGGCGGGGACGAGCAGCGCGGACGTCGTGGACGTCGCCCGGCACGACGCCACCGTGCGGCTGAGCCGCGCGGCGATGGAGGCGATGACCGAATCGCGCGACGCGGTGGAGCGGCTGGCCGCCTCGCCCAAGCCGGCCTACGGCATATCCACCGGGTTCGGCGCCCTCGCCGTCCGGCACATCCCGCCGGAACTGCGGGAGGCGCTGCAGGCCAGCCTGCTCCGCTCACACGCGGCGGGCGCCGGCCAGCCGGTCGAGCGCGAGGTGGTCCGCGCCCTGATGTTCCTCCGGCTGAAAACGCTGGCGAGCGGGCGGACCGGCGTGCGGCCGGTGGTGGCGCAGACCCTGGCCCGGATGCTCAACGCGGGGATCACGCCGGTCGTCCGCGAGCACGGCTCCCTGGGCTGCAGCGGCGACCTGGCCCCGCTCGCCCACTGCGCGCTGGTGCTCACCGGCGAGGGCGAGGCGGTGACCCCGGGAGGGGAAACCGTCTCCGGCGGGGCAGCCCTCGACGCCGCCGGGATCACCCCGGTACGGCTCGAGGCAAAGGAGGGCCTGGCCCTGATTAACGGGACCGACGGCATGCTCGGCATGCTGGTCCTGGCCATCGACGACCTCCGGCGGCTGTGCCAGGCGGCCGACGTCACCGCCGCGATGAGCGTCGAGGCGCTGCTCGGCACCGACCAGGTGTTCCGCCCGGAGCTGCACGCGCCGCTGCGGCCGCATCCCGGGCAGGTGACCAGCGCCGGGAACATCTTCCGGGTCCTTACCGGGTCCGGGATCGTGGCGTCGCACCGCGAGGGCGACAACCGGGTCCAGGATCCCTACTCGTTCCGGTGCGCGCCGCAGGTGGCCGGCGCCGTGCGGGACACGCTCGCGCACGCCGCCGCAGTGGCGGGCCGGGAGCTGGAGGCCGCGATCGACAACCCCGTCGTGCTGAGCACCGGCGAGGTGACCTCGAACGGCAACTTCCACGGCGCTCCGCTGGGTTACGTCCTCGACTTCCTCGCGATCGCGGCTGCCGACCTGTCCTCGATGGCCGAGCGGCGCACCGACACGCTCCTGGACACCCGGCGCTCCCGGGGCCTGCCGCCGTTCCTGGCGGCCGATCCCGGGGTGGATTCGGGCCTGATGATCGCCCAGTACACCCAGGCCGCGCTGGTCGCGGAGAACAAGCGCCTGGCGGTGCCCGCCAGCGTGGACTCCATCCCCAGCTCGGCCATGCAGGAGGACCACGTATCGATGGGCTGGGCGGCGGCGCGCAAGCTCCGGACGGTCGTCGCCAACCTGGGCCAGGTCCTGGGCATCGAGCTGGTGACCGCGGCCCGCGCCGTCGAACTGCGCGCTCCCCTCGTGCCGGCCCCGGCGACCGCGGCGGTGATCGCCGCGCTGCGGCAGGTCGTACCCGGGATGGGCGCCGACCGTTTCCTCACCCCCGAACTGACCGCCGCCGGCACCTTCACCGCCTCCGGCGCCCTCACCGCCGCCGCAGCAGCGGCCGCCGGCGACATCCGGTGATCACCGGGCCCGGCGGCCCGCCCGCCACCGCCGTTATGCAGCAGGAAACGGGCCCGCCGTGGCGCTGACCCGGTACTTCTGCGACGCGGCCTACCTCGGCGGCGACACCGCCAGTGCGGACGTGCTGCTCACCGTCGACGGCGACCGGTTCGCGGCCGTGCAGCCCGGGGCGGGCCGGCCGCCGGACGCCGTGCACCTGGCGGGCCTGACCCTGCCGGGATTCGCCAACGCCCACTCGCACGCCTTCCACCGGGTGCTCCGCGGCCGCACTCAGCGTCCGGGGACCTTCTGGACCTGGCGGGACCAGATGTACGGCGTCGCCGCCGCGGTCGACCCGGACAGCTACCACCGGCTGGCCCGCGCCGTGTATGCCGAGATGGCCCTCACCGGGATCACCGGCGTCGGCGAGTTCCACTACCTGCACCACCCGCCCGGCGGCGGCCGGTACCGGGACCCGAACGCGATGAGCGCCGCCCTCTTCGCGGCCGCGGCCGAGGCGGGCCTGCGCATCACGATCCTCGACGCCTGCTACCTGGAAAGCGGTCCCGGGCGGCCCGCCGACGGGGTACAGCTGCGGTTCAGCGACGGCAGCGCGGACCGCTGGGCGCAGCGCGCGGCCGCCGTCGCCCCGCCGGATGGCGCGCGGACCGGGGCGGCGATCCACTCGGTGCGGGCCGTTCCGCCCGCAGCAGCCAGCGTGGTCGCCGGATGGGCGGCGCGGGAAGGCTCCCCGCTGCATTTCCACCTGTCGGAGCAGCGCGCCGAGAACGACGAGATCGAAGACGCCTACCAGCGCTCCCCCGCCGACGTGCTCGCCGCCGCGGGCGCGCTGCGGGAATCGGCGACCGCCGTGCATGCCACCCACCTCGGCCCGGCCGCGACCGCCGCCGTCGGCGGCTCCGGAACCGGGGCCTGCATCTGCCCGACGACCGAACGCGACCTCGCCGACGGGATCGGCCCCGCCGCCGCCCTCGCCGGGGCGGGAAGCCCGATCAGCCTGGGGACCGACAGCCACGCGGTGATCGACTTCTTCGAGGAGATGCGGGGGCTGGAAACCGGCCAGCGGCTCGCCACCGGAACCCGGGGCCACTTTCCCGCCGCCCGGCTCGTCCCGGCGGCGGCCGAGGCCGGTCACGCGGCCATCGGCTGGCCCGAGGCCGGCCGGCTCGCCGCCGGCTACCTGGCCGATTTCGTCACCGTGTCCCCCGGCTCCGCGCGGATGGCCGGCGCCACCGGCGGGACGCTGCTCGATCACGCCGTGTTCGCGGCCAGCCCGGCCGACGTCACCGACGTGGCGGTCTCCGGGCGGCCCGTCGTCCGCGACGGCCGCCACCTGCTGATCGAGGACGTCGCCGGCGATCTGCGCTCGGCTATCGCGGATGTCACCAAGGCCATGGACAGACGATGAGCTCGGTCCTTTTCACCGGCATCGGCCAGCTGGTGACCAACGATCCGGCCCTGGGGCCCGGCCCGCTCGGCGTGATCGACGGGGCGGCGCTGCTGATCGAGGACGGCCGCGTCGCCTGGGCCGGGCCAGCCGCGGCGGCGCCGGAGGCGGCCGGGGCCATCGCGGTGGACACCGGCGGGCGCGCGGTCATCCCGGGGTTCGTGGACAGCCACACCCACGCGGTGTTCGCCGGTGAGCGCAGCGCCGAGTTCGCCGCGCGGATGAGCGGCCGGCCGTACACCGCGGGCGGCATCGCCACCACCGTCGCCGCGACGCGGCAGGCCTCCGACGAGGAACTGGCCGCCAGCGCCGGCCGCGTCGTAGCGGAGGCGGCCGCGTCCGGGACCACGACCATCGAGTGCAAGTCCGGCTACGGGCTGCGCACCGCGGACGAGGAACGGCTGCTCCGGGTGGCCCGCCGGTTCACCGCGGAAACCACCTTCCTCGGCGCCCACGTCGTCCCGCCCGAGTACGCCGGCCGCGCCGACGACTACGTCGCGCTGGTGTGCGCCGGAATGCTGGAGGCGTGCGCGCCGCACGCCCGGTGGATCGACGTCTTCTGCGACCGGGGCGCGTTCGACGGCGACCAGGCCGCGGAGATCCTCCGCGCCGGGGCGCGCCGCGGCCTGGTCGGCCGGGTGCACGCCGGCCAGCTCGCCACCGGTCCCGGCGTCCGCGTCGCCGCGGAGGCCGGCGCGGCGTCCGCCGACCACTGCACCCACCTGACCGCCGCGGACGTCGACCTGCTGGCGGCCGGCACGCCGGTGGCGACGCTGCTGCCCGGCTGCGACTTCTCCACCCGCTCGCGCTACCCGGACGGCCGGCGGCTGCTGGACGCCGGGGCCACCGTCGCCCTGGCCACCGACTGCAACCCCGGCAGCAGTTTCACCACCAGCATGCCGCTGTGCATCGCGCTCGCCGTGCGGGAGATGGGCTTCACCCCCGCCGAAGCGGTCCAGGCAGCCACCCTCGGCGGGGCGAAGGCGCTGCGCCGCGACGATGTCGGCCGCCTGACCCCGGGCGCCCGCGGCGACGTCGTGGTACTGGACGCGCCGTCGCACGTGTTCCTCGCCTACCGGCCCGGGGTGGCGCTGGTGCACAGCGTCTGGCGGTCCGGCACCCGGATCTGGCCGGATGCCGTCAGCGGTCCGCCCGGCGGTGGCGCGCGATGACCAGCCCGGCGACCGCGAATCCGGTCGCGGCCGCGGCATCGGCCAGCGCCTCGCGCCGCCGCCGCGGCGCGGCGGCGAACGCGAGCATCGAAGCGGCGTGCGTGATGTCGGTCCCGGCACCGAGAAGCATCGCCCCCGCGAACGGGTACCGGGCCGTGAAACACGACTGGGCCAGATGCCGGGTTCCGAGCACCCGGGCGGTCATCCGGACCCGCCGGTCCGGCGGCGGGCCACCCGCCAGCCGGGCCACCCGGCCCGGCGCGCAGAGCAGCGCGGTCCCGTAGGCTGCCCGCACCACGGTGAGCCAGCGTGCCGGCATGGTCACCGCCGCCGCAGCGCGCGGCCCGCGAAGACACCGGCCACGACCGCCGCCGCGGCGGCGCCGCCGGCCGGCGCCCGGTGCTGGGACACCCACAGTTGCAGGCTGCGGCCGTGCGAGTTGTCGCCGAAGCCGCCGTGCGCGCCGTGGTCACGGCCGTCCGCCCCGTCCAGCGGCTCCCACAGGTTGTCCGGCCGGTCCGGGCTGACCTCGTCCCCGGTTTGCTGCGAGCCGTACCCGGTCCGGGCGAGGTAGCGGTCCAGTAGCGGGGCGGCGAGCTTCTGCGCCGCGATGGTGGCGGCGGTGGTGCCACCCACCCAGTACTGCTTCCGGCCGGGATGATCGGCGGCGTAGGCGACGCCGCGCGCGGCGACCTCCGGCTGGTAGATCGGCGGGACCGGCTGCGGATGGCGGGGAAGCCGGGAGCGGACCCAGTTGAACTGCGGCGTGTTGAGCGCCGGCATCTGGGCGACGGTGATCCGCACGTTGCTGTGGTCGTGCAGCAGTTCGCAACGGACCGACTCGGTGAACCCGTTGACCGCGTGCTTCGACCCGCAGTACGCGGACTGCAGCGGGATCGCCCGCGCCCCGAGCGCCGAGCCCACCTGGACGATCGTCCCGTGGTCACGTGGCTTCATCCGCTTCAGCGCCGCCATCGTGCCGTACACGAAACCCAGGTAGCAGACCTCGGTAACCCGGCGGAACTCGTCCGGGCTGATCTCGGTGAACGGCGCGAACACCGAGGCGAACGCCACGTTGACCCACACGTCGGTGGGACCGAACTGGGTCTCGGCCGCGTCCGCCGCCTTCTCCACCGCTACCGGATCGGCCACATCGGCGCTGACCGGCAGTGCCTTCCCGCCGGCCTCCTCGACCTCGCGGGCCGCCGCTTCCAGCCCGGCGCTGCCCCGGGCGATGAGCGTGACGGACGCGCCACGCTGCCCGAACAACCGAGCGGTCGCCCGGCCGATGCCGGCGCTGGCACCGGTGATCACAACGTTCTGGGTCACCCCGTTATCTCCTTCCGATTTCCTGGCAGCGGTGTTCCCGTCCGCCGTTGCCGGCTGTCTTGCCAGCCCAGGGCTAGCCCGAGCCGTCCCGGCCGCCCGTCAGCCGGCCCGCGCATTCGAGGAGAAGCGCGTGCACGAATGCCTGCGGGAGATTGCCGCGCAACTGGCGCTGGCCGACGTCGTACTCCTCGGACAGCAGGCCCGGCGGCCCGCATGCCGCGCGGTTGCGCTCGAAATACCTCAGCGCCGAGACCTCGTTTCCCTGCTGCTGCTCGGCGAGCGCCATGATGAACCCGCAGAGCAGGAACGCACCCTCGGCGTCGCCGAGCGGGCGCTGATCGTGGCGGAACCGGTAGACATACTCCTCGCTGGCCAGCTGATCGCGGACCGCGCCCAGCGTCGCCAGGGTCCGCGGGTCCGAGGCCGGCAGCGCGCCGCGAACGGGAGGCAGCAGCAGGGAGCCGTCGGTACGCGGATCGTCGGGGCCGCGCTGCCAGTAGCCGTCGGCGTGCGTACTGTCCCGGGCGGTTTCGGCGAGGATCGTGTCGGCGAGCGTGGCGCAGCCGGTGAGCCCGCTCCCGGGACCGGGCAGGGCGGCGGCCGCGCGCAGCCCGGCCACGCAGGACAGCCGCGAGTGGGTCCAGGCCTGGTTGTCCAGTTCCCAGATCCCGGCGTCGGCTTCGGACCATCGTTTGCCGATCGCGTCCGCGGCAACCTGGGCGGCCTCCCACCCCTCCGGACTGAGCCGGTCCAGCCGCGCCGCGGCCGCGAGCAACTGCAATGCCTCGCCGAAGGCGTCGAGCTGGAACTGCCCGTTCACCCAGTTGCCGGTCTTGTCCGCTCCGCCGGGGTAGCCGGGCAGGTCAAGCTGCCGCTCGGACGGAACCTGGCCGCCGTCCACGGTGTAGGCCGGCTTCAGTTCGGGGCCGTCCTCCAGCAGCCGGGCGGAGACGAAGCTCGTCGCGGAGTCGAGCAGGCCGAGCGCGCCCGCGCTCGCCGCGGCCAGCCCGGCGTACGCCTGGTCGCGGATCCAGGCGTACCGGTAGTCATAGTTTCGGCCGGTATCGGCCCGTTCCGGCAGGCTCGTGGTCGCGGCGGCGACCATGCCGCCGCTGCTGCTGGTCAGGCCGCGCAGCACCGCCCAGGAATGAATGGCGTCGCGCGGTGCGATGGTCGGTTCCAGGGCCGGGCGGTCCCGCTCCCAGGACGCCTCGGTGGCACGCCAGGCCTCGGCGGGATCCGGGGGCGGGCCGGGAAGTTCGTCCTCGCTGACCTCCAGGACCAGGTCATGCCGGTTGCCGGCGGGCACGGTGAGGTCGAGGGCCAGCAGTTCGCCGCCATCGGGGCTGCGGACCGGCCGGGCGTCGGCGCCGCCCTGCAGGCGCCAGCGAAGCGGCCCGGTGTGGCCGTGCCAGATCCCGCCATCGAGTTCCAGGCCCCGGCTGCCGTGGCGGCCGAAGCCGGCCCGCGGGTCCAGGAACACCCGCACCCTGGTGTCGCCGCGCACCGCGACGACCTGCCGGAGCAGCACGGCACGCCGCGCTTCGCCGGGGTACGCCAGCGCTTCCCGGCATTCGATGACGGCGTCGGTGGTGATCCACCGGCTGCGCCAGATCAGGCTGCCGGTCTCGTACCGGCCGCCCCACACGTGCCGCGGATCGGCAGGCGTGACCGCGTACGCACCGGCTCCGCCGAGCAGGGCGGAAAAGACCGGGTCATCGTCCCAGCGAGGCGCGCACATCCAGGTCAGCTCGCCGTGCGGGCCGATGAGCGCGCCCCGCTCGCCGTCCGCGATCAGGGCGTACTCCCGCAGCACGTGCGGCATGAACCGGGGAACTTCCGGGCGTCGGCCCGCCACGTCATCGCCTCCGTTTCCCATCCCATCCATCCGTTCCGCCGGTCTCATCTACCTCGTATTACGAGGGATAAACGGCATCCGCGAATTCGCCGGGCCGGCGATGGCGATGCCGATTAACTCGCGAACCGATACGCTCAGTAGCGTCCGGTGTGCGCCGAGCCGAAGGGGGGATTAACGCTGCCTGAGCCAACCCGCCGGGATTTCGAAAATCTCCTCGCCTTCCGGGTAGCGCTGCGCCGTTTCCAGCATTGGAGCGACGTGCAGGCCCGCGCGGCCGGGCTCACCCATGTCCAGCACCAGTTGCTGGTGGCCATCAAGGGCCACGCCGGCGATCTCCCGCCGACCGTCGGCGAGGTGGCCGACTACCTGCTGCTCAAGCATCACAGCGCGGTCGAGCTGGTGCATCGCGCGGTGGCGGCCGGCCTGGTCCGCCGCCGGCCCGACCAGCACGACGGCCGGGTCGCGCGGGTCGAGCTGACCGAGCAGGGGGACCGGCTCGTCAGCGACCTCACCCACGCCCACCTCGCCGAGCTGCACAAGCTCTCGGCGGTGCTGAACAGGCTCGTCACCGAGGACTACCTCTCCTCGCGCGGCAGGCTCGATTCGGTCCGGCGCACCCGCTGACCGGCGCTGCCACGGGGGGTCCGGCCCGCCCGGACCGGGAGTCCTATGCTTGGCGCGGTAGCCGCCTGGGCAGATGAGGAAATACCCGATGGGGCAAAGGAGACGGCATGGGCGTGCCTCCGCTGCGGGAGCGTAAATCGTGGCAGGCGCTGGACCGCCACTACGCCGCCATCGCCGGCCGCCACCTCCGCGACCTGTTCGCCGAGGATCCCGGGCGCGGCGAACGGCTGAACGCCGAGGCGGCCGGCATCTACCTCGACTACTCGAAGAACCGGGTGACCGGCGAAACCATCCGGCTGCTGCTCGACCTGGCCGCGGAATCCGGCGTGCCGGAACGCCGGGACGCGATGTTCCGCGGCGAGCACATCAACGTCTCCGAGGACCGGGCGGTGCTGCACGTCGCCCTGCGGATGCCGGAAACCGCGTCCCTGGTGGTCGACGGGACAGATGTGGTCCGTGAGGTGCATGAGGTCCTCGGCCGGATGCGCCGCTTCGCCGACAGCGTGCGGTCCGGCGAGTGGACGGGGCAGACCGGCAAGCGGATCCGCAACGTGATCAACGTCGGGATCGGCGGTTCCGACCTCGGGCCGGTGATGGCCTATGAGGCGCTGCGCCAGTTTTCCGACCGCGAGATGACCTTCCGCTTCGTCTCCAACGTCGACTCGACCGACTTCGTGGAGGCGACCAGGGACCTCGCGGCCGAGGAGACGCTGTTCATCATCTCCTCCAAGACCTTCACCACCCTGGAGACGCTCACCAACGCGGCCTCCGCCCGGGACTGGATCACCGGCCAGCTCGGCGAGGACGCGGTGGCGAAGCACTTCGTGGCCGTATCCACGAACGCCAAGCTGGTTTCCGAGTTCGGGATCGACACGGCCAACATGTTCGGGTTCTGGGACTGGGTCGGCGGCCGGTACTCGATGGACTCGGCCATCGGGCTGTCCACGATGGTGGCGATCGGCCCGGACCACTTCGGTGAGATGCTCGCCGGGTTCCACGCGATGGACGAGCATTTCCGCACCGCACCGCTGGAAGCGAACCTCCCGGTGCTGATGGGCTTGCTCGCGGTGTGGTACGGCGACTTCTTCGGCGCACAGACGGTCGGCGTGATGCCCTACGACCAGTACCTCAAGCGCTTTCCCGCCTACCTCCAGCAATTGACGATGGAATCCAACGGCAAGCACGTCACCATCGACGGGCGCCCGGTGGACTACCAGACCGGCGCCGTGTTCTGGGGCGAGCCCGGCACCAACGGGCAGCACAGCTTTTACCAGCTGATTCACCAGGGGACGAAGCTGATCCCGGTCGATCTCATCGGCTTCGGCAAGTCGCTGAACCCGCTGCGCGACCACCACGACATCCTGTCGTCGAACGTGTTCGCGCAGGCGCAGGCGCTGGCGTTCGGCAAGACGGAGGCGGAGGTCCGGGCCCAGGGCACGCCCGAGCACGTGGTCCCGCACCGGGTGATGGAGGGCAACCGGCCCACCAACGTGCTGCTCGCCGAAGTCCTCACGCCGCGGCTGCTGGGATCGCTGATCGCCCTGTACGAGCACAGCGTGTTCACCCAGGGCGTCGTCTGGGGCATCGACTCGTTCGACCAGTGGGGGGTGGAACTCGGCAAGGTGCTGGCCAAGCAGATCATTCCCGAGCTGGAAAGCAGCGGCGAGCCATCCCTCGGCCACGACTCGTCCACCAACGAGCTGATCCGCCGCTACCGTGCGATGAAAAGGGCGTGACGCGATGAACCACGAGCGGCCGGACAACCACGTCATCGTCCTCTTCGGCGCCACCGGTGACCTGGCCAGGCGGAAACTGCTGCCGGGCCTGTTCCACCTGTCGGTCGCGGGGCTGATGCCGCACCGGTACCGGATCATCGGGTCGGCGCCAATTCGGTCGGAGATCACCGACGAGCAGTTCGTACAGCACGCCCGGCAGGCCATCGAGGAGTTCGGCACCAGCAAGCCGGAGGGCGAGGCGTGGGAGGCCTTCGCGGCGGCGCTCTCGTTCGCCCCCGCGGAGCCCGGCGAAGCGGGCGCGCTGGTCGAGGCCGTCCGGGAGGCCGACCGCGAACTCGGCGCCTCCACCCATCGGTTGTTCCACCTGGCCATCCCGCCGTCCGCATTCGGCGCGACCATCACGATGCTCGGCGACAGCGGCCTGGCCAGCAAGGGCCGGGTCATCATCGAGAAGCCGTTCGGCGACGACCTGGCCTCGGCCCAGGAACTCAACCGGACCATCCACAAGGTGTTCGACGAGTCGCGGATTTTCCGGATCGACCATTTCCTCGGCAAGGAGTCGGTGGAGAACATCCTCGCGCTCCGTTTCGCCAACGGCCTGCTCGAGCCGTTGTGGAACCGGGACCACATCGCCTACGTGCAGATCGACGTGCCAGAGACGCTGTCCGTGGAGAACCGGGGAAGCTTCTACGACCAGACCGGCGCCTACCGCGACATGATCGTGACCCATCTGCTCCAGGTTCTCGGGTTCGTCGCGATGGAACCCCCGACCGGCCTGGACGCCCGGCGCCTGCGGGCGGAGAAGCAGAAGGTCTTCGAGTCCCTGCAGCCGATCAACGTGAAGCACGTGGTGCGCGGCCAGTACGACGGCTACCGCGACGTGCCGGGTGTGGCCCCGCATTCCGGCACCGAGACCCTGGCGGCGGTGCGGGTCGAGATCGACAACTTCCGCTGGGCCGGGGTGCCGTTCCTGCTGCGCTCGGGAAAGGCGCTCGGCGCGAGCCGGCAGGTGATCACCCTCGGGTTCCACACGCCCCCGCTGCGGATGTTTCGGGAGCGTACGCGGGACATGCCGGAAGGGCGCCGCAACGAGGTCCTGATCGATTTCGCCGACCCCGGGGCCGTCGTATGCGATTTCCTGGTCAAGGAGCCGGGCGCGGAGTTTACGCTGGGTGGAGCTAGCCTGACGTTCCGCTACCAGGATTCGTTCAACGGGGCGAACGGCCTCGAGGGCTACGAACGGCTGATCCTGGACGCCATGCTCGGCGACCAGACGCTGTTCACCAGCGCGGATGGAATAGAGCGGCTGTGGGAGGTCTCCACGCCGCTGCTGGAGGACCCGCCGCCGGTGGAGACGTACGCCCCCGGGTCGTGGGGGCCGGAAGCCTCGCTGGCCCACCTCGCCACGCCGTTCCGCTGGCGTTTGCCGGAGCGGCACCGCGACGGCGGCACGGGGGCCACCTGACAACCGCGGCGGCCGGCCGTCCGGCGCCACGCTCATCATTGGACAATGGCCGCAGGGAGGGGGCCAGATGGACCAGCAGGAAGCGCGGGCACGGCTCACCGCCGAGCGCGGCGAGGTCGAGGCCCTGATCAAGGATGCCGAATCGGCGGCGCGGCAGGGCCAGGAGGCGGAACAGGAGACCGGAGACGTCTCCGACCCCGCCCAGCCGCTGACCGCCGAAGGCGAGGCCAACGCGATCGCGGCCAGCCTGCGGGAACGGCTGGCCGCGATCGACCGCGCGCTGCGACGGCTGGACGACGGTACCTACGGCCAGTCGGTGCGCAGCGGCCGCCCGATCCCGGATGAGCGCCTGGACGCTGACCCCGCGGCGGAGCTCACCATCGAGGAGGCCCGGGCGCAGAGCTGAATTTGCAGCTCAACGGCCGTGGCGGCGTACCGTCTCCGGACGCGGGGCGGCTTGCCGGGCGTAACGTTCGGTAGTGTCGGGATAACGGCGATATCGGCAAGGGGGCGATGAGGATGCCGGACAATCAGCAGCCGTACGAGGGGGTTTTCGGCGGCCCGGACCGGGAGCCTGAAGACGCGCAGGTGATGGGCGGCCCGGAGCGGAACGAAGAACGCGCCGACGTATTCGGCGGGCCCGAGGATGAGCCGCAGAGCGCCGAGGTGATGGGCGGGCCGGATCGCGACGAGCAGCGCTCGGACGTGATGGGCGGCTCCGACCAGGAGCCGGAAAGCGCTGAGGTGATGGGCGGGCCCGACCCCGAATACCCGGACCGGTAAGGCGGTTCACCGCCGGCCGGGTGCCGTGAGCGTCACCGCCGCTTCGGCGGTGTAGGCCAGGAACGTCATCGTCTCCTGGAAGTACAGGCGGATGGTGCTGTCATCGTGTGACAGGTAGCCGATCGACACGTCCTGGCCGATCCGCAGCTCGAAGTCGCCGCCGCGGGTGGACAGGAGGACCGCTCCGGCGATCGCGGGGGCCCAGATGATCTCGCCGTCGAGAACGCGGGCGATGTGATCGTAGATCGGGTAACCGTAGTCGGCGGTCTCGCTGACGGCGGTGTAGGCGTCGGCGCTGAGGGCCAGCGAGTACGGGCCGCCGACGCCCGCTAGGCGCAGCGCGCTCGCTGCCTGGCTGATCGCGTTGGCATAGCCACGGACCTCGGCCGGAAGCGCGATCGCCGGGTTGGACGAACCGGCACGAATGCCGGCGATCCCGGCCGCCCGGTAACCCTCGAAGATCGCCCGGTCCTCGGCGTAGGCGATCTGCCGGGCGGCGTCCTTCACCGGCTGCCAGTCCGCGTCCTTCGCCCCACGGGCGACGGCGTCCACCTGCTGCCGGTCGACCGTGAACGGCACCCGCAGTTCCACGATCGGCTGCGAGCGCCGGGTGCGGGCGATGACATCGTCGGCGGGCGGGTCGACGGGATCGAGGTGGCCGGTGTTGACCGACGACAGCTCCAGGCCGCCGGGGTCGGGCACGTCGACCACGCGGCGGCCTGCCACATGCCGCGAAAAGGTCCGCCGCGCCTCGTCCTCCATGTCAGCCCACGCCTCAGCGGAGATCGGCGCCAGCTCGCGGTGCAGGTTGTTCATCTGGCTGTTCCCTTCAGTCCCTTCAGGTCGCCGATCCCCAGCGAGCCCCCGGACCCCGGCCGGGACTCCGGCCCGGACTCAGGCACCGTGTTCGCGTACTCCGGCGGTGTGCTCCCGGCGCCTACCCCGGCGTCAGTAACGGCGTCGGTCACGGCGGGCATTCCCGGCGGATCCGGGAGGTCGTCGAGGAAGTCCGCGCTCGGGACGAAGAACAGGTTGCCGGTCTCGGCGGTGACGAAGTCCAGCAGCCGGTCGTGGCTGGCCTGCTCGTCGCCGAGGAACATCCGGTCCAGCATCCGCTCGATGACCGATGGGGTGCGCGCGTAGCCGATGAAGTAAGTGCCGAACTCATCGCGCCCGACGGTGCCGAACGGCATGTTGTCCCGCAGGATCTCGCGTTCTGTTCCATCCGGGTCGACGATGGTGCTCCGCGCGACGTGTGAGTCGGCCGGCTTGGCCGCGTCGTCCAGCTCGATGTCCTCCAGCTTGGTGCGGCCGATCACGTTCTGCTGGTCCTCCACCGGCAGGGCGTTCCAGGGCTGCTGGCGATGCAGGTACTTCTGCACGATCACGTAGCTGCCCCCGGCGAAGTCGCCGTCCTCGGCGCCGATCATGACGGCGGCGCGTGCCTTCGGGCCGACCGGGTTCGCGGTCCCGTCCACGAAGCCGAGCAGGTCCCGGGAATCGTAGTACTTGAACCCGTGGACCTCGTCGCGGACGGTCACCGCGCCACGCAGCCTTTCGATGATCAGCGAGGCCAGGTCGAAGCACACGTCCATCCGCTGGGCCCGGATATGGAACAGGAGGTCACCGGGCGTGGAAGGGGCGTGATGGATGGGGCCCGACAGCTCGCGGAACGGATGGAGCTCGGCCGGCCGGGGGCCGCTGAACAGCCGGTCCCAGGCGCCCGAGCCGATGCCCGCGACGCAGCTCAGGTCGCTGTCCGGATCGCGGAAGCCCACCGACTTCACCAGATCGTCCAGCCCGGAGAGCAGGTCCCGCACGGCCGGCACACCGCCCGGATCGATCGTCACCACCAGGAAGATCGCCGCCCGCGTCAGCGGGCTGAGCACCGCCTGGCCGATCACCTCCGGGTCAGGCTCCGGCATCGGTTACCCCCGTTCGGACTCGGCATCCCGGGCAGCGTGCATCCACACGAATTGTTTCCCCCCGCGCCCGCGGGCCGCAAACCGTCGTCGATCTTCAAACGCGGCCGCGGTGGCGGTCGCGGAAGACCCGGAGCACGGCCGGCGCACGCACCTGAAACACTGGCGCGGAAACCCGTTTCCGGCGTGGTAGCACGCCATGACATCCGGAGGAGGCCCATGGCCGGGCAGCGCAGCGACGGCAACGGTGACGGCGGCGCCGGCGCGCTAGCGGCAGAGCAGGTCGATCCGAACGACCTGATCTCCGCGCTCGACCGGTCGCTCGGCCTGCACATCTCGCACGCGGACGGGCAGCGGGTGGACGCGAGCATCGAGATCGACGACCGGCACTGGCAGGGGCACGGCATCGTGCACGGCGGCGTCTACTGCACGGTCATCGAGACCATCGCCAGCATCGGCGCGTCGCTGCACGCCGGACTCGGCCGGCAGGTTGTCGGGATCAGCAACCGGACCTCGTTCATCCGGGCGGTCAGCGCCGGACGGCTCGCGATCAACGGTTCGCTGGTGGACGCCAACGGCGACCTGCAGCTGTGGAAAGTGGATCTGACCGACGACCGGGCGCGGCTGATCGCCACCGGGCAGGTCCAGCTGATGCGGCTGCGGCAGCGGGCTCCAGCGGACAGCCGGCCCGGACCGGTCAGTCCGGGGTCTTGAGGTTGTAGACCCGGCGGGCGTTACCGGCCAGCACCATCGCCGCGGTCTCCTCGTCCGGGCACAGCGCAGCGACGGCCCGGGCGTTCGCGGCAATCCCCGGCACGCCGGGCCAGTCCGTCCCGAAGATCATCCGGCGGGTGAGCCGCGCCCAGTTGTGCCGCGCGTAGTACTCCCGCAGCCGGGACGGCGGCAGGCCGGACAGCTCGATCCAGACCCGCTCGCTGGAGGACGCCATGAAGGCGGCGGCGTCATACCACCACCCGCGCCCGCCGTGCGCGAGGACGATGTCGAGCCGGCGGAAGTCGCGCAGCACGTCGTCGAGGTAGATCGGGTCGGCGTAGCCGTTCGAGGCGCCGGGGAAGGTGCTGGTGCCGCAGTGCACCACCACCGGGATACCGGCCGACTGGCAGACCTCGTAGGCGGGGTAGAGCGCACGGTCGTTTGCCGCGGCGCCGGCGTGCACCGGGTGCACCTTCAGGGCCACCGCGCCGAGGTCGAGCTGCCGCCGCAGCTCCTCGTCCACCGGGTAGTGCAGGTGCGGGTTGATGTTCGCGATCGTCTTGATCCGGTCCGGGTTGTGCGCGGCCAGCGGCAGCAGGTCCTCCAGTGGCTGGATCCCGGTGACCTTGGGGCTGTACTCGGCCAGGATCAGCGCGATGTCCACGCCCTCGGCGGCGAGGTAGGCGTCGAACCGGGCCGGCACCACCGTCCCGTCCGGGTCGTAGACGCGGTCGATCACCGTCTGGCCGCCGAAGTCGTGCGCCCACTGCTTCCAGGCGGGCCGGAGGGTGGGCAGCCGGGCGGCGTGCAGGTGGACATCGATCAGCGGCATCCCGTCCAGCATCAGCGCAGCACCTCGGCGGCAGCCTCCCGTAGCTCCACCCGGCGGATCTTCCCCGTCGCCGTCACCGGGTACGCGTCGGTGAACACCACCGTGCGGGGGCATTTGAACGACGGCAGCCCTTCGCGGCAGAACTCGATCAGCTCGTCGGCGGTGGCTTCCCTGCCCGCCTGCAGGATGACGAAGGCGACCGCCTTCTCCAGCTCGTCGGCGTCCCGGGCCGCGACCACCACCGCCTGCCCGACCGCGTCGTGCGCCAGCAGCCGCTGCTCCACCTCGGCGGGCGAGACCCAGATGCCGCTGGGCTTGAGCATGTCGCCGGTGCGGCCCAGGCAGGTGTAGTAGCCGCCAGCGTCACGGATGTAGGTGTCGCCGGTGCGGGTCCACTCGCCCTGGAACACCCGGCGGGATGCGTCGTAGCTGGACCAGTACCCGGTGGCGGCGGAGGGGCCGCACACCAGCAGTGTGCCCGGCTCGCCGGCGGCGGTCTCGATGCCGTTCTCGTCCACGATCCGCAGATCGTACCCGGGGACGCCGACGCCGGTCGTGCCCGGCCGCACCTGGCCCGGGCGGTTGGACAGGAATATGTGCAGCATCTCGGTCATGCCGATCCCGTCGATGATGTCCACCCCGAAGTGGCTGGTCCACCGGTGGTACAGGGCCGCGGGGAGCGCCTCGCCCGCCGATGCGGCCAGGCGCACGCCGGCCATCGCCTCCGCCGGGAGGCCGGCATGCAGCATGTTCGCGAAGAACGTGGGCCCGCCGAAGAACAGCGTGGCGCCGAACTTCAGCGTGGCGTCGGCCACGATATCCGGGCGCGACGGGCTCGGCTGGAGCACCGCGGCCGCGCCCACCGACAGCGGGAAGAGAATCGAGTTGCCCAGCCCGTAGGCGAAGAACGCCTTGGCCGCGGACAGGCACCGGTCGTCGGGCCGGATGCCGAGCACCTCGGTCCCGTAGGTTTCGCAGACGACGGGGATCGACCCGTGCCGGTGCATCGCGGCCTTGCTCGTGCCGGTGGTGCCCGACGTGTACAGCCAGAACGCGGGCGAATCCGCGGCCGACGGGTAGACCGCCGCGTCGAACGCGCCGCCCGCCAGGTCGTCCAGCCGGTATTCACCGATTTCCCTCCCGCTGGCCCCACGGGCGCCGACCGGTGCACCCGGCGCGGTGATCACCGCGGTGAGTTCGGGCGCCGCCGGTGCCGCCTCGGCGGCGATAGCCGCGAACTCCCCCGTCACCGCCAGCATCCGGGCGCGCGAGTCGCGCAGCAGGCCGGCGACGCCGTCGGCATGCAGCATGGTGGATACCGGCACCGGAACGGCGCCCATCCGCATCGCCGCCAGGTAGACCATGACGAACTCCGCGGAGTCGGCCATCAGCATCAGCAGCCGCTGCTCAGGCTGCAGGCCCGCGGACCGCAGACCCGCCGCGGTGCGGCAGACCCGGTCGTACAGCCCGGCGTAGCTGAGATCCCCGGCACCGCCGGTCAGGGCCAGCCGCGGGCCGTCCCCGGCGGCCAGGCGCCGGTCGAGCAGGTATTCGCAGGCGTTGAACAGCGTTGCCATGGCGCCGCGGGCCCTTCGTCTCTAAGCCAGATGGACGTAGTCGTAGTCGAACGGCTTGCCGTTGATGCCGTGCCGCGGCGGCGCGATCCAGGCGGCGATCTTCCCGCGCTGGTGGACCGGCTGCATCAGCGACCGGACGTAGGTCTTGTCCACGTCGGTCGGCAGCCACTCCCCGGTGCGCCGCTGCCACTCCTGCGCCGGCAGCTTCTCGCCGGCCGGGGTCGCCTCGATCCCGGCGAACGCGCCGACCTTGCGGTTGAACGCCGGATGCGGCAGGCGCAGCCGCTGTGTCAGCCCGGCCCGTTCCAGGATCTTGTTCCAGCGGTTGACGCCGCTGAGGCAGTCGTCGGTGTACTCGCGGCGCAGGTCGGTGTTCAGCCCGGTCAGGGCGGGCACCTCGGTCTGGCCGATGTCGCCGTCCACCAGCGCGTCCACCATGATCGGGTCGTCGGTCAGCGTGTGGTCGTCGTCGCGCCGGTCTTCCATCCAGCGGCCCTTCAGCCCGGCGGTGTAGTAGTTCGCGACGTTCGTGGACGTATCACCGCCGAACAGGTCGAGCGAGACGCTGTAGTGGAAGTTGAGGTACTTCTGGATCACCGGAAGCGGGACCACCCCGAGGCCGGACACATCATCGGTGTCGTTTTCCACCATCACCTGGGCGGTGCGCTCCACCACCCGGTCCACGCCGGTGGTGCCGACCATCATGTGGTGGGCCTCCTCCTTCAGCATGAACTCACACGTCCGTGACAGCGGGTCGAACGCGCTCTCCTTCAGCGTGCCGAGCTGGTACTTGCCGTCCCGGTCGGTGAAATAGGTGAACATGTAGAACGACAGCCAGTCCGGAGTCTCCTCGTTGAACGCGCCGAGGATCCGCGGCGAGTCCGCACTGCCGGAGTTGCGGTGCAGCAGCTCCTCGGCCTCCTCCCGGCCGTCGCGGCCGAAGTAGGCCTGCAGCAGGTACACCATCGCCCACAGGTGACGGCCTTCCTCGACGTTCACCTGGAACAGGTTGCGCAGGTCGTACAGGCTGGGTGCGGTGGCGCCGAGGTTGCGCTGCTGCTCGACGGAGGCGGGCTCGGTGTCGCCCTGGATGACGATCAGCCGCCGGAGGTCGCTGCGGTACTCGCCGGGCACCTTCTGCCACGCGGGCTCGCCCTTGTGCTCGCCGAAACCGATCCGCCGTCCGGCGTCGCGCTCGGCCAGGAAGATCCCCCACCGGTAGTCACGCATCGGCACGAAACCGAAGTGCGCCCACCCCTCGCGGCCCACATTGACGGCGGTACGCAGGTAGACGTCCTGGGTCGGCAGCGCCGGCCCCATCGACTCCCACCAGGACAGGAAGTTCGGCTGCCAGGCCTCCAGCGCCCGCTGCAGCCGCCTGTCCTCGCGCAGGCCGACGTTGTTCGGGATCTTTTCGCTGTAGTCAGATGCAACGGTCATCTCAGGCTGCCTCGTCAGACTCTCTTCCGGTCGAATTCGGGCCGCTGCCCCGTCCCGTACCGGCGCAGCGCGCCGTCCGGGCCGGAGGCGTTTGGCCGGTTGAAGATCCAGTTCTGCCATGCCGTCAGCCGGCCGAAGATCTTGGTTTCCATCGTCTCCGGCCCCGGGAACCGGTAGTTCGCCTCCATCCCGGTCAGCGCGTCGGGGCTGAAGCTTGCGCGCTCCTCGACGGCGATGCGGACCTCTTCCTCCCAGTCGATGTCGTCCGGCGCGAACGTCACCAGGCCCAGTTCCGCGGCGTCGTCGGCGAGCAGCGGCTCGCCCGCCCGCTTCTCCGCCGCCGCCTGCGCGTCCGCGTCGCCGCTGAACCGGGTCTGCAGCCGGGTCAGCCCGTTGCCCATCGGCAGCGGGCCGAGGTTCATCGGCCCGACGGTGATCGCCGCGGGCTCGGCGTTTGCGGCAACGTCCGCAGCGGTGCCGGAGCCGGCGTCCTCGAAGACGCCGCTCAGCTGGAACGAGCGGTCGGCTGACAGCGCCAGCTCGAGCAGGGAGCCGGCGAAGCAGCTGCCGGGCTCGATCAGCGCGATCAGGCTGCGGCTGGTGACATCCAGCCTCTTCAGGGTCCGCCGGAGGTAGCCGGTGATCTCGGCCGCCAGCCAGTCAGCCCCGTTGTCCAGCAGCAGAGCGTCCAGGAGCAGGGCGTCGTAGTCGAGCACCCGCTGCGGGTCTCCCCGGGTACGCAAGACCCAGGTGCCCAGTTCGGGTTCGTTCGTCCGCAGGTCCAGGATCAGGTCGTCCAGCTCGCGGGTCATCGCGAGCGTCCAGAACCCGGCGCCCTGCTCCGCCGCGGCGGCCATGTCCGCCGGAGCGCCGGTGTCCGGCCCGGCGACGGTGATCTCGGCGACGCCGCGTCCGGTGTCCAGGGCCGCGGAGACGTACCGGTAGGACACCTGGTCAGCGGTCCGCGTCTTCTCCAGGCCGGTCAGCTCGACGCCGGCCGCGCCCGCCGGCCGGCTGGAGCGGCCTGCCATCTCGGCGGCGCGCTGCCGGACGGTCTCGTCCCACTTGGCCCGCGGGACGACCTCGTCGACAAGCCGCCACGCGGCGGCCTTCTTTCCGCCGACGCCCTCGGATTTGGTGGAGAAGTAGTCGGCGAGGTCGCGGCGCACATGCCGTTTGTCTGCTACCCGGGTCAGCCCTCCGGTGCCCGGCAGCACCCCGAGCAGCGGAAGTTCCGGCAGCGACACCACCGACGACCGGTCGTCCACCAGCATGATGTGCTCGCAGGCCAGGGCCAGCTCGTAGCCGCCGCCGGAGGCGGACCCGTTCAGCGCCGCCAGGTACGCCTGGCCGGAGTGCGCCGCGGCGTCCTCGATGGCGTTGCGGGTCTCGTTGGTGAACTTGCAGAAGTTCACCTTCTGCGGATGCGGCGACTCCGCCAGCATCCGGATGTTCGCTCCGGCGCAGAAGACCTTTTCCTTGCCGCTGGTCAGCACCACCGCGGCGACCTCGGGGTGCTCGAACCGCAGCCGCTGCACCGCATCGTAAAGCTCGATGTCGACGCCGAGGTCGTAGGAGTTCAGCTTGAGCTCGTAGCCGGGCATCAGCCCGGCCTGCTCGTCCACGTCCATCAGCAGGGTCGCGACCGGCCCGTCGAACTCGATCCGCCAGTGCCGGTAGCGCGACGGTTGCGTGCGGAAGTCCACCTGCCCGGTCGTGGAACTGGTCGGGGAAGATGCCGCCATGCTTCATGTTCTACATGTCACAGGCTTTCCGTCAAGAGTACGTAGCAAATTTCGGTTAGCATTGAGCGCGTGGACGGCCAGCCGAGAATGTCCCGCCGGCACGCGACGGGCGCCGAGAGCGCCCGGGGCCTGCTGTTCACCGTGCTCGGCGAGTTCGTGCTGCCGTCCGGCCGCGCGGCGTGGACGTCGTCGTTCATCGAGGTGTTCGGCCGGATGGGCGTCGAGGAGAAGGCGATCCGGCAGGCGCTGATGCGGACGGCGGCGGACGGCTGGCTGAAGAGCGAGCGAGCGGGGCGCCGCACCCTGTGGCACCTCACACCCGCGGCCGAGCGGCTGCTGACCGAGGGAACCGAACGGATCTACGGCTTCACCGGCGCAGCGCACGACTGGGACGGCCGGTGGCTTCTCGTCCTGGCCCGGGCGCCGGAAACCGACCGCCCGGCCCGGCATCTGCTGCGCACCCGGCTGACCTGGGCGGGTTTCGGCTCTCCCGCGCCCGGGGTGTGGATCAGCCCGCACGCCGGCCGGCTGCCGGACGCCGAGGACGCCCTCGCCCAATCGGGCCTGTCGGCCGACGCGCAGGTCTTCATCGCCGAGCATTACCCGGGCGACGCGGACGGCCAGCCGGGCGGCGGGCTCGCGGCGATGGTCCGCCAGGCATGGGACCTGGACGCGCTGGAGGGCGCCTACCAGGCGTTCCTCGCCGAGTTCGGCGGCTCCGAAGACGGCGCAACCAGCACCGCCGGCCGGTCCGACAGCACGGGTGACCCCCTAGTGCGGGTCATCGAGCTCGTGCACGCCTGGCGCCGCTTCCCGTGGACCGACCCGGCACTCCCCCCGGCGCTGCTTCCGCCGCGCTGGAGCGGGGCCGAGGCGGCCGGGCTTTTCAGCCGGATGCACGCGCGCTGGTCCGCGGATGCGGCCGCCGAGTGGCGCCGGCTCGACCACGGCGGCGGCTGACCAGCACCCGGTCCAGCGGCGCCCGGTCCAGCGGCGCCCGGTCCAGGGGCGCCTGACGGGCGCTCGGTCAGCGGTCGTCGCCGAGTACGGGCTCGGGCAGCGTCCCGGCATTGTGCTCCAGCACCCGCCAGCCGAGCCGCCCGGTGCCGATCAGCGACCAGGAGCAGTTCGACAGCGGCCCGAGCGCCCCCCACAGGGCCTCCGGGAACCCGAGCAGCCGGGCCATGCCCAGCCGGATCGCCGCGCCGTGGCTCACCACGACCGCGAGCCCGCCACCCGGCAGCGCATCGCTGACCCGTTCCAGCGCGGCGGACACCCGGGACGCGATCACCGGGCCGCTCTCGCCGCCGGGCGGCGACCAGGCAGCGTGCTCGACGGGGTACCGCTCCCGGATCTCGGCGTCGGTCAGCCCTTCCCATGCCCCGCCGTGCCGCTCCCGCAGATCCTTGTCCAGCGAAACGGTCAGCCCGGTGAGCCGGCTCAGCGGCTCAGCCGTCTCGGCGGCGCGGCGAAGGTCGGAGGAGACGATCAGATCCGGCCGGAGCCCGGCGAGAAGACTGGCGGCACGCTCCGCCTGCTGCTGGCCGGTCGGGTCCAGCGGGATGTCGCTCTGTCCCTGGAAGCGGCCCTCGGCGTTCCAGATCGTCTGGCCATGCCGCAACAGCACGATCCGCCGCCGGCCATCGGTCGCTGGCACCCTCAGCGTGCCTCCGGTGCGCCCGCGCCGCCGTGCGCGGGCTCGGGGACCGCGATCTGCGGGCAGTCTTTCCACAGCCGCTCAAGCGCGTAGTACTCACGCTCGTCCGCCTGCTGGACATGGACGATCAGATCCGCGTAGTCCAGCAGCACCCATCGGCCCTCACGTTCGCCCTCGCGGCGAACCGGCTTGAGACCAGCCCGGCGCAGCCGTTCCTCGATCTCCTCCACGATGGAACGGACTTGGCGGTCGTTGCGCGCCGAGCAGAGCACGAACGCGTCGGTGATGATCAGCTGATCGCTGACGTCGTAGGCGATGATGCCATCTGCCAGCTTGTCCGCGGCTGCCTCGGCAGCGATCCGCACCAGGTCCGCGGTCTGGGTAGTGACGGTCACGATGTGCTGTTCGTCCTCCTGTGGCAGGAAATGACGGGCGGTGCCGGACGGCCTGCCCCGGAGCCGTGGCACGGCTCTGCGCAGGCTCTAAGCATCTACCCTCCCGGGCTCGCGGTACAGCCCACTCTTGGCGATGTACTGGACGATCCCGTCCGGTACCAGGTACCAGATCGGCCTCCCGCTGCGCACCCTCTCGCGGCAGTCGGTGGACGAGATCGCCAGCGCCGGTATCTCGATCAGGCTCACCTTCCCTTCCGGCAGGCCCCTGCCGGAAAGCCGGTGCCCGGGTCGGGTACAGCCTACGAAGTGCGCGAGACTGAACAGTTCATCCGAGTGCGGCCAGGACGTGATCATCTGCAGCGCGTCCGCGCCGGTGATGAAGAACAACTCCGGGTCCGGTCCGCGCAGGCTGCGCAGATCACGCAGCGTGTCAATGGTGTAGGTGGGGCCGGGCCGGTCGATGTCCACCCGGCTGACCGAGAACCGGGGGTTGGACGCGGTGGCGATCACGGTCATCAGGTACCGGTGCTCGGCCGGCGACACCTCCCGCGTCGCCGCCGCCGCGGCGGCGGGTCCCGCGCCGTTCTCCCGGGCCTCCAGCTTCTGCCACGGAACCCCGGTGGGGACGAACACCACCTCGTCGAGCGAGAAGTAATGGGCCACCTCGCTCGCCGCCACGAGGTGACCGTTGTGGACCGGGTCGAAGGTGCCGCCCATCACGCCGAGCCGCTTCCCGCCGTTGCCCTCCATAGGCCCGAGCCTACTGACCGGCTACGACAGCCCGGGTACAGGCGGCTCGCCGCCGGTCCACGCCACCACCCGCACCGCCTTGCCGACGGCGGGCCGCGGCACCCTCCCGGCCGGAAGTACGCGCACCTGCGCCCGCACGCCCAGCCGGTCCCGTAGCGCGGCCGCCAGATCGCCGGATATCGCCACGTCGGACGGCTCCGCCGCTTCGGCCGTTTTGTACTCGACGGCGACGATCAGTTCCTTGACGGCCGAGCGGCTGTCGACCACCAGCAGATAGTGCGGCGCCAGCCGGCCGTCGGCGAGCACGACGCGCTCCACCTCCGCCGGGTACACATTGACCCCGCGGAGCACGATCATGTCGTCGGTGCGGCCCGCGATCTTGCTCATCTTCACCAGGGTGCGGCCGCACTCGCAGCGGCCGCGGCGCAGCGCCGTGACGTCGCCGGTCCGGTACCGCAGCAGCGGCAGCGCCTCCCGGGTCGGCGTGCTGAGCACCAGTTCCCCGGGCTGCCCGTCCGGCATCGGCTCCCCGCTGACCGGGTCGATCACCTCCGCGATGAAGTGGTCCTCGTTGACGTGCAGGCCGTCCGCCGCCTCGGCGCACTCGGCCGCCACCCCCGGCCCGATGATCTCCGACAGCCCGTACACGTCGAGGGCGCGCAGGCCGAGCATCTCCTCGATCCGGGCGCGCATCGGCTCGCTCCACGGCTCCGCGCCGAGCAGCCCCGCCCGCAGGGTCAGGTCCGACGGGCTGCGCCCCGAGGCGGCAAGCGCCTCGCCCAGCCGGATGGCGTGCGACGGCGTGCAGGCGAGGATATCGGGCCGCAGGTCGGCTATCAGGGTGAGCTGCCGCTCGGTCATGCCGCCGGAGACCGGGATCACCGTGGCGCCGAGCATGACCGACCCGTGGTGGAAGCCCAGTCCCCCGGTGAACAGGCCGTACCCGTAGGCGTTGTGCACCACGCTGCTGGCGGTCGCCCCGCCGGCGGCGAGCGCCCGGGCGCACATCTGCGACCACAGGACCAGGTCGGCGCGGGTGTAGGCGACGAGGGTCGGCCGTCCGCCGGTTCCGCTGGAACCGTGCACGGTGACCACGTCATCGAGCGGAACCGCGAGCATGCCGAACGGGTAGTGGTCCCAGAGATCCTGCTTCCGGGTGACCGGCAGCTTGGGCAGGTCGGCCAGGCTGACGTCGGCACCGGCGGTGACGCCCAGGGCGAGCAGCCGGCCGGCCTGCACGCCGCCGGCCGCCAGCAGGCGGTCGATGAGCGACCGGAGCCGCTGCTCCTGCAGGAGGGCGCGCTCCTGTTCGGGCATGGTCTCGGCCGCGGGATCGAACATCATCTCTGCTCCGCTCACGGCCACAGCCTGCCACGGGCGAGCCGGCGTGGCGAGCGTGCGGACGCTATCTCCCGCCCGAACGGCCGGCGTAGCATTTCCGGCATGGCCCCTGTTAATGGCGCCTCCCCGGACCGCGCGCGGGTGCGGCTGCCGGGGATCTCCGCCCGCGCCTACGAGCATCCGGCCGACCGCTCCGCCCTGGTGGCGCTGCGGAAGCTCAAGGGCTTCGACGACCTGCTCCGCCGTCTCGCCGGCCTGCTCAACGACCGCAGCCTGCGGCTGCTGTACCTGGCCAGCTCGGTCCGGGTCAGCCAGCGCCAGTTCCCGGACCTGCACGACATGGTCCGCGACGGTGCCTACATCCTCGACCTTCCCGAGGTTCCGGAGCTGTACGTCAGCCAGGATCCGCTGGTCAACGCGCTGACACTCGGCGCGGACCGGCCGTTCATCGTCGTCACCACCGGGATGCTCAACCTGTACGACGCGGAGGAGATGCGGTTCGCGATCGGGCACGAGCTGGGGCACGTGCTCAGCGGGCACGCCGTGTACCGGACCATGCTCTTCCACCTGATCAACATGGCTCGCCGGGTGGCGTGGATGCCGCTCGGCTACCTGGGCCTGCGGGCGATCATCTGGGGGCTGGAGGAATGGTTCCGCAAGTCCGAGCTGTCCTGTGACCGGGCCGGGCTGCTCGCCGGACAGGACATCGACGCGGGCCGCCGGGCACTGATGAAGATGGGCGGCGGCGCCTACATGTCGCAGCTGAGCCCGGACGACTTCCACGAGCAGGCGCGGGAGTACGACGCCGTGCCGGACGTGCGCGAGGGCCTGCTCAAGCTGCTGCAGCTGCAGGGCACCCTGCACCCGTTCGGCGTGGTCCGGTTCGCCGAACTGGACCGGTGGGCGGCAGACGGCGACTACCACCGCATCCTCGGCGGCGACTACGCGCGCCGGGACGCCGACCGGCAGTCGTCGGTCACCGAGGAGATCCGGTCCGCGGCACGTTCCTACCAGGAGTCGTGGAGCCGCAGCGCGGACCCGTTCGTCGGGATGGTGCGCGGCATGGCCGAGGGTGCCGCGAAGGCGGGCGAGGGGCTCCTCGGCCGCTTCGGCGGCCGCAACGACGGCGGCAACTGACCGTCTCCGGCGCCGCCGGGGCGCACGGGTTCCCCGCCACGCCGCGCCGTGCGGTATCGCCCCGATGGGGCATGTGTCCCGGTAAGCCGCGAAGTGTTCTATGGTTCCCCGGTGACGCGTGTCATCGGCATCGGCGAGATCCTCTGGGATGAGCTTCCGGGCGGCCGCGCGATCGGCGGCGCCCCGTTCAATGTGGTCGCGAACCTCGCGCGCCTCGGGCACGCCACCGGGTACGTCACCGCCGTCGGCCGGGACCCGCTGGGCACCGGCGCGATTGCCGAGATACAGGCGCGGGGGGTGGACACGTCCCTGGTGCAGGTGCTCGACGGGACGCCGACCGGGGTTGCCCGGGTCTCGCTCAGCAGCGCCGGGAGCCCCGAGTTCGAGATCGTCCGGCCGGCCGCCTACCAGGAATTGCGCCTCGACGAGCCGGCCGTGCGGCAGATCGCCGGCCAGCGCCCGGATGCGCTGGTATTCGGCACGCTCGCCCAGCTTCCCGGGGGCATCCGGGCCGGCACCCGGCAGCTCACCGCGCGCCTGTCCGGTGCGGTGCGGCTGTACGACGTGAACCTGCGCGACGGCTGGTGGTCGCCCGGCGTCGTGGCCGAACTCGCCGGCCTCGCCACCGTCATTAAGCTCACCGACTCCGAGGCGGAACGGCTCGAACCCGCGCTCGGCGTGCCGTGGTCGTCGCCGGAGGCCTTCTGCCGCGGCCTCTCGGACCGGTTCGGGCTCCGGGGCGTGGCCGTGTCGGCCGGTGCGCGGGGCGCGTCGGTATGGCTGGACGGCGATTTCGCCTGCTCCGCGCCCCCGCCGGTGACCGTGGCCGACAGCGTCGGCGCCGGCGACGCTTTCGCGGCCGGCCTTCTCGACGCGATCAGCCGGGAACTGCCCGCGGCCGCGGCCCTGCGGCGCGCCAACGCCCTGGGAGCTCTGGTGGTGTCCCGGCCCGGCGCGCTGCCGGAATGGACACAAGCGGAACTCGCCGCCGTCGAACAGGCACCAGGAAGCTGACCGCCAGCCGCTTTCCGCGGCCGACACTGGTCCGCGGCTGGCGGGGGTCCGCGACTGGCGGCGTCAGCGGCTCGCACTAGTCCGCGGCTGGTGCGTCAGCGGTGCCGGGACGCGAGGACGACGAGGTCGTCGCGGTGGATGACCTCGCGGTCGTAACCCGGCCCGAGTTCCTTCGCCAGCGACCGGGTGGAACGGCCCATCAACCCGGGAATCTCGGCGGCGTCGAAGTTCACCACCCCGCGCGCGATCACCTCGCCGACCTCGTCGCAGAGGTCGACCGGGTCTCCGGCGTAGAACTTGCCCTCCACGCCGGTGATACCGGCCGGCAGGAGTGATGCCCGCCGGCCGGCCACGGCCTCGACGGCCCCGGCGTCGAGGCGCAGCCGGCCGCGGCCGACGGTGGCGTGCGCCAGCCACAGCAGCCGCGCCGCGGGCCGTTTCCCGCCGGGCGGGAAGTACGTCCCGACCGGCTGGCCGGCCAGCGCCGGGCCGGCGTCCGCGGCGGCGGCGACCACGGCCGGGATTCCCGCGCCGGTTGCGATGAGCGCCGCCTGCACCTTGGTCGCCATGCCGCCGGTGCCGACGCCACGGCCGCCAGGCCGCCCCAGTCGCACCCCGTCGAGGTCGCTGTGGTGGCGGACCTCGCTGATCCGGCGGGAGTCCTCGCCGCTGGGCTCACCGTCGTAGAGGCCGTCCACATCGGACAGCAGCACCAGCGCGTCGGCGCGGGCCACGTGCGCCACCAGGGCGGCGAGCCGGTCGTTGTCGCCGAACCGGATCTCCTCGGTGGCAAGCGTGTCGTTCTCGTTCACCACCGGGAGCACGCCCAGGTCGAGCAGGCGGGTGAGGGTCCGGTGGGCGTTGCGGTAGTGCGCGCGGCGGATCAGGTCGTCGGCGGTGAGCAGCACCTGGCCGACGCGGGAGCCGTGCCGCTCGAATGCGGCGGTGTACCGGGCCATCAGCAGGCCCTGCCCGACGCTGGCCGCGGCTTGCTGGGTGGCGAGGTCGCGCGGCCGGCGCGCCAGCCGCAGCGGCGCAAGACCGGCCGCGATAGCGCCGGAGGAGACCAGGATGAGTTCGGCACCGCCGCGTGCCCGCGCCGCGAGCACGTCGGCCAGGGCCGCGATCCGCTGGTCGTCGATGTCGCCCGCCGCGGTGGTCAGCGACGAGGAACCGACCTTGACCACGGGCCGGCGCGCGCCCGCGATCAGCGCCCGGACGGTCACCGGGTCACCGCCGCCGCGCCGCCGGGGGACGTCTTCATCCCAGCCTCCGATCCGTCCCGCGGGGACCCAGGCGCGCGGTGCCGTCGCGGGCGGAGGGCAGTGTTGGCTCCCAGTCGAACACCACCGCATCGTCGTCGTCGCCGATCAGCACCTCGGCGCCGGCCTGCGCGCCCGCCTCGGTGAGCGCCTTCTCCACGCCCAGCCGGGCGAGCCGGTCGGCCAGGTACCCGACGGCTTCGTCGTTGCCGAAATCGGTCTGCTGCACCCAGAGGCGCGGCCGATCGCCGCGGACGCGGAACTGGTTCGGCCCGGTGCGCACCACCTTGAACCCGGGTTCGCCAAGCGGTGTGGGCCGGATCACCGCCCGGGGACCCGCCGCGCGTCCCGGACCCCCGGCCGGCCGACGGCCGGCACCTGCCGCCGCGCCGCGGCCGGTTCCCAGCGCAGGCCCGTGGACGGGTTCGTCCGCGGGGCGCGCCTGGTTCACCAGATCGGCGATCGCGAAGGTGAGCTCGCGCAGCCCCTCCCGGGTCCCGGCGGAGGTCTCGCAGACCCGGATACCGCGGGCGGCCAGCACCGGTCTCGCCCGTTCCGCCACCTCCCGCGCCTCCGGAACGTCGATTTTGTTCAAAACGGCTATCCGCGGCCGGCCCGCCAGGTCGACGCCCGCTGATTCGCCGTGCGCGGCCAGTTCCGCCTCGATCACGTCGAGATCGGCCACCGGGTCGCGGCCCGGTTCGGTGGCCGGAGCGGTGCAGTCGATGACGTGAACCAGGGTGGAGCAGCGCTCGATGTGCCGGAGGAACTGGTGGCCGAGCCCGCGGCCGCCGCTGGCCCCGGGGATCAGTCCGGGAACGTCCGCCACGACAAACTGGGTGCCGTCGGCTTCCACCACGCCGAGGTTCGGCACCAGGGTGGTGAACGGGTAGTCGGCGATCTTGGGCCGTGCCGCGGACAGGGCGGCGATCAGCGACGACTTGCCCGCGTTCGGGAACCCGATCAGGCCCGCGTCGGCGACCGTCTTGAGTTCCAGGATCAGATCGCGCTTCTCGCCCGGCTCTCCCCGGAGGGCGAAGCCGGGTGCCTTCCTCCGGGGCGACGCGAGCGCGGCGTTGCCGAGACCGCCGCGTCCGCCGCGTGCCGCGACGAAACGGGTCCCGCTGCCGACCAGGTCCGCGAGCACCTCCCCGTCCGTGGTTTTGACCACGGTTCCGTCCGGGACGGCGAGGACGATGTCGGCGCCGTCCGCGCCGGTCCGGTTCGAGCCCTGGCCGCCGCGGCCGTTGGCCGCCTTGCGGTGCGGCCGCCGGTGGAAGTCGAGCAGGCTCGTCGCGCCCGGCGACACGTCGAAGATCACCGAGCCGCCGCGGCCGCCGTTGCCGCCATCCGGCCCGCCGAGTGGCTTGAACTTCTCCCGGTGGATGGATGTGCAGCCGTGACCGCCGCCACCGGCCTGAACGTGCACGGTGACCTCATCCACGAAGTCCGGCATTCACACCCCCTTCGGCTGCGTGCGCCCTAACACAAAGTAAGGGCGGACCGGTAGCCGGTCCGCCCTCGATGGTCGTTGTGCGTCTGCCGCCGGCGGACCTAGCCCGCCGGGACCGCCGCTTTCTGCTTGTCACCGGCAGTGCCTGCGTCCGCCGCGGCGATGCTGACCGCCCGGCGGCCCCGCTGGGTGCGGAACTCGACGGTTCCGGGCACCAGCGCGAACAGCGTGTCGTCGCGCCCACGGCCGACGCCGTCGCCGGGGTGGAAATGCGTGCCGTTCTGCCGGACCAGGATCTCGCCGGCGTTCACGAACTGCCCCCCGAACCGCTTCACGCCGAGCCGCTTGGCGTTGGAGTCACGGCCGTTGCGGCTGGACGAGGCGCCCTTCTTGTGTGCCATTTCAGTCCTCCTCCGCTTTCGCCGTGGCCTTCGCCCTGGACTGCGTCCTGGCTTTCGGCTTGGTATCGGCGCCGATGCCGGTGATCCGGACCTGGGTGTACCGCTGCCGGTGGCCGAGGCGGCGCCGGTAGCCGGTCTTGTTCCTGTACTGGATCATGTTGATCTTGGGGCCAGCCGCGTCACCGACGATGTCCGCCGTGACCTGGTACCGGCCGACCTCGGCGGGGTCGCTGATAACCCGGTCGCCGTCCACCCCCAGCAAGGCCGTCAGCGTGATGCTGTCGCCGACCTCGCCGGAGAGCTTGTCGACGGTGACGACCTCGTCCAGCGCGACCTTTTCCTGCCTGCCGCCGCAGCGCACAATCGCGTACACCCGAGAACTCTCTCTTTCCTTGCGCTTCCTAGCGTGCCTCGGAACTCCGGTGTCACCACGGCGGGCGCGCTTGAACGTGCACACGGGGCCCGCGCAGCGGGCTACTCCCGACCGCCAAGATTACCAGACGTCGGTGCTTGCATGAACCCAGGTCGTTCGGCCGCCTGGTGCCGGAACGGTCTGTCCTTTTTGCCGGATTTTAACGTGGTTGATCCGGGCTTGGCGGTTGATCGGAGGGACTATGGTGCACCCGATCGACCGCCAGGCCCTTTTCCACCATGATCTTTCCGAGCTGCCGCGATGCAGGTGTCGTTTGTGCAACGCGTGAGCTCGGTGGTGCGGGTTAGCCGACGCCGTCCCGGGCGGCGGGTACCTCGGTGGCGCCGGACGTCTCGGCGGCCGGTACCTCCGGGGTGGTTGAGGTCTCTGGGGCGGCTGAGCGCTCCGGGGCAGCTGAGATCTCTGGGGCGGTTGAGGGCTCTGGGGCGGTTGAGGGCTCCGGAGCGGCCGACGTCTGCGGGGATGTTGAAGTCGCGGGCGTGCCTGAGCTCTCCGGGGCTACAGGGGCTGTGCTGGCCGCGGCGGACGCGGGCTTGCGCCTGCGGCGGCGGCCGCCGGAGCGGGCGGGCTCGGGCTGGGCGTCCGGCACCTGGCCATTGGCCGCCTGGGCGGGGGTGGTGCCGTCGGCCGGGGTGGTGCCGTCGGCGGCAGCAGCAGCAGCATCCGCCGGGGCCGGACCGTCAGCCTGGGCCGGGGCGTCAGCCTGGGCCGGGGCGTCAGCCGGAGAGGCACTGTCGGCCGGGGCCAGGGCGGGTCCGTCGGCCGGGGCGGTGTCGGCGGCCGGGGTGGTGTCGGCGGCCGGGGTCGTGTCGGCGGCTGGAGGGGTGGCGGCCGCCGGAGGGGTGTCGGCGGCCG
>JBPYFL010000083.1:0-2333 GCA_051986485.1 Streptosporangiaceae bacterium | reverse complement strand
ACCTGTACAGCCGGACCCGGTTCTTCGCCGCGGAGTTCGGCGCGGCTCTCGGCCTGGCCGACGAAGCGCTGGTGCTGGACGTGTACGCGGCCCGCGAGGAACCGGATCCGGCGGTGACCGGGCAGCTTGTCGCGGACCGGGTCCCCGGCGGTCGCGCGAGCTACCTGCCCGATGCTGCTGCCGTCCCGCACGCCGTCGCGGCCATCGCCAAGCCGGGCGACCTGGTGCTCACGATGGGCGCCGGCGATGTGACCGCGCTCGGCCCGCCGATCGTGGCCGCGCTGGCCGCACGGGCCAGGACATAACGGGCCCGCTGTGATGCGCGCGGTGCTGCTGCGCACGTCCCGCCGGGCACCCCGTGACCCGGCGGGCGGCCAGGCGAGGGACCCGTGGAAGCGGGTTTTCATCCTGCTCGCGGTGGTCGGCATCCTCGCCGTGGCGATCTACGCGCTGGCCTCCTCCAGCGTCCTCGGCGTCCGGGTGATCACCGTCACCGGGCTGCACCGGGTGACCCGGTCCCAGGTGATCGCGGCGGCCGCCATCCGCTCCGGGACGCCGTTGATCCGGGTCGACACCGCGGCCGCGCGCCGCCGGGTGGAGGCGATCACCGAGGTCCAGTCGGCCCAGGTCAGCAGGAGCTGGCCGGACGGCATCGTGATCGCGGTGACCGAGCGGGCCCCGGCGCTGGCGGTGCGCGGCGCAGACGGCTATGAGCTGATCGATCCCGCCGGTGTCACGGTGACGTCGGCGCCGCGCCGGCCGCCGGGGATACCGCTATTCATCCCGTCCGGGCCGGTGAGCGGCAACCCCGGGGTGGCCGCGGCCGCGGCCGTCACCCGCAAGCTGCCCGCGCAGCTTTCCCAGCGCCTGGTCTCGGTGACCGCGCCGGCCGCCGGCGACGTGACGCTGCACCTGTCGCATGGCGTGACCGTCTTCTGGGGAAGCGCGGGCGGGTCGGCCGCCAAGCAACGCGCCCTGACCGTGCTGATGCGCACCGGTGCCCGCTATTACGATGTGAGCCAGCCGGGAACAGCCGCCACCCGGTAAATCGAGCCCCCACAGCGACACGCCGAGGCGGAACACGCCTGGTTAGTTGACCCCCCTGCCGGGCGAACCTACTGTCCGTATCAGTCGCTAGGTTTACATAACTCTAAATCTCTACTTGAGGGTGAGAGTCGGGCGACACCGGGGGCATCGTGCACCAGGTGGCATCGCGCAACAGAGGTAACAAGCGGAAAGGTCCCTCCTCGTGGCAGCACCGCAGAACTATCTCGCGGTTATAAAGGTCGTCGGCATTGGCGGGGGCGGCGTCAACGCCGTCAACCGGATGATCGAAGAGGGACTCAAGGGCGTCGAGTTCATCGCGATCAATACCGACGCGCAGGCGCTGCTGATGAGCGACGCCGACGTCAAGCTCGATGTGGGGCGCGAGCTGACCCGGGGACTGGGCGCGGGCGCCAACCCGGAGGTGGGGGCGAAGGCGGCCGAGGACCACCGCGAGGAGATCGAGGAGGTGCTCAAGGGCGCCGACATGGTCTTCGTGACCGCCGGGGAGGGCGGCGGAACCGGCACCGGCGGCGCCCCGGTGGTTGCCAGCGTCGCGCGGTCGCTCGGCGCGCTGACCATCGGCGTGGTCACCCGGCCGTTCGGCTTCGAGGGCAAGCGCCGGGCCACCCAGGCCGAGGCCGGGATCGAGCGCCTCCGCAGCGAGGTGGACACCCTCATCGTGATCCCGAACGACCGGCTGCTGTCGATCTCCGACCGCCAGGTCAGCGTGCTCGACGCGTTCAAGGCGGCGGACCAGGTGCTGCTGTCCGGTGTGCAGGGCATCACCGACCTGATCACCACCCCTGGCCTGATCAACCTCGACTTCGCGGACGTCAAGTCGGTCATGTCGGGGGCCGGCTCAGCGCTGATGGGCATCGGCTCGGCGCGCGGCGACGACCGCTCGGTGGCGGCGGCGGAGATGGCGATCTCCAGCCCGCTGCTGGAGGCCAGCATCGACGGGGCGCACGGGGTGCTGCTGTCCATCCAGGGCGGATCCGACCTCGGGCTGTTCGAGATCAACGAGGCGGCGCAGCTCGTGTCGAACTCCGCCGCGCCCGACGCGAACATCATCTTCGGGGCGGTGATCGACGACGCGCTCGGCGACGAGGTCCGGGTGACGGTGATCGCCGCGGGGTTCAACGAGGGCCGGTCGGCGACGCCTGTCACGGCCCCGGCCCAGATACCGGCGGTGTCCGGCCGCCCGCAGCAGGAACCGGCCGCCGGCTCCGGCCAGGGGGCTTGGAATCAGCCGGCCCGCCAGGAGGCCGCGCCCGCCGCGCCCGCCG
>JBPYFL010000082.1:0-6512 GCA_051986485.1 Streptosporangiaceae bacterium | reverse complement strand
TCCTGCAGCAGCATGTGGGCCTCGCCATGGCCAAGGAGATGATCCTCACCGGCGACCTGTACCACGCGGCCACCCTGCGGCCGTACGGGTTGTTCAATGCCGTCACGTCGCCCGACACGGTTGACCGGGAGACGCGCGAGATGGCCGGCAAGGTGAGCGGCCACACCCGCACCGTTCTGGCCGCGCAGAAGGATCTCTTCGAGTGCTGGCAGAACGCCGGGCTCCAGGAGGCGGTCGACCACAGCATCACCGTGTTCGCCGACGTCTTCGCCGACAATGAGACCGGCCGGCAGATAGCCGCCTACCGCGCCCGGCGAAGCCGATGAGCCGCCGTTCACCCGATCGCGCCGTTCACCGATAGCGCCACCCGATAGCGCCCGTCACCCGATCGCGCCGTTACCCGATCGCGCCGTCCGCACGGAGGGCGGTGATGCGCTGGTCGTCATATCCGAGGAAGCGCAGGACGGGCTCGGTGTGCTCGCCGAGGGCCGGCACCGGGTCCATCCGGGGTTCCATTCCGGCGAAGGTGGCGGGGGGCAGCGGGGACGGCAGCGAGCCCACCGGGGAGCCGATCTCTCGCCAGCGGTTGCGGGCGCTGAGCTGCGGGTGGTCGAGGAAATCGGTGACGTCGTTCACGCGCGCGTTGGGGATGCCGGCTTCCTCGAGGCGCGTCTCGGCGTCGGCGGCGGTCAGCTTCGCGGTCTGCTCGGCGACGGCGGTGTCGACCCGTTCCCGGTTGCGGGTGCGGGCCTGGTTGGTTGCGAAGTCCTCGTCGGTGGCAAGCTCCGGACGTTCCAGCACATCCGTGGCGAGGCGCGCCCATTGCCGGTCGTTCTGGATGCCGATGATGATCTCCTGCCCGTCGCTTACCGGGTAGGCGCCGTACGGCACGATGATCGGATGACCCAGCCCGGTGCGCGGCGGGTTTGTGCCGGTATGCAGCGTGTACTGGACGGGGTGGCCCATCCATTCGGTGAGCGCGTCGAACATGGACACCTCGATGGCGGTTCCCCGGCCGGTTCGTTCCCGGTGGAAAAGGGCGGCGAGCACGCTGCTGTAGGCGTACATCCCGGCACCGATATCGGCAGCCGGAATGCCGGTCTTCGCCGGGTGCTCTGGGACGCCGGTGACCGATACAAGCGCGGTCTCGGATTGCACCAGCAGGTCGTAGGCACGCTTGTCCCGGTACGGGCCATCGGGGCCGTAACCGGACATGTCGCAGACGATCAGCCGGGGGTGCCGGGCCGTCAAAACCTCGGCGCCGAAGCCAAGCCTGGCGCAGGCGCCGGGGCCAAGGTTCTGCACGAAGACGTCGGCGGAGGCCAGCAGGTCCGTGAGCACATCACGGCCGGCCGGGTGCTTGAGGTCGAGGGCGATTGATTCCTTGGATCGGTTCAGCCAGATGAAGTGGCTTGCCATCCCGCGGACCGCGGAGTCGTAGCCGCGGGCGAAATCCCCGCCGTCGGGGCGTTCCACCTTGACCACCCGGGCACCGAGATCAGCCAGGTGACGGGTCGCCAGCGGAGCCGCGACTGCCTGCTCCACCGACACCACCGTGATCCCCTCCAGCGGCAGCATCCTGTCCTCCTCCTCCGCGGACTCCTGTGCGGACTCCTTTGGGGACGTCCTCTGGGGACGTCGTCGTGGGGCGGAGCATACGGTCAGGTCGCGGTCCCGGGGGCCGCAGGCTCCCCGGAGGCGGTTTCGTCGGGCCGGCGGGCGAGCCGGACCAGGAACGCGGCGGCGACCAGTGCCCACGCGGCGACGGCGACCCAGAGCATGAAGCGGGCGAGGGGTTTCATGAACGCGAGGTGGGCGACCTCGCCGTACACGAGGGTGGCGACGCTGTACATGCCGAGGGGGAAGACGACGCTCCACAACGCGGGCTCGTAGCTGAACGGCCAATGGTGCCGGACGTGGCGCCACACGCCCAGGATGGTCAGCAGCGGGATCCACCAGGTACCGAACGCCCACAGGGCGAACGAGGCGCCATTGACGAACCAGCCGGTGTCCCGGACGGCGGAGATCGAGGCGGGGAGGCCGAGGATACGTCCGCCCGCGAGCACGGTGATCGCGGTGGCGCCCATCAGGATCCAGTACGGCGGCCCGAGGGTGGCCGGCGTCATGGCGACGGTCAGCCAGCGCAAGAAGATCAGCGAGACGAGCACCAGGTACAGCACCAGCCCGATCGTCCACAGTCCGATCGAGACCGTCGCCAGCAGCACCGATTGCGCTGGATAGGCCGGGAGCAGGACCGCTGCCGCGAGGGACAGCGACTGCGTGCCGACCACCCACAGCAGCCAGGTGCCGTTGATACCGCCGAGGACCGAGGCGGGTTCCCGGGTGAGCAGCAGGCTGGCCGGTACGCCATAGGTCATCACCAGCCAGAACCCGGCGGCAAAGCAGGCCAGGATCGCGGTGGCGAGCGGATGGCCCGCGAGTATCAGCCGGACGCCGAGCACGTCCAGGGCGGCGGTGATGGTGAAGAAGCTGAACACGCGATCCGGTGCGTTGATGTCGGCGGCCACGTTCGAGCGGAAGAAAGCGACCCGCAGCACCAGCGCCGACCCGAGGACGGCCAGCCCGGCCACTGCGGCGGCCAGCAGCGCCCGTGACAGCCACGACGGTCCGAGCAGGAACGCTCCGGTCGAGATGATCCCGGTCGCCATCACGAACGCGAAGTAGCCCGGGTGCAGATCGCGGACTGCCCTGGCCGCCCGGCCGTCGGTTCGCGCCTGCCCGCCAGCGGTGCCGGTTCCCATGGCGGTGAGCATTCCCACTCCGGCGCGCACTGCAGCCCCGGCACGACATCCGAAGCGTCAGCGGATCCGGCGGCCCATCTCCTTGGCCGAGTAGCCGCCAAGCTCGGTCACCGCGACCTGGAAGCGGTCGGAACGCAGCAGCGACCACAGCGGCTCGAGTTGCGGGCTGTCCAGCGCGCCCGGCGCGACCACCAGGTCGTACGGCTCCCAGGTGACCGGCACGAAGTCCAGGCCGAACGCGCGCGCGGCGGCCATGATCCCCATGCCGGCGTCGGCGCGCCCTGACGCGATCGCGGCGGCGACCGCGAGGTGCGTCGGTTCCTCCCGCGCGTAGCCGCCGACGTCGTCCGGGGAGACGCCGAGGCCGCCGAGCAGGTGGTCGAGCAGCACGCGGGTGCCGGCGCCGCGCTGCCGGTTGACATAGCGCACACCGGAACGGGTCAGGTCGCCGACGCCGGAGAGCCGCAACGGGTTCCCGGGCGCGACCATCAGGCCCTGCTCGCGGTGTACCAGCCGGACCACCGCCACATCGGGCGCGGCCGAGCCGAAAACCCGGTCCAGGTACGGCAGCGTGTAGTCGCCGCTCGCCGGGTCCAGCAGGTGCGACCCGGCGATGTGGCACAGGCCGTCGCGGAGGGCCACCAGGCCGCCGAGCGATCCGACGTTGGACGAGGCCAGGGTGACCAGCGGGTCGTCGGCCCGCAGGGCAGAGGCGGCGAGGTCGAGGACGAGGTCGTGCGAACCGATCGCGACGATCGTGCGGGCGACCTCGTCGAGCCCGCGCAGCAGTTCGACCTGCACCGTCGAGCCCGCGTGGTGCCCCTCGACCCCGGCGGGCACGACGAGCAGCCCGTCGGCGCGCACCAGCGAGGTCAGCACGCCGGCTCCACGCGGCAGCGGGGTGGCGACCGTGCTGCCGCCGACGACCCCGAGCCGGACCCGCACCCAGTCGTCCATCCCGAGCGGCGACGCCAGCTTGCGGGCCAGCCGCGCGGTAGCCCGCGGGCGGTGCCGGGGTGGCGCGCCGGAAAGGCCGGAGAGAAACGGCTCAGCGAAGATGTCGAAGGTCAGCGCGGCGGACACCGGGTAGCCGGGCGCGCCGAGCACGGGCGTGTGCCCGATGACGCCGAGCACCACCGGGTGCCCGGGCCGGACCGCGACGCCGTGCACCGCCAGGGTGCCTGCCGACGCCACCACCCGCGCGGTGTAGTCGTCGCGTCCCGCGCTGGACCCCGCGATCACGATCAGCAGGTCGCACTCGGCCGCCGCCTGCCACGCCACGGCGGCGATTCGCTCCGGGTCGTCCGGCTCGATCGGCAGGCACCGCGCGTCGCACCCGGCCTCGCGCGCCTGCGTCGCGAGCATCAGCGAGTTGGTGTCCAGGATCTCGCCGGGGCCCGGCTCGGTCCCGATCGGCCGCACCTCGTCCCCGGTGGGCAGGACCAGGACCACCGGGCGCCGCCGGACCGCTAGCTGCGTTGCCCCGGCGGCGGCCGCCGCCGCAAGGTCGGCGGCGCGCAGCCGGTGTCCCTCGGGAAGCAGCAGTTCGCCCGCGCTGACGTCTTCGCCGATCGAGCGGACGTGCTGGTAGGGAGGAACCGCCGCCAGCAGTTCGGCGCGGCCGGCGTCGTCGTAGTGCACGTGCTCCCGCATCACCACCGCGTCGCGGCCGTCTGGCATCGGGTCGCCCGTGTCGACCACGTCGAAGGCGTCCGGCGCCAGCCGCACCGGGGTGGTCTCGCTCGCGCCGAGCAGGTCGGCGGCGCGGACCGCGATGCCGTCCATCCCGGCGGCGTCGAACGGCGGTGAGGAACGGGTGGCCCACACCGGCGCGGCGGTGACCAGCCCCGCAGCCTCGGCGACCGGTACCTCGATCACCGGAAGCCGCTCCGGGCACTCGGCGGCCTCCCGCACGGTGCGCCAGGCTTCCAGCGCTTGCTCCGCCGGCACGTCGCGGATGAACGGGCTGTCCCCCATGACGTTCCTCACGTTACCGGTAGAGCGTGACGTCGACCTCGGTGCCGGAATCGAGGCCGGTGGCGTCGTCCGGGATGACGATGTACCCGTCGGCCGCAGTCAGCACCGACAGCAGCGCCGACAGCCCGAACACCGGGGTCGCGACGCCGTCGCGGACCGTTACCTGCACGACGTCGAGGCGCCCGGTGGCGGACGCGAGGTCCCTGGCGAGTCTCGCCCGGGCCGAGACCTCGGGAGGCGGGTCCGTGCAGCCGCCGACCAGCCGCACCAGCGGGACCCCGATCAGCCGGAACACCACGAGCGCGGAACGGGGGTTGCCGGGCAGGCCGATCACCGGGACGCTGGGACCGCCGGGAGCACCGGCGCATTCGGCGAGCAGGGTGGGCTTTCCCGGCTTGATCGCCAGGCCGTGGCACCAGATGCCCGGCTGGCCGAGGCGGGCGACCACGCCCGCGGTCTCATCGCGCACGCCCACCGATGACCCGGCCGAGATCACGATCAGATCGCTCGAGCCGAGCGCGTCGCGGAGCGCACGCTCCAGGACGTCCGGCTCGTCGGGGACGATGCCGCCGCCGACGGGCTCGCCGCCGGCGTCGGCGACCAGGGCGGCGAGCGCGGCGGCGGTCGCGTCCCGCACCTGGCCGGGTTTCAGCACGTCGGTGTCCGGCGGTACCACCTCGTCGCCGGTGGAGAAGATCGTCACCACCGGCTTCTTGTGCACACTCACGCTGGTGACGCCGGCCGCGGCGAGCATGCCGAGGTCTTGCGGGCGCAGTGGACGGCCGCCGGGAATGATCTCGCCGCCCTCCGCGGCGTCCTCGTCGGCGCGCACCACGCCGTCGCCGGGGGCGACCGGGCGGACCACCTCGATCGTGCCGGGCATCGCCTCGGCCGTGTATTCGATCATCACGACCGCGTCCGCTCCGGTCGGCAGCACGCCTCCGGTCGGCATGGTCACCGCGGCGGCAGGTCCCACCGTTACGTCAGGCTCGGCGCCCATCCGCACCGCGCCGGTCACGGTCAAGTAGCCGGGCAGGCTGTCGGAGACCCCGTAGGTGTCGGCGGCGCGGACGGCGTACCCGTCGACGGTGGACCGTGCGAAGCCGGGCAGCGGATGCGGCGCGGTGACCGGCGCGGCCGGGACCCGGCGCAGCGCCTTGCGCAGCGGGACGGTCTCGGCTGGTGTTCGCCGCGCCGGACGAAAACCCGCCAGGGCCTCGGCGACCGTCCGGGTGGTGAAGAACTCCCGCCCGGCTTGCTCAGGCTCCGTTTTGGCTCCCCGCGCTCCCGCCGCCTTCGGCCAGCCTCAGCACGCTCTCGACCGGGCCGAGGGCCACCTGCCCGAGGCCGCAGATCGAGGTCCGGCGCAGCACCTCGCCGAGGTCGCGGACGTCGCCGTTCACGGCGGCGGCCCCGCCGCCCGCCGCGAGCACTCCCTCGAGGATGGTGTGCGCCTTCGCCGAGCCGACCCGGCACGGCACGCACTTGCCGCACGACTCGTCGCGGAAGAACCGCAGCACGTTGACGGCGGCGGCCAGCAGGTCGGTGCCCTCGGCGATCACCACGAGCGCGCCGGAGCCGAGCATCGACCCGGCATTCTGCAGCGAGGCGAAGTCCAGTTCGACGTCGATCTGGTCCGGGCCGATGAAGTTGGAGGAGGCGCCGCCCGGCTGGATGGCGCCGAGCGCCCGGCCCCCGGAGACCCCGCCTGCCCGATCGAGCAGGTCGCGCGCGGTGGTGCCCATCGGCACGCAGTACACGCCGGGCCGCTCC
>JBPYFL010000081.1:0-58397 GCA_051986485.1 Streptosporangiaceae bacterium | reverse complement strand
CAGGCGCCCGTGGCAACCAGGGTGACCAGGTGGGGCGGAGGGCTGCCGCAGTACACCGTGGGCCACCTGGACCGGGTGGCGCGGATCCGGTCCGCCGTCGCGGGCCAGCCAGGGCTGGCCGTGTGCGGCGCCGCCTATGACGGCATCGGCATTCCGGCGTGCGTGGCCACCGCACAGGCCGCGGCCGCCCAGATCGCGGCGCACCTACGCGATGACCGACAATGGGAACGTGGCTAGCACTGACAAGAACGCCGCGCCCGCCCGCCCGCGGGCCCGCGACCTCAACGAGCAGATCCGCTACACCATGTGGTCGGTGTTCCGGGTCAGCGACCGGCCCGCGCTGCAGGCGGCCGCCGACGGCCCGGAGGGCCTCGCATCGGAGCTTGAGGAGTTCGCCGACCAGGCCGCTGGCAAGGACGTGGTCACCCGGGGCTGCTACGACGTGCAGGGGCTGCGGGCCGACGCGGATTACATGTTCTGGTGGACCGCCCCATCCGCCGACGACCTGCAAGAGGTCTACGCCCGGTTCCGGCGCACCGGGCTCGGCCGGGCCAGCGAGCCGGTCTGGTCGGTGATGGCGCTGCACCGGCCGGCCGAGTTCAACAAGGGCCACATCCCCGCGTTCCTGGCGGGGGAGGAGCCGCGCGCCTACGCGTGCGTGTACCCGTTCGTCCGCTCCTACGAGTGGTACCTGCTTGACCCGGCCGAGCGCCGGGAGATGCTGGCCGAACACGGCATGATGGCCCGCGAGTACCCCGACGTCCGCGCGAACACCGTCGCCTGCTTCGCGCTGAACGACTACGAGTGGATCCTCGCCTTCGAGGCCGACGAGCTGCACCGGATCCTCGACCTGATGCGGCACCTGCGCGGCGCCCGGGCCCGCCGGCACACCCGTGCCGAGATCCCGTTCTTCACCGGCCGCCGTAAGCCGGTGGCGGAGCTGGTCTCCGCGCTGCCCTGATTCAGCCAGCTCGCCGGCGGCGTTACCTCGCCGCCGCCGGCGGCCGCGCTACGCCGCCGTCCGCGGCCGGGGCTACGCCGCCTCGAACGGCTTGCGCCGGTCAGGCAGCTGGACCTTCCGCGGCTGTCCGCCCCTGAGGTCGAATACCTCCGGGTCGCGGGCGCCGAGGCGTTCCGCCGTGCCAGGCTCGGCGGCGCCGGTGTAGCCGACCCGAAGGCCCAGCTGAGGTACCTCGCTGAACGGCCATTTCCACTGCCACTGCCGCGGCGCCGGGTCCCCCGCGCGGCTGGCCCGGATGTCCGCGAGCTGCAGCGGCTGGCTGAGGAACGAGACCGAGGCGCCGTAGCGGGCGCCGACCAGCATCGCGCGCTGCACGGCCTGTCCGGCGTTCAGCCAGTCCAGCGGCCGGTCCCCGCGCGTTGACAGCGCCATCAGCTGCGGCGGAGTGGTTCGCTGACGGCGCGCCCACCTCGCCGGGAACCGCCTGCCGGTGCGCTCCGCACCAGCGGGGCCGACTGCGGCGCGGTCTCGTGCGCGCTCCCCGTCCGGTACCGGGTGCAGCGGGGGTGCGGACGGTCCGAGTTCCCACGTGCTCTCGCCCGTCCACTCCCGCAGCTCACCGCCGAATGACGGGTCGCTGGCGAGCTCACGCCTGGCGGTTTCCGCTTCCTGCAGCCACAGGTTCGCCTGCTGGCGGGTGAGCAGGCGCAGAAAGCCGTGCTTCTTAAAGGAGGCAAGCACCATCGCGGCGATGATGTTCTCCGGCACCGCCGGGCCCCGGAAATCCGCGGGCAGCGGGTGCCGCCGCGCAATCGTGTCGTACATTTCCTGGACCGCCACCGAGGGACGCCGGACCCGGCCGGTCACGATCTCCACCGAGGCCAGCAGGAAGGGATCGTTGTCGGGATCGGGCAGCAGCCACGCCCCGACGTCGTGCCCCGACACCCGGATCGCGAGCCGCAGGTTGAACAGCGCCATCCCCGCGCTGATGACCGGCTCCCGGTACAACGGGTGGACGATGTTCAGCGGGCGGATCCGGTCCCCGCTCCTGCGGGCCGTGTGAGCGTCGAAGTTCGCCCGCAGCTCGATCCGGTCGTCGGCGCGGATCCAGAACGACCACGGCTGGTGCGCCGAGGGAACGTTCTGCGCGGCGTTGATCAGGCGGAGCGTCGCGGCGTCATCGGCGAACGGGTTCAGCACGGTGCCTCGCTCGGGGCTCAGGGGGTTGCGCACACGGACCGGTGGCGCACGAGTGGACTAGACCACTTTCGCTGGCCCGGACCGGATCGCTGAGTGCCATAAGTCCCGAGCACCAGGGCCAATGGTCCGCTGTCGGCGGCCCGGCCCCGAGGGGCCTCGGCCTGCGCCGGCTACGGCACCGGGAGGCGGACGCCGAGCTCGTCCAGGCGCAGCAGCATGTCCTGCGGGTCCGCGTACACCCGGAACGCACCGGCGCGCTCGAGCTCCTCGCGGCCGTATCCGCCCGACATCACCCCGATCCCGAGCGCACCGGCGCGCCGCGCGGCCAGCAGGTCCCACACGCTGTCCCCGACCACCATCGTGTGCCGCGGCTCGACCCCGAGCACCGCCGCCGCGGCAAGGAACAGGTCCGGATCGGGCTTCGCGAACCGCACCATGTCACGGGTGACCATCGGCGCGTCGTCGGGGAGCCCGAGCATCTCCAGCGCCGGGCGTGCGGTGGCGGAACGGCCGCTGGTCGCGATCGCCCACGGCACTTCGCGCTCGGTCAGCACGCGGAGCAGGTCTGCTGCGCCGGGCAGCGGGCGCACCGAGTCCGCGCGTTCCGTGTACTCCTTGGCATGCGCGCTCTGCAGTTCTTCTATCTCCTCCGCGGAAAGCGAACGCCCGGTCTCCCGCAGCAGCGCCCGCACGAACAGGCCGCCGCTCATCCCGATCCGCCGGTGGATACGCCACACCGACAGGTCGATGCCGATCGCGTTCAGCGCCGCGCGCCAGGCGAGCACATGCTGGTAGACGCTGTCGATCAAGGTGCCGTCGAGGTCGAACAGGAACGCCGGTGGTGGGGCCTCGTGGTACGGGATCTGATCGGTCACCCCCCAAGTCTGCCGTAAGGCCTCGCCCGCGGATCAAGCCCCGGCACGGGTCGGAAAGCCGTTGTGGAGGGCGCCGGGTCGCCAACCGCGACCGTCGCGAGCCGCCGGGGCTGTTACCGTGGACGGCACGATGAACACGGAGCGACAACGGGACGATTCGGACGAAAGCCTCGCCGGGCTGGTCACCGAGCAGCACCGGCCCGGCTTCCTCGGACTGGACGAGCTGCCGACGGCGGAGATCGCGGCGTTGATGAATGCGGAGGACGCCCGCGTCCAGAGCGCCGTCGCCGCATGTCTGCCCCGGATCACGGACGCGATCGACGGCATCGCCGAGCAGTTGAGCCGCGGTGGTCGGCTGATCTACGTGGGTGCCGGGACCGCTGGCCGGGTCGGCGCACTGGACGCGAGCGAGATCCCGCCGACGTTCGGCACGCCCCCGGATCAGGTGCAGGCCGTGGTCGCCGGCGGGGCGGACGCCCTGTCCTCCGCGGCGGGCGACGTGGAGGACGACCAGGCGGCCGGTGCCCGCGACCTGGACGCCCGGAAGGTGACCGACCGGGACGCGGTGGTCGGCATTGCCGCCAGCGGGCGCACCCCGTATGTGGCCGGTGCGCTCGGCCGGGCCCGCGAGGCCGGGGCGTTCACCGTGGCGCTGGTGGCCAACCCGGAGCCGGCCATCGGGCGCTTCGCCGATGTGACGATCGAGGTGATCACCGGGCCGGAGTTCATCACGGGCTCGACCCGGCTGAAGGCCGGCACGGCGCAGAAGCTCGTGCTGAACATGATCTCGACGATCACCATGATCCGGCTGGGGAAGACCTACGGGAACCTGATGGTCGATGTGCAGGCGACCAGCACCAAGCTGCGCGGCCGCGCCCCGCGGATCGTGGCGGCCGCGACCGGGTCATCGGACGAGGAGGCGGCCAAGGCGCTGCAAGCCGCGGACGGGGACGTGAAGACGGCCATCGCGATACTGCTGACCGGCGCCGAACCCGCGGAGGCAGACGGCGCTCTCCGCGCCTCCGGCGGGCGGCTGCGTGAGGCGCTCGGCCGGCTGCAGCGAACCTGACCCGCCCGGCCGGTCCAGACGGGCCGGTCCAGCCCGGTCTACCCAGTCCGGTCGGTTCAGTCCGGTCGGTCCAGCGGGGTCAGTCGAGCCGGTATACCCGGCGCGCGTTACCGTGGCCGATCATCGACGCGACCCGGGCGGCGTCGGCATCGTCCCAGTCGCCGTCGGCCACCCATTCGCCGAGCACCCGCCCGATGGCCCGCCGCCACAGCAGCGCGCCGAGGTAGTGCAGCTCGGCGGGTCCGGATGCGTCGGATGAGTAGAGCACCTTGCCGAACGGCGCGAGCTCGAGGCTTTCGGCGACCACCGCCGCGGACCGCGTCCCGGCATGGTTGACGGCCAGGCCGACGTCGCAGAACACGTGCGGGAACACCTGCGCCAGGTATCCGGCGCTGCGGTGGTAGGGGTAACAGTGCAGCAGCATCACCGGAACGCCGCTCGGCTCCACCCGGGCCAGGAACCCGGTCATCAGCGCCGGGTCGCACCGGTACAGCTCCAGGTCGGGGTCGCCGAACCCGGTGTGTACCTGCAGCGGAAGCCCCCGCTCCACCCCGGCCCACAGCAGGTGCCGCAGCAGCACCGGATCGTTCACCCGCGCCCGCCCGCCGCGCTCCACCTCTCGTAGCCAAGCCCCGGCCGCGGCGACCACCTCGCCGTGTGACGGCGGCGCCGGATCGAAATCCAGCCCGCATCGGTACGCGATGACAGACTTAACGGCCACGGCGTGGCGGGCCTCGTCCTGCAGCGCGGCCCCGAACCGGTCGGCGAAGCCGGCCGCGGTGGTGCCGGCCCGCGCCACCCGTTCCGCGACCGTCTCCAACCGCACCACCTCGTGGACGTCCGCACCGGAGAGTTCGCGCATCTCGCTGAGCTCCGTGGGAAGCAGAGCGGGATCGCCCGTCCCGCCGTAACCGGTGTCGACCAGGAAGGCGGCCGCTCCGGTCGCCCGCAGGAACCGCCGAGTCGCCTCGGCGGCGCCGAGTTCGGCACGGCGGGCCAGGTAGCGGGCCGGGGTCGGGAAGGGATCCAGGCCGAGCACGGGAGCGCACCAGCGCCGGACGGCGGTGCCGAGCTGGGAGTCGAACGATGTCAGTCCCGCCGCGGGCGGCCGGTCCGACTCGGTGAGGTACGCCTCGAAGGCCGCGGTGCCGCCAGCGGTGCCCCCAGCGGTGCCCCCAGCGGTGCCCCCAGTGGAGCCGTCGGCGCCGCCGGCGGAAATGTCGGCGGAGAGGTCGCCGGTGACGGGCAGGTGCACATGGTGGTCGATCAGCGCGAGCGCGGCGAGTTCTGCCGCTGCCCGGGATGCGGGCGGCCCGGCGGGAGTAGTCATGCCTGGTTCATCCCCCGCAGCCCCGCGGCCAGCCCGGGGGTTGCGGTTCCCGGTGATCGGCGCGCCACGCGGTCCCGGAGCGGTTTCGGCGGCGCCCGTTCTGACGCCGCCGGGCGGCGCGGTAGGTCCGACGGCGGCGGTGCCGTTCGGGCCGTCACCCGCGATTCTGACGGCGCCGGGGGACGCGGCCGGGCCGCCCGGCGGCGGGGCGGTGCCCTTTGGGCCGTCACCCGCCGCGCCGGGGGGCGCGGCCGGACCGGCGGCGGGCGTTCCGTTCCGTCCGTCACCGCCCGCCAGGGCTCGCAGTTCGCCGACCCGGCGGGCCGCTCCCGCCGGGTCGGCGGCGGTGTGCAGCGTCAGGATGCGCCGGCCGCGCCGTACCCGCCCGGTCTGCCACCAGAACCATTTCCCATCGCACCAGATCACCAGGTCACCGGCGGCAGCGCCGTTCCAGCCAGGCGGGCGGGGGCAGCCGAGCATCGCGACGCCGGCCTCGTCGTGCACGTAGGTGCCGGTGACGCCGCTGGCGGCCAAGGCCAGCCGCAGCCCCTCGACGGCCTTGGTCGTCTCGGCCGCCGGCACGAGCGGTGTCGCGGATTCCATCTCACGCCGAGCATCCCACGCGTTCACCCGTCATCCGTCTGGTATCGCGCCGGTATGCCAGGCCGCATCGACCTGGCATACCGGCGCCCGTCAGACCCCGGGTTCCGGCGCCGTGGTCAGGCGCCGGCCACCTCTCCGGCGCGCATGGTGGCGGCGTCGGTGGATCCGGCGACACCCGTCCTGGTCCGGTCGGGCAGGAAGACGGCGGCGATGAGCGTGATGATCACGCAGGCGATGATGTAGGTGGGGATCGCCGGCCAGCCGTAGTTGTGCAGTGCCCAGGTGGCGATCAGCGGGGCGGGCCCTCCCGCGACCAGCGAAGCCAGCTGGTAGCCGAGGCCGCTCCCGCCGTAGGCGAGATTGGTCGGGAAGTTCTCCGCGATGTAGGACGCCTGCGGGCCGTACTGAATCGCGTGCGGGATCGCCAGCACCACGATTCCGATCACGATCAGGGCCGCGAGCCCGCTGTTGAGCAGCAGGAACGCGGGGAAAGCCATGATCGCCATCAGCACCGCCCCGGCGGCGTAGACACGCTTTCGTCCCAGCAGGTCGCTGTAATGACCGAACGTGGGTATCAGGATCAGCTCGAAGACGGCGGCTATCGTGATCGCCAGAAGCGCGAGTCCCTGGGTCTTCTTCTGGTCCTTGACGAGGTAGGCGAGCGCGAACGTCGTGTAGACGTAGAACGGTGCCTGCTCGGACATCCGCAGCAGCGCGCTGAGCACGATCTCCTTCGGGTGCCTCTTGATGACCTCGACCAGCGGCACCCTGGTGACCTTGTTCTGCTGGATCGCCCGGGCGAACATCGGGGTCTCCAGCACCTTCAGCCGGATGAACAGGCCGATGCCGACGAGTACCAGGCTGGCGAGGAACGGGATGCGCCAGGCCCACGCCTTGAACGCGGCCTCGGCGGACAGCGCGATCACCGTCATCGCCCCGGTGCCGATGAGGAGCCCGATCGGGACCCCGATCTGTGGCCACGACCCCATCAGGCCGCGACGGCGCTGGTTCCCCCATTCCATCGACAGCAGCACCGAGCCACTCCACTCGCCGCCGACCGCGACGCCCTGCAGCACCCGCAGCACGACCAGCAGGATCGGTGCGCCGATGCCAATGGACGCGGCGCCCGGAAGCACGCCGACCAGGGCGCTGGCTATCCCCATCATCAGCAGCGTGACGACGAGCATTCTCTTCCGGCCGAGGCGGTCTCCCCAGTGGCCGAAGATCGCCGCACCGACCGGCCGGGCCGCGAACCCGACCGCATAGGTGGCGAACGCATCGAGCGTGCCCCCATACGCGGTCGACTTGGGGAAGAACACGGCCGGGAACACCACGGCCGCGGCGGTGCCGTAGAGGAAGAAGTCATACCACTCGATGGAGGTTCCGACCACGCTTGAGATCGCCGCCAGGCGGACCTGCCGCTGGTGACCGGCTGCGTCCTGCGATACAGCCTGGTTGGCTTCCTCGGGCTGCAACGTCATGGGGCGTTCCCTTCCTGCCGCATCCCCGCCGGCAACGATCCGCTCGCTAATCACTTCAGCGGAATGATTTGACCTAGAGTTTCCGGCTACGACGGCCGCATGTCAACGGTCCGCCCGGAACGGCGCGTCGCGGCGGGCGGACCGTGCGCCGGTCAGATCTTGGTGAAGAAGTGGAAGCACTCGAATGCGGTGTCGCGATCGGCGAAGGCGTCGACGCCGGCCCGCTTGACGGCGAGGTACGCTCGCCGGCGCATTGGCCCGAGGGCTTCCATCAGCAGTTCGTCGGCCTCCAGCGCGTCCAGCGCCGTGGCGAGCGAGGTGGGCAGCCTTCGCGCACCGAGCCGGTCGCGTTCGGCGTCGGTCAGCGTCGCCGGGTCGGTGTTCACCGCTTCGCCCGGGTCGATCTTGCTCCGTATCCCGTCCAGGCCGGCGTGGATGTAGGCGCCCAGGGACAGGTAGGGATTCGCGCTGGAGTCGGACGGCTTGAGCTCCAGGTTCACCGAGGCCTCCGCGTCGCCGCGCATTGGCGAGCAGATCCTGACCGCGGCCTCCCGGTTGTCCATGCCGTACACCGTGTAGGCGCTGCTCCACATCTGCGGTGCGAGCCGCCGGTAGCTATTGACGCTGCCGCAGGTCAGCGCCGTCAGGGCGGGCAGGTGCGCGAGCAGGCCGCCGATGAAGTGATAGCCGGCCTGGGACAGCTGGTATCGGTCGCCGGGATCATAGAACAGATTGCGGGTGCCGGTGCCATCCCACAGCGAGGCGTGCAGGTGCGCGCCGTTCCCCGCCTGGTCCGCGATCGGTTTCGGCGCGAGGCTCGCCCACATCCCGCGGCGGAACGCCACGCCGCGCACGGTCTCGCGGTACAGCAGATGATTGTCGGCGGCGCGCAGCGGCGCCGTGTGGCGCACCGAGATCTCCTGCTGGCCGTGGCCGAGTTCGGGATAGTAGTGCTCCACCGGCATTCCCTGAGCCTCCAGGGCGGCCACCACCTCCACCGCGAAATCGTGGGCGAGGTGGAAACCGGTGGCGGAGTAGCAGAGGCTGTCGTCGGCGGGCACCAGCCGCTCCGGCACGGACGGGTCGCCGCGCGGATCCGGTTCGCGCCGGCCCAGGGTGAACTCGGGCTCGAACGCGGCGGACAGCGTGTACCCCTCGGCCTCGAGTCCGGCGATCGCCTGCTTGAGGAACGTGCGCGGGCAGGCGTCCCATGGCTGGCCATCCGGCTGTACCAGGTCGGCGGTCATCACCGCGGCGCCGGGGGCGTAGGGGAGCGGGGTGAAGGTGGTGGGGTCCGGCAAGATCCGCACCTCGCCGACCGGCCCCATCCCCTCGACCGGCTGCAGGTTGTCCAGCATCGGCATCGCCATCATCGCGACGGTGTGGCCGATGCCGCTGCGCAGCCGGTCGCCGAGCGCCGCCAGCGAGGATGCCTTGCCCCGGATTATCCCGTCGTGATCGGCATAGAGAAACCGGATCAGCGATACGCCGGCCGTCTTCGCCTGCTCGAGGGCGTGCGCGGCCTCGTCGTCGATCGGGACCGGCTCGGCGGAGCCGTTGCCGGCGCCGCCGTCCGCCGCGGATGAGACAGCCATGAGTCAGGGGTAACACAGCCGCGGCGCGCCGTACAGTCGGCGACACGCATCGTAACCGGGGCGGGCGGCAGCCGGCTGGAGAGAGCGAGGTGAATGGGCGGTTACCTGCTGGTTTGTCATCAGCCAGGCCTATCTGAGGTGATACGCTCCCGGCCGGGGAACGGGCTAGTGACCGGGGCGGAGATCGAAGCGATGTCGTCTTGCGAGGGGCCATCTTGATCAAAATTCTTGGTTCGCGGATTCGTCCTGCAGGCCGCCGTCACGCGCCTCCCGTCCGCGGACGCGGAGCGCTGGCCGGCGCGGGCGCGGCCGTGCGCCTGCATCCGTTCGGCTTCGGTCTCCCGTCCGCCGTGATCGTTGCCGCGATCGCCTACCTCGTGATCGCCGGCCCGGTCTCGGTCCGGCTCGGTCATCCCGGCCCCGCGGGTGGCCGTCCGCAGGCGGCTGTGCAGGTGCCGTCGGTCAGCGATCCGACGCAGGCGGCGCGGAGCGGCTCCGGACAGGCCGCCGTCGGCCCGTCCGGTCAGGTCCGCCCGGGCGGGACCAGCGCGCCCGCGGGCGCAGGTGCGCAGGCCGGAAGCGGCCAGAACATCGCGGCCGGTGCCGGTGGAGGCAGCACGCAGGCGGCGGCCGCGCCCGGTTCCCCGGTAACCTCCAGTTCGCCTGCGCCGCGATCGGGGGCAGGCCCCTCACCGGCCCCGAGCCCGCCGGCCGGTCATTCCAGCTGCCTCGACCTTGACCTCGTCACCGTGTGCGTATGACGCCGGTGGCGGTGCGCCTGGCCTGATCCGGCGGGCGGCCGCGTCACGCGACGTGCGTCATGTCCGGGGGGAGCGCGTCGAGCCGCCGCAGGATGAGGCCCTCGCGCAGCGCCCAGGGGCAGATTTCCAGCTCGGACAACCCGAACAGGTCCATCGCGGCATCCGCGACGATCGCCCCGGCGGGTAGCTGGGGTGCCCGGCTCGCCGAAACCCCGGGAAGGCGCATCCGCTCCTCGGCGGTGAGCTGCGGCAGCCGTTCGGCCAGCTCAGTGAGGTCCGTGTGCTTCAGCGCCCGCTTCGCGTACTGGCCTTCGCTCGACGGCGCGGCGCCAGCGATCCGTGCCAGCTGGCGGAATGTCTTCGAGGTCGCCACCGGCCGGTCGCCCTGACCGAAACGCACGACGCTGCCCACCGTGCGGGCGATCTCGGTGCGCACGTGCTTGCGCAGCTCGCGCACCTCGTCGGGCGGGGGCGGGTCGGCGCTGAACCAGTCGCGGGTCAGCCGGACGGCGCCGAGCGGCAGCGACACGGCCACGTCGGGCTCCTCATCCATCCCGGCGGCGATCTCCAGCGACCCGCCGCCGATGTCCACCACCAGCAGGCGGCCCGAGGACCAGCCGAACCAGCGGCGCACCGCCAGGAAGGTCAGCCGCGATTCCTCCTCGCCGGGAAGCACCTGGAGGTCGACATTCGTCTCGGCGCGGATCTGCGCCAGGACCTCGTCGCCGTTCGCGGCGTCGCGCACCGCGGAGGTGGCGAAGGCCAGCAGCTCTTCGACGCCCTTGTCCTCCGCGACCGACACCGCGTCGGCCACGAACGCCTTCAGCCGTTCTGCCCCCTGATCGGTCAGCTTGTTGCCGTCCTGCAGGTGATCGGCGAGCCGCAGCTCGGCTTTGTGCGAGAAGGCCGGCAGCGGCCGCGCACCCTGATACCCGTCGACGACGAGGAGGTGGACCGTGTTGGAGCCGACATCCAGCACACCGAGTCGCATGACTGCGACGCTACCCGCTGCGCGCCGGTCAATTCCGACCGCCACGCTGCAGTCCCGCCTGCTGGCGGCCGGCAGGCGGCGGGCCGGCCGGTACCCGGCGGCTAGTGCTCCTGGTACTCGGGGAGCCCGAGCTGCTTCCTGATGGCCTGCTGCACCGTTGTCTTGTCCGGCCGGGCGTCCACGGTGACGACGACCTCCTTGCGGCGGAAAAGGTCGAGCACCGGGTCAGTCTTCTCGTGGTAGTCACGCACCCGGGCCGCCAGGGCCTCCACGGTGTCGTCCTCCCGGGTGATCAGCTCGCCGCCGCAGACGTCGCACCTGCCCTCGGATTGCGGCCGGTGGGCGATGAGGTTGTAATCCATCCCGCACTGTGAGCACAGGCGGCGCGCGAGGACCCGCTTGCGGACCTCCGAATCGGGCAGGTCGAGATGGATCACGCCGTCGATGTCGTAGCTCTCCAGGAAGAACTCCGCCTGCGGGCGGTTCCGCGGGAAGCCGTCGATGATGAAACCGTAGTTCCAGTCGTGCTGGTCCAGCCGGTCCCGGACCACGTTCGCCACCAGTTCGTCGCTGACGAGTTCCCCGGCGACCATCGTCCGGCGAATCGACGCACCGAGCTTGGTGTGGGCCTGGACGTTCCAGCGGAGGATGTCGCCGACGCCGATCTGCGTGAGGTCGAAGTCCCGCGCCAGCATCGTGGCCTGCGTTCCCTTGCCGCTGCCCTGGACGCCCATGATCACGTACTTGCGCACCACTCACGATGGCACATCACCGGCCACCCGGCCAAACGGGCGGCCATCGGCAGCCTGAGCTTGACAGCTCGGCGCCCGGGGTTTGGCGGGGCCCCGCCCTTCCAGCTTTCCCAGGCCCCCGGGAAATCCTTCCGGCCAATTTTGACCGGATTTGCCCGTGAGAACGGCATCACCCATCGGCCATAGCCGGCCGCTGCAATGGTCGGCAGACTGAGATTTTCCGCTGCGTCGCGAGGAGGTGCATAGTGTCCAGAAATGACCCAGACCCGTCGTTCACCAAGCTTATGAGCTGGTTTGTCGATGCCAAATACGACAATTTCTGGCGACTGGGTTGCTGCTTCGACACGATCACTGATTATCTCCTGGCATCTGGCGACGTTCCACAGCCCGAGGCCACCGTCGAAACGGTCCTGAATAAATACAACGATCTTCGAGCGAAGCACAATCAGCGCGACCTGATAACGTGGTGGTACGACGATTATGCTTGGTGGTCGATCGCTTCAGCGAAGGCGTATGACCCCCGGTATGACCGGATATTCGGGAGCTATAAAGGTGCACTTCAGGACGTCGCGAAGGAGTGCTGGATCGCAGTCGAACAGGGCTTGGGCGACCGCATCCACCTCGGCGCCCCGAAGGCCTACGAGAACCGGGAGAACCTGAACGGGTGGCGCTACCCGCCGCATCCTCTCGAGGGGTGGTATGCACCGCTTATCGACGGCGGACGGGGCAGCGGCCTGCACGGCACCTGGCAGTACGACATTTTCTCTATTAAGCGCCCGAAGGTCGCTGGCGACCCACATTTCCCGGAATGGATAGGTCCGGGTGAAGGTACGGACGCCAATCCTTCGTGGCCGGTCGGAGACAAGGCATTCTGGGCCGGCCCGTACCAGCTGACCGTGATGAACGCGCTCTATTTCCTGATGACCGCACGGCTTGTGCAGGCGCGCAGGAACGATCCCACCGCCCCCGATGCGGCGATGCCGCTCAAGGATGTGTTCGGGTTCCTGTGGGCATGGTTCGGGAAGGATGACAAAAATAAGCTTCCCGACAAAGTCCCGCCACTGCTGCAGCCTGTCGATGGAGGCGGGCAGGTGGTGTGTGAGCGAGTGAGCAAGTACGCACGTCGCAACGACGTCTACGACGACGTGTATCTTTTTGAGGCGCAGAACACCTGGGGCGGGGATATCGGGATGGTGCTCAACGCGCTCGCGACCTACAACACGCTCAACCTCGACGCCGACCCCGGGCCTCGCACGGAACTCATCAAGCAACTGGTACTCGGCTACATCGCGCGGGTGTACGACAGCACGGCCAAGGTGCCGAAGCCGTATTACCCCACCGGCGGCTTTTTTGACAACCATTACGACTCGGCTGACTACCAGTGCGGCATTGGCGTGTTCATGCGCGGTCTGCTGCAGGCGTTTCAGCAGTACCCCGTCCCGATCCGGGAACTCGATTTGACCGACTTCCTGAATAATTGCAAGGCGTGGGCGGACAAGCAGAACCCCAACGACCCGTTCGCGTGCATGAACGTGCTGGCAACGAGGACGGTGGTGAACGCGATCGGCTAGACGGGGTGGAACTCCACCCGGTACAGCAGTGTGCCGTCGTCGATCGGGCCGGCGTGCGCGGCACGGCGCCGCAGCGTCTCCCGGTCCGGCTCGCCGGCTCGCCGGATGTCGGCGGCGGTGATGTCGGCGAACGGCATCAGCTCGATGGAGTCCACCTCGATCAGGTCCAGGCCCGGGCCCACCGGGTAGCGGCCGCCGGCCTTGACCTTCGGCCGCTTCCACAGCCGGAATGACACGGTGATCTCTCCGGCCAGTACGTCGTCGCGCAGTTCCTGACTGAACAGCACGCTCAGAGGCTATGCCCGGGGTCGCTCGATGGCGACGGATGACGGTGCTGAGGGGGGATGTCGTTCCCGGGTGCCGGTTCGCCGGCGGTGCCTCAGTCGGCCCGGCCGTACACGGTGAAAAAGACGTTGAGCCCGCTGGCCTGTGATTGGTCCGGAGTGGCCATCAATGCCACAACCGCACCCGGTAGTTCGTACACCTTGCTGACCTCTTCCCCGGGTGCCAGCCGGAACGAGTCCATGCCCGTTACGAGGTTGGCGTCGGGCGTGTCGGGCTGGTCGACGTGCGACAGGGCGATAACGACGGGCGACGGGCTCAGCTCCCAGTTGCCGACCGACAGCCGGATGGCCTGGTACGGGGACAGATCGAGCTGCGCAAGCTGTTGCTGATCCGGGCCGACCACGACAGGGTTGCCTTGAGCCAGGAGCTTCGTATGAGGCATAGGCAGAAGGTAATGGCGCGCCGATCGGTGCCCTAAACCAGGGTCAGATTCGAGACCAGCCAGCTACCGTCGCCTTGGCGCTGCAGGGTCATCTGCAGCCGGTTGCGGTCGATGCGGGGCGTCGACGACGCGTTCGTCGTCACGCTCTGGTCGAGGAACACGAGCACAACCGCCTGTTTGCCATTGACCGACTGCACTGCCGCGCCGCGGATCGTCGCTGAACTTGAGCCGTGGTACTGCTGGATCAGAGCCCGAAGCTGGCTGCTGACGGTCGAGTAGCTCTTCGCGAAATTGCGCGTCAGGTGCGAGGTAACGGCGGCGAAGTCCTTGTTGAGCGTCTGGTAGTGGTACGTGCCGAACGCCACCGCATCCTGCCGTGCCGCGCTTAGCGCGCTGGCACGCGCGGCGTCGGTCTGGTTGCCGTTGACCACGCGGAGCGCGAGAACGACCGTCGCGGCGACGAGGACGACCACCAGTGCCGCGGCCACGCTGAGCAGCCAGCGCGCCCGCTTCGCCACCCAGTTCTGATCTGTCGCCGGGCTGCGTGCCATGTCCGCTTCCTGTCGCGCCCGCTCCGCTTCGCGAAGCCGGCTGGCTTTGGCCTCCAGCCGTTCCGCGCGGGTGCGCCTGGCCTTCTTGTCCGTTTTTCCATTCGAGCCGGTCTCAGCGTCGATCGCCGGTCGAGCGGTTTCGCTCTCGCCGCCGTCCTCCGGCCGGGTCGGCGGTGCCGCGTCGTCGGCGCCGTTGGCACCGTTGGCACCGTTGGCGCCGATGGTCTCGTCGCTCGCGTCAACGCCGGCGGATCGGCCTGCCTCGCCGTCGCGCGGATCGTGTTCGCGGGCCGCCTGACCATCTGCGACATTGCTGGGCATGGGGGCCTCCTTCGTCGTAGGCGTTAGGTTCAGGACGCCGCAAGCAGCAGCTCCTGCCAGGAGTTGGACCCGAGGAATTCCTGTTCTCCGCCGTTGGTTCCCAGCTGTGCGGTCGTGCCGTTCGAGCTCGTGACCTGTGAGTTCCCGGCGGAATACGCGGTGACCTGAGCCGAGTTGCCCGCGGTGGGCTGCGCCGGGCCCGCAGCGGGTGCGTAAGCGGCCGTGCCGCTGGCAGGGGAGGGCGCCTGTTCCGCGCCGCGTGCGAGCAGGTTGCCCGGGCAGTTGACGTGCGCGACCGGCGTGCGGATGCCGGAGAGCGGGCTGGTGAAGGGCACCCCGGTGGTGCAGACGGGGGAGGACTGATTAATCAGCAGCTCGGAGTTCAGGGCCCCGTTCGTTGCCAGCTTGGGAGCGAGCTCGCCGAATTCCGGTACGGCGATCAGCAGCGCCTTCAGCCCAGGTACCCGCGCGACCTGGATGTCGGCGAACGTCGCCAGATTGCCGAGCAGCACGCCCATGGCCGTGCCGTTCTGCTGGATGAACTTCGTCGTCAGTTCCGCCGCTGGCGCGGACTGCTGTATCAATCTCTTCATCTGCGGTGCGTACGTTGCGAGCGTCGTCGTCAGTTGCCGCAGGGACGTGGCAAAGTTGTCGAAGTCGCCAGCGTGCGCGGCGGCGCCCTGCAGCAGCAGGTCGCTGTTGCCCAGTAGCTGGCTGATGTTGCCGCGGGCACTGTACATCTGCTGGATGACGTCCGACATGTCGCTGAGCAGCTGGTGGAGTGCGGGTCCGGCACCGCCGAAGGCTGCTGCGCCCTGTGTGCTCAGAACCCCGAGGTCCCCGGGGTGGATGCTGTTCAGGAAGCGCTCGAGGTCGTAGAGGACCGTCGCGTTCTGCAGTGGGGTGCTGGTCTGGTCGGCTGGGATCACGCTGCCGGCGTGCAGATCGCCGCCGTCGGCGTGGCCGCTGGGCACCAGGTCGACGTACTGTTCGCCGACCACCGAGAGGTCTGCGACGCTGGCCCGCACATCGGCCGGTATCCGGGTGCCGCGGTCGATCGACATCGTGAGCGTGACGCCGTCGCGGCCGAGCCGCGCGTCCTTGACAGTCCCGACCTGGACGCCCCGGAATGCGACCTCGGCTCCGGTGAAGATCCCGCCGCCGGTATTGAGCTGGACAGTGACCGGGAACGGCCCGCCGACAACCTTGACGCCGAGCAGGTCAAACGAGGCATACGCGATGATCAGCACGGCGATGACACCGAAGATGAGCAACTGTGCGCGCACCCTGTTCATGGCAGATCGCCCCCCTGCAGCGCCCCGAGCGCACCGCCCAGCCCGGGTGCCGGGAGGTGAGGAGCCGGGGCGCCGCCAGAACCGGGGCCGGGGATGCCAGATCCCGGGCCGGGGACGGGGGGAAGCCGGCGGCCGCCGGTGCCGGAACGCCGGCCGTTCGAGGCGCCCGAATTCTTTTGGCCCGAGTGACCGGGAGTGTCCGGGTTAGCGCTGTTCATCAGGTAAACGGTCGCCGAGACGTTCACGTAGTCGCCCGGGGTTGCCCGGTTCACCAGGGTGCCGAACCGCGTGAGCGCCTGGAACGTGGGGATGAGGTCCGATTCGGTGGCGGTGAGCTGGTCGAGGGTCGGCCGGAGCTCGTCGAAATCGGCCACCATCGCCGACTGGCTCTGGGAGACCAGACCGGTGACGGTCTGGCCGAGTGCGGAAACCCGGGCGAGCAGGTCGTTGAGCGGGCCGACCTCGGCGGACAACTGCTGGAACAATCCGGGGAAGATTTGCAGCGCCTGGTCGATGACCGGAGTGCCCGCGGACAGTGTGGCGCCCATCGACCGCAGCGCGGACAGCGTGCGGTCGATGTCGTCCCGGTGGCTGTCCAGCACGGTCACCGAATCGTCAAGCTGGGTCAACAGGTCCCGGAGCTGCGGGCTCTGGCCGGTCAGGGCGGTGTCCATCTCCCTCACGATCGTGTGGAGCTGGTTGATGCCTCCGCCGTTGAGGAGCAGGGACAGCGAGGCGAACGTGTCCTCGATGGTGGGTGCGTCGCCGGTGTTCGCCTGCGAGACGACCGCGCCGGACGCGAGTGCCGCTGCTGCGCCCGGCTGTGCCGGCGGGTTGGCGGCGATGAAGTCGTCGCCGAGCGGGGTGCTGAACCTGACCTGAAACGTCGTGCCAGCTGGGAGCGGGGCGGATCGCCGGATGTCGACGCCCACGTGAGCCTGGTAGTTGCTGGTGCCGATCGAGCTGACCTGGCCGATCACGATCCCGGCGCGCTTCACCTTCGCGCCGACGGTGAGATTGAGCGCGTCCGCCAAGTTCAGGGTGAGATGGTAGGTGGGACCAGATACCGGGGACGGGCCGGGCAGTTGCGCGAGGCTGGCACCGCACCCGCTGAGCACGGTGATCAGCGATCCGGCGGCGGTGGCTCGCCAGAGGTTCCGGATTCTCATCTCTGCCCCAGGTAGGTGGACAATCCCAGATCGGGCGGCGGTGGCGATCCAGGCGGGCCTGGGTGCCCTTGGGCGGTCCCGTAGCCCGCGATGCACACGCTGTCCACGGCCGAAGCCGCGTGCGGGTCCACGCCGGCCGCGAGTAGCGGGAGCAGGCTCTGCAGTTCGCTCCTGCCGCAATAGGCCCGCACGAGCTGGTCGGGGTTGGCCGGGAGATCGATCCGCCCGAAGGCGGCAACACATCGGTGCGTGCCATCCGGGCACAGCGCGTGCCTGTCGACGGCGTTGTTGAAGTTCTGGAAACCGAGCGGGGCGGTGCCGAATGTGTTCTCGAGTGCCTGCTGCTGCTTGTCGATGGCGCCGAGGGTCGCGGCGAGGTTGTGGATGCTGCCGCCGAGATTGGACTGGTTGGCGCGGATGAAACTGGTCACCTGCGCGAGTCCGGTCTGCAGGTTGGTGATCGCGCTGGCCAGCGTCTGCCGGTCGCTTGCCAGCTCACCGGTCGCCCCGCTGAGGTCGCCGTAGAGCTGGTTGATCGTCGTGTTGTGCTCCGCGAGCGTCTGGGTTATCCGGTCGAGGCTGGTGATGAAGTTCTTGAGTTCGTCGGGATGCGCGGTCAGCGCGGGCATCGCCGCGGCGATCGACTCCACGGCGGCATGCATGTTCCCGCCGTTGCCGTTTGCCAGCTGCCCCAGCGAATGCAGCGCCGCGGACAGGGACCCGTTCGAGTTGGCCCCGCTGGGGCCGAGCGTGTTGGCCAGGCTGTCCACGCTTCGCATTACCTGATCGACTTCCAGCGGGACGGCCGTATGGGACAGCGGGATCACATCCCCTGGCGACAGCGCCGGCCCGCCGGTATAGGGCGGCGTCAGCTCGACCGAACGGTCGCTGACGGGGTTCGGCGCCATCAGCACCGCTCGCGCGCCCGCCGGGATCTTCACCGTGCTCGGCAGCGTGATCGCCACGTTCACCTGGCCGGACGCCGGTGAGACCGAGGTGATCTTGCCGGTGGGAACACCGAGGACGTTGACGGAATTGGCGGTGTAAAGGCCTGGGGCCTGGGTGAACTGCGCCGTGATCGTGTAGCTGCCGGGGCCGGTGCCGAAGGCGGCGTACCCGCCAAGGCCAGCGGCAGCGAGCGTCACGATGACCGCGCCAGCGATCATCGCCCGCCGGTGCTGGGCGGCGCGGCTGGCCAGCGGCCGGAGAATGGTGGCGCGGTCGGCCAGTGGCCGGACAATAGGGGCCATCACCTGACCGGCATGCCGCCTCAGGGCCGGGCCGATCATCCGCACGGCCCTGTCGTGGTATTCGGGTGCACCCCGCACGCGCGGATCACGTTGTCGGGAGTGATGAGGGTCGGGCTGAACAGGTCAATCCACGGGCCCGCGCCGGTGACGTTGGCGATGTTGGTCGAGAACTGGCCCAGCAGGTTAATGCCTTTCTGCAGCTGGGCCTGCTCGCTGCTCAGTACCGAGCCGATGGTGTTGAGATGGGCGAGCATCGGGCCGAACTGCGCGGAATTTCTGGTGATCAGCCGCGACAGCTGCGCGCCGAGTGACGAGGTGTCCGACAGCAGCTGCGCGATGATCTGGTGCCGCTGCTCCAGCAGCTGGAGGAAATAGTCACCGTTGCTGAGAAGGCTCACCAGCGCCGCGGAGTTGCTGTTCAGCGTGTCGCTGACTTGCTCGGTGGCGGTGAGGATCTGGCTGAGCTCGTTCTGCTTCGCCGCGACCGTCGACGCGAGCGACGCGAGCCCGCTCAGCGACGCGCTCACATCCCCGCGCGGGATCGAGCCGAAGGCTCCGGCCAGGGAATTGAGGGACGCCCGCAACTGCGGCAGGTTGGTCTGCCGGATCAGCCTGCCCGCTTGACCGAAGGCGTCGAGCAGGGTGTAGGGCACGGTTGTGTGCGCGAGCGGGATGGTGGCGCCGGCCGGGAGGTGGCCTGCGCCCGTTGAGTCGAGCTGCAGGTAGACCCCGCCCAGCACGGTGGCCACCTGAACGCTCGCGGAGGTCAGGTCGCCGAGGGCGACGCCTGAGCCCGCGCTGAAATCGACGCGGACGTGGTTTCCCTGCACGGCGACCGCTCGCACCTTGCCAACCGAGAGCCCTTCCACCCGCACGTCGGCACCGGGCGCCAGCCCGGCAGCGTTGGCGAAGTCGGCGTGGTAGCTGGCCGCCTGGCCGGTGAAGGGGAGGTTTTTGAGGTTGACCGACAGCAGGACGGCGGCGGCGATCACTGCCGTGCCGGCAACGGCGACGAGGGACTGCCTTCTGTCGCGGAGCGGCTTCATGAGCACACCTTCGTCTGGCCGGGCGGTCCGACCGGGCCGCCCGGAACGTTCACCGGCGCCGGAACCGCGAGACCGGCAAGGCTCTGCGTGCTGATGCCCTTGCCAGGGAGCACGCTGGCTAGCGCGTTGACAATGTCGGAGCCGGTGATCCGGCCCTTGCCGACCGGCGTGAGGGTGTAATTGCAGACGTAGCCGGTGAGCCAGTTGCCGTGCTGGCTTACCCGGTCGAAGTCGGAGAAGGACGTCACGAAACCGCTGATCAGCCGCCTGACAGTGGGCGTGTTGGCTGCGACGACCCCGGTGAGCGAGTTGAGGTCGCTCATGTCGCCCGGCAGGTTATGGTCCTCAAGCTGGCCGAGCAGCCCGCCGACCGAGCCGATCAGCGCATCGGTGCCGGTCAGCGAGTCGGCGATCCCCGGGCCGTCGGCGTGCAACTGCCCGGTGAGCCCGTTCAGGGTCGTCAGCACGCGGGCCAGCTGGTTGTCGTGCGCGGCCACGTTGCCCAGCAGCGCGCTCATCGTGTCCAGTACCTTGCTGAACACGGCATCGCGCTGATTCAGGTTGGCCGTGAACAGGGCGACCTTGGCCAGCAGATCCTGCAGCGTCTCGCCCTCGCCCTGCAGCACGTTCAGGATGTCGCCGGTGAGATCGTTGACCTCCTGCGGGGAGATAGCGGAGAACAGCGGCTCGAAACCGTTGAACAGGTCGGTGAGGCTCAGGGCCGGAGCCGTCCGGGATTGCGGGATGGTGGCTCCCGGGGGAATCGGGCGGTCTGAGCCCGTGCCGGAACGGGTGAGGGCTAGGAATCGCGCGCCCGTGAGGTTCGCGTAACGCACCACCGCCCACGTTTGCCCGCTGACGGTCTGGTCGTGGTTTGCCGTGAAGGTGACCTCCGCGTGTCCCGCGTCGATCAGGTGCTCGTCCGTGACCCGGCCGACAGGCACGCCCGCGACCCGCACGCTGTCACCGACCTGTAGCCCGGAAACGCCGTCGGCGCCGCCGAAGATCGCGTGGTAGGTGGCAGCCACGCCGGTGGCGGGGCCGGCGAGGGTGTTGACCTCCAGCATCCCAGCGGTCAGGGCGATTGCCGCGAAGATCACAACGCCGATGAGGGCGCGGCGGTGTTTCACTGGATCACCGTGACCTGGCCGCGCAGGAACGGGCCGAACAGCAAATCGGTGGCCGCCGGGATGTCCTTCGCGGGGAGGCCGGTGACCGCACTGACGGCGGTGCGCATCGCCGCGATCTCGCGGGGAGAGCCGATGGACGAGACCCCGCCGCCGTAGCCGGTCCCGGTGGACGTATCCGACGATGATTGCGAGCCGGATTGCTGCCCGGAGGAGCCGCAGTCCTGGCCGTCAGCGCCGGGATAACGCGGGCATTGGGCCGGCGTGTACTGCGGCGGGTCGCTGATGGCCTGGTTGAACTCGCCGCGCGCCCCGACCGCCACCGGGACGGTGTCGGCGGTGTTTCCTCCCGCCAGCACCAGCCTTCCCCGGAGGTACGGCCCGGAGCCCGCCACGGTGGCGAAGGTGTCGGCGAAGGACCGGAACCCGGAGATCGTCTTGGACAGTGCCTGCGGGTTGGCCGCGAGTGCCGCGAGGACCGGCCGCTCGTCCCGGACGACGGTGACGAAGTTCTGCACGTTGGTCGGGTTCAGCAGGCCGTTCACTTCGTTGATCGTTGTCGGCGCGACAGCGAACAACGTGGTCAGCGCCTGCCGGCTGGCGATAATGGTCTTTCCGACCGTGATGGAATTCCCGATGGATGTCAGCAGGGACGGGGCGTTCTTGGCCAGTTCCCCGGTGACAGTGGCGAAGTTGTCCAGCACATTTGCGAAATGCGGCATCGACGGGGCGAGGCTCCGCAGCAGCGCGTCGCTCCTGGTGATCGTGGCCCCCATGCTGGCGCCCTGACCGCGCAGCCCGGTCGCCAGCCCCGTCAGGGCCGCGTCGAGCTGAGCGGGGTGTACGTGGGTCAGCAAGGTGTAGGCGTCGGCCAGCGCTGACTGCAGGCCTTGGGCGTTGCCACTCGTGTCCGCCTGGATCCGGTCACCGCTGGCCAGCCCGGGGCCTGAGGTACTCGAGCCGGGGATCAGGCTGATCTGGGTAATCCCGAACAGCGACGACGGCACCGCGACGGCGCGCACGCTGGTGGGGATCTGGCCCGCGACGTCCCGGTGGATCCTCAGCCCCACGATCGCGCCGCCTTGCGCGTCCGCCGCGGTGGATGTGACGGTGCCGATGATCGTGTCGCGGTAGGTGACGATGTCGTTGGTCTCCAGGGCGTCTCCTGCTTGGGAAACGGCCGCGGTGAGAGCGACATCGGAGCTGAAGGCACCGCTGAACGACGCGTAGACGAGCACCGCAGTGGATATCAGGGCGGCAATCAGGGCAGCCCCGAGGATGGCTCGCACGGCCGGACGCTTGAGCAGTTCCATCTCCCTCACCCGCCGCTGAGACGGACGCCGCCGAGGCCCCAGAAGAGCATGGTCATCAGCACGTCGGCAATCGCGATGAGCACGGTGGTGGCGCGGATAGCGTGCGCGGTCGACTGCCCGACGCCCGCCGGGCCGCCGGTGGTGTTGTAGCCGTAAAAGGTATGGACGATCGTGACGAAGACCATGAACACGACGACCTTGAGTACCGAATACAGGACGTCCCGTGGCTCAAGGAACAGGTGGAAATAGTGCGCGTACGTGCCGACCGACTGATGGAAGAACACCGTGACGGTGAGCTGGGTCGCGACGTAGGACGCGAACAGCCCGACAAGATATAGCGGCAGCAGGGAAACGAACGCCGCGATGATCCGCGTGGTGACCAGATAGGCAACCGAGGGGATCGCCATCACTTCCAGCGCGTCGATCTCCCCGTTGATGCGCTGCGCACCGAGTTGTGCGGTGAATTTGCAGCCGATCTGCGATGCGAGCGCCACGGCAGCGATCAGCGGTGCGATCTCGCGGGTGTTGGCGTAGGCGGAGACGAACCCGGTCAGGGGCGCGATGCCGACCTGGTTCAGCGACTGGTACCCCTCGACGCCTACCTCGACGCCGACGAACGCGGACTCGACCAGCACGACGCCAAGGGTGCCGGTAAAGGTGATGAGCAGCCCCGTGCCCAGGGTGATCTGGCCGATCTGGCGGCGGATCTCCGGCCGGTGATGGACCAGGGTCATCGGAATGGCCCGCAGCGCCTCAATCGCGAATACCACCAGCCCGCCGAGGAACTGGAGCTCAGCGGTCGCGGTCCGGCTCGCTACCGCGACCGGGATGACAACCGGGCGCAGGACGGGCCGCGTTCCCGGCCGGGGTCCCGATGACACAACGGACATCGGCGCTCCTTCGTCAGAGCGCTGTTCGTCAGAACGAGCGCTGGGGGACGATCGCGAAGAAGATCTCGGTGATGATCAGGTTGAGAATGAACAGCACAACGCCGGTGATGACCACCGACTGGTTAACCGCCTCGCCCACCCCCGTCGGGCCGCGCCGGGCGTTGAGCCCCTTGAAGGCGGCGACGAGAGCGGCGAAAATTCCGAACACCGCAGCTTTGATTTCGCTAGTCACGAAGTCAGACATCTTGGCGAACTCGGCGAACGAGCCGAAGAAGCCCCCTTTGGTCCCGTGTAGCACCGCAAGGTCGAATAGGTACGCGCTGCAGATCGAGTCGAATACGACGATCAGGTTGAGCAGCACCGCCACGAGCACGCCGGCGGCTATCAGCGGCGCGACGAGCCGCTGGAGCGGATCGATGCCCATGACCTGCATGGCGTCGATCTCTTCACGGATGGTGCGCGCGCCGAATTCGGCACAGACCGCCGACCCGCCGACACCGGCGAGCAGCAGCGCGGTGACGATGGGAGAGGACTCCCGCAGCACGCCCACGGCGTCCGCGGCACCAACGAACGAGGTGGCCCCGATCTGGTTCGCCAGGGCGCCGATCTCGAGCGCGACCGCCACGCCGAGTGGCGTGGCCACCAGGATGACCGGCAAGATCGTGACCCGGACGAGAAACGACGCGCGATCGAGAAACTCTCCGCCGCAGAATCTGCCGCGTACCAGATCCTTCGCCAGGATGAAGATGGCTGTGGCGGCCATCGTGTAGAACTGCCCGATGACGAGGAGGACCCTGGTGACCGGACCCGCCACGCGGCCGAGCAGCGGTGGCACCCGGCTGCTGCTCGGCCGGTCACCGGTCGCAGTCGTCATCGGCGCAACACCTTCTCGCAGCGGTACGTTTCAGTACCGAGAAACATACGGTGGAGCGATATCCCGATCAAGGGATAGGAACATATCTTTGTAATCTTTGTTTCGCCGCCGGGGACCCGCAGGTCAATGGCAGCTTCGCCGAGCGCGGTCAGCCAGGGCGCGGAGCGTTCGCGGTGGCCTTGTGTTGCGGCGGCGGTTCCGTGCGTCCGCGGCGCCCACGATGCCGGTGCCGGGAACCGGGTGGCGGCGCGAGCGCCGGCCGCTCGGATGGCGCACCGCGGGATTGCCGACGGCTGCCCGCGGCGGTCAAAGGGACAGCGGGCCGGATGGCCGGCAGGCTAGGACAGATGGACGGCCGAGCGTCGCGAGGCTGTGGTGCCGGGACAGAGATGCTGCGGCGCCGGGACGGAATCGAGCGCGCTTTCCGATATAACCAGCGCCCAGCATTCCTCATGGCCTGGGCTGGCGAAGCCCTTGTTCTTCCGTGGTACACCATCGTACCATCAATTCTGGTACAGCTACGTACCAGGCTTGGAAGGTGATGCCACAGTGACGACCATCAAGCTTCCCCCGGGTCCGTCGAGCCCTCGATTCGTGCAGGCCATCCACGCGCTGACCGTCCGGCGGCATGGGATGTCGCGGCTGCGGGACCGCTACGGTGACGCGTTCACGGTCAACCTGCCAATCTTCGGCCGGGCGGCGGTGATCAGCGATCCGGATGAGGTCAAGCAGCTGTTCCAGGCCGGCCCGGACGCCGCTGACAATCTCGAACCGAATCTCGGGCGGATACTTGGTCCCGGCTCGATGTTCGCGCTCACCGGCGACCGGCACCGCCGGCAGCGCAAGCTGCTCGTCCCGCCGTTCCACGGCCGGCGGCTCGGTGCGTACGAGCGGATTGTCGAGCAGGAGACGGTCCGCGAGCTGGCGTTGTGGCCGGAAGGCCGCCCGTTCGCGACACTGCCGTCGATGATGCGGATCACCCTCAATGTCATCCTGCGCGCGGTTTTCGGGGCCGAGGGCCAGGAGCTCAACCAGCTGCGGGACCTGTTGCCGCGGCTCGTCGCGATCGGTTCCCGGCTGGCCGTCGTGCCGGTACCGCAGCTGGGACGCGCGCGATGGAGCCCATGGGGGCGGTTCTGGGCAATGCGCCATGAGTACGACGCAATCGTGGAGCAGCTGATCGCGAGGGCGGAGCGCGACGGCGGGCTCGACGAGCGCAACGACGTCCTCGCGCTGCTGCTGCAGAGCCGCTACGAGGACGGCTCTCGGATGAGCCACAGCGAGATCGCTGACCAGCTTCTCACCCTGCTCACTGCGGGGCACGAGACGACGGCGACCACCCTTTCCTGGGCGGTCGAGCGGCTTCGCCGCCACCCGGCGGTGCTGCGCGAGCTCGTAGCCGAGGCAGACGCCGGTGGCAGTGCGCTGCGGGAAGCGACGATCACCGAGGTCCAGCGCACCCGGCCGGTCATCGAAGTCGTCGGGCGGATGGTGAAGGCGGAAAGCCTGGAGCTGGGACGGTGGACGATCCCGAGGGGCGGCGCGGTAATCGTGAGTATCACCCTCATCCACGACAACGAGGCGCTGTTCCCGGACCCGATCGGGTTCGACCCGTATCGTTTCGTGGACGCGAAGCCGGACCTGTACCAGTGGATCCCCTTCGGCGGCGGCAGCCGCCGCTGCCTCGGTGCGGCGTTCGCGAACATGGAGATGAACGTCACGCTCCGCACCATGCTGCGTGACCTCGTGCTGGAGCCGACCAGCGATCGTGACGAGCGGTGGCATTCCCGTGGCGTGGCCAACGCTCCCGGCAAGGGCGGCCAGGCGGTCATCCACCGTCGCCCGTCAAAGGCGGCGGATGCAACGGCAGGAACGGAGGCGGCCGCTGGAGCGCGCGCATGACCCGAGGGACCGCGCGGCGGGCTAGCCCAGTTGGGCTAGCCCAGTGCAGCTGGAGCGCCGACCGCGAACGGCGGTTTCCCGGTCCCCGACACGCGATAGCGTCCCCAGAAGTCGGGATCGCTGAGGCTGGTGTACGCGTTGCCCTCGGGGGTCGATAGCAGAACCGTTCCCGCGTTCTTCGGCACGAGATCCCGCAGTTCCTCGTTCGCAGCCAGCCGTCCCCACCAGTGGTACCGCCCGTCGATCGGCTCGAAGTGACCACGCAGGATGGCGCGCACGCGTACCCGTTTGCCCGCGACCTGGACGGTGACGACGCCATCGAAGCCGTTCTCGTCCGCCTGTTTTCGCGTATCCACGAACATGCTGGAAGTGCTGAGGTCTGGCACGGTACCGTAGCGTACCAAGGTGGTACTACTGGGTACCAGGATTTGTGACAAGGGGAGCCGACGTGACAGCCGCAACATCCCCTCCAACCAAGGAGGAACTCGACGCGTCGCGGGAGGCCGTGGCCCTTCGGCTCCTCAAGTCGTCCGCCGAGCGGTCCTACGATCCCGACGTTGACGTCGACTGGGACGGCCCTCCAGTCGAGGGGAAGGTCTATCACCCCGAGGAGCAGATCTCTCTCTACGGGACGCCGCTGTGGGACGGGATGACGTCCAGGCAGCGCTACGACCTGGGACGGTACGAGATCGCCTGGATCGCCGCGCGAGGCGTCTTCGCCGAGATCGGACTTATGCAGTGCCTGCTTCGCGTTGCCTCGGCACACGGTCCGACGAGCGCGCACTCGCACTACGCCCTCACCGAGGTTGCCGACGAGTGCCGACACTCGATCATGTTCGGCCGCGCGATCAAGGCCGGACTCGGGGATGAGGCGGACCGGCTTCCACGTCTGCCGAAGGCTGCCCTGGCATTCGCCAGGATCGCCGTGGCGATGGTGCCGTTCGGGCCGGCCATCTGGGCATCGACGTTGATGATCGAGGACCTGCTCGACCGGATGCAGCGCGAGGTGGCGCGTGACGACAGGGTTCAGCCGGTGGTTCGGATGGTGAACCGGATCCACATCCTGGAGGAAGCCCGGCACATGGCCTACGCGCGCGAGGAACTCTTCCGTTCCATCGCTACGGCCGGACGCCGGACCTTGGCCTTCAACCGGTTCGCGATCGCACTGGCCGCGTACGCAGAGCCCCGTGTCGCGATCCACCCGAAGGTCTACGCGATGGCCGGACTGAAACCGAAGGAGGCACGCCGGCAGGCATTGAGTAACCCGCATTACCGCGATGTCCTTCGCAGGCACGCAGCTCACTACGTGAGCACGCTGGAACAGGCCGGCCTGCTGAAGGGCCGGTTCACGATGGCGCTCTGGCGCCGATCCCTGCTGCTGGAGTCAGGCCGCTGAAACGCCCTAGCGTGAAACAGGACCATTACTCGTCTGGTGCCCCGGGAGAATTTATGAAGGACTTTGCCGGAAAGGTCGTCGCCATCACCGGCGCCGGCTCAGGAATCGGCCGCGCTCTCGCGACCAACCTCGCGACGCAAGGCGCTCACCTGGCGCTGTGCGACCGCGACGCGAGCGGGCTGGCGGACACCGTGACGCAGTGCGAGGGCCACGGAGTCAAGGTGACGTCGCGGGTGGTGGACGTCGCCGATCGCGCAGCCGTGGAGGCGTGGGCGGAGTCTGTCCACGCGGACTTCGACGTCGTGAACGTGATCATCAACAATGCCGGGGTGTCCCTCGCCGCGAATATCGAGTCGATGTCCTACGAGGACTTCGAGTGGCTGATCAACATCAATTTCTGGGGCGTCGTGTACGGCACCAAGGCGTTCCTTCCATACCTCATTGCCTCGGGCGACGGGCACGTGGTCAACGTGTCCAGCGTGTTCGGGCTGATCAGCGTCCCGTCCCATTCGGCCTACAACGCGGCCAAGTTTGGTGTCCGCGGTTTCACCGACTCGCTGCGCATGGAGATGGCGGTTGCCGGGCATCCGGTGTCCTCGACGACCGTGCATCCCGGCGGCATCAAGACCAACATCGTGCGCAACGGCCGGATGGAATCCGGCCTCGGTGCCGCCGGACGGGATATTGCGAAGGCGCACAGTGACTTCCAGCGCATGGCCCGCACCACGCCAGAGAAGGCGGCGCAGCAAATCCTGGCGGCCGTCCGGGCGAACCGGCGACGGGTGCTGGTCGGTCCGGACGCTTGGTTGATCGATTTCATCTCTCGCCTGCCCGCCGGCTTGTACCAGCGGATCGTGACCGCCCGCGCCATGCGGGAACTGCGGGAGTGATCAGATCCTCGTCGCAGCGACCTGCTGGAGCGACGCACTATGGGCACCGTCTGCTGGACGGGATGGCCGCCTCGATCCGCGCCAGGGGATACGCCGATACGACCATCGCTGACATCGTCCGGCACGCACGGACATCCCGGCGCACCTTCTACGAGTACTTTCCGACCAAAGAGGCCTGCCTCATCGCAGTTCTGGAGCAGGCCAACGCCTTCATCGTGGAGCAAATCGGCGCCGCGGTTGACCCGCACGCATCCGCAGTGGTGCAAGTCCGGCAGGCCATCGCTGCCTGGCTGGCGACCGTCAAGGCCGACCCGGAGCTCACCCTGTGCTGGATCCGGGAGGTTCCGATGCTCGGCGACGAGGCGCGGCGTCTGGAACGGCAATTCGGCGAGGCATTCATTGGGCTCATTCAGCAGCTGACCGACGCGGAGGACCTCCGTGAGGCCGGGGTGCATCAGGCCTCGCGGGATCAGGTGATCATGCTTCTTGGCGGCCTGCGGCAGCTGATCGCCATCGCTGTCGAAGACGGTCGCGACGTCGATGAGATCGCTGAACCGGCGATCCAGTTCACGATCGCGGTCCTCGGCCCTCGCGCCGCCCTGGCAGAGCCGGTAACTCTCAGCGGCGGCCGGGGCCTTTCCTGATCCTGGAGGGGAATCGTGGGCCGTACCGGAAGACCCCCAAGGACAGGCGCCTGGGGGTCTTTTCGTGGGCCGTAGTGGACTCGAACCACCGACCTCTTGCGTGTCGAGCAAGCGCTCTAACCAACTGAGCTAACGGCCCATGCCGCACGCGAGCCTACCAGGAGGGCTCGCCAGGTAGGCGCCGGCCAGCCCACGGCAGCCGGGCCGTTCGGCCCTACCGCCTGGCAGGCGCCCGCAGCGATGGTGACATTCTGGTAACGGGCGGCCGGCCCGAGGCTCCCCGATGGTGGGGCGGGCGAAGGGAAGTGGTTCCAGATGAGCGTCAGCCGACGGATTTCCACGGTGTTCCGAGCCAAGGCGAACAGCGCACTGGACCGGGCCGAGGACCCTCGCGAGATGCTCGACTATTCCTACGAGCGGCAGCTCGAGATGCAACAGCAGGTGCGCCGGGGGCTCGCGGACGTGGCGACCAGCCGCAAGCGCATCGAGCTGCAGCTGGGCCAGCTGCAGCAGTCCGCGGCCAAGCTGCAGGACCAGGCACAGCAGGCGCTGGGCCTCGGACGCGAGGACCTGGCCCGGGAGGCGCTGACCCGCCGGGCGTCGGTCCTTTCCCAGGCGAACGACCTGCGGAACCAGCAGGAATCCCTGCAGGCGGAGGAGGAGAGGCTCAACGACTCCGCACAGCGCTTGCAGGCGAAGATCGAGGCTTTCCGCAGCAACAAGGAGACCATCAAGGCCACCTACACCGCCGCGAAGGCCGAGACGAACATCAGCGAGGCCTACACCGGTGTCTCGGAAGAGATGAGCGACATCGGCATGGCTGTACAGCGGGCTCAGGACAAGACCGAGCAGATGCAGGCTCGCGCCGGCGCGCTGGACGAGCTGCAGGCATCCGGCGCCCTGGAGGATGCCACCCTGCCCGCCGGGACTGACGACGTCCAGTCCCAGCTGGACGCCCTGGCCACGGGCCAGGAGGTCGACGCCGAGCTGGCCCGGATGAAGGCGCAGCTGCCCGGGTCGGACGCCCCGCCGGCCGTCGAGGGGCCCGCGGCCGGATTGGAAGCTTCCGGCCAGCCGGAGGGGACCGCGTCGGAGGGGACCGCGTCGGAGGGGACCGCCCCGGAGGGGACCGGGCCGGAGCAGCCCGGCTGAGCCGCCCGTCATCCGCCCGATCAGGGCACCGCCCGCGATTAGCGGCCGCGGCCTGCCCGGCCGCCGTGCCGTCCGGGCACGCCGTTAGCGGTACTCGCGCACCGTGCTACCTTTGCACTAGGCAAATATAGGAGGGTGCAAGGGATATGAGCAGGGGTGCGGCGGACGAGTCGGCGGTTGACGCGGTGCTGACCGCGAGCCGTTCGATGGTCGCGGTGGCCACCCGGTCGCTGGGGGCAACGGCCGAGGAGACGACGATCGCGCAGTACCGGGCGCTGGTGGTGCTCGCTTCCCGGGGGCCGCAGCGGCTGGTGGACCTGGCCAGCGTGCTGGACGTGGCGCCGTCGACCGCGGGCCGGATGTGTGACCGGCTGATGCGCAAGGGGCTGGTCCGCCGGCACCGGGCACGGGCCGACCGGCGCTCGGTGCTGGTGTCGATCACCGGGCCGGGACGGCAGGTGGTCGACGACGCGACGGCGCGGCGCCGCCAGTTGATCGCCGAGATCCTGGGGAAGCTGCCGCTCTCCCGGCAGCGGTCGGTGGCCGGGGCGCTCGCGGCATTCGCCAACGCGACCGGGGAGGTGCCGGACTGCCGCTGGCCCACGCCGTGGGACGACGCCGATGACCGCGCGGCGCCGGACGCGCTGCTGCCGCAAGCCCGGGACGGTGACTTGGAATTCCTGGACGAGGAAGCGGACGCCCTGCCCACGGGCGCTAACCGCTCGTGAGTGTCCCGCCGGCGCCGGCGACACAAGCCGCGGGTCACGCGGGAGCCGGGGGGGCGGCGACGGCATCGGCGCGGGCGCGCCGCGCCGCCGGCTGGCTGCGCGGGGGACGCAGCGGGTTGTTCACGCTGGCTGTGCTGATCGGCGTGGGTTCCGGACTCGGCGCGGTGGCGTTCCGCGAGCTGATCTACGCCTTTACCTGGCTGGCCACGGGTGACAAGGAGTTCGGTCAGCAAGGCCGGGTGGCAAGTGCGCATCTGCCATGGCTGGGCATCGGCTTCTTCGTGCTGATCCCGGTGCTCGGCGGGCTGATCTACGGCCCGCTGATCTACCGTTACGCCCGCGAGGCGCGGGGCCACGGCGTTCCCGAGGTGATGATCGCCGTCGCGGACAACGGCGGCCGGATCCGGCCTCAGGTGAGCATCGTCAAAGCACTGGCATCCGCGATGTGCATCGGTGTCGGCGGATCGGTGGGCCGCGAGGGGCCGATCGTGCAGATCGGTTCCGCGCTCGCGTCGGCGCTCGGCCAGTGGGTGCGGATGCCCGAGAACCGGCTGCGGATACTGGTCGCGTGCGGTGCGGGCGGCGGCATCGCCGCCACCTTCAACGCCCCGATCACCGGCGTCTTCTTCGGGGTAGAGATCATCCTGCGCGAGTTCTCCATCGACGCGCTGTTCATGGTGATGCTGTCGGCGATGATCGCCGACGTCGCCGCCGAGCCGTTCCTCGGCAGCAAGCCGTTCCTGTCCGGCTTTCCGCACGGGATCGTGCTGCACCATCCCCGCGACTACCTGCTGGTCGCGGGGCTGGCAGTGATCGCGGCGCTGATCGGTCTGGCGTTCAAAACCGTCCTGTACAAGGTGGAGGACCTGTGCGACCGGGTCTGGAAGGGCCGGCCGGAGTGGGCCAGGCCGGCCGTTGGCGGCGTCGTGCTCGGCGTGCTGCTGCTCGCGATCCCGCAGCTATACGGGGTGGGGTACCCGGTGATGTACCAGACCACGGCGGGCGGCTACGTGCTGTGGTTCGTGATCCTGCTCGCCGTCGGGAAGATCGCCGCGACAAGCCTGTCGATCGGCATCGGCGGATCGGGCGGCGTCTTCGCCCCGTCGCTGTTTATCGGCGTCACCTCCGGAATGGCCTTCGGTGACGTCGTGCATCAGCTGTTCGGCCCGGCAGCCGGGCAGCCGGCCCTGTACGCGGTGGTGGCGATGGGCGCGGTGTTCACCTCGGCCGCGGGTGCCCCGCTGACGTCGCTGGCCAGCGTGGTGGAAATGACCGGTGATTTTGCGCTGACCCTGCCGGTGATGCTCGCCGTCGCCATCGCCTCCGCCGTGTCCCGCGGCCTGCGCTACGGCACGATCTACACCACGAAGCTGCTGCGGCGCGGCACCGACATCGACCGGACCACACCCTGGCGCGCGCTGCAGGAACTGCGGGTCGCGGACGCGATGCAGCCGTTCCGCGTCCCGCTCGCCACCGGCACCGGCGCAACCGGCTCCCGGGACGGTGCGGGCCGCGACTGGTCATCGCTGATCGGCCCAGTGACCCGCCAGCGAGAGCCGCAGGCGGTCTTCGCCAGCGAAGCGCTCGGCCAGGGCCTCCGGCAGCTCGAGGTTCACGGCGACGGGCTCCCGGTGCTGTCCGAGGACGGGCAGAGCATCCACGGCTGGATCGCCAGTTCCAGCGTGGTCCGGGCCATCGCCCGCAAGATCCACGCGTCCGGCGCGGAGACCACCGAGGCCCAGATCGCCGCCGACAGGGCACCCGGCGACCCGGAAACGGCGCCGCGTGACCCGCCCATCCCGCTGCCCGGTTACCGGCTGATCGAGGTCACGGCGATGCCGGGCTCACCGGCGGCCGGGCGTGAGCTGGGCGCCATCGACTGGCCGACGGGCTGCGTCCCGGTCGCGGTCACCTGCAACGGCAAGCTGCGGGAACCGCGCGGTGGCCTCACGCTCGGTCCCGGCGATCGGGTGAGCTTGCTTGCCCCGGCTGGCCTGCATCCCGCGTCCGGCCGCCACGGCCCCGGGCCCGCTCCGGGAGGGCCCGCTCCGGGAGGGCCGGACGACGTCAGCGCCAGCCGAGCGTGAGGGCACCCTCGCCCGTGCCCTCGCCGGCCGGCGGCTCGCCCGCGGCCTCGGCGAACACACGGAGCGCCTCGACGAGCCCGTTCCGCGCCTCGGCCGGCATCCGGGCGACGATCTCCGAGATCTCGCGCCGACGCTGGCGGGTGACCTCATCGACCATCTGCTGCCCAGCGTCGGTTAGCCGCAGCAGCACCTCGCGCCGGCTGGAGGGATTCACGTTGCGGCTCACCAGGCCGGTCGCGACCAGGCGGTCGACCATGCGCATGGCGGTGGACGGGTTGACGCCGAGGCTTTCCGCGAGTGTGACCTGCTTGGTCTCGCCGTGGCTGGCCAGCACGACGAGCAATCGGAACTGCGGCAGGGTGACACGCTCCTCGGCGGCCGCGAGCGACCGTGCCGACAGCGCCACCAGGACCCGTGACGCGGTCAGCACCGCGGAGGTGACCGCCGCCACGTCGTCCGAGTCGCGGTCTGCTGCCTGCGGGGACACAGCTCAGTTGTACCTCAGCAAGCCCAGTCCGGGCCGCATCTGCGTGGCCGGGACGGCCTGGCGCGGCTTACGGTGGGTGGTAATGGGGAACCGACGGGGCACCCGGCCTTGACGTTCTACCCATGGTGGCGGGAGATGGCCGAAGATCTGGCACGGCACGCGGCGGAGCTTTTCACTATCGAGGAATCCCCGCCGCGGCTGCTGCACCGGCTGACGGAACTGGTCGCTGAGCAGGTTCCGGGATGCTCGGGTGCTACCGCCACGCTGTGGGATCCGGGGGAAGTGGTGGCGACCGCGGCCACGCACCCAGAGCTCGCCGACCTGGCCGAGCGGCAGTTCGCCGCGGGGGCCGGCCCGATCCTCTCCACCCTGCGCACCCGGGAGCCGTCGATCGTCGAGGACACGGTCCACGAGGATCAGTGGCGGGCCTTCGGCGTGGCCGCACTGGCGGCCGGTGTGCGCTCGTCGCTGACGGTCGTGCATGACTTCGGCGCGAACAGCGTGACGGTCTCGCTGTACGGGGTGCGGCCCGGCGCTTTCGACCCGGAGAAGCTGCCCCTCGCATCGCTGCTGGCGGCGTTCGGGGCAGCGGTCATGGCAGGAGCTCAGGAGTACGGCGGAACTCGGCGCACGGCGGTGCAGCTGGAGGAGGCCATCGAGTCGCGGGCGGTCGTGGACCAAGCCAAAGGCGTGCTGATGCAGGCCTTGGGGTGTGATCCCGACGAGGCATTCGACCGGCTGCGGCAGATCTCCCAGACCGAGCACGTCAAGCTCACCGAGGTCGCGGCGAAGGTACTGGAGGCGAAGCCCGCCGGGGGCAGCCAGCGGGACGCCCGCCCAGCTTGACCGGCGGTCGCGCCCGGACGGCGTGGTTAACGGCCCCTGGCGCTGGGGATGACCCGGCCTGGGACGGCCGGTGCCGGGGTGCGCGGACCGTCGCCAGCGGGGGGACATGATGAGCAGCAGCGATGCGAGCAACGGCGACCGGATCGTGGTCGGCGTGGACGGCTCGGCAGCGTCAATATCGGCGCTGCGCTGGGCCATCCGCCAGGGACGGCTGACCGGCGCGCGGGTGGACGCGATCACCGCGTGGCGGTACCCGGCCACGTTCGCCGATCCGACGCTGATCGACACCAACGATTACGAGGACGACGCGCGGCGGATCGTCACCCAGAGCGTCACCGAGAATCCCTCCGGCAGCGAGGTCGAGGTGCGGCCCCTGGTGATGTTCGGCCACCCGGCCCAGGTGCTCCTGGACGCGGCGGACGGGGCCGACCTGCTGGTGGTCGGCAGCCGCGGCCACGGCGGTTTCGCCGAGGCGATGCTCGGCTCGGTCGGCCAGCACCTGGTCCATCACGCCCCGTGCCCGGTCGTGATCATCCGCGGGAAGGAAGCCGCGCCGCACCCCGGCCGTTGACGCGCAGCAAGCCCATCGCTACAGTTGCGATAGCAAAACTGTTTGGCTATCCGAAACGATTTGGGCATTGCGGAGGATCCGTCATGGGTACCTGGCAGCTCGACCCCTTCCACACGCAGATCGAATTCGCCGCCAAGCACCTCGGCTTCATGACCGTGCGCGGCTCGTTCCGGGAGGTGCTCATCGCCTCCGACATCGATCCGGAGCAACCGGAGAAGTCGTCGGCCGAGGTGACCATCCAGACGGCGAGCATCGACACCGGAACCGAGGCGCGCGACAACGACCTTCGCGCGTCGGCCTTTCTCGAGGTGGACAAGTACCCGCAGATCACCTTCTCCAGTGCCAGCGCCCGGCAGGCCGGGCCGGACGAGTACACCCTGACCGGTGACCTGACCATCAAGGGGACCACCAGGCCGGTGACACTCGCGGTGACGAAGCTGGGGGAGATCAACGACCCGGAGATGATGGGCCACCGGATCGCCTACAGTGCCCGCACCCAGATCAACCGCCGCGACTTCGGGCTGACATTCGACTTCGTCCGCGACGGCAAGCTGGTGGTCGGCAACGAGATCCAGATCACCGTCGAGGGCGAGATCGCCGAGCAGAAGGAGCCGGCCGAGGCCGCCGAGGGCTGATCAGCGGGCAGCGTTGATCAGCCGAGCCGAGCCGAGCCGAGCCGGGCCGCGCCTCACGAATCGCGGGCATCGTCGTCCAGGCCGGTCCGGATGACGGCGAGGACCTCGTCCATCGCGGCCTGCTGACCCGGCTTCGCGCTCAGTTCGGCCACGACACCGTCGAGCGGCGCGGTGATCTGGTGCTCCATCTTCATCGCCTCGACGGTGAGCAGTGGCTGCCCGGATTTCACCGGATCGCCCGCGGCGACCTCGACGGCCAGCACGGTGCCCGGCATCGGGCTGCGCACGATCCCGTCGCCGGCTCCTGCTAGCTGGTCGCCCGCTGCCAGCCGTTCTTCTTCCTTCAGGGCCCAGGTGTGGCCACCGCGGCCCAGCCACAGCACCGGACCGCCCGGTGCGGCGTGATCCCGGGCGCAGGCGTACCGCAGGGTCTGGCCGTCGTAGCTGACCATCAGCTCGCCGGCGGCTGCCCCCGCCCGCGCGGGCACCGGTTCCGCGCCGTCGACCGAGACCTCGGCCGCGGCCGGTACGTGTCCGCGGATGCGCACCTCGGCGGTCTCCCGGCCGGCGGCGGACAGCCGCACGGTCGTCCACGCGTGCGCACCGGCCCGCCAGCCGTCCGGGATTTCCCACGGGTCGATCACCGGCCCGGTCGGCTCGCGGGAGAGCAGCCGCTCCAGCGCCGCGGCCGCGAACACCTCCGCCGGAACGGCCGCCGCGGCGGGCTGGAGCCGCCCGGCGAGCCCGGTGTCCAGCCGGCCCGCGGCGACGTCCGGATCGGCCAGCAGTTCACGCAGGAACGCGATGTTGGTGGTGACGCCAAGCACGACCGTTGCGGCCAGCGCGGCGTCCAGCCGCCGCAGCGCCGCGCCCCGGTCCGTGCCCCAGGCGACGACCTTGGCCAGCATCGGGTCATAGGAGCTGGTGACGGTCATCCCCTCGGCCAGCCCGGAGTCGGTGCGCACCTGCGGGAGGTCCGGCTCGCGCACGGCGAGGACGGTGCCCCCGGTGGGCAGGAACCCCCGCGCCGGGTCTTCCGCGTAGACCCGCGCCTCGATCGCGTGCCCTGCCAGCCGCAGGTCGTCCTGGCGCAGCGGAAGCTGTTCGCCCGCGGCCACCCGCACCTGGAGCTCGACCAGGTCCAGGCCGGTCACCAGTTCCGTCACCGGATGCTCGACCTGTAGGCGGGTGTTCATCTCCATGAAGTAGAACTCGTCGGGCCGGCTGCCGGAGACGATGAACTCGATGGTCCCTGCCCCCACGTACCCGACGCTCCGTGCGGCCTGGACGGCGGCGGCGCCCATCGCGGCACGGCGCTCGTCGTCCAGCAACGGCGACGGCGCCTCTTCGACGATCTTCTGGTGCCGCCGCTGCAGGCTGCATTCCCGCTCACCGAGGTGCACCACGTGGCCATGGCTGTCGGCGAAAACCTGGATCTCGATATGCCGGGGCTGGGAGATGTACCGCTCGATCAGCAGGGTGCCGTCGGCGAACGCGGCCAGTGACTCCCGCCGGGCGCCGGCCAGGGCATCGGCGAGCTGGCCGGGCGATTCCACCAGCCGCATGCCCTTCCCGCCGCCCCCGGCCGACGGCTTGATCAGCACCGGGAAACCGACCTGTTCGGCGGCCGCGGCCAGGTCGGCGTCCGTCATCCCGGCCTCCCCGGCACCCGGGACCACCGGCACGCCCGCCGCGGCGACCGTCGCCTTGGCGCGGATCTTGTCGCCCATCGCGTCGATCGCCTCGGGCGGGGGGCCGATGAACACCATCCCGGCGTCCGCGCAGGCGCGGGCGAACGCCGCGTTCTCGGCGAGGAACCCGTAGCCGGGATGGACCGCGTCGGCACCGGTGCGGCGCGCCGCCTCGACGATCCGCCCGATGTGCAGGTAGCTCTCAGCCGCCTCCGCCGGTCCGAGCCGCACGGCGGCATCGGCCTCGCGCACATGCCGCGCATCGGTGTCGGCGTCGCTGTAGACCGCGACCGCACGGATGCCGAGCGCGCGCAGCGTCCGGATCACGCGGACCGCGATCTCCCCGCGGTTGGCCACCAGTACGGTGCCGAACATCCCTGCCCTCACATCCGGAAGATGCCGTAACCGGCGGGCTCGAGCGGCGCGCTGGCCGCCTCCGGCAGCGGTGCGTTGGCTGCGGCGGACAGCGCCAGGCCCAGCACCCGGCGGGTATCGGCCGGGTCGATGATCCCGTCATCCCACAACCGGGCGGTCGAGTAGTACGGGTTGCCCTGGTCCTCGTACTGCTCGCGGATCGGCCGCTTGAATTCCTCCTCGGACTCGGCCGGCCACCGCTCGCCACGGGACTCCAACTGGTCGCGGCGCACCGTGGCGAGCACGCTGGCCGCCTGGTCGCCGCCCATCACCGAGATCCGGGCGTTCGGCCACATCCACAGGAAGCGCGGCGAGTAGGCGCGCCCGCACATCGCATAGTTGCCGGCCCCGAACGAGCCGCCGATGACCACCGTGAACTTCGGCACCCGCGCGCACGACACCGCGGTCACCATTTTCGCCCCGTGCTTGGCGATCCCGCCGGCCTCGTACTGCCGGCCGACCATGAAACCGGTGATGTTCTGCAGGAACACCAGCGGGATCCGCCGCTGATCGCACAGTTCGATGAAGTGGGCGCCCTTGAGGGCCGACTCGCTGAACAAGATGCCGTTGTTGGCGACGATGCCGACCGGATGGCCGTGAATCCGCGCGAACCCGGTGACCAGGGTCGGGCCGTAGCCCGCCTTGAACTCGGCGAACCGGCTGCCGTCGCAGATGCGGGCGATCACCTCGCGCACCTCGTACGGGGTCCGCGAGTCGGGCGGCACGATGCCGTACAGCTCCGCGGGGTCGGCCTGCGGGCCTTCGGCCGGGGCGACCTCCCACGGCCGGGGGGCCCGGGGCGCCAGGCCGGCCACGATCGAGCGGACGATCGCCAGCGCGTGCCCGTCGTCATCGGCCAGGTGATCGGTGACCCCGGACACGCGCGAATGCAGCTCGCCCCCGCCGAGTTCCTCCGCCGTGACGACCTCGCCGGTCGCGGCCTTCACCAGCGGCGGGCCGCCGAGGAAGATCGTCCCCTGATTCCGGACGATCACCGCCTCGTCGCTCATCGCCGGCACGTACGCGCCGCCGGCGGTGCAGGACCCGAGCACGGCCGCGATCTGCGGGATGCGCCGGGCCGACATCGTGGCCTGGTTGTAGAAGATGCGGCCGAAGTGCTCGCGGTCCGGGAACACCTCGTCCTGGCGAGGCAGGAACGCGCCGCCCGAGTCGACGAGGTAGATGCACGGCAGGTTGTTGTGCAGCGCGACTTCCTGGGCGCGCAGATGCTTCTTGACGGTAACCGGGTAGTAGGTGCCGCCCTTGACGGTGGCGTCGTTGGCGACGATCACGCACTCCCGTCCGCTGACCCGGCCCACGCCGGTGATGATCCCCGCGGCCGGGGCCTCGTCGCCGTACATGCCGCCGGCCGCCAGCGGCGACAGCTCCAGGAACGGAGAGCCGGGATCGGCCAGCGCGTCGACGCGCTCACGGGGGAGCAGCTTGCCGCGCTGCAGGTGCCGGGTGCGCGCCTGCTCGGGACCGCCGCGCCCCGCCGCCGTCAGCCGCTCCCGCAGCTGGGCAACCAGCGCCCGGGATGCCGCGTCGTTCCGCTTGAACGCCTCGCCGCCCGGATCAGCCGTCGTGCGGAGGACGGGCGCGTCCATCATCCTGGCCTCTCCGTCGTTAAGTTAACGCTCGTTAGCATACAATGCATAACTTCGGGCATTTACGTTAGCACAGGCTAACTCTAGCGATCGAGGACACCGCTGTGGCAACCAGAGTGGATCGTTCCCACGGTGGCACCGGCCGCCCCGCGAATGGCTCCCGGCGGGAGCAGATCCTCGACGCTGCTGCCCAGCTGTTCGCCCGGCGGGGCTTCCACGGGATCTCCATCGACGACATCGGCGCGGCCGTCGGCATCTCCGGCCCCGGGGTCTACCGGCACTTTCCCAGCAAGGAATCGGTGCTGGCGGAGATGCTGCTGTCGATCAGCCAGCAGCTGCTGGACGAGGGCAGCCGCAGGGCCGTCGCCGCCCCGGACGCGGCCGCCGCCCTCGATGCCCTGCTGGACTGGCACATCGAGTTCGCGCTGAACCGCCCAGCACTGATCACGGTCCAGGATCGGGAGCTGGGAAACGTGCCGGAGACGGCCCGGCGGCGCATCCGGCGGCTGCAGCGGCTCTACGCCGAGGAATGGGTCACGGTGCTCAGTGAGCTGTTCCCGGACGCCCCGCAGACCCGGCTCCGCGCCGCCGCCCACGCCGCGTTCGGGCTGCTCAACTCGACCCCGCACAGCGCGGCCGATCTGCCGCCGGAGGTGATGGCAGACCTGCTGCGCACGATGGCACATACCGCCCTTGCCGCGGCGGGGATGGCCCCGGCACGCGGCCGCCGCACCGGGGAATACCAAAGCCGCGACGGCCTCGGAGGTCCCATCACCTCGCGGGCGGGCTAGCGTAGCCGGTGACGCCAGAACGGCAGGCAAGGAGAACCCCTCGTGACGGCTGAGGCGCCCGATCCCGGGGACGGCCCGGGACCGAAGATCGATACCACGGTGCCGCACTCGGCCCGTATCTGGAACTACTGGCTCGGCGGCAAGGACCATTATGCGGTGGACCGGGAGGCCGGGGACGAATACACGGCGGTCTTCCCGCAGGTGGCCGACATCGCCCGGCATGGGCGGTACTTCCTGTCCCGGGTGGTGCGCTACCTGGTGGAAGAGGCGGGGATCCGGCAGTTCCTCGATATCGGCACCGGACTGCCGGCCGTGGACAACACCCACGAGGTCGCCCAGCGGACCGCGCCCGAATGCAAGATCGTCTACGTTGACAACGACCCGCTGGTGCTCGCGCACGCCCGCGCCTTGCTGACGAGCTGCTCGGACGGGGCCTGCGATTACATCGACGCCGACCTGCGCGAGCCGGACGAGATCCTCACCGCCGCGGGCCGCACCCTCGACCTGGAGCAGCCGATCGCCGTTTTGCTGATGGGCGTTCTCGGCCACATCGGCGACGACGCCGAGGCTGCCGCCATCACCGGCGCGCTGGTGCAGGCGCTGCCGCCGGGGGGTTTCCTGAGCCTGTACGACAGCATCGACACCGGCCGGGAACACACCCAGGCGGTGCGCGGCTACGCCGACACCGGCGCCGTGCCGTACCACCTGCGCAGCCGCAGCCAGATCGACGGCTTCCTCGGCGGCCTCGACCTGGTCGATCCGGGCCTGGTTCCGATCACCCAGTGGCGGCCCGACCCGAGCCCGTTCCCTCCGCCCGAACTGCCCAGCCTCGGGGCATTGGGACGCAAGCGAGACGGGGCGGCGAGCTGATATGGACATTGACATCGCCCGGATCACCTACTTCGACCGGTCCGGGACCACATCCGGGCACGAGCCGGGCGAATCGCTGCGGTTCGCGGACGGGCCGGGCGTGATCGCCGAGATCGACATCGACGCCACGCCGCCGGCGGTGTGGGCCCTGGTGACCGACGTCAACCTGCCCGCCCGCTTCTCCACTGAGTTCCTGGGGGCGCAGTGGGCAGGCAGCCAGCGCGGCGAAGGCTCGGTGTTTCACGGCCGCAACCAGCACCCGGCCATCGGCGAGTGGACGGTCCCGTGCTTCGTCGACGCCTGCGACGAGCCCCGGTCGTTCGGATGGCGCACCTCCGACCCGGACAACCCGGGTGCCCGCTGGCGGTTCGACCTCGAAGCGCGCGACGTCGGAACCCGCCTGCGGTTCTCCTACACCATCGGGCCCGGCCCATCGGGTATCACGATGGCGATGGAGGCGAACCCGGGGAAGGAGTCCCGCGTCCTGCGCCGCCGGCTCGGCGAGATGCAGGTGAACATGCAGCGCACCGTCGAGGGAATCAAGCAGCTCGCCGAATCCGCACGATGACCCTGCGGGTCGGCGTCGCCACGGTGCCGTATGCGCCGTCCGCGGTGGAGTTCGTCCGTCAGGCCGAACGGCTCGGCGCCGACTCGGTGTGGGTCCCGGAGTTCTGGGCCGGCGATGCCTTCACTCCGCTCGCCTACCTGGCGGCCCATACCTCGGCAATCCGGCTGGGCACGGCGATCGCGCAGCTCGGCGCCCGGACGCCCGCGATGCTCGCGATGTCCGCCCAGTCTCTCCAGGCGCTGTCCGGCGGGCGGTTCGTCCTCGGCATCGGGACCAGCGGACCTCAGGTGATGGAGGGCTGGCACGGCGTCCGGTTCCACCGGCCGCTGCAGCGCACCCGCGAGACCATCGAGATCATCCGGGCCATCACCTCGGGCGCACGGCTTGACCACAACGGCGAGATCTACCAGCTCCCCTTGCCGGGCGGCGCCGGCAGGAGCATCCGTTCCCTGATGCCGCCCGGCCACATCCCGGTCTACGTCGCCGCGCTCGGCCCTGCCAACCTGCGGTTGACCGGCGAGCTTGCCGACGGCTGGATCGGCACCGCGTTCTTTCCCGAGACCGCCGGGGTGTTCCTCGACCCGATCCGGGCGGGCGCCGCCCGCGCGGGCAGGGATCCCGGCGAACTCGACCTCACCGTCGCCGTCGGCGTCGAGTTCACCGACGACGTCGAGGCGGCCGCACGCCGGCACGCCGAGGGCTACGCCTTCACCATCGGCGCGATGGGTTCGGCGACCGCCAACTTCTACGCCGACGCGTTCGAGCGACAGGGCTACGGCGACGACGTCCGTGCGGTGCAGCGGCTCTGGCTGGACGGCGACAAGGATGCCGCTCGCCGCCGGGTGCCCACCGCGATCGGCCTGGGCACCAACCTGATCGGTACCGACGACCTGGTGCGCGACCGGCTGCGCCGCTACCGGGACGCGGGCATCACCACGCTGCGCGCCACCCTCCAGGGGGATCCGGGCACCGATCCCGACCGCCCGCTCGCCGACCTCGACCGGCTGCTCCGCCTGGTGCGGGCCGTCAACGACGAGACCTGATGCTTGTGTTCCGATGCATGATGGGGCCATGTCAGAGCCGGATGCCCCGCGGACGCTCACCAGCCTGCTGGCGCAGTCGGTGCGCCGGTGCCCGGACCAGCTCGCCGTTATCGAGCCAGGCGCTACCGCGCCGCGGACGCTGACGTACCGGGAACTCGACGCCAGCGCGCGCCACCTGGCCGGGCAGCTACGGCGGCTCGGCGTCCGGCGGGGCGACGTGATCGCCGTCTGGCTGCCGAATTGCCTGGAATGGTTCGCGGCCGAGTTCGCCGCCGCCCGGATCGGCGCGGTGAACCTCGGGGTCAACACCAGGTACCGGGCGCACGAGCTGACGCACCTGCTGAGCACGGCGCGCCCCGTCTGCGTGCTGGCTCCGGGACGGTTCCTCGGCATCGACTTTGCCGGGACGCTGCGCGAGGCCGCCGAGGCAGTCGGCTCCGGCACCGGGCCTGGCGGGCAGCGGTGGCGGCCGCCGATGGTGGCGCTGACCGGGGAGGCAGACGACCGCACCGGGTGGAATATCGGCGGCGGCGTGGTCAGCCTCGACGCCCTGGGCCGGGGAGACGCCCCCGGCAGCGACGATGCGACCGGAGGGGCGTCGGACCTGGTGAACCTGTTCACGACGTCGGGTTCGACAAGCGCCCCCAAGCTCGCGGGACACGATCAGGCGTCCGTCGCGCGGCACTCGGTCCAGGTCGCACAGGCCTTCGATCTGCGGGAGGACGACCGGCTGATGTGCATCCTGCCGTTGTGCGGGGTGTTCGGGTTCAGTGGTGCGCTCGCCGCCCTGGCGGCGGGCGCGGTCTGCATCGCAGAGCCGGTCTTCCACCCCGGCGAAGCGGTGTCACACATGAGCGAGCACGGGATGACCCACCTGAACGGCGGGGACGATCTCTACCTCCGGGTCATCGAGGCGTACCAGCAGCAGCCTGGCGACCTTTCCCGGTGGCGCCGCGGCGGAGTCGCCAACTTCGCCGGCAAGGCGCCGTTCGCCGTCAGCTGGGTTGAGGAGCACATCGGCGCGAAGATCGCCGGCGTCTACGGTTCCTCGGAATGCTTCGCCCTGATGTCCACCTGGCCGCCGGAGCTGCCCACCGATGATCGCGCCCGGGGCGGCGGGCGAGTGGTCGCCGAGGCAGCGGAGGTGCGGGTGATCGACGAGAAGGGCGGCGAACAGCTCCCGCCGGGGGAACCGGGGGAGTTGCAGTTCCGCGGCTACAACGTCGTGCGGGATTACTTCCGCAACCCGGACGTGACCGCGGCGGCGTTCACCGCCGACGGCTGGTTCCGGTCGGGAGACATCGGCTATCTGGACCAGTCCTCGAGCTTTGTCTATCTCTGCCGATCCGGCGACGCGCTGCGGCTGCGCGGCTTCCTGGTCGAGCCGGCCGAGATCGAGAGCTTCCTGATGACACATCCGGCGGTGCACGCCGCCCAGATCGTGGCGGTGGACCTCCCCGGGCGCGGTGACGTCGCCGTCGCCTTCGTCACGCTGCGGCCGGGCAGCAGCGCCACGCCGGACGAGCTCACCGAGTTCTGCCGCCGCGGACTCGCCTCGTATAAGGTGCCCGCGCGGATCGTCCGCGTCGACGAATTCCCGGTGACCGACGGCGTCAACGGGACGAAGATCCTCACCCGCAAGCTGCGGGAAATGGCGGTGAGCCTGCTCAGCGGCGATGGTAGCGACAGCGAGGCTGGCGATGGATGAGCCCGGTGGGGCTGCCGCAAGCGGCGGGGTCCCGGTCACGTCCCGCCCAGCTGCGGTCCGAAGGTGCGCCCGGTCCACGCCTCCCACAGCCGCGCGATAGCCGCGTAATCCTGGCGGGCCAAGCTGCTGCTCCCGGCGATCTCGTAGACGGTGTGGGCAGCCTGGGTCGCGAACAGCGGGACGCCCGAGTCCTGCGCGAGCTTCAGCGCCAGCGCGGAGTCCTTGCGGGCAGCTTCGGCCGGCATTCCGCCCGCGTAGTCGCCGTGCATGATGCGCTCGGCAAAGCGATGGGTGAGCGGGCGGCTCAGCCCAGCGTCGGGGTCGGCCAGCAGGTCGATCATGGCCTCCCCGGAAACGCCGGTGGCGGCGGCCATCGCGCCGGCCTCGACGAGGACCACCATCACCGCATGGGCCACGGCATTGTTGATGACCTTGGCGGCCATGCCGCTGCCGACCGGACCGAAACGCACCTGCCGCACCGTCAGCGCGTCCAGGACGCGCCGGGCGTGAGCGACGTCCTCGTCGGAGCCTCCGACCAGGAGCGCCGACTTCCCTTCCCGCATCTGCTGGACGCCGGAGAGGATCGCCGCGTCGACAAGCCGGATCGATCTCGGCCGGCACCCGGCATCCATGCTCCACACATCCGCGGGGGAGACGGTGCTCGTCTCGACGATCAGGCCGCCCGGGCGCATCTGCCGGGCCAGGGTGTCCACGGCGGTCCGGGAGACCGCCGGGGCGGGCAGCGACAGCACGACGGTTCCGGCCGCGGCGACCTCCGGGAGGTCTTCCGCCAGCGTGATCCCGTGGCTTTCCGCCGCTGCCGCCGCCCGCTTCTCATCGGGGTCGTAGCCGATGACCGGGCCGGCGGCGGCGAGCCGGCTCGCGATCGCGCTGCCCATGTTGCCGAGCCCGCACAGGCCAACGAGTCCCGGTCGCTCCTGCTCGATCATCGCGCTCCTCCGAACCGGCCGCCCGGGTCCCGGGCGGTGTCCTGCCGCGGGTGTCAGGTCCGCATCGCGAACGGGTCCCGGGTCTCACCGGAAAGATCAACCATCACGTTCTTGGTCCGCAGGTACTCATCCAGCGCATCGGGGCCGCGCTCCCGGCCGTACCCGCTGCGCTTGACGCCGCCGAAGGGCGCCTGCGCGGCGCTCGCCCGGTAGGTGTTCACCCAGACCGTCCCGGCGACGAGCCGGCGGGCGACACGGTGGGCGCGGCTGAGATCGTTGGTCCACACACCGGACGCGAGGCCGTAATCGCTGTCATTGGCGATGGCGATGGCTTCGTCCTCGTCATCGAAACCGATGACGGCCAGCACCGGGCCGAAGATCTCCCGGCGTGCGACCGGCATGTCGTTGCGCACCCCCGCGAAGACCGCCGGGCGGACGAACAGGCCGTCGGCCAGGCCGGGTCCCAGCGGCTCGAGGCCGGCGACCGCCGTCGCGCCCGCCCCGATCCCCTCGTCGATCATCCGCTTGATGCGCTCGTATTGCGTCTCGTTCGCGACCGGCCCCATCTGCGTGGCCGGCTCCAGCGGGTCACCCAGCCGGATCTCCCGCGCCCGGTCCGCCACGGCGGAGACCACCTGGTCATAGACAGGACGCTGCAGCAGCAGCCGGCTCCCGGCGATGCAGGTTTGCCCCCCGGCGGCGAAGATGCCCGCGATCGCTCCGGTGACCGCGCGGTCGAGGTCAGCATCGGCGAAGACGATGTTCGGCGACTTGCCGCCCAGCTCCAGCGTCAGCGGCACCAGGTTGGGTGCGGCTGCGGCGGCGACACGCTGCCCGGTCTCCATCCCGCCGGTGAAGCTGATCCGGCCGAGTGCGGGGTGCGAGCACAGTGCGGCCCCGGTTTCGGCGCCGCCGGTGACAATGTTGACGACGCCTGGAGGGAAGCCGGCGTCGGCCACCAGCCCGGCCAGTTCCAGGGTGGTGGCGCAGGCGTGCTCGGATGGCTTCACGACGACGCAGTTGCCCGCTGCGAGCGCGGGGGCGAGTTTGTTCGACAGCAACTGCATCGGAGAGTTCCAGGCGATGATCAGCGCGGCGACCCCAACCGGCTCGCGCAGCGTGTAGTCCAGCGTCGCCTCGGCGTCCAGCGGGATCGTCCGGCCGAAGAGCTTGTCCGCATAGCCGGCGAAGAACCGGTAGTTGCGCGCGGCGAAGTGGGCCTGGGCTTCGGTCTCACGCAGCAGCTTGCCGTTGTCGGTGGATTCGAGCACCCCGAGTTCGTGCGCTCGCGCGTCCATCAGGTCGGCGAGCCGGTGCAGCAGCCGGGCGCGGGTGACCCCCGGTGTGTGCGACCAGTCCCGGCGGAACGCGTCCTCGGCCGCGCGCACCGCGGCGTCCACATCGGCAGCGCCGGCCGCCGGGAAGGTGGCGAACGGCTTGCGGGTGCAGGGGTTGACCGCGTCCATCCGGCGTCCCCCGGTCGCTTCGGCCAACTCGCCGCCGATGAGCATCCGGTAGCCCGCACTGGTCATCGGTTCGCCCCTCCGGCGGACGCGGCGGTCGAGGCGGCAGGCGGCGCCAGGCGGTCCAGTTCATCGAGCACCGGGATCAGGTGCCGGGCGAATGCCGCGGGGTTCTCCGCCATCGGAAAGTGCCCGAGCCCGGGCATAACGGTGAACCGGGCGCCCGGGATCTTCGCAGCAGTGCGGCGGGACGCCTCCGGGGTGCAGGAGTAGTCGTACTCTCCGGTCAGCATGAACACCGGGCACTGGCCGGTGTCGATGCCGCTGACGCGGTCCCGTGCGTCCCAGTCACCGCTGTAAAAGCTGATATCGCCGTGGTAGGTGCCGAAACCACTCTGGGAGTACTCCCACCAGACCTCGCGCCGGTATTGCTCCGGGCTCTGCGGCGCCATCAGGCCGTAAACCCACTCCGGGACGAACAGCGCCTGGCTGACCTGCGGGTCCTTGGACCAGCGGATCTGGCGGCCGGTGACGTGGTCGCTCGCCTCGCATGCGATCACGCCCCCGAACCGGCCCGGTGAGCGGTACGCGAGCTCGAGGCAGATCTCCCCGCCCATCGAGCAGCCGAGCACCAGCGGCTGGCGGAGCCCGAGCGCATCGGCCAGCGCCTCGACGGCCGCGGCGTAATAGCCGGTCGTCAGCGCGTACGAGCCCGGCAGCGCCGCCGCCGGGGGCAGCGAGCGGCCGTGCCAGGGCAGGTCGAAGGCCACCATGTGGCATCGGCGCAGCAGCCTGGTGTCATTCATCAGGTGGTAGAACTGCCGGGAATCCGATCCGGCGGTGTGCAGCAGGATCAGGTCCCGTCCGAGCCCCGCTTCCTCGTAATAGATCCTCGCGCGCTCACCGGCGATGGTCAGCCGCCGGTAGTGACCGGTGATCGGTTCCTCCTCCGCGGGCCGCGCGTCCTGTTCCGGGGCGGGCGCCGGGCTGGGACGATCCGGTGACGTCCGGGCGCGGACCTCCCGCCCGATTTCGAGTACCCGCCGCACGGTGGAGGCGTGCTGCGCGAAGCGCAGCTGATCCCCGGTCACGGCGACACCCGGAACCCGCGCCAGCATGCTGAACAGGCTCTGGTAGAACGGCTCCGGCTCGGTTTCCCAGAACCGCTGCCATGCCTCGGCCGGAGCGCGCACGGTGAAGTCGGCTTCCGGCGCCGCGCCCTGGCCGACGAGGCGTCCGCCCTCGAACTCGAACGTCAGAGTCTGATCTGCCAAGGCCACATCGAAGACGATGGTGCTTGCCGCGTTCAGCAGCAGCAGTTCCGGGTCCGCCGTGCATGCGCGATGCCACTGCGCGGCGAAGACGTCAAAATCCGGCCCTGGGTCAGGTCTGTCCGCCGGTGTCACGTTGCCCTCCTCGGGGTGGATCCGCTGCGGCGATGGACACGATCGATCCGCCGGTTCCGGAATCCACCGCGGCGAAACGGTCGCGAACGGCCGGGTCGTGGCCCGGGATGATGAGGTCCGGGCCATCGGCCAGTTCCCGGACCCGGTCGAAGGCGTCGTACATCAGCGGCAGCGTGTGGACGATCGAGAACGGCCGGTCCTCGACGATGTTGGACTGATAGTGGCTCGCATCCGAGGCGAGGACGACGTGCCCGCGGTCGGTGCGGACCCGGACCGTCTGCAGCCCCGGGGTATGGCCGCCGACGAGGTGAACGCTCACCCCCGGCACGACCTGGTGGTCGCCCGATACCTGGTGGACCCGGCCGGTGGCGTTGGCGCGGACGACGACCGCGAGGTCATCCGGCTCGCACAGCCGGGCGAACTCCCCTCGGCCCGCGTGGCGGCCGGTCCAGAAGGCCATCTCGGCTTCCTGCAGTACGAAGCGGGCCGCCGGGAAGGCGGAGAGGTAGCCGGTGTGGTCGTAGTGCAGGTGCGTGATCACCACGTGCTGCACGTCGGCGGCCGCGATGCCGATCTCGGCGAGAAGGTCCAGCGGGGACGCCAGGTGCGTGCGGCCGCGGCGCTGCGCGACCTCCGGGGTGAAGCCTGCGTCGATGACGACGACGTCGCGGCTCGATACGGCGGCCCAGACGTAGTAGTCCATCGGCATCGGCTCGTCGCCGTCCGGGCGGTGGCCGTAGAAGTGCTCGCCGCGCACGGCGTCCCTGCGCGCGTACCGCAGCGCGTACACCTCGAACGCCGGGTCCGGGGATGCCGGTCTTGATGCGCTCCGGGAAAGTGATTGAGTTTCGAGCAGGCGGGGCATCCAATCTCCTCCGCGCCGACCAGAAGCCCGGACCACCGTTCGGCGCGCCTGGGCATTCTCCGCTTTCCGGGCGATCCCGGGCCCCGAGGGTCACTCTTCCTCCTGCGTCCCCGGAGGGTCAAGGTCCGGCATTGAGATGGCCTGATGCGGGCTGGTGGCTCGCTTCATCGGCCGAGGAAAATGATTGGGCTGGTCTTGACTGGGCATTTGAACGTCGAACATATTGGGTGCCAACCTAATGCTCGGCCCTGACAGCTTGCCGCTGGACGTCGGCTCCGCCAGCACCGGGCTCTGACCTGGAGGTGTGAGCGCGATGAGTGCATCATCCGTCGCAGCGGAGGCCAGCGACCGGATGCCTCCCGCCGGACGTAAGGCCCTGGTGGGCGCCTGGGTCGGGTTCTACGTCGACATGTTCGACATCTACCTGCCGATCCTTGTCCTGGCGCCCGCGGCTGGATACTTCTTGTCGAAGACCGTGTCCGCCTCGTCGGCCGCCATCATCTCCGCGATGATCTTCGCCGCGGCCCTGCTCGGCCGGCCCGTCGGAACCTTCGTGTTCGGCCATCTCGGTGACCGCATTGGCCGCCGCCGGACCGCCATCGTCGCGGTGACGGGGTTCGGCATCGCGACCCTGGCCATCGCCGTGCTTCCCGGCTACAAGACGCTGGGCGTCGGAGCCGTCTGGCTGCTGATCGCGCTCCGGTTCATCGACGGGATCTTCCTCGGCGGCGAGTACACCAGCGCCAGCCCACTGGCCCTCGAGTACAGTCCCAAGCGCAAGCGCGGCCTGTACGGGGCGGTCATCATGAGCGGCTACCCGCTGGCGTACTGCACGATCGCGCTAATCACCTTCGGGCTGCTGAAGGCGCTGCCGTCAGCGGGCGTGAACTCCGCGTACGTGCAGTGGGGCTGGCGGATCCCATTCGCCGCCGGCGCCCTGCTCGCGTTCGCGTTCGTCATCTGGTACACGCTGTTCGTCAAGGAATCGGTCGCCTGGGAGAACGCGCCGAAGGCCAAGTCGCCGGTCGTGCAGTTGTTCCGCGGCCAGAACCTGCGCAACTTCCTGCAAGTGTTCCTGATGATGACCGGCATCTGGCTGAGCCTGAACATGGTCTCGGCGGTGCTTCCCACACTCCTGGCCAAGCCGGTCGGCCTCAGCAAGACCCAGGTCACGATCATCCTGGTGATCGCCAACGCCGTGCTGGCCGTCGCCTACCTCGTGTGCGGCGTGTGGAGCCAGCGGATCGGCCGGCGTCCATTCTTCCTGGTGGCCGGGGTGGTCACGGCCACGCTGGCGCCACTGGTCTACTGGATCATCGTCGGCCGGGTTATTACCGGGTTCGCGGCCGTCCTGGTGCTCACGATCCTGGTGAGCATCTTCACCATCGCGGTCTGGGGCGTCGTCACTACCTACATCAACGAACGGTTCCACGTCGGCATCCGTGCATCCGGCTACGGCATCGGCTACACCCTCGCGGTGATCATCCCGTCGTTCTATGCCTTCTACCAGAGCGGCCTCGCGGGTGCGATGCCGATGCAGTACACGCCGCTGGTGCTGCTGGTGATTGCCGGCGTGTGCATCGTTATTGGCGCCGGGCTCGGCCCGGAGACACGGAACGTGGACATGGCGGCGACGGAGCCTGCGGAGCCGGCCAAGCCGGTCGGCGCGGTTTCCCCGGCTGGCGGTCACGCGTCTTAGCGTCCGGGTGACGGGAGAGGCTGGTGCGGCGCGCCGGTAATGGGGGCCAATGACGGTCAAGGTCGACATCCGGGTGCCGCTGGGGCGGCCGCTTCCTGAGCTGGCCGAGTTCGTCCGCGGCTGCGAGCAGGCTGGCTTTCACGGTGTGGGCATCCACGATCACCATCACACCGGCAGGGACGCCTACATCGCGTTAACGCTTGCCGCGCAGCGGACGAGCAGCCTGGAACTCTATCCCGCCACGTCGAACCCGCTCACCCGTCACCCGCTGGTGCTGGCTTCGCTGACGCGGTCGCTCGCCGAGATCGCGCCCAGCCGGATCCTGCTGACGCTCGCCCCGGGCTTCCTCTCCGTCGAGAACGCCGGAAGCCGGCGGGCAACCCGCGACGATCTCGCCGCCGCGGTCACCGCTGTCCGGCAGCTTCTCGCCGGCGAGGTCGCCGTGCTCGGAGAGCACAACCGGGAGACCCAGCTGAGCAACGCGGCCCCGGTGCCGCCACCGAAGGTCATGGTGCTGGCCTCGGGGCCGCAGCTGCTGGAAATCGCTGGCGAGGTCGCCGACGGTGTCCTGATGCTGGTCGGGCTCGCACCCGGCTCCGTCGCCGCGGCCCGCAGCCACCTGCGGGCCGGTGCCGCACGCGCGGGCCGTGACCCCGCCGAGCTGGAGGAGATCTTCATCGTTCCGGCCGCCATCGGTGAGCGCGAATGGGCGACCTCGTGGCCCCGGCGCTGGTTCCGGCCGGGCCAGCCCTGGCTCGCCTATCCCAGCGCGTCGAACATCCGGTGGCTGCGCGCGGCCGGGATCGACCTCCCCGGGACCGCGGCGCCTGAGGAGATCTCACCGGCGCTGGCGGAACGCATCTGCGATGCACTCGGGGTATTCGGGTCTGCGGAGGATTGCGCCGACCGGCTGCTGCGCGCCGAAGAGGAGGCCGGCGTGGCGCACGTGTTCCTCTTCCCGGTGCATACCGCCCGGACCGGGTACGACCTGCCGGAGGCGGAGGTGGCGGCATTCGCGAGCCACATCGCTCCCCGGCTCGGCTGAACCGCTGGAGGGAGCAGGTTCCTCGCGTCAGCCGCCGAGGGTCTGCCGCAGGAGCTGGCTGAGGTTGGTGGGCCCGCCGCCGGAGGTGCTGCCCGCGCCGGCGTAGTAGAGGCTGCTGTTCGGCCCGAAGAACATGCCGTTCTGCGGATCGTAGGTGGAGGACCCGGCGGTCGCCGGGCCGCCGCCCCGCCGGCTGGCGTTGGATGCCCGGACCGCTGCCGCGTCGAAGATCAGTCCGCAGCCCGCTGCGGTAGCCGCCCGGAGCGCCGGGTCGTTCGGGCACGGATCTTCGTAGGCATCGCGGACGCCGATCGGCGAGCCCTGCGGTTCTTCACAACGCGGTGTGGGGGACGGGGGAGCGGCCTCGCTGGTGTCGCCCGGCGACCGCATGTCCGCGGCACCCAGATAGCCCTTCTGGCACGCGGGCGGGTTGTTGACGGTCCACTTGAAGTCCCCGTTCGCGCTGCCGGGGACCGAGGTGGAGTTCATCGTCGCCGCGGTTATGTAGTTGATGGTCGCGGGGACGACGACCAGCGTCTGCCGCACGTTGGGCAGGTAGACCTTCAGCACCTGGCCGGTCGCGGTGAGGTTGGCCAGCAGCAGCGGGAGGGTGGACTGGAGCTGCCCGATGAGCGCGTTCAGTTCGGTGGTGAACCCCGGTAGCTGCTGCAGTGAGCCGCTGATATCACCGTTGCTGGCGCGCACCTGCTGGGTGAAGGACGCCAGGTCGCTGCTGAAGGCCTGGATGCTGGCGCTGTTGGCGCCCTGGGTGCGCAGCACGGTGGTGAGTTCGCTGGCCAGATTGGACGAGGGCGCCAGGTTCTGCTGCGCTGACGTCACCAGCTTGCTGGAGGAGCCGATCAGCCGCTGCAGGTCCGGGCCGGTGCCGTTGAACGCGGCGTACAGCGCGTTGATCGTGGTGTTGAGCTGTTTGTGGTTCACCGACGCCAGCAGCGAGTTCGTGTCGAGGAGCAGGGTACCGACCTGCGGAGGGAGGCTGACCTCGCGGCGCGGGATGGTCGCGCCCGGCTGCAGGTAGGGCGGCCCGGGCTGCTGCGGGGTCAGCTCCAGGTACTGCTCGCCGATCGCGGACGTGTTGCGGACGGCGGCCCGCAGGCCGGACGGGATCTGAACGCCGTCGTTGAGGCTGATGTCGGCGAGCATGCTCCCGTCGCTCGAGGCGACGTGGATGCCGCGGACCCGGCCGACCGGCACGCCGCGCTCGGTGACGACCGCGCCGGTGTACAGACCGCCGGTGGCGGGCATCGCGACCGACACCCGGTACTGCCCGAAGCCCAGTAGCCGTGGCAGCCCGGCGTACTGCAGCATCGCGAACGTCACGCCGAGCACGGTCACCAGGACAAACGCGATGAGCTGGTACCGGACGAGCTTGCTGGTCACCCGCCGCCTCCTCCGGCTATCGAGCCGAGCACCCCGCCGAGCCCCCCGCCGCTGCCGGAGGAGCCGCCGCCCGGCTTGCCGTTCTTCGGCGGCGGCGCCGAACCGCCTGGCACGCTGCCTCCCAGGGGTCCGGTCAGTGGGTTGCGGGACTTGGTGGACGGCTGGTCCGTGCCCGCCGAGCCTGCCAGGGGCGTGCCCGTGAGCCAGGCCTTCTTCAGCTTGGACATGGTGAGGTCGAGCACGATCCACAGGTTGGCGTAGTCGCCCTTGATGCTGTGGGTGATGGTCGCCTCGGGGAACGGGAACGTCGCCACCTCGGTGAGCGTGTCCGCCATGTTCTGGGCGGAATCGGCGAGCCGGCCCACCGCGGGCTGCAGGTTATGCAGGTTGGCGAGCAGGTTCTGGCTCGTCTCGTTGATGACCCGGTTGCCGACGGTGCTCAGGTTCGACACGGCGGTCAGCGCGGCGGTCAGGTTCTTTTCGTTGTCGTTGAGCACCTTCAGGCCGGCCGGGATATTGTCGATGGCGCTGGTCAGCGTGCCCTGCTGCGCCCGGAGCTGCGAGCTGAGCGCGTCGAGGCTGTCGAGGGTCTGGACGATCGCGGCGCGCTGGCCGTTGAGGTCGCCGATGAGGGTGCTCAGGTTCGCCAGCAGTTCCCGGGCCTGCTGCTGGTGTCCGTCCATCGCGTTGTTCAGCTCTCTGGTGATGGTGGACAGCTGGTTGAGGCCGCCACCGTTCAGCACCGTGGACAGCGCGGCGAGCACGTCTTCGGTGCTGGGGTAGGTGCTGGTGCGCGACAGCGGGATCACGTCGCCGCCGCGCAACCGGCCCGCGGGCGGCATGCCCGGCTGCGGGGACAGCGCGACGTACTCGGCCCCCAGCAGGCTTTTCTGCCCGATCTTGGCGGTGGCGTTTCCCGGGAGGTGGACGCTGCCCGGCAGTGAGATGGTGAGCTTGGCGTGCCAGTTGTCGAACTGGATGGCGGTGACGGTTCCGACGCTGACGTCGTTGACCATCACCTCGGAGTTGGGGGCGAGGTTGCCGATCTGGTCCATCATCGCGGTCACCGTGTAGGAGCCGGCGCCGGTTCCGTGGGTGAAGGGAAGCGGCAGTGCGCCGAATCCGGTGAACTGGCAGCCGCTGACCGCGGTCACGCACGCCAGCGCGGCCGCCGCGACGCTGATACCGCGGAGCGTCTTCCTGGGCGTCTTGCGGGGCGCGTTCATTGGCCGCCTCCGCCGAGCAGCAATCCTGGCAGGCCGCCGCCGGATCCGGATGAGCTCCCGGATCCGGTCGATCCCGAGCCGGACGAGCTCTGCTGGTTGCTGCGGCCGTTGCGGTTGAGCGGGTCCGCCTCCACCGGCACGTTGTCCATCCCCGCGATCCGGGCCAGCGGCCCGAGTGCTTGCTGGCACTGCTGTGCCGTGCCGCCAAAGGAGAAGATCGTGGTGCACAGGTACTGTGCCGGGCTCTTGAAGTTGGCCAGGGCGAAAGCGCCGCTGATGGACGTGTCGACCGGGTCGTAGATGTTGCTGAAGTTCGCCAGTTCGGTCGGGGCGATCTGCAGGATGTTGGCGAGGGTCTGCCGGGAGTTGGACAGGTTCGCGGTGACATTGTCCAGCGAGGCCAGGTCTCTGGTCAGTGCTCCGCGGTTGTCATGGACGAACCGCTGCACGATGCCCAGCGAGGAGTTGAGCGCGGCCAGGACGGCGGCAAGCTGTTGCCTGTTGTTGTCCAGGAAGCCGGAGACCGATGCCAGCTGCTTTTCGAAGGCGTCGACCTGGGCGTTGGAGGTTTGCAGGACCTTGATGAAGGTCTGCAGGTTGTCCACGGTGGCGAACAGGTTGCCGCGGTTATTGGAGATCGTGCTGATCGCCTGGGACAGTTCGGTGAGCGTGTTGTGCAGGTTCTGCCCCTGGCCGCCCAGGTTGGCCGCGGAGGTGTTCAGCAGCCGGTTCAGAGCGCCGGGGGAGCCGGGTTCCGGGCCCAGGGATTTGGCGAGGCTGTCCAGTTCCTGTTCGATCTGGTCCCATTCGACCGGGACCGCGGTGCGGGACTCCGGGATGACCGCGCCGTCGGTCAGCACCGGGCCCCCGTTGTACGCCGGCGCGAGCTGGACCGAGCGCGAGGTGACCAGGGTGGGCGCCACGATCGCCGCGTCCGCGCCGGCCGGGATCTTCACGCCGCTGTCGTAACTCAGCTGGACCTGCACCTGGCCGGGCCGCTGGGTGATGCTGTCGATCCGCCCGACCGGGACGCCGAGCACCTGCACCCGGTCGCCGGGGTAGAGGCCGACGGTCTGCTGGAAGTAGGCGGTCAGGTGATTCGTGCTATGCCGCGGCAGCAGGACGAAGAGCGCCAGCACCACGGCGGCGGCGGCTGCCAGTGCGGCGGCAATCCGCTGACGGCGAGTGAGCTTCATGCTGTCACTTCCCGAGCATGCTGGGCACCGTCGGCTGGAGGTTCGTCGGAATGATGTTCTGCGTGTAGGCGTAGAACCACGGCCCGCCGCCGACGACGTCGCCGAGGCCGCCCGAGTAGCGGTACAGCCCCGCGATGATCTGGGAGATGTTCGCGGCGTTGTTGTTCAGCACTGTGAGCACACCCTGCAGCTGCTGCAGAGCGGGGCCGATCTGGCCCTGGTTGTCGGCGGCCAGGCCCCGTAGCTCGTCGATCACGTTGGTGACGTTGACGAGCAGCAGGCGGATCTCATCCCGGCGCTGATTGAGCACGGTGAGCACCTGATTGCCGTCGGTGATCAGGGAGCCGATCTGGCCGCTGCGGGTACCCAGCACGCGGGTGACCGCGCCGGCGTTGGAGAGCAGCTGGCTCAGCGCCGTGTCGCGGGAGGCGATCGTCTCCGAGAGGCTGCTCAGCCCGCTCAGCGTGGAGCGCAGTTCCGGCGGGCTGTTGGCGAAGGCGCTGGAGATCGTGTTGAAGGAGCGGGCGAGCTGGCTGGTGTTGATGGCGCCGGCCTTGTTGGTCAGGGTGGAGAGGATGTCGGTGAGGTTGTAGGGGGATTGGGTGCGCGACAGCGGGATGGTCGTGCCAGATGGGAGCGTCCCGGCGCCGCTGGATTCAAGCGCGAGGTATCGCGTGCCCAGCGCGGTCGCGGTCTGGACCGCGGCTTGGGTGTGGCTTCCGAGGCGGCCGCCGTGGTTTACCGAGAAGGTGACGTCGACGTGGTTGCCCGCCAGCGTGACCGCCTGCACGGTGCCCATCGGGAGGCCGCCGATCCGTACCTGGTCCCCGCCGGTCAGCCCGCCGGTCTCGGCGAGGTCCGCGTGGTATGTGGTGGAGGACAGGTCCCGGATGAAGGTGCCCGCGTTGAGCGCCAGCAGGGCCAGCGCGATCACCACGGCCACCCCGGCGATCCCAATCCGGACCAGGTTTCTCTCGGCGAAGCTGCGCGTCAGTTTTGGCATCGTTGCGCCTTGCTGGTGAAGTCCGGCCCGTCGACCGGGGCGCCCGTGGGACCGGTCAAGCGCAGCTGGAAACCGCAGAGATAGAAGTTGAAGAACGACCCGTAGAGCCCCTGCCGGTTGAGTATCCGGTACAGGGCGGGGATGGTCGCAAACTGGCTGTTCAAACTGCCGCTGTTCGCGTTCAGGACCGTTGCCAGCCGGTCGGTCTGGTGGATGGTCCCCGCGATGCCGGGCCGGGCTTCGCCCAGCAGGGCGGCGACGTTTCCGGCCAGGCTGGCGACGTTGCCGAGCGACTGCCCGATCGGCCCCCGGTCTGCCGCCAGTCCGCTGACCAGCTGATGTAGCTGGCCAACGAGGTCGGACAGCTGGTTGTCGTGTTGGCTGACGGCGCCGAGGACGCTGTTGAGGTTGCCGATGACCTGGCCGATCACCTGGTCACGGTTGGCCAGCGTGCTGGTGAGCGAGCCGATGCTGGACAGCAGGGTGTCGATGGTGCCGCCCTCTCCCTGGAACACGGTGATCAGCTCGGCGGTGAGCTGGTTGATCTGCGCTGGTTGCAGTCCCTGGAACAGCGGCTGGAAGCCGTTGAACAGGGCGTCCAGACTGAGCGCCGGCTGGGTGTTCGATGCCGGGATGACCGCCCCGCCGGGCAGCGGCGCAGCCGGGCCGGGCGACGGGTTGATCTCCAGGTAGCGGTTGCCGACGAGATCCTTGTACTTCACGGTGAGGGTCGTGTTGCGGGTCACCGGGACCGCATCGGCGGTGGTGAAGGAGACCAGGACCTTGTTGTCCGGCTGGAGGGTCAGGCCGTTCACCCGGCCGACGGCAACCCCCGCGGCGCGCACGTCGTCCCCCGTCGCCATCCCGGACACGTCGGTGAACAGCGCCCGGTAGGCGTGCTGCTTCTGCACCTGGCGGTTGTCGAACAGCGCGACGAGCAGGGTGCCGGTCACCGCCGTCGCGGCGACCAGCGCCAGGACCTTGATCAGCAGGCCGCGCATCAGTGCCCCTTCCCCGCCTGCCCGAACGGCGGCTGCGCCTCCGGCCCGAACAACTGCTGCGACAGCGGCGGGCTGCCCGGGGAAAGGCTGTCGCTGCGCGAGTTATAGGAGGTGCTGCCGTCGTTGAAATCGATGTGCGGGTAGTGCGCCGCCTCCGCTGGCGTGATGGGGCCGCCATAGCAGCTGGGCGCCGAGGCCGCGTGCACCTCGGGCAGATCGCGCGGATACTGGTAACCCTGCTGCCCGGGCAAGAACGTGGTGTGCAAAATGAACCGGGACGATTTCGAGAGCCTCTTTTGCTGTTCGAGGCTGCCGAAAAGGCAGGGGAATTCCGGTGAGTATTCCGCGGCCAGTGCGGTGACCGGTGCGAGCGTGGCGAGGGTGCCGGTGAGGGCGCTGGCGTTGTCGGCGAGGAAGCTGCGGGTGTGGCCGGAGAAGCCGGTGAGGTCGAGGAGGAAGGCGTCGAACTGTGCCTGCTGGCTGGCGAGCGTGCTGCTGGTGACGCTCAGGTTGCCCAGGGTGTCGATCAGTGCGGGGGCGGCGCCGGCATAGCTGCGCAGCACCTGCGGCGCGGCGCGGAAGTCGGCGGAGACCGCGGGCAGGCTGGGGTTGAACTCGCGCAGGTAGGTGTTGAGCTGCGCGATGAAGTCGCCGAGCTCTTTCCCGTGACCTTGCAGGCCGGTGGAGATCGCGCCGAGGGTGGCGGACAGCTTGGTGGGTTGCGCGCTGTCCAGCAGCGAGACGAGGTTCCCGAATACCGCGTTGACCTCGGTCGGCACCGTCGCCTGCTCGATCACCTCGCCGGAATGGATCTGCTGCGCGGTGGGGGTGGCCGGGGGCACGAGGTTGAGGTATTTGGGCCCGAAGACGGTGGCGTCGCTGATCGCGGCCTGGACGTTGGCCGGGATGTGGGTCACCTGGGCGGGGTTGAGCGAGATGCCAAGTTTGGCTTGGCCGCCGACCGGGGTGATCGAGGTGACCCGGCCGACGGTGAGGCCGTTCAGGGTCACGTCCGCGCCGTTGTACATCAGCAGGCCGGCGCGGTCGGCGACGACTGTCGCGGTCACCGCCGGGCTGAACGCCTGATCGTAGGCCGCGATCACCAGCGCGATGAGGGCAGCGACGACGAGCATGCCGGCCGTTCCCAGCAGCCGCTTGCGTGCGCCCTGTCCGAGCAGCGGCTGGCGTTCGGCCGGTGCCGGCAGATGGGTGGGGGGCGCGGTTAGTGACATGGCGGGTTACCTGGCCAGGTGGAGGGTGTTGGAGTGGCCGTAGAGGACCATGCTGGCGGCGAGGGCGACGAACATGACGCCGATGAGTGAGAGGCGGACGGCGCGGCCGACGGCTTCGCCGACGCCGG
>JBPYFL010000080.1:0-2662 GCA_051986485.1 Streptosporangiaceae bacterium | reverse complement strand
ACTACGTGGAGGGGATCGCGAACTGGGACCCGGTCTGGCCGCTGCACGGCATCCGGATCCTGCCCGGGCCGTCCTCGCTGTGGCTGGACGCCGCCGGGCGCCGGCTGCCCGGGCCGCTGTACCCGGGCTTCGACACCCTCGGCACGCTGGAGCACCTGCGGCGCACCGGGTACGACCACAGCTGGTTCATCCTCACTCGCAAGATCATCGCGCGCGAGTTCGCGCTGTCCGGCTCCGAGCAGAACCCGGATCTCACGAACAAGGACCGCCGGGCGATGGTGACGAGCCGGTTTGGCGGCGCCGTGCCCGGCCCGGTGCAGGCGTTCCTTGACCATGGCGAGGATTTCGTGACCGCCACGGCGCTGCCCGAGCTGGTGAGCCGGATGAATGAGATCACCGGAGGAGAGCCGCACCTAGACGCCAGCGCGATCGAGGAAGAGATAACAGCAAGAGACAGAGACGCCACGCGTCCGTTCGGGAAAGACGGGCAGCTGATGGCGATCCGGGGAGCGCGCCGGTACCTGGGAGACCGCCTGATCCGGGTTGCCCGGCCGCACCGGCTGCTCGACCCGGCGGCCGGGCCGCTGATCGCCGTCCGGCTGCACGTGCTCACCCGCAAGACGCTCGGCGGGCTGCACACCGACCTGTCGTCTCGCGTGCTCAGCGTGACCGGCGACCCGGTTCCCGGGCTGTACGCGGCGGGGGAGGCAGCCGGGTTCGGCGGCGGCGGGATGCACGGGTACCGCTCGCTCGAGGGGACGTTCCTCGGCGGCTGCCTGTTCTCCGGCCGCGTCGCCGGCCGCGCCGCGGCCGCCGCCGCGGGCTAACCGCCGCCGGTCTCGCCAGGAAGCCTTGACACCCGCGGCGGACAGAGATAGGTGGGGAAATGCCAGGTTTGTTCGCCCGGCCGTAAGTCGGGTTCGCACGCGTTGGAGGTGACGCTGATGGTGAGCCAGGCCCAGCAGGACCGCCGTGGCGACCTCGGCTGGTACGCCGAGCGCTACTTCGAGCTGCTGCCGTCGGGCGAGCACGGGCGGCTGCCGGCCGCGCCCGGGGTCGTCTTCACCGAGAACGGCCAGGTTCTCCGGCTGGGGCAGGGGCTGTGGGCGACGGCCACCGGCGCCGCGGCGACCCGTGCGGTGACCGTGGCGGACCGCGAAAGCGGCCAGATCGCCACCTGGGGAATGGTCACCGAGGCCGGCCAGGACGCGATCTGTGGCGTCTGGCTGAAGGTCGGCGACGACGGCCTGATCACCAGCATCGACACGTTCGTGGTGCGGACCAACGACATGTCTTCTACCTTCCTCGGCGGCGGCGGGCTGCTCGACGCCGAACGGCTCGCGCGCCCGACACAAGGGCTCCTGGACCTGGTCGACGAGCCGGAACGGCCGAGCGTGGACGAGCTCCGCCGGGCGGCGGACGGTTACCTCGACGGGGTGTCGGGCGGTGATGCCGACCTCATCCCGGTCGCCGATGACTGCCTGCGGATCGAAAACGGCGTCCAGACGGTCCTGCGGACCGACGGGTTCCTGCCTGGCCGCGAGCCCAACCCGGCGACCATGATGGGCGTCGCGCAGCAGGTCCGTGAGGGCGTCACCCGGCACATCGCCGCGGCCAGGGACCGCGGCATGTACCTGACCGACCCGTCGCGCGGGCTGGTCATGGTGCGGTTCTTCTTCGACCACGCGGGGAAGGTGCGCGGCTGGGCGGGCAGGTCGCCGTTCATCGGCCCGAACAGCATGCCGGCCTGGGAGGTCTTCAAGGTGCGGGGCGGCCTGATCCGGCACATCGAGGCGATCATCGCCTGGTTCCCGTACGGATACCGGTGGGACGCGGAGGAGCGGCCGTGATAACAGCAACAGGCGTCGGCCTTGGCGGGCTGCTCGAGGAGTACTACGCCGCGCTCGCGGCCGGCGACCCCGGCCGGCTGCCGCTGGCCGCCGACGTGCGGTTCACCGAGAACGGGCAGCGGATCGCGATCGGCACCGGGCTGTGGGCGACCGCGACCGGCGCCGCGGACAGCGGTGTCGTGACGGTCAGTGAAGAGGCGTACGGACCGGGCGGAACCGTCGGCCAGGTGGCGGGCTGGGGGATGATCACCGAGGGCGGCCCCGACGGCGAGGACGCGCTGCTCGGGGTCCGGCTGAAGACGACGGGCAAGGTCATCAGCGAGATCGAGACCCTCGCGGTACGGCGCAAGCCGTTCGGCCGGGTCACGTTCCCGCCTAGCCTGTACGAACCGAGCCCGCGAATGCTCGAGGTCATCGAGCCGTCCGACCGCGGCAGCCGCGAGGACCTAGCCAAGGCGGCGAACGGCTATTTCGACGGCGTGTCGCACGACGACGCCGACCTGATCCCCGCCGCGGACGATTGCATCCGTATCGAGAACGGCCTGCAGACGGTGCTGAACCCGGACGGCGTCGGGTTTCCCGAGGGTTATGTCACCAGCGGCGGGCTGGGGCGCGGCGTCCGCGAGCAGATCCGCGCCCTCGCCTTCCGCTACATCAGGGACATCCGCGACCGGCGCGTCGTGGCGACCGACACCGATCGCGGGCTCGTCCTCGTCTGCTGCTTCTTCGATCACCCCGGGCAGCCGCGCGACGGAAGCTTCACCTCGCCCATCGCCACTCCTAACAGCATGATGATCTGGGAGCTGTTCAAG
>JBPYFL010000079.1:0-42432 GCA_051986485.1 Streptosporangiaceae bacterium | reverse complement strand
CGGCCGCACCGGCGGCGGGCCGGGGCGCGGGCTGCGCCGCCGGCCTGCTGGCGTGGCCACGGCGGGTCCGGAACACCCAGCCACCGGCGACGCCTCCGAGCAGGCCGCCGAGGTGCGCCAGCCAGCTGACTCCCTGCTGCGTGCCCGGCACGGCCGACGTCACCAGGTAGTAGTACGACAGTCCCATCACCACGCTGATCAGCACGTCGATCAAGTTCCGCTCGATCAGGCCGCGGGCGATCAGGTAGCCGAAGTAACCGAAGATGAGCCCGCTGGCGCCGACGGTGAGCGAACCGGAGCCCTGGAAGGACCAGACGGCGATCCCGCTGGTGATCGCGACCAGCACGGTCACCCCGAGGAACTTCAGCACGCCCCGGTAGGCGGCGAGGAAGCCGAAGACGAACAGCGGGCCCGAGTTGGCCTCGATATGGTTCCAGCTGGCATGCAGGAACGGCGCGATGAAGACGTCCGGCAGCCGGAGCAGGTCGCGGGGGAGTATCCCGTAGTGCACGTCGAACCCGTACCGGTCGGCCCAGTTCACGATCTGGATGATCCAGATCAGCGCGATGAAGCCGACCATCAGGAAGAACGCCTTCCGGGCCTCGGACAGATCGATCTCCGCCGACCGCCTGCCCTTACGCCCGGACGATCCCGGCAGCGGAACGGTGGTCCCGCCGACGCCGAGGTTCCCTCCGCTCCCGCCCAGCTGACTCGCCATGCCGCCTACGCCTTTCCGCTCACCCCCAGGCGAGCATCCGCACCGGTTCCTCGAGCATCGCACCGATATCGCGCAGAACGGCCGAGCCGAGGTCGCCGTCCACGATCCGGTGGTCGAAGGACAGCGCGAGCGTGGTGACCTTGCGCACCGCGAGTTCGCCTTCGTGCACCCACGGCATGTCCCTGATCTGGCCGAACGCGAGTATGGCCGCCTCGCCGGAGGTAATGATCGGGGTGCCGGAGTCCACCCCGAACACGCCCACGTTCGTGATCGTTATCGTTCCGCCCTGCAGGTCGGCCGGTGCCGCCCGGCCCGCGCGGGCGGTGCCGGCGAGGTCGTTCAGCGCCCGGGCGAGATCCGGGAGCGCGAGCGCGTGCGCGTCCTTGATGTTCGGCACGATCAGCCCGCGGTCGGTCGCTGCCGCGATCCCGAGGTTCACGTACCGCTTGACGACGATCTCCCCGGCGTTCGCGTCCCAGGAGGAGTTGATCATCGGGTGCCGGGCTGCCGCGACCAGCAGCGCCTTGGCGGCGAACAGCAGCGGTGACACCCGCACCCCGGCGAAGTCCGGCAGGTCGCGGAGCTTCCGTGCGGCGTCCATCGTGGCGGTCGCGTCGATCTGCAGGAACTCCGTGACGTGCGGCGCGGTGAACGCGCTGGCGGCGACGGCGGCCGCGGTGTGCTTACGGACACCACGGACCGGTATCCGCTGCTCGCGCGGCCCCGCAGCAGTTAGCGAAACGGCCCCGGGCGGCGCACCCGCCGGCATTTCCGCGACCGCGGCCGGGGCCGCCCCGCCGCGCGTCGCTCCCTGAACATCCGCGCGGGTGATCGAGTTCCCGGGGCCGGTGCCCTGCACCGTCGCCAGGTCGACTCCGAGTTCCCGGGCGAGCTTGCGCACCGGCGGCTTGGCCAGCACCGTCACCGGCTGCTCAGCCGGCGCGGCCACGGCCGCCACCGCCGCCGCTCCGGCGGCCGCCGGAGCGGCAGCGGTCTGGGGTGCGGCCGCGGCGCCCGATCGACCGGCCGGTGGCTTCTTGCGGGGACGGCGGGTGGTGCTGCCGGGCTTTACCCCGTATCCGACCAGCACCGGCTGGCGCTCGGCCGCCGGTTCGTCGTCCGGCAGCGCCGGGGCGCCCGCGGGCTGGCCGGGCTGCGCCGCCGGGCCGCGCTCGGACGCGGGCTCCCGCAGCGGCGCCGGGGCGGCCCGCGCGAGCCGTTCTGCCGAAAGATTTGGGCCAGCCGCCGCCCCGGCGCCGCTGGGCGGGCCGCCGGGGGGAGGCGCCGCACCGGGCTCCGCGGCGACCTCCACCGCGATGATCGGCGTGCCGACGTCGACCGTGTTCCCCTCGTCGACCAGCAGCGCCTGCACCGTTCCGTCGTACGGCGACGGCAACTCGACCAGGGCCTTCGCGGTCTCGATCTCGACGATGGGCTGGTTCACCACGACCTGGTCGCCTGGCCGGACATGCCAGCGGACAATGTCCGCCTCGGTCAGGCCCTCACCGACGTCAGGCAGCTTGAACTGCTTGAGCTCGCTCATCCAGCCCTCTCAGAACGCGAACGTGCGGTCGACGCCGTCCAGCACCCGGTCCAGGTCGGGCAGGAAGTGGTCCTCCAGGCGGGACGGCGGGTACGGGGTGGAGAAGGCGCCGACGCGCAGCACGGGCGCTTCCAGATGGTAGAAGCACTTCTCGGTGACGCGCGCCGCGATCTCCGCCCCGAGGCCAGCGAACAGCGGCGCCTCGTGCGCCACCACGCACCGGCCGGTCCGCCGCACCGACGCGGCGATGGTCTCGATGTCCAGCGGCGACAACGAGCGCAGGTCGATCACCTCGATCGAGCGGCCATCCTCGCGCGCGGCGATCGCGGCCTCGACGCAGGTCCGGACCATCGGCCCGTAGCACAGCAGCGTCACGTCGTCCCCGGCGATCACGGTCCGGGCGCGGTCCATCGGCAGCGCCGACGCGAGGTCGGCCCCGGTGTCGACCTCCGCGCGCTCCCAGTACCGGCGTTTCGGCTCGAAGAACACGACGGGATCGTCGCTGGCGATCGCCTGCTGGATCATCGTGTAGGCGTCCGGAGCGTTGCCGCACGCCACCACGCGCAGCCCGGCGGTGTGCGCGAAATAGACCTCCGGGGACTCGCTGTGGTGCTCGACCGCACCGATGCCGCCTCCGCACGGGATGCGGATCACCACGGGCATCGACAGGTGGCCGCTGGAGCGCGCCCGCATCTTGGCGAGCTGGTTGACGATCTGGTTGGTCGCCGGGAAAACGAACCCGTCGAACTGGATCTCGCACACCGGCCGGTAGCCGCGCAGCGCCATGCCGATGGCGGTGCCGACGATGCCGGACTCCGCGAGCGGGGTGTCCACCACCCGGGTGTCGCCGAAGTCCTTCATCAGCCCGTCGGTCACCCGGAAGACCCCGCCGAGCTTGCCGACGTCCTCGCCCATGATGAGGACCTTCGGGTCGCGTTCGAGCGCCCGCCGCATGCCCTCGTTGAGCGCCCGGGACAGGGTGAGCCGGGCCGGTCCGCTGCTCTCGCTCATCGTGCCCCCTCGTGCTCGGTCTCGCTGTCGGCGAACGAATCCAGGTAGGCGGTGAACTGGTCCCGTTCTTCGGCGACCATCGCGTTGGGCTCGGCGTAGGCGTTGCCGAAGATCTCCAGCGGGCTGGGATCGGGCATCGACCGGACCTCGCGCCGGATCTTCGCGCCGAGCTCGTCAGCCTCCTGGTCGACCTGCTGGAAGAAGGCGGGGTCCGCCTCGTGGCAGCGCACCAGGTAGGCCTTCACCCGCTCGATCGGGTCCTTCAGCTTCCACGCCTCCAGCTCGCTGGCCAGCCGGTACCGCGTCGGGTCGTCGGTGGTGGTGTGCGCGCCCATCCGGTAGGTGTAGGCCTCGATCAGGGTCGGGCCCTGGCCCGCGTACGCCGCCTGCAGCGCCCGGCGGGTGACCGCCTTGCAGGCGAGGACGTCGTTGCCGTCCACCCGCACGCCGGGGAAGCCGAACCCGCGGGCCCGGTGGTACAGCGGGATCCGGCTCTGCTTCTCCAGCGGCTCGGATATCGCCCACTGGTTGTTCTGGCAGAAGAACACCACCGGCGCGTTGAACACCGACGCCCAGATGAACGCCTCGTTGACATCGCCCTGGCTGGTGGCACCGTCGCCGAAGTAGGCGACGACGGCCTCCCCGGACGCGCCATCGGGCCCTTCCGGGTCGTTGCCGACCGCGCCGTCGCGCTGGATCCCCATCGCGTAACCGGTCGCGTGCAGCGCCTGGCTGCCGATCACGATCGTGTAGAGGTGGAAGTTGTGCTCGGCCGGGTCCCAGCCGCCGTTGCTGACCCCGCGGAAGAGCTGGAACAGCCGGATCGGGTCCAGGCCGCGGCACCACGCGACGCCGTGCTCCCGGTAGGTGGGGAAGGCCATGTCCCGTGGCCCGAGGGCACGCCCCGAGCCCACCTGCGCTGCTTCCTGCCCGAGCAACGACGCCCAGATTCCCAGTTCGCCCTGCCGCTGCAGGGACACCGCCTCGGTGTCGATCCTGCGCACCAGGACGAGGTCGCGGTAGAGCGCGCAGACCTCGTCGGCGGACTCCTGGATGGCGTACTCCGGGTGCTCGGCCGGCTCGCCCTCGGGGGTGAGCAGTTGCACCAGTTCCGGCGCGGGTCCCGGCGGCTGGGGGGTCCCCGTTGGGGCCGGCGGAGTAGCCGGGTACGGTGCGGCGCCCGCCGCACCCTCGGCGTTGACGGTCACGTGCCACTCCTTGCAAGGTCGGGGCCAGGACACGGGGTCGCCGCGGCTGACCAGTCGGCCGCCCCGCTCCCGATGGTGACGGTTCGCGGAGCGCGTTGGCTCAGGTTCCCGGTAACGAGGGTTTCTCGGTCGGATACCAGCATCGCTGCTCTCATCGTGACAGAAATACCCCAGTCGTTTGCACCTCAGATGGCAAGGTTCCGGCCGATGCGCCGCCCCGCGCGGATGCAGCCCGGGCGCGCGCGCCGGCGGCATCGCCGTCGCGTACGCTGCCTGCCTGGGCGGACGAAGGAGGGCGCGTGGCGCGCGTGGTCGTGGACGTCATGCTGAAGCCGGAGATCCGGGACCCGCAGGGCGAAGCGATCGCCAGCGCGTGCCACCGGCTCGGGTACGAGAATGTCACCTCGGTGCGGCAGGGCAAGCGGTTCGAGGTCGAGATCACCGGCTCGGCGGATGAGAGGCGCGCGCAGGTCTCCAAGATCGCCGCAGAACTGCTGGCCAACCCGGTGATCGAGGAATTCGACCTGCACGCTGAGTGATCAACGTGGGCGTCCAGGCCCGGATTTCCCGCCGCTGGCGCCGTCCGCATTCCCGCGCTAACGGACTTTGCCCGGGCGGTTTCCTGCCGCGATTGTGCCGGATTGCGCCCGAGACACCGAAATTTCACGGTTATCAGCGGCGTGTCTTGGGAAGCAATAACGGGGCGACGAGCTTCACTGGGAGTAGCGGACGGCACCGATCCGGGGGCGCGCCAGGGGATGGAAACCGAGGAGCAGACCGTGGACGTCAGGTTCAGCCTGGTCTTTCCGCGCGAGGCACTAAGTCTGCGAGTGATGCGCCGGGTGCTCGGCGACGCGCTGGGGGCCCTCGGCGTCGCACCCGAGTGTGTTTCTGACATCCTCCTTGCCGTCACCGAAGCCTGCACGAATGTCCTGCTGCACGCCGGCGCCGCGCGCACGTTCGAGGTGATGGCCCGGGTCGGCGGCAGTCGGTGCCTGCTCGAGGTGGTCGAGACGGGCACCCGTTTCGATCCGCGGCGGAACGTCCGCGGGCCGGAAACCCGGCGGTCCGTGGTGCACCGCCCCGGAACGCCGCGCCGCACCAGGTCCCGCAGCGTCGGCTGGCTGGCCTGGCCGGGGAACCGGCCGCGCGGGTGGGCCGAAGGCGGGGCGCCACCGGAAACGGCCGCCGAGAACGGATCGGTCGCGCACCTGGCGGAGTCCGGCCGGGGCCTGCAGATCATGCGTGCGCTGGTGGACGACGTCACGCTGCGCGGTGGCGGCGTCCGCGGAACCTCGGTGTCGATGCAGAAGCAGCTGACCTGGCGCAGCGACGCTCCGCTCGCCGCCCTGCCCGGCAGCAGCCTGCGCCGCGCCGGCTGAATCGCTTCCCGCCCGTTTGCTCCTGCCTCCGCCCGCGGGCTGAACCGCTTCCTGGCGGCCGGCACCAGCCTCCGCCGCGCGGGCTGACCCGCATCCGGCGGCCCGGCTCGGGGGCGGACCGGGGTCCCGGTGCCGGTAACCTTCCGCTGTGCGGGCAATCAGGCGGGACGCCGCAGCACCGGAAACGGCCAAGGCTGGGGCGCGTGTCGGCATCGTGACCTTTCCCGGATCGCTCGACGACGGCGACGCCGCCCGGGCGGTCGAGCGGGCGGGCGGCCAGCCGGTACGGCTCTGGCACGGGGACCGCGACCTGCGCCGCGTCGACGCGGTCATCCTCCCCGGCGGCTTCTCCTACGGCGACTACCTGCGCTGCGGGGCGATCGCGCGGTTCGCCCCGGTGATGACCGAGCTGGTCCCGGCCGCCCGGGCCGGCCTGCCGGTGCTCGGCATCTGCAACGGCTTCCAGGTGCTGTGCGAGGCGCACCTGCTGCCCGGCGCGCTCACCCGCAACGCCGGGCTGCATTTCATCAGCCGCGACGTGCGGCTGCGGATCGAGTCCACCGGGACCCGGTGGACCGGCGCGTACACGGCGGGGCAGGAGATCACCGTTCCGCTGAAGAGCGGCGAGGGCTGCTACGTCGCCGCGCCGGACGTGCTGCGGGAGCTTGCCGGCAGCGGCCGGGTGATCGCCCGTTACTGCGATGACAACCCGAACGGCTCCGCGGGCGCCATCGCCGGGATCGCGAGCGCCGATGGGAACGTGGCCGGCCTGATGCCGCACCCGGAGCACGCCATCGACACGCTCACCGGGCCCTCCGCCGATGGGCTCGGGTTCTTCACCTCCGTCCTGCAGCGGCTCGCCGCCGGGCTGGTGGCGCAGTGAGCCAGGACACCGGCGCGGCGCCGACCGGGACCGCCGCGGGCCACCCGGCGCCGCAGGACACGGTCCGGGCGGCCCAAGCCGAACCGGACCGCACGCAGCCCTACCGGGAGCTCGGCCTCGCGCCGGACGAGTACGCGCGGATCCGCTCCATCCTCGGCCGCCGGCCCACCGACGCGGAGCTGGCGATCTACTCGGTGATGTGGAGCGAGCACTGCTCCTACAAGTCGTCCCGCATCCACCTGCGCCAGCTCGCGCGGACCACCGAGGCGTCGCCGGGCACGCTGCTGGCCGGGATCGGCCAGAACGCCGGAGTTGTGGACGTCGGCCAGGGGCACGCGGTCACCTTCAAGATCGAATCGCATAACCACCCCTCGTACGTGGAGCCGCACCAGGGGGCGGCGACCGGAGTCGGCGGAATCGTCCGGGACATCCTGGCGATGGGCGCGCGGCCGGTCGCGGTGATGGACTCACTGCGGTTCGGGCCAGCCGAGGCTCCCGACACCCGGCGGGTGCTGCACGGCGTGGTCAGCGGCATCTCCTTCTACGGGAACTGCCTCGGCCTGCCGAACATCGGCGGCGAGGTCGTCTTCGATCCCTGCTACGTGGGCAACCCGCTGGTCAACGCGCTGTGCGTCGGCGTGATGCGGCCCGAGGACCTGCAGGTCGCGGCCGCTCCCGGGCCGGGCAATAAGGTGATCCTCTTCGGCGCGGACACCGGGCCGGACGGGATCGGCGGCGCGTCGGTCCTGGCGAGCGCGACGTTCGGCGAAGCGGACGGGCGCGGCGGGAAGCGGCCCAGTGTCCAGGTTGGCGACCCGTTCATGGAAAAGCTCCTGGTCGAATGCTGCATGGAGCTGTTCGCGGCCGGCCTGGTGGTGGGAATCCAGGATCTGGGCGCCGCCGGGGTGTCGTGCGCGACGACCGAGCTGGCCGCCGCCGGCACCGGGGGGATGCGGATCGAGCTCGACGCCGTCGGCTTGCGGGATCCCTCGCTCGGCCCGGCGGAGATCCTGATGAGCGAGTCGCAGGAACGGATGATGGCGGTCGTCGAGCCGGGCAACGTGGACGCCTTCCTGGCCACCTGCGCGAGGTGGGAGATTCCCGCGACGGTGATCGGCGAGGTCACCGCGACGGGCCGGCTGGAGATGAGCTGGCACGGCGAGGTGGTCGCCGACATCCCGCCGGGCACCGCAGCCGACGAGGGACCGCTGTATGAGCGTCCGGTGCGGCGCCCGGCGGGCCAGGACGAACTGAACGCCGGCTCGGCCGGCCTGCTCGACCGGCCTTCCGAGGCCGGTGAACTGCGTGAGACCGTGCTGCGGCTGCTCGCCAGCCCCTCATCGGCCGCCAAGACCTGGGTCACCGAGCAGTACGACCGCTACGTGCGCGGGAACACGGTGCTGGCAATGCCCGACGACGCGGGAGTGCTGCGGATCGATGAGCGCACGCATCTCGGCGTCGCGCTGGCATGCGACGGCAACGGCCGGTACACCCGGCTTGACCCGTACGCCGGGACGCAGCTCGCCCTGGCCGAGGCCTGCCGCAACGTGGCCGCCGCGGGAGCCCGTCCGCTGGCCGTCACGAACTGCCTGAACTTCGGCTCGCCGGAGGACCCGGAGGTGATGTGGCAGTTCACCGAGGCCGTGCGCGGTCTCGCCGACGGGTGCGTGGCGCTCGGGCTGCCGGTCACCGGGGGCAACGTCAGCTTCTACAACCAGACCGGGGACGCCGCCATCCACCCGACCCCGGTCATCGGCGTTCTCGGGCTGTTGGAGGACGTGCGGCGCCGGGTGGGGACCGGATTCCGCACCCGCGGGGCCCGGGTGCTGCTGCTCGGCGAGACCCGGGACGAGCTCGGCGGGTCGGCGTGGGCACAGGTGATGCACCGGGACCTGGGCGGCCGGCCGCCGGAGGTACGCCTGGAGGCTGAGCGTGCCCTCGCCGGGGCGCTCGTGTCCGCCGCGGCCGCTGGGCTGCTGGACTGCGCGCACGACCTCTCCGATGGCGGGCTGGCGATCGCCGCCGCGGAGTCGTGCCTGCGCGGCGGCACCGGCTGCCGTCTCCGGCTCGCCGGTGATCCGTTCGTCGGGCTGTTCAGCGAGTCGGCGGCGCGCGCCCTGATCGCCGTGCGGCCCGGAGCGGAGGCGGACTTCGCCGCGCTGTGCGAACGCAGCGGCGTGGCCGCGGCGGAGATCGGAACCGTCGGCGGCGACGCCCTCGAGGTCGACGGCCTGTTCACGATCGGTCTCGAGGAGCTGCGCGGGGCGCACGAGCGCACGCTCCCCGCGCTCTTCGGCGGTTAGTACGCCGACCAGAACGCGATCAACTGCTGCCAGGGCAGAGACGTGCGGCAGGGCAGCAGGCCCGCCGCCGTTCCCGGAGTCCAGGAGGCGGTCGCGGCGAGGCACCGGCCGTCCGCCATGCTGCGCAGCTGCCAGTAGTCGCGGCCGAGGGAATCCTTGCCCCGGTACGGATGGCTCCACCGCTGGCTGAGCTGCAGATTGCATGACTCCAGATCAGCCTGGGCCGTCCCGGACGGCGACGAGGCCGCTGCCAGGCACTCCCCGTCCGGCACATACACCAGCACGTAACTGTTGTCCGTCATCCGGTCTGCCTGCCATTGCTGGCTGGCCTGAACGCCGCTGGCCGCGGCGCCGGAGAGGAAGGCGAGACCCTTTGCCCGCGGCGCGATCAGCAGTTGCGGCGAGCCCGGCTGCGGTCCGGCGCCGGCCAGGCCCACCGGCTGCTGGCTCGCCATCATCGTGGACAGGGGCTTGGGCTGGGCGTTGCCGCCCGTGGCGGCGCGCACGACGAAGGCCGCGACGGTGCCGCAGACCGCGAGAACCGCGACGATCACACCGATCCGCCAGCCCGGTGACGAACTGCGGGCACGCCGCCCTTCCGGCCGTTCCTGGCGGGCTTCCGGCCGTGCGCGACGGCCGCCCGCGTGTCGGTGTCCTGCTGCCATCCGCTCGCCAACCTATGGTCTGACTGCGTCCGTGATCCCGGTTCCCATGAAGGAAACACCACCAAGGTCACATTTCGGCTCACAAGCCGCGTACCGGCTGGCGGCGGTGTCGGGTAGCTTCGGCTGGTGCCACGCCGACGCATACCGGCCGACCAGGGACGCCCCGCCGTTGCCGCCGCTCTGGCGACGGCCGGGGAGGCAGGCGAGGCGGACCGGGACACCATGCGCCTCGCCGTGCGGTACACGCTCGGGGAACTCGCCGCGGCCGTGCCGGGGCGGGCGGTGGAGGTCAGGGTGCCGCCGTACGGGGCGGAGCAGTGCGTGCCGGGACCGCGCCACAGCCGCGGAACGCCGCCGAACGTGGTGGAGACGGACCCGGTCAGCTGGCTGCTGCTGGCCGCCGGCCGGCTCGGCTGGGCTGACGCGGTGGCCGCCGGCCGGGTGGCCGCTAGCGGCCCGCGGGCCGACCTGTCGCCGTACCTGCCCGTACTGTCCGTAGACTGACGCCGTGAGCGTGGCAGAGTCGCCACCGGAGCGGCCCCCCCGAGAAGCTTGCGGTGTGTTCGGCGTGTGGTCCCACGCTGAGGAGATCGGCAAGCTCACCTACTTCGGCCTGTATGCCTTGCAGCACCGCGGGCAGGAGTCGGCGGGCATCGCGGTCAGCGACGGTTCGCGCATCCTGGTGTACAAGGACATGGGCCTCGTCGCGCAGGTGTTCGACGAATCCGTGCTCAACACCTTGCGCGGCCACGTAGCGGTCGGGCACTGCCGGTACTCGACGACCGGCTCGTCGGTCTGGGAGAACGCGCAGCCGACGTTCCGCTCCGCCGCCGACGGCGGCATCGCCCTGGGCCACAACGGCAACCTGATCAACACGCTCGAGCTCGCCGAGATGCTGCACGCAGGTGACGGCCCGGGACCGGGCCGCGGCCAGCTTGCCGCCACCTCCGATTCCGACGTGCTGACCGGGCTGTTCGCCCAGGGACAAGGCGGGACGGACGGGCGTTCCGCGGACGCTGGCGACGCCGCGATGGCGGTGCTGCCGCAGGTACGCGGTGCGTACTCGCTGGTCTTCATGGACGAGCGGACGCTGTACGCCGCGCGGGACCCGCAGGGCTTCCGGCCGCTGGTCCTCGGCCGGCTGGACCGCGGCTGGGTCGTCGCCAGCGAAACGGCCGCACTGGACATCGTCGGCGCGGCGTTCGTCCGCGAGGTCGAGCCCGGCGAGCTGCTGTCCATCGACGAAAACGGGGTCCGCAGCCGCCGCTTCGCGGCCGCGGAGCCCCGGGGCTGCCTGTTCGAGTACGTGTACCTGGCTCGGCCGGACACCACCATCGCCGGGCGGGGCGTGCACGCGACCCGGCTGGAGATTGGCCGCAGGCTCGCCCGGGAGCACCCGGCGGACGCCGACCTGGTCATCCCGGTGCCGGAGTCGGGAACCCCAGCGGCCATCGGCTACGCGGAGGAAAGCGGCATCCCCTACGGCCAGGGGCTGGTGAAGAACTCCTATGTCGGGCGCACCTTCATCCAGCCCAGCCAGACGATCCGCAAGCTCGGGATCCGGCTGAAGCTGAACCCGCTGCGCGACACCATCGCGGGCAAGCGGCTGGTCGTGGTGGACGACTCGATCGTGCGGGGCAACACCCAGCGGGCGATCGTCGCGATGCTCCGCGAGGCGGGCGCCGCCGAAGTGCACGTCCGGATCTCCAGCCCGCCGATCCGGTGGCCGTGCTTCTACGGAATCGACTTCGCCAGCCGGGCCGAAATCATCGCCGGGACGCTGGACATCACCGAGATCCGTGCCTCGATCGGCGCCGACTCGCTGGGCTATATCTCGCTGGACGAGCTGACCGCGGCCACCAGCCTCCCCGCCGGACAGCTGTGCCGTGCCTGCTTCGACGGCAACTACCCGCTGCCGGTGTCCGACGACGAACGCGGCAAGCACGTGCTGGAGACATCCCGTTCATGACCGGCTCCGACGTCGGCCGGAGCAGCGCCGCGGGCTCCTATGCGGGCGCCGGCGTGGACATCTCGGCCGGGGACCGTGCGGTCGCGCTGATGCGCGGCGCCGTGGCGCGCACCACACGGCCGGAGGTGGTCGGCGATCTCGGCGGCTTCGCCGGGCTGTTCGATGCCTCCGCGCTGGCCGGCCTGCGGCGGCCGCTTCTCGCCACGTCCACCGACGGGGTGGGCACCAAGGTGGTGATCGCCCAACGGCTCGGCCGCTACGACACGATCGGCGTCGACCTGGTCGCGATGGTCGCCGACGACGTGGTGGCGTGCGGCGCCGAGCCGCTGTTCATGACCGACTACCTGGTGTTCGGCAAGGTGATCCCGCAGCGGGTGGCCGCGGTGGTCGCCGGGATCGCGGACGGCTGCGTGCAGGCGGGATGCGCGCTCGTCGGCGGTGAGACCGCCGAGCACCCGGGACATCTCGCCGCGGACGCCTTCGACATCGCCGGCGCCGCGACCGGGGTGGTGGACGCGGACGCCGTGCTGGGCGCCCACCGGGTCCGCCCCGGCGACGCGGTCCTGGCGATGGCGTCGTCCGGGCTGCACGCCAACGGGTTCTCCCTGGTTCGGAGCGTTCTGGAGCACCGGGACCAGCCGCTGGAGGCCGAGCCGGCCGGGCTCGGGCAACCGCTCGGCGAGGCGCTGCTCACGCCGTCGCGGATCTACGCCTGCGACTGCCTGGCGCTGGCCCGCGGGTGCGACGCGCACGCGTTCGCGCACGTCACCGGCGGCGGGCTCGCCGCCAACCTGGCCCGGGTGCTGCCGCCGGACGCCGACGCTGTGCTCGACCGCGGGACGTGGTCACCACCGGCGGTGTTCGGCTGGCTCAACGTCACCGGCGGCGTGCCGGCCGACGAGATGGAGCAGGTGTTCAACATGGGCGTCGGCATGGTGGCGGTGGTCGCGGCGGATGACGCCGAGCGTGCGCTGGCCCTGCTGACCGGGCGCGGCGTCAAGGCATGGGCACTCGGCCGTGTCACGGAGGGAACGGGGCGGGCACGGCTGACGGGGACATACGCGCACTGAGCCGGCCGCTTGAACCGACCGCGTGGGCCGGCCGCGTGGATGCGCCGGGCATGGGTAACCGGCGGACCCGGGTTCCGGCGCCGCGCCGTTGAGAACGATCTAGGCCGTCAGCCTGTGCTGTCCCAGCGCTCGGCGTCGTCGTCCTCGGCGTCCTCGTCTTCGTCATCGGCGTAGCGATCGACGAGGTCCTCTTGCGAGGGCTGGTGCTCATCGTTTTGCTCGGATTCGCCCACGCCCAGCTCGGCACGCAACCGGTCCAGGCTTGTACCGCCGCTGTTGTACTTCAGTTGGCGGGCAACCTTTACCTGCTTGGCCTTGGCTCGGCCGCGCCCCATTGGCTCGACCCCCTCGAACTTCCGGGCCTGGTCAGGCCCCTGCTCCATGGCATATTCAGTGCTGCTTGCGGGCTTGCCGCACGACGAACCGACCCACCGTCCCGGCCGCGCCGGGGTGACGGCGGCATGTCAGCCTCCGTACACGTATAACCGTACCCGGTTTACGCCGCGCTCGCCTACGCGGCAGGCGGTGGAGGCGGGCGTCGACGCGCGCTGATCACGGCGCGTCACCGGCCGCCGAGCCAGATTCCGCGCAGCCGGCCAACCTCGGACATCCGGCGCTCGGCCATCCGGTCGGCCGCGACCGCCGGCGGGACGCCCTCGGCCTCGGCCAGCGCGAAGATCTCCCGGGTGGTGCCGAAGATCCGTTCGGCCCGGGCGCGGGCCCGCTCGAAGCTGAAACCGTCCAGCTCGTCGGCGACCTGGATCACCCCGCCCGAGTTGACCAGGTAATCGGGCGCGTACAGGATGCCCCGGTCGGCGAGCAGCTTCTCGATCCCGGAGTGGGCGAGCTGGTTGTTCGCGCCGCCGCAGACGATCTTCGCCTGCAGCGCCGCCACGGTCTCCGTGGTGAGCGAACCGCCGAGGGCGCACGGGGCGTAGATGTCCAGCGGCTCGTGGATCAGGCTGTCGCGGTCGTCGGCGACGTCCACCGCCGGATGCGCCGCCCGGATCGCGTCGATCGCACGGGAGTTCACATCGCAGACCACGACGCTGGCCCCCGCGTCGAGCAACTGCGGGACCAGGCGGCGGCCAACCTTGCCGACTCCCTCGACGCCGACCCGGCGGCCGCGCAGGCTGGTGCTGCCCCACAGGTGATCCGCCGCCGCGAGCGTTGCCTGGAACACACCGAACGCGGTGAGCACCGACGAGTCACCCGCGCCGCCGTGCTCCACGGTCCGGCCGGTGACGAACCGTGACTCCCGGGCGACGATGTCCATGTCCTCGCTGTATGTCCCGACGTCACAGGCCGTCACATAGCGTCCGCCGATCGAGGCGATGAACCGCCCGTAGGCGCGGAGCAGGGCTTCGGACTTGTCCGTGGCCGGGTCGCCGATAATGACCGCCTTGCCGCCGCCGTGATCGAGTCCGGCCAGCGCGTTCTTGTAGGCCATCGCCTTGGAGAGGTTGAGCACGTCGGCGAGGGCGTCGTCCTCGCTGCGGTACGGGTAAAAGCGGGTGCCGCCCAGTGCTGGGCCGAGCGCCGTCGAATAGATGGCGATGATCGCCCTCAACCCGCTCATCGTGTCCTGGCAGAAGAGAACTTGCTCATGCCCGGACGCGGTACTTCCGGCGATGCCGCCCTCGTGGGGGGTCGCGAACACGTTCGTCACTGTGGTGACTCTCCTGTTAGGTGCCGCGTGGATGGGGTGTGATCCGGGTGGGATCCGGGTTAAGCGTATGCCTGCGGGGAAGGTGCGGCGATATGTCCGTCCTATGGCATTGCCGGCACGCGGAGGAGTGGCGCGCCCGCGCCATGCCGGTACCCGGCGGGACCGATGCGGTGCGGACGGGGCGGGCATTGTCTAGAACCCCCCGCGTTACGGCTAAACGTGACATTGTGCTCACGCTCTGTAATGGCGACTTGAGGAGCAACGGGGTAAGTCGACACAGAAGTTTTGCTCTTGGTGGTCGACTCATCACGTGTCGTGATGGCAATATGGTCTCCGTGGGCCATATAAGGACATCCACGACAAGCTCCAGCAGGAGCGACACGACAGTGCAACTACGGGATGCCAGTATCGGTTCACCGAACACCGGATCCCAGCACCGTCTGGGGGGACGGGATCATAGTTCCGGTCCAGGAGGAGAGGCCGTACACATGACTGCACGCACGCCCGAGGCCGAGCCGCTGCTGACGCCGGCGGAGGTCGCGACGATGTTCCGAGTGGACCCCAAGACCGTGACGCGGTGGGCAAAGGCCGGCAAGCTGACCTCCATCCGCACGCTCGGGGGCCATCGGCGTTACCGGGAGACCGAGGTCCGGGCACTCCTCGGGGGAATCCCGGCTCAGCGCTCGGCGTGAGCTCTGGCACGGGACGCAGATTGTTCGAGGGGGGTTGACCCGTCCCGCTCGCACCGAGGTGCGGCGGAGACGGGCAATCACCTCCGGGCGGCCATCGGGCAGCGGCCATCAGAGACAAGCGGCCATCGCCCCCGCGGCCGGGACAAACAACCCGGAGGGTGTTAGCTGAAGCTTTTGGAGCAGGCGAGCCGTGCCGATCGCGGACACGGCGATTCAGGCACGGCCGCCAGCTTCCGGGGAGCGCTCCGCGCGGCCGATCAGGCAGGCGACGTCATCGTCATACCGGCCGGCCACATCGAGGAGCGCGACGATCTGGGCGATCAGCATCGCCTCGAGCGTGGCACGGGGCATGTCGCGCCGTTCCAGCCAGTCCAGGCCAGCGGTCTCGGTGCCGGACAGCCAGGACCGGAGCGTTATGCGCAGCACCGGGCCGGGAGCGCTCACAGCGAGCGCCTCCAGGATCCGGTCAACGACTAGTCCCCGCACGCCATCGACGATCTCGCCGGCCTCGCCGGCGACGGTGGCTGGCCCGGCCGCGCCGGGCTGCCCGCGCATCAGTGTGGTGTACCCGGCCGCATGGTCTTCGACGTAGTCGAAATACCTGGTGAGCGCGACCGCCAGCCGCTGCAGCGGCCCGCCCCCGGCGGGTTGGTCCAGCAGCGCCGTCAGTTGATCCGCCGCCCTGCGCAGCGCAGCGATGTACAGCTCGTGCTTGCTGGAGAAATAGTGATAGACGAGCGCGCGCGACGCGCCGGCCCGCGCGGCGACCTCATCCATGGAGACCACGTCCGCCGGCTGCGTGCTGAACAGCTCCAGCGCGGCGTTGATCATCTCGCCCCTGCGCTGCCCGACCGGGAGACGGCGCCGGTTCGCCCGCTGCCCGCGCGCGACGCTTCTGGCCGGCGAGCCTTCCTGGCCGCGCGGGTGGCGGCCCGAAGACCCCTCTGGCCGGCGCGCCCCGGTGCTGAGAGTGCTCGCCACACCGCGAGCCTAGCTCCGGGTGTCTCCTGACTGGCCATTTCTGCGCTCCCGCCCGCGGGCGCGGGCGCGCCGCCACCGGGTCCCCGGCCGGCGGGGATGGCGCGGCCGGCGGGGATGGCGCCGCGTGCGTGACCGGCGGGTCGGCGGCGCAAGTCACCCACGCCGGCTGCGCCGGCTCTCTAAACTGCCGGGCGTGAGAGTCGTCGCCGCGTTCGCCGCGTTCGCCGTCGCCGCCAGTGCCGCCGCCTGCGGCGCCGGAGCCTCCGGCGCTGGTCCAAGCCGGACGCCAGCCGCGGCGAGCCATCCTGCCGCGACCGCGACGGTCAGATCCGCGACACCTCGGGCGCGGCCCACCACCGCGGCGCCGCTGCCGCTGGCCGGCAAGGTGGTCGCGATCGATCCCGGGCACGACGGGGGCAACGCGTCGAATCCCGCGTTCATCAACCAGATGGTCAACGTGATCAGCGAGCAGAAGGCGTGCGACACAGTCGGGGCGGAAACCGACGCCGGTTACACGGAGCACGCGTTCAACTTCGACGTGGCCACCCGGCTGGCGGCGCTGCTGCGCCGCAAGGGCGCGCGGGTCACGCTCACCCGCCACGACGACACCGGCGTCGGGCCGTGCGTCACCGAGCGCGCGGCCATCGGCAACCGCGCACACGCCGACGCCGCGATCTCGATCCACGCGGACGGCGGGCCGCCGGGCGGCACCGGCTTCGAGATCATCGAGCCCGGGCTGATCCCCGGCTACACCGATAAGATCATCGGCCCGTCCCACCGGCTGGCGCTCGACCTGCGAGGCGCCTACCAGGCTGGGACCGGGGAACCGTACTCCGACTACATCGGCGACCAGGGCCTGGACGTCCGCACCGACCTGGGCGGGCTCAACCTGTCCACGGTGCCCAAGGTCTTCATCGAGTGCGCCAACATGCGCAACTCCACCGATGCGGAGCGGCTCACCAGCGCAGCATTCCGCCAGCAGATCGCGGTTGGCCTCGCGGCCGGATTCACCAAGTACCTCACCACCCGCTAAGCCGCCGCGGGCCGGGCCTCAGCGGATCGGCCTGCCAGCGCCTGAGCCACCGGGCGCGCACTTTCATGATCGTTGGAAGTCTGTGTGCACCCCAATGCACACAACATTCCAACGATCATGGTCGGCGGCGAGCGGCTGCCGAGCGTCCGCATCGGCCCGGGACCGGTCAGAATCGGTGTTGTGCGCATCGCGGTGGTCGCCGGGCAGGGGGACGCGGACGGGAGGCGCGGCCTGCTGTGCCCGCTCGGCGACGACGGGTCGGAGGCCGGGCCGGTGGAGCATGCCGATGACCTGCCCGCAGTGATCGCGGCGCGCGAGCAGGCGGAGGGCCCGCGTTGGGTTTTCGGATCGGCCGCCGATCTCTATCCGGCGTTGCTGCGTGCCGGTGTCCGGGTGGCGCGCTGCCACGACGTCCGGCTGGCGGAGGCGCTGCTCCTCGCCTACGACGGCTGGTTCGGCGAGCCTGCCTCGGTCCCGGCCGCATGGGCACGGCTGCGCGGCCTTCCGGCACCTCCCCCGGAGATCGCGGGATCGCGCAGCGGCCAGGCGGAGCTGTTCCCGGCCGGCAGTGCTGGCGGCCCGGCCGAGCCGGATGCCGCCGAGCGGATGCATGCGCTGATCGCCGTTCACGCGGATCAGCTGGCCCGCACGGCCCGCACAGAACATGCGGAACGCCTCACGCTGCTCACCGCCGCGGAGTCAGCTGGAGCGCTGGCCGCGGCGGAGATGACCGCGGACGGCATCCCGTGGCGGCCCGACGCGCACGACGCGGTACTCACCGAACTACTCGGCCCGCGGCCCAGGGCCGGGCTGCGGCCGGACCGGTTGGCGCGGCTGGCCGACCAGATCAGCGCGGCATTCGGCGGGCGGGCGGTGAACCCGGACTCGCCCGCGCAACTCATTCGCGCCTTCGCCGCCGCAGGTGTCACGGTGCCGTCCACCCGTTCGCACGTGCTGGAGGCGCTGGACCATCCAGCCGCGGCGCTGCTGCTGGAGTACAAGGAGCTTGCCCGCCTGAACGCCGCGCACGGGTGGGCCTGGCTGGACGAATGGGTGTCCGATGGCAGGTTCCGGCCGGAGTACGTTCCCGGCGGCGTGGTTTCCGGGCGGTGGGCGGCCCGCGGCGGCGGCGCGCTGCAGATACCCAGGGTGCTGCGCCGGGCCGTGGTCGCCGATCCAGGGTGGGTGCTGGTGGCCGGCGACGCCGCGCAACTGGAACCGCGGGTGCTGGCCGCGCTCGCCGGCGACCGGGCGTTCGCCGAGGCGGCCGCGGCCGGGGATCTGTATGCCGCGCTGGCCGGGACCTTCGGCTCCCGGGACAAGGTGAAGGTCGCCCTGCTGTCGGCGATGTACGGCGGCTCGGGCGGCGAGGCGGGGGCGCTGCTCGGCGTGCTCCGCCGGCGCTTTCCGGCTGCGGCCGGCTACGTGGAGGCCGCGGCCCGGGCGGGCGAGGACGGTCATCTCGTCCGGTCCCGGCTCGGCCGTACCTGCCCGCCCGCTTCGGCGCAATGGCGCCAGCTGACGGCGGACGGCAGCGACCCGTCGGCGCGGGCCGCGCTGCGCAGCCGGGGCCGGTTCACCCGCAACTTCGTGGTGCAGGCCAGCGCTGCGGACTGGGCCCTGGTCCTGCTCGCCGTGCTGCGGCGCCGGCTCGTGGCCCTGGCGCCGGCCCGCGGCGGCGCAGCCGGGCACGGCGGGGCGGCTGGCCGTCCGCATCTGGTGTTCTTCCAGCACGACGAGGTGATCGTGCACAGCCCGGCGGACCAGGCCGCGGCGGTCGCGCAGGAGATTTCCGCCGCCGCGCAGGAGGCGGCGCGGCTGGTGTTCGGGCCGACTCAGGTCCGGTTCCCGGTGAACGTCGCCGCCGTCGATTGCTACGCCGATGCCAAGCGGCCGGCCCCCGTGCCCGCGACCAGCGACGATCTATCACCGCCAAACAAAATTGGACCTGTGGACGCACGATTTGACGTGATCTAACGTCCTTGTCCGCATTTCCCCGTTAATGTCTGCGGGGAGCCGGGACCGGGCGGTCGGCGTGGCCAGGTTGCGCTTCCACGCGGCCGGATAGCCCTCGCGGGGTGCGACAGGGGACGGCTGGCGTTCCGTCGAAATGCGGAACGCCAGCCGTCCGCCGTCACACGATGAACCCGCGGGACCCGGCGGCCCGTCAGCCCGTCAGCCCGTCAGCCCGTCAGCCCGTCAGCTGGTCAGCATCGAAGAACCCGCGCCGGTGCCCGAGGCCAGGGCTGCGTGGGCGACCATCAGGCAATGCCCGGTCATGACGGTGAGGCCGGCGTCTGCAGCGATGCGGACCGCCTCATCGGTCTCGGTTTCCAGTTGGAACCACAGCACCCTGGCGCCGCAGGCGACAGCCTGGCGTGCCACCGCCTCGGCCTCCGCGGCCGGCCGGAACACGTCAACCATGTCGATCGGGCCGGGGACCTCGGCCAGGGTCGCCCGGACCGGCTGGCCGAACAACTCGCCGCCGCGCGGGCTCACCGGCAGGACTTGGTAGCCGTGCTCGTACATGTACCGGGGGATCCGGTGAGCCGCCTTGGCCGCGTTCCTGGAGGCGCCGACGACGGCGATGGTCTTCGTCCTGGCGAAGATCTCTTCCATCCGCTGACGACTCAGATCGTCTATCACCGTGCCCATTCCCCTCGCCGCGTCCGGGCGCACCGCGAGTGCTCCCAAGACCACAAAGCCGGTGCGAGCCTCGCTTGTTCCCTGCGGCCACGGCAAACGCGAGGGTTCGACGGCCCCCGCCGGCGGGCGGGTTCAGCGGCCCTCGGGCCCGAGCAGGTAGCTCGCGAGTGCGGCCGGCCGGGAGAGCGCGATCAGGTGACCGCCCGCGAGCACTTCTGCGTCGAGGCCGAGCCGTTCCCGCGCCACCGCCTGCTGGAACGCGGCCGGGAAGAACCGGTCGTCGGCACCCACCGCGACCCGGGTCCGGACCGGCGGCCACGCATCGAATTCGCACGGTGACCAGAACACCGCGGGCGCCTCGGGCCGCTGGTAGGGCTCACCCGCGGCGGCGACGTCCGGGGGGACATCGTGCAGGAAGTAGACGGCCAGGTCGAACTCCGCCGGATACCCGCGCTGCCGCGCCGCGTCCTCTCGCGCCTGCGGCGCCCCGGTGTTGTCCCACCACGCTCCGGGCGTCTCACCCGGAGCCGGGATCATCGCGTTCACGAAGACGAGAGAACGCACCGGTACCGCGGCGGCGACCATTGGCGCGGTGAACGCGCCGAGCGACTGCGCGACGAGCACGACATCGTCGCGGTCGCCGATCGCCTTGGTGACCAGGCGCGCGTACTCCGGCAGCCCGGCCGACTCGTCGTCGCCCGGCAGGTCGACGGCGATCGCCTGGTGCCCGGCGTCCCGCAGCAGCGGGACGACCCGATGCCAGTACCAGGCGGAACCGCCGGCCCCGGGGACCAGGATGAAGGTGCTCACGACCGGCAGACCTCCACCCGCCACGAAACTCATCGGTGCGGCCGTGACCAGTGCCCGCCTGCGGCGGTCGCGCGGCGCAGGCGCGCGATTCCGCGGCGATTCCGCCCGGCGCCCGCCGCGCCGCCGGTCGCTTATCCCCCGTTATCGTGCGCCGAAAGGGACAGAACCGCCTATTTCGGGTCCATAGCGGGGGGTAAGTCAGTCGGCAGTCGTCTGGGGGCGCTCGTGGTAGGCGGCCAGTGGCTCGAACAGCTCGACGGGGTTGCCCGATGGGTCCTCGAGCAGTATCTGCTTCACGCCGCGGCCGGTGACGATGTCGTTGCGGAAGCGCGCGCCGGCCTGGCGGAGGTCCGCGACGGTCGCCGCGAGATCGGTGACCTGCAGCGCGAACCGGTTCCAGCCGCCGGGCTCGGGAATGGCGCCATCCGGCATGGCGGAGCCGCCTCCGCCTCCGCCGCCGGGCACGCTGAGCAGCAGCCGCAGATCGCCGCGGTACAGCATGGCGAAAACGGGCGCCGGGCGCAGTTCCACCTCGAAACCCAGGCGCTGGCAGTAGAAGTCGACGGCGGCATCCAGGTCGTGGACGAAATAGCGGACGGTGACGGTGCTCATCGCTGTTACTCCTCTCGATTCCGCGGGGCGCGGCCGGGGCCGGCGCCAGGGCCCGAGCCTGGGCGGGAGCCAGGGCCGGCGCCTGGGCGGGATCCAGGGCCGGAACCGGCGCCGGGGTCCGGCTCCGGCGAGGCTGCGGCGTCCGGATCCCTCTCGTGGTATCCAGGGGCCGGCTCGAACAGCTCAACGAGGTTGCCGGAGGGGTCTTCCAGCAGAACGCGGCGCACCGCCACGCCGGTCGGCGCGCTGCTGCGGAAGACGGCGCCGCCGCGCCGCAGGTCGCCGGCCACGGCGGCGAGGTCTGGCACCTGCAGGGCGATCCGGTTCCACCCGCCGGGCTCGGGGGCGCCCTGCCCGGCGGCGGCCTCCTGCTCGCCGCCCCCGGGCACGCTCAGCAGCAATCGCAGGTCGCCGCGGTAGAGCATGGCGAACGCCGGTGGACGGACCAGTTCCTCCTCGAAGCCGAGAAGATCGCGGTAGAAGGCGACCGCGGCGCCGATGTCGGTGACGAGGTACCGGACGGTGGCGCCCCGTCCGGCCGCCGGGGGCCGCTGCCCCTGTATCTGCCGCAGCAGCGCCGCGGCGAACTGCGGCCGTGGCTCGACCGGGACAACGGGCAGCCGGAGAGCATCGAGCGGATCAGGCATCACGACCCTCCTCCCGGTACACGCGGCGCAGCGCGGCGCGGGCCCGGACCAGCAGGGTCTCGGTGGCGTGCACGCTCCGGCCGAGGTGCGCGCCCACCTCCGTCACCGGCAGTCCGTCCAGGTAGCGCAAGGTGAGCGCGGCCCGCTGCGGGCCGGGAAGCCGGGACAGGGCGGAAAACGCCGCTTCGGCGTCGAGCCAGCCCTCCCATGGATCGTCCACCGGCTCGGCGGCCCGGCTGGCGGCCCGGCCGAGGGCCCGCTCGGCGGCCCGGTCGGCGGCGGCAGCTATGCCGCGCTGCTCCCGCGCGGTACGGCGCCAGTGATCGACGAGCTTGTGCCGGGCAACCCCGACCAGCCAGGCGATGGTGACCTCCGGCATCCCGCGCTGCCGGACCGCGGCGACCGCGGCCATGAACGTCTCCGCGGTGAGGTCCTCGGCGAGCGCCGCGCTGCCGCACCGTGGCAGCAGGTAGCCGTAGACCTGCGGCAACGCACGGCGGTAGACCGCGACGACCGGGTCGACGCCCGGCGCCGGCTGCTCGGTGCCCACACTTGATCGTCGCCCGCGGGCCGCGTTTTCCGAACATCCGGCGACGGGTTTTTGCTCGCGCACGGCCGGGCGGGCTGGCATAGCGTGTCGAGCGTGGCTGGAGTCTCCTTCGACCGGGCGGCCGGGTACTACGACGCGACGCGCTCCCTGCCCGAACGGGTCCGCGACGAACTCGCCGACGTCCTGGCCGCCGAGCTCGACGGCCGGGGCCGCTGCCTGGAAATCGGCGTCGGAACCGGCCGGATCGCCCTTCCCCTCGATCGGCGGGGCATCCCGCTGGTGGGCACCGACATAGCCCCGGCGATGCTGGAACGGCTCATCGCCAACGCGGGCGGCCGCCGGTTCCCCGTCCTGCTGGCGGACGCGACCGGGCTGCCGCTGGCTGACGGATCGTTCGGCGCGGTCATCGCCAGCCATGTGCTGCACCTGATCCCGGACTGGCGGTCCGCGGTGGACGAGGCCGCTCGGGTGCTGCGCCCCGGCGGCGTGCTGCTGGCGGACTTCGGCGGCCGGCCGCGTGCTCCGTGGAGCGGTCCGTCCCGCGAGCTGATGCGGCGGCGGCGGATCGAACATCTGCGGCCCGGGGTATCCGATCCGTCTGACGTGGCCGACCACCTGGCCGGCCGGGCGTCGGCGCGCACGCTCCCGCCGGTCGCGATGACGGTGCGGCGCAGCCTGCGCCAGGATCTCGACGACTGGCAGCGGCAGATTCACGCCTGGACATGGGCGTATTCGCCGGGCGACATGCGCGCCGCCTGCCTGGACATCCGGGACTGGGCGACGGGTCACGGCTGGCCGCTGGACCGGGAGGTTGAGCTCGAGCGCTCCATCCAATGGTGGGCATTTCAGCTAAACGGCTGACCGCGGCGCCCCTGGTCCGCGCGGCAGCCTGTTTCCTGGTCATCCCGGTGTGGCCCCGTACCGGGGTACCGGCTTACCGTTCTTGTATGCAGACGCAGCAGGGTGCGGGGCCGGTCGTCGTGCAGGTGCTGCAAACGCCGGACTGCCCGCTGGCCGGGCAGGTCCGGGCGACGATCGGCAGCTGCCTGGCCGAGGCGGGGGTTCTGGTCCGGGTGGAAAAGGTGGAGGGATTGTTCCCGTCACCGACGGTGCTGATCGGCGGGGCCGACGTCGTCACCGGCAGCCCGCCCGGCAGCGAGCCTTCCTGCCGGCTGGATCTGCCCACCCGCGCGCAGATCCTGGCGGCGATACGGCGGGGCGCTTCCTCCGCGAGCTAGCCCGGACAGGCGGGTGGTTAGCCGCCGGTCCGCTGTTGCAGGGCGTCCACCCGGCGGCGGAGCCGTTCAGCGTGGGTCGCGGCTCGGTCTCGCTGCTGGCGGGTGCGGTACCGGTAGGTGCGGGCCTCGTCCCGGTCGCCTCTCGCGGTCTCCAGCTGCGCCTCCAGCCGGGCCACGCGCTGGTCGGCGACGGTGAACCGGCGTTCGGCGACCTTTAGCGCCGCCTCCGCGTCGGCCAGCCTGCGGTCCGCGTCGGCCAGCCGCTGCTGCACCTCTTCCAGCTGGCGCAGCAGCACGCCCCTCGCGCGGTCGTCCATCGGCCTCCAACCCCCCGGTGCCGTTGATCGTACCGATTGCCTGGCCACGTGGACACCGGCGGGAGCGCGAGGCTTGCCCGGCGGGCGGCCCACCGGCCGGTGAACCGGGACGGGGAGCGGGCGCTAGTGGACCAGGCAGCCGTGACTGCTGCCGGTGCGCGGGAACGCCCTGGCCAGCGCGTCGGCGATCATGGCACCGCGCGCCGCATAGCCGGCGGAGGTGAAGTGCACGCCGTCGTCGATGAACCAGCTGTCCTTGACCTCGGATGCCCAGTCGTACACCCGCATGCCCGGATACCGGGCACAGGCCTGGACCAGGGCCTGATCCCAGGACTGCATGTCATTGCGGGAGTACGGCCCGTCGGCGAGCAGCGACTTCACGTTGACCCACATCACCGGCTGGTTCCCGATCAGCGACATCATCTTCGAGATCCGGCCGAGCCGGTCGACCGACGATCCGACGTTTACGTCGGCGGTGTCGTTGGTGCCGAGGGCCAGCACCCAGCAGCCGTGGTACCCCTGGCTGATCATTCCCTGCGCCATCTGGTAGGCGTTCTGCGTCCCGGGGAGGGTCTCGATGATCGACGTGCCGCCGACGATCTTCATGTACTGGGTGGTGGCGCCGACGCGCGCGTACTGCGCGGTGATCCGCTGCGCCGGATTCGGCAGGTAGTCGGGCGAGACCAGCCCGTCCGACGTGGAGTCGCCGATGTGCACCACGGCGCGGCAGGACGACAGACCCGGTGTGTGTTCGGCGGCGGTGGCGCCCGGGCCGGGACCGCGGCCGGCCGGCGGCGGGTTCACGCTGGCGCCGCGGCCGGAGGCGAGGATGCGCGCCGGCGGAACCGTCCCCGGCCCTGCCGGGGCGGCAAGCAGGGCGTAGTGGGTCACCGGCCTGTCGAACCCGGCGAGACCGGGCACGGGCAGCAGCACGACCGCCGCTAGGCCCATGACTCCCACGGTGGCCCACCGCTGAGTCGACGACTCGCGCCACTCCGCGCCGCACCAGGCGGTCCACAACTGGCTGCAGCTATTGCGCAGCCCGGAGCGGCGGATGGGTTCCTCCACGTACTTCCACGACAGCGCGGCGAGGCCGATGCTGGCCGCGATCTGCAGCATGGCGCGCGGCAGCGTCTCGCCGCTCTCCAGCGGGGTGGTCAGCGCGATGACCGGGAAGTGCCAGAGGTAGATGCCGTAGGAGCGCACGCCGATCCAGCGCAGCGGCGTGCAGCCCAGCGCCCGGCCCAGCCGGCTGGTCCCGGACGAGACCGCGGCCAGGACGACCACGGTTGCCGCCGCCAGCAGCACGAACCCGCCCCGGTAGAGGAACGGCGAGTATTGGCCGGTCCGCCAGATCAGCGCCGCGATGACGATCAGGCTGGCGGCTCCGGCGCCGTCCAGGATCGAACCGGCCCGGGCGGGCAGCCCGGCGGCCAGCCGGCGGCTCGGCCACACCATCGCCAGCGCCGCGCCGGCCAGCAGCCCGAACGCGCGGGTGTCGGTGCCCTCGTAGATGCGTGTCGGGTCGGCGCCGCGGTGGTACAGCAGCGCCATCAGCGTGGCGGACGCGACCGCCAGCGCCAGGGTTCCCGCGGCGAGCAGCCGGAAGCCCGAGCGCCGGTCCGGGCGCCGGACGACGAAACGGGTCCCCAGCCACAGCAGCCATGGCCAGATGAGGTAGAACTGCTCCTCCACGGCGAGCGACCACAGGTGCCCGAGCGGCGACGGGGGCCCGAACCGGGCGAAGTACGAGGTGTGCTGGACGATGAGGTACCAGTTGCTGACGTAGAGGGCGGAGGCGGCCAGCGGGCCGGGCAGCTTCCCGAGCTGCGAGACGTCGAACAGCGCGACCCACAGCGTCACGACGATCAGCAGCACGAACAGGGCGGGCAGCAGCCGGCGCGCGCGCCGGATCCAGAAGTCGGCCAGCGGCAGGCGGCCGGCCCGGCCCCATGCGCCCAGCAGCAGGTCGGTGATCAGGTAGCCGCTCAGCGTGAAGAAGACGCCGACCCCGAGCAGTCCGCCCGGAGCCCAGCCGAACTGCACGTGGTAGAAGATGACGGCGAGCACGGCAAGGGCGCGCAGCCCGTCGAGACCGGGCATGTAGCGCTGGCCGCTGCGGACCGGCTGCGGCATCGTCCCCCCGTCGTCGCCGTCGGCGGACAGCTTTGTCCGAGTCCGGGGTCCAGGGAAACCAGGACGCCTCCCCCGCGGCTCCTGTCGACGCTCTGCATTTAGGAAATTTGCCCCCGCGGCGATGACGCCGCCCGCCTATCCTCGCCGGTGTGGCGAGCATTTAACCAGGTGTCGCGAGCAAAGTTTTCGCCAATAGATTTCTGGCCGGAAAACCTGCGGCAACAACCCCGCCGGGCACGCTCCGAACGCATTTCCCGCACGGCGGTGTTCCAGCAAATGGCGCTGATCCGCCCGGTTTTTCCCGTTCACCCGAATGGAGGTAATGCAATTACGTGCAACGTCTTCAGCTACTACTGTCCCGGCTCGCGTGAATTTCTCCGCCACTGGGCAATGTGGGCGCTGCGCGAAGCGGTGACCGAGCCTGCCGGGTTAGTGCCGGCCGGACCGGGCAGGGAGCGTGGTGCGGGCGCTGACGGGGCGGCGTCCGGGACGGCCAGCGGGCGCGATGCCCGGTTCGTCGGGGGGCTAGCGATGAAATCCAAGATCATCGAGGACGCGGACGTCGTCACCTACGTCGTGGTGTGCGACCCGGGGGACGAGGCGGTCGCCGCGCTGGAGCAGTTCGCGCGGGCCGAGCGGCTGGAGGCCGCGCAGATCACCGCCGTCGGCGGTTTCGAGCGCGCGAGCGTCGGGTGGTTCGACCGTGCCGCCAAGGTCTTCCGCCCGATACCCGTTGACCAGCAGTGCGAGGTGCTGTCGCTGGTCGGCGACGTGGCCGAAGGCCAGGACGGTCCCAGCATGAACGTGCACGTGGTGCTCGGGCTGGCGGATGGGACGACGCGCGGCGGGCACCTGATCGAGGGCCACGTCTTCCCCACGCTGGAGGTCATCGTGACCGAGTCCCCGGCGGAGTTGCGCAGGGTGATGCACCCCGACCTGGGAGTCGCGCTGATCGACCTCGACCGGTCCGAGGCATGAGGAAGGCTGCGCCCGGATGGGCCGGGAGATGGTGATGTTGACAGTCATCGCCGGAACTGCCTACATTCGCCCGGAAGCTGGACGGGGGAGGGGCTAAACCCGGGCGTAGCGACGTTCGGCGGGCAGGAGCCGAGGTGATCACGGGCGTGACACGGGGCTGGCAGTTCTTCATCGACCGTGGCGGCACCTTCACCGATATCGTCGCCCGCCGCCCGGACGGGGAACTGGTCTCCTGCAAGCTGCTGTCCGATAACCCCGAACGCTACGCGGATGCCACGGTCGCCGGGATCAGGCGGTTGCTGGGCGCCCGCGAGGGGGCGCCGATACCCGCCGACGAGATCGACGTGGTCACCATCGGTACCACGGTCGCGACCAACGCGCTGCTGGAGCGGGCCGGCGAGCCGACCGTGCTGGTCACCACCCGCGGTTTCGGGGACGCGCTGCGGATCGGCTACCAGGCCAGGCCGCGGATCTTCGACCGCCATATCGTCCAGCCGTCGATGCTGTACGACCGGGTCATCGAGGTCACCGAGCGGGTGGACCGCCACGGCGACGTGCTCGTGCCGTTCGACGCACCGGCCGCGCGCGCCGATCTGGAACGCGCCTACGCCGACGGGTTCCGCGCGGTCGCCGTCGTCTGCCTGCACGGCTACCGGTACACCGGCACCGAAGCGGCCATCGGGGATCTGGCCGAAGAGATCGGATTCACCCACATATCGCTGTCGCACCGGGTCAGCCCGCTGATGAAGCTGGTGGCCCGGGGCGACACCACCGTCGTCGACGCCTACCTGTCCCCGGTGCTGCGCCGGTATGTGGACGGGCTGGCCCGGGAACTGGCCGGCGTCCGGCTGATGTTCATGCAGTCCAACGGCGGACTGGCCGAGGCGCGGCACTTCCTCGGCAAGGACTCGATCCTCTCCGGCCCGGCCGGGGGGATCGTCGGCATGGCCCGCACATCGCAGCGCGCGGGCCTGGCCAAGGTGATCGGCTTCGACATGGGCGGCACCTCCACCGACGTGTCGCACTACGCCGACGAGTTCGAGCGGGTGATGCAGTCCGAAGTGGCCGGCGTGCGCATCCGTGCCCCGATGCTGTCCATCCACACCGTCGCCGCCGGCGGGGGCTCGGTGCTGCACTTCGACGGCTCACGGCTGCGGGTCGGCCCCGACTCGGCCGGTGCCGACCCCGGGCCGGCCTGCTACCGGCGCGGCGGGCCGCTTGCCCTCACCGACGCGAACATCCTGCTCGGCCGCGTCCAGCCGGAGTACTTCCCCGCGGTGTTCGGCCCCGAGGGGGACCAGCCGCTGGACGCGGACGTGGTGCGGAAGAAATTCGCCGACCTGGCCGCCGAGGTGAGCACGTCGACCGGGACGGTGACCAGCGCCGAGCACGTGGCCGAGGGCTTCCTGGAGATCGCGGTGGCGAACATGGCCAACGCGATCAAGAAAATCTCGGTTCAGCGCGGCCGGGACGTCACCGAGTACGCGCTGACGACGTTCGGCGGCGCCGGTGGGCAGCATGCATGCGCGGTCGCCGACGTGCTGGGCGTCACCCACGTACTCGTCCCGGCGCTGGCTGGAGTCCTGTCCGCGTACGGGCTCGGGCTGGCTGACGTCGTCGCGATGCGCGAGCAGTCCCTGGACGTCCCGCTCGACGACGCGGCGCTGGATCCCATCGCCGAGCTGGCCGGGGCGCTGGAGTCCGGCACCAGGGCCCAGCTCGCCGACGAGAAGGTCGACGCGGACCGGGTGCGGGTCCGGCACCGGGTGCACCTGCGCTACGCGGGCACCGACACCAGCCTGGCGATCGACCGCGGGACCGTGGCCGAGATGGTGGCCAGGTTCGAGGCCGCCTACCGGCGGCAGTTCTCCTTCCTGATGCCCGACAAGACGATCGTCGCGGAGGCGGTCTCCGTCGAGGCGACGGGGCTGGCGGAGCCGCTGGAACTGCCCGCACTGGCGTCCACCAGCCGCGGGCTCGCCCCGCTGGCCTCGGTGCCGATGTTCGGCGGGGGCCGCTGGCGGGACGCTCCGCTGTACCGGCGGGAAGACGCGCGGCCCGGTGACAGCGTCGATGGCCCCGCGATCATCGTGGAGGATGGCGCCACCACCGTGGTCGAGGACGGCTGGCGCTGCGGGCTGACCGCCCAGGGTCACCTGCACCTGGAACGCGTCGCCGCCCGGCCCAGCCCGCGCGCTGCGGGTGCACGCGGCGGCGATGACGCGGCAGACCCGGTGCGGCTGGAGATCTTCGGCAACCTCTTCATGGCCATCGCCGAGCAGATGGGGGCCCGGCTGGAGGCCACCGCGCATTCCGTCAACATCAAAGAACGGCTCGACTTCTCCTGCGCCGTCTTCGACGCCGACGGCAACCTGATCGCCAACGCCCCCCACATACCCGTCCATCTCGGCTCGATGGGGGAGTCGATCAAGCAGGTCATCGCGCGCCGGGCCGGGACGATGCGGCCCGGCGACGTCTACGCGATCAACGATCCGTACCACGGCGGCACGCATCTGCCCGACATCACCGTCGTCACCCCGGTGTTCGGCTCCCGGGTGTCCGGCCTCGCCGACGGTGCCGCCGACGGTGCCGCCACCGGCGGGGGAGTGCTGTTCTATGTGGCCGCGCGGGGGCACCACGCGGAGATCGGCGGCATCACGCCCGGATCGATGGCGCCGTTCAGCCGCACCATCGACGAGGAGGGCGTGCTGTTCGACAACTGGCTGCTGGTTTCCGGCGGACAGTTCCGCGAGGCCGAGACCAGGCAGCTGCTCGCCTCAGCCCGTTACCCGTCCCGTGACCCCGACGCCAACATCGCGGACCTGCGCGCACAGATCGCGGCGTGCGAGAAGGGGGTACAGGAACTGCTCGACATGGTGGAGCACTTCGGGCTCGACGTGGTGCACGCCTACATGGGTCACGTCCAGGACAACGCCGAGGAAGAGGTCCGCCGCGTCATACCCGCCTTGCGGGAAGGCAGCTACCGCTACGAGCACGACACCGGGTTCGTCATCAACGTGGCCGTGACCGTGGACAGGGCCGGGCGCAGCGCGCGGATCGACTTCACCGGTACCTCGCCGAGGCTTGACAGCAACTTCAACGCGCCCTCGTCGGTGGCCCGGGCCGCCGTGCTGTACGTGTTCCGCACCCTCGTCGGCGGGGACATCCCGCTCAACGACGGCTGCCTGAAGCCGCTGGATGTGGTCATCCCGGACGGCTGCATGCTGGCCCCCGAGCACCCCGCCGCGACCGTCGCCGGCAATGTGGAGACCTCGCAGGCGATCACCGGGGCGCTGTACGCCGCGCTGGGCGTGCAGGCCGAAGGGTCCGGCACGATGAACAACGTCACGTTCGGCAATGACCGGGTGCAGTACTACGAGACCGTCGGCAGCGGTTCCGGCGCCGGCGACGGATTCGCCGGGGCGGACGTGGTGCAGACCCACATGACGAACTCGCGGCTGACCGATCCCGAGGTGCTCGAGTGGCGCTACCCGGTACTGCTGGAGAGCTTCATCGTGCGAAACGGCAGTGGCGGGGCTGGCCGGTGGCCTGGCGGCAGCGGCGGGATACGGCGCATCCGTTTCCTGGAGCCGATGACGGTGGGCGTGCTGTCCGGGCACCGGCGGATCGCGCCGTACGGGATGGCCGGAGGGCAGCCAGGGGCCTGCGGCAGCAACCGGGTCGAACGCGCCGACGGGGCGGTGAACGAGCTGACCGGGGTGGACGCGGCCGAGGTAGGCGCCGGTGACGTGCTGGTCGTCGAGACCCCGGGCGGCGGCGGCTACGGAGAGCCCGGGGCAGTACCACCTCAGGAGTGACATGACACGGCGCCGCGCGATGAGCCGCGCTCCGTTAGCCCGCGCCCACACCCAGGAACGCGGCCCGGCGAACCCGGCCGAACTGCGCCGGCGGGCGCGCAGCGGAGACTGGGCCGGCGGGACGACGGGCGTGTGCGTGGGCTACCTGCAGGCGAACCTGGCCGTGCTGCCGCGCCGGTACGCCGCCGATTTCCGCCGGTTCTGCCTGGCCAACCCGCGCCCGCTGCCGCTGGTCGAAGTCGCGGAAGCGCCCGGCACGCTCCGGGTCGCGCCGGGGGCCGATCTGCGGACCGATCTGCCGCGCTACCGGATCTACCGCGACGGTCGGCTCGTGGACGAGGTCACTGACGCGAGCGGGCACTGGGGAGACGACATGGTCGCCTTCCTGCTGGGCTGCAGCTTCTCCGCCGAGGCGGCGCTGCTCGCCGCCGGGGTCCGGCTGCGCCACCTCGACCGGGGTCACGGGGTGGCGATGTACCGGACGGGGATCGGATGCACCCCGGCCGGCCGCTTCCATGGTCCCGTGGTGGTGTCGATGCGCCCGATCCGGCGCGACCAGGTCGCGCTCGCGCGCGACGTCACCGCCGGATACCCGCTGGCCCACGGTGCCCCGCTGCACGAAGGAGACCCGGCGGCGATCGGCATCGCCGACCTGTCCGCGCCGGACTGGGGTGACCCGATCGACATCCGGCCCGACGAGACCCCGGTCTTCTGGGCGTGCGGCGTCACCCCCCAGGCGGTGATCGCCGAGGTCAGGCCGGAACTGGCGATCACCCACTCACCCGGCCACATGTTCGTGACCGACGTGCCGGAAGACGCGATCCGCGGCGCCGGCCCCGTTTTCGCCGAACGGTGAGCGCGCCGGTCAGCCCGAGTTCTTCTCCAGTGCCGCGAGCAGCGCCTTCATCCAGGGGCCGAGGTCCGCTGGTGTCCGGGCGGAGATGAGGTTGCCGTCCACCACGGTGGCCTCGTCCACCCAGTCGGTGCCGGCGTGGCAGCCGATGACGGTGGGCGTGCTGTCCGGGCACCGGCGGATCGCTCCGTACGGGATGGCCGGAGCGCGGCCGGGAGCGTGCGGAAGCAACCGGGTGGAACGCGCCGACGGCACGGTAATGGCGCTCACCGGGGTGGACACTGCGGATATCGGCCCCGGCGACGTGCTGGTCGTCGAGACCCGGGCGGCGGCGGGGGCGCGCCCTCGTAACGGCGCACCCCGCCGGGCGAGGACCGCGACGCCTCGATGAGCTTCAGTGTCATGCCGGGCTGATCGAGAAGTTCTTGAACTGGACCGGGCTCCAGGTCTGGCGGAAGGCGTCAGTGCCGATCCCGGCGGTGCCCCACTGGTAGAGCGAGTCGCCATCGGTGTGCGAGGCGACCCAGGTGTTGCCGACGAAGGCGCCGACCCAGCCGCCCCGCACCGACAGCCCGATCGTGATCCAGGTGCCCAGCGCGGGCTGGACGATCCGGCCGGATTGCATCACGATGTTGCCGACGTTGATCGTGTTCTTGGTCAGCCACCAGTCGCCGCCCGAGCCCAGGTCGAAGATGTAGCCCCGGAAGTTGTTGATGTACTGGCCCTGGGTCCCGTTGCCGAACCGGGCGATCAGGTCGGCGCTGCCCTGCCGGGTCTGGAACAGCACCTGCGCCTGGACCAGGTAGTTCTCCGGGAAGCCGCCGCCGCCGATCACCGCGTAGGGGAAGCGGCTGGTGCTGCCGCGCACCCACATCACCGGGCACGCCGGGGTGGTCTGGGTGACCACGTACTCGCCCGAACGGTCCCCGGCGGGCTTGTACTCGAACGAGCCGTCCTGCGGCGCGAACATCGCGGGCATCGTCCCGGCCGCCGCCGACGTCTCCGTGAAGCTGTCGGAGTAGGGCAGCGCCCAGGTCGTGGAGTTGGCCGGGATCGAGGGCCTGAGCATGCCCTGCCCGGTGGTCGTGGTGAAGGCATAGATGTAGCCCGGCCGGATCCACATCGAGAACGAGCCCGAGGCGTCCGGCGTGATGTCGGCGCCCTGGGTCATCCAGCCGGTGGGCGAGCTGGCGGTCGGGTTGGACCACCAGACGTGCACCTTCGAGGCGGGCAGGCCCCCGGTGACCCGGACCGTCAGCTCGTCCGAGCTGGAGGCCGTGGTGGTCTCGACGATCAGCGACCAGGCGCTGTGATCGGCCGCCTGGAGCGACACATAGGAGCCGTTGTTGCGGTTGCCGCCCAGGTAGCCGCAGCCGCTGTCGATGAACTTCCAGCCGACCCCGGTGAACTGGGTGACCATCGCGTACGCGGCGATCATCGCCTTGACGATGTAGTAGCCGGTGCGCGGCTGGGCCGCCCAGATCATCCCCCGGTCGGAGTAAGGGATCCCGTAGGGCTGGGTGGTGATGATCGGCCACTGGATCGTGCCGGTGATCTTCGCGTCGATGTAGCCACGCAGGATCGCGCGGATGAACGGCGAGCCATCGGTGCCGGGCATGTCGCCGATCTCGGACTGCCACAGCGGCTTGCCGCAGGCCTGCGCGGCGGCCGTGGAGTAGACCTGCTTGCCATCGGTGGGCCAGTTCGAGACGTCGTGGCAACCGATCACGCCGACGTCGGCGAGGGTGGTGGCGTCGGCCCCGGCGATCTCCCAGCCGATCGAGGTGTTGTAGGTGCCGCCCGTGGTGTCGGCCCACGGCGGCATGTCGGTCTGCACGAGCTTGACCGAGCCGAAGCCCGCGTTGTTCAGCGCGGTGCGCAGGGACTGGATCCACCCGGCGTCGTAGCTGATGACGTTGACCTTGTAGGGGTGCTCGTTCCACGCCCCGAGATAGTCGAACGTGATCCCCTTGGACTTGGCCAGGGTGAGGTAGTCCACCAGGTAGCCGATGAAGCTCTGGGTCCAGACGGTGTTGCCCCGGTTCTCGCTGACCCAGCCCGGCGCCGACCAGGCCAGCGCGTAGAGCTTGATCTTCGGGTTGCGGGCCTTGGCCTCCTGGATCAGCCACCACTCGTAGCCGCCGGTGGTGATCGAGCCCTTGGAGTGCTCGTGGCTCGGCTCGGCGCCTGCCGAGGAGTTGGCGTCGCCGCCGATCTCGACCTTGAGGATCTGCAGGGCCGCGCCCGCGCCCGGCTTGAAGAACAGGTCGAGGATGTCGGACCGCTGCTGCGCCGGGTAGGCGGGTAGCTGGACGGTGTTGCCGCCGCCCCCGGAGATCGCGCCGACGCCGTCGAACGTCCGCCCGGTCCCGGCGCCATTGACGGTGACCGAGGTGTTGGTGTTGGCCTGGCCGACGGCGAATCCGCCGGTCAGCCGGAACCCTTCTCCAGTGCCGCGAGCAGCGCCTTCATCCACGGGCCGAGGTCCGCTGGCGTCCGGGCGGAGATGAGGTTGCCGTCCACCACGGTGGCCTCATCCACCCAGTCGGTGCCCGCGTTGACCATGTCGTCGCGGATGGCGCCGACGCTGGTCGCACGCCTGCCCTTGAGGATCTTCGCCGAGATCGGGACCCAGCCGGCGTGGCAGATGAACGCGATCGGCTTGCCGGCCTCGTCGAAGGCCCGTACCAGCGACAGCACGTCATCGGAGCGGCGCAGCTTGTCGGGCGCGAAGCCGCCCGGGATCACCAGCGCGCCGAAATCTCTCTCGGCGATCCGGTCCACGGTGGTGTCCACTGCCACCGGGCTGTAGCCCTTCTTGCCCCGCAAGGGGTGCTCGTCGAGTCCCGCGACGGTGACCGCGACCTCTTCCTCGGTCAGCCGGTACAGCGGGTAAAGCAGTTCCATGTCCTCGAAGTCGTCCGCGGCCAGGAGGAGCACTTTCTGTCCTGTCAGCGTCATGTAACCGACCCTATGCGGTCCGTACGCTCCAGCCACTGGCCGGACGGTGATGGCGGCCTGCCGGCCCGCCGGATTCCTGGCTAGCGCACGGTCAGGTAGGCGATGCTGCCGAGGCCGACGACCACGCAGTAGATCGCGAACGGGATGAGCGTGCGGGTCCGGAAGTACCGGACCAGGAACCGCACCGACAGGTAAGCGCCGACGCCCGACAGGATGCTGCCGACCAGGACCTGCCCGCGGATTCCGTCGCCGAGCGGCCCGAACAGGTCGCCGAGCTTCAGCGCGCCGGCCGCGAAGATGACCGGGGTGGCGAGCAGGAACGAGAAGCGGGCCGCGTCCTGACGGGACAGGCCGCCGAACATGCCGGCCGCCATGCACACGCCATCGCGGCTGATTCCGGCCAGCAGCGCCAGGACTTGCGTGGATCCGATCAGCACGGTCCGCGCGAAGCCCATCCTCGCGAGCCGGTGGTCGGACTCCAGCGCCTGGGCGATCTGTTCCTGGCGCAGCGTCGGCTGACCGGAGACGTCCCGGGTGGCCGCCTGCCGCCCGTCCGGTGCCCCGACCGCGGCCTCCTCCCGCACCCGGGCGCCCCGCAGGTTCGCGACCGCCTGCTGCCAGTCGGCCCGCACCGACGCCGGCCGGCGGAATCGCTCCGCCGCGTAGAGGATCAGGCCGTTGGCGATCAGGAAGTACGCGGCGGTAATCGCGTCGCCGGTGATCACCCGGAACTCGTGCTCGTACTTCAGCCCGACCAGCCCGACCGGAACCGTCGCCAGGATGATCATCCATGCCAGCTTCTGGTCGGCGGAGCGCAGCTGCCACCGCCGGGTCTCCGGGGCCGGCATCGCGAACTGCCGCAACGAGGAGAAGAACCCGGCGATGATCCGGACCCATTCACGCCAGAAGTAGATGAGAAGCGCGATGGCGGTGGCCACGTGCATGCCGACGATGAACGCCAGGTAGGGGGATTCGGGGGCGCCCACGTTGAGGTCCGTCGCCCAGCCGCCGCCGATCAGTGCCGGGACGAGGACGTTGTGGCCGATGCTGGACACCGGGAACAGCTCGGTGACTCCCTGGATAAGCCCGACGAGGGAGGCCTCGGGGTAGGTCAGGTGAGACATAGCAGCGCCCTTCACAGCTATCGGGTCTCATCGGATCGGCCACCTGGTCATGCGCCACGTAATTGACTGACAGCCCAGCGTAACCATCTACAGCAAATGTAGAACAACAGCGGCGTTCCCGGGGAGTTCAGTCCTCGCGCGTCAGGATGATGACCGGAATCTGCCTGGTGGTCTTGGCCTGGTGCTTCGCCAGGTCCGGAGCGGCCGCGACCAGTTCCGGCCACAACTGGGCGCGGGCGTCGTCGTCGAGTTCCTCCGCCCGGACGCTGAACGTCTTGGTACCGACCTCGACGGTGATCCTCGGGTTGGCCTTCAGGTTGTGATACCAGGCCGGGTTGTCCGGCGACCCGGCATGGGAGGCGACGATCGCGAACCGGCCGTCACCCTGCGGGTGGTATGCCAGCGGGGTGACGCGCTCGATTCCGGTCCTCGCGCCGACGTGATGGATGAGAACCATCGGGGTGCCCGCCAGGAACCCGCCGATACGGCCCTCGTTCGCCCGGAACTCCGCAATGATTCTGGCATTGAAGTCACCGGCCGGAGCTGGGTTCGCCATCCTCGCCAGTCCCTCAGGCGTACTCGTCGTGGCGCCGGATCCAGGTCTGGATCACCCCGCCCTCGTCGCGTCCCTTCGGCATCCGGTCGAGGATCGGGTAGTAGGGCATCAGGAACTCCACGCCGCGGCCTGCCGTCGTGTAGGTCTGGTACACGGTGCCGTCCCGCAGGGTGAAGGCGCTCATCGCCGGCGATTCGGACAGGTACCCGGGGACATCGGTTCCGGTCGCGGCGGCGTTCTGAGCCACGATCGGCGGCAGCGCCGCCTCGTCGAGGCCCCAGGACCGCACCTGTTCCTCGGGGTAGGAGCCGCCGTAGTCGTAGTTGAAGTCGGTGCGCGCCGACGAGACCCAAGGGATGCTCCAGCCCATCCGCTCCTTGTATGCCTGGAGCTTCGGCAGCGGAGCCTGCGAAACGAGCAGCAGGGTCACGTCGCGGGCATGCAGGTGCGGCAGCAGCCCGTCCATGCCGTCCGCCATCGACGAGTTGACCGGGCATCCGGCCTGGTAGCTCGGCCCGAACATGAAGTGGTACATCAGCAGCTGTGACCGGCCGTCGAAGAGCTCAGCCAGGGCCCGCGGGCCGTCGTCGGTGTCGAACCGGTAGTCCTTATCGACCGCGGCCCAGGGCAGTTCCCGGCGCTGGCGCGCCAGGTCGTCGCCCGTCCGGGTGTGCTCCTTCTCGCGCCGCAGCAACTCGTCACGAGCGGCCTGCCACTCCTCGCGGCTGACAACCTTGTGTTCCGTCATCGCGTCGTTTCCCCCATTCCGGCTTCGTTCCCGAGGTCGTCGGAGCGCCCGGCTTCCAGCCGGGACCACTGCGCGATGGGGCGCCCCTGCGGCCAGGCCGGCACCGGCGGCCAGGCGGGCGGGCCGGCGGTGGTCCGCGTGTTGGTGCACCGTTGCGGCCAGCCGACCGGCGAGTCCTCCCACGTCTCCTGCCGCCCGTACGCGGTGAGGTCCATCAGCGCGTAGCTGTAGTCCATCTCCTCGACGCCGCGGCGGGTGGTCCAGTAGGTCTCGAAGACCCGGTCCCCGTCGCGCAGGTAGCACACCAGGTGCATCATCCCCGGCCGTTTCGGCGGTGCCAGCAGGACGCCGACCGATTCCTGCGCTGAATACCAGGGCACCTCCCAGCCCATGAAATCGCGGTAGCGGACGCTCTCGTCGTATGGACCCTGGCAGAGGACCGCGTAGGTGATGTCGCGGGAGTGCAGGTAGGACAGTTCGGTGACCTGGGTGGTGACCCACGTGCAGCCTTCGCACTGCTGCGCCGCGGGCTGGCCGGGGTGCCACATGAAGTAGTAGGCGATCAGCTGCCGGCGGCCCTCGAACGTCTCCAGCAGTGTGACCGGCCCATCCGCGCCGGTGAGCGGGATAGTGGCGTCCACCTCGACCATCGGCAGCCGCCGGCGGGCAGCCGCGATCGCGTCGCCCTCGTGGGTGTGCGCCTTCTCCCGGACCCGCAGCGCATCAAGCTCGGCCTGGAAGGTGGCCCGGTCGGCCACAACCGGCATCGCATCTTCCGGCTGATCTGCCATGATCGCCCCCCGGGCGTGCAGAGTTCCGCGCCGCTCGTCGGGCGGCCAACTGATACAGACCAGATGGATACCCGGTAATCGCCGCGGCTGCGCACCACATATCCGCCCTGTTCAGCTCGCGTGTCAAGCTGGATTCGGGGCCAGCTGCCGAGACGACTGCGGGGGAGCGAGGCCAGTGGATGACAGCGAACACCGGATGAGCTTCGCCGAGAGGGCACGATCGGCGCTATCCGGCGCCGGGCAGAACGAGCGGGTGAAACAGGCGACTGACGCGGCCAAAGACGTCGGCGCCCGGGCTCAGGAGGCGTCGAAGTCGGTCACCCGGAAGGTCACCCAGGAAGATTCGTGGGAGCAGCTGCGCGGCGACGTCGAGGACCTGACCGAGATCGCCCGCGCCCACCACGCGCTGATCGTGGACCTGGTCGACCGGGTCGCGGCGCTCGAGGGGCGAGCCGGTAACCAGCCCGGGGGTGGTGATGACGGCTGATGCGCTCGCCGGGCTGCGCGCCGACGCCACCGGCCGCGCGCCCGATGCGCCCGCCCTGGCCAGCGTGATCGAGGACGCCGGGCGGCAGCGGCTGGCCGCCTATTACCTCTACTGCGCGCTCCTCGCCGGTTTGGTCGGTGACGACGGGCTGCCGCCCGCACGGTGGCCGGCGCAGCTCGCCGAGCCGATGCGGCGGATGGGCCTGACCCGCTTCGCGCCGAGGACCATGCGCGGCCTGGACACCGAGCTCACCCCGGCCGAGCAGGCCACCCGGCGCAGCCCGGACCGGCAGGCGGACTTCGCCGAATGCATCGCCCGGTGGATCAACCAGGGGGCGTTCGGCCCGGTGTGCGGGGACGCCGACAGCGTCCGCGTCGTCGCCTCGGATGACCGGCGCGGCTTCGATCTCGAACTTCTGGCCGACGGCAAGGTCACCGGCCGGTGCCGGGCGGAGGACCACTGGGAACTGGCCGCACAGCAGCTGGCGGCCGCGCCGCTCGGCGGAGACGAAGACGTACCTTTCGGGGACACCACTGCGGGGAAGGCCACGCACTGGCTGAAGGAGGAGGGCATCTCCCACGGGGTCAGCACGACCATCACGCTCGCCGTCAGCCTGCATCCGATTGGTGCCGCGGCAGGCTTCGGGACCCGGCTGGTCCGCTCGCGCATCTACGCCGGGCGGCAGGAGGCGGATGCGTTCCACCGGCTCGGCGAGGTGCTCAGCAGCCTGCGCGCCCAGGCGGATGCGGAGCTCGGAGCGCTCCCGGCGGTGCGAGAGTAACCGCGGGGCTCAGCTGATCCGCCGGTAGCGCCACACGCACAGCGGAACGAACACGGCCAGCAGGCCGCCGATCCATGCCACGGTCCAGCCCAGCGATGTCGGCGAGCCGGTGAGCGCGAGCGAGCGGGTGGTGTCCGCGGTCAGCGTGACCGGGCTGACCTTCGCGAACGCCTGCAGCCAGCCAGGGAACGTGGCGACCGGCACGAACACCGAACTGGCGAACACGAGCGGGAACACCACGACGAATCCCGCCGACTGTGCCGCCTCCGCGCCGTGCACCGTGAGCGCCACGAAGGCGAAGATCCAGCTCAGCGCCAGGCCGAAAGCCGCGGTGACGGCAATGGAGGCAACCGCTCCGCCGAACCCGCCGTGGAAGCGGAAACCGACGGCGTAGCCGACCACGATCATCAAGATGACGATCAGCACGTTGCGCACCAGGTCCGCCGCGGTCCGGCCGGCCAGCACCGCCGAGCGTGCCATCGGCATCGACCGGAAGCGGTCAATCACCCCGCGCTCCAGGTCCTCGGATAGGCCGACCGCCGTCTGCGTCGCGCGGAACGTCACCGACTGGACGAAGATGCCGGGGAGCAGGAAATCGACGTAGGACACGCCGTGCGGCAGCGAGCGGCCGATCGCGCCGCCGAACACGTACACGAACAGCAGCACGAACATGATCGGCTGGATCGTCGAGAAGATCAGCAGCGAACGCTGGCGGATGAAGTGCCGCAGATTCCGGACGGTGACGATGTCTCCGTCGACGACGGCCGACCGCAGGGCGCTGACCGACGGGCGCCGTGGCCGCCCGGCCGGCCTGACGGGAGCGCCGATCGGCTCGATCGCAGCTTCTGTTACCCGGCCGTCCCCTGCTGCCCCAGCCTGGGTGCTCCCGCGCGGTGCCGCGGGGCTGTCCAGAACCTCCGTGGCCCGGCCGTCACCGGCCCGGGGTGCCTGGCCGTTGCCAGGCGCCTGGTCGTTGCCTGCCCGGGATGCCTGGCCGTCGCCGGCGCGAGGTGCCTGGCCTTCGCTGGCCGGAAGCGCCCGGCCGTCGGTGACCGGCTGCGGGCCAGTCAGCTGAAGGAAGACATCATCCAGGGTCGGGCTGCGCAGCCCGAGGTCGCTGACGCCGATGCCGGCCCGGCGCAGCTGCGAGGCGGCCTCCTCGATCATCTCCAGGCCGTCGCGCGGCGCGGGAAGGACGAGCCGGTCCGCGCGCTCGTCCGGTTCGGGCCCGCCGCATCCCACCGAAGCCAGCACCTTGCACGCCCGGTCCCGCTGCGCCGCGCTGAGCAGCTCCACTTCGAGAATCTGGCCGCCGACCCGCTCTTTGAGCTCGGCTCCCGTTCCTTCCGCGATCACCCGCCCGTGGTCGATGACCGCGATCCGGTCGGCTAGCTCGTCGGCCTCCTCCAGGTACTGGGTGGTCAGCAGGAGCGTCGCCCCTTCACGCCGGAGCTCGCGGACGATGGCCCAGATCTCGTTGCGGCTGCGCGGGTCCAGGCCGGTCGTTGGCTCGTCCAGGAACAGGATCCGGGGCCGCGAAACCAGGCTGGAGGCCAGGTCGAGGCGCCGCCGCATCCCGCCGGAGTAGGTCCGCGCCGTGCGGTCGGCAGCGTCCGCCAGGTCGAACCGATCCAGCAGCTCAGCAGCCCTGCGGCGGGCCTCATCCCGCGGCAGCCTGAACAGGCGGCCGAACATCTCCAGGTTCTCCCGGCCGGTCAGCAGCTCGTCGACGGCGGCGAACTGGCCGGTCAGGCCGAGAAGCTCACGAACCGCCCCCGGCTCGTGCACCACGTCGTGCCCGAAGATTTCGACCTGGCCCGCGTCGGGGGTCAGCAGCGTGGCGAGGATCCGCACCAGCGTGGTCTTGCCGGCCCCGTTGGGCCCGAGCAGGCCAAAGACCGTGCCCGCCCGGATCTCCAGATCAACCCCGGCGAGGGCCACGGTCGCGCCGAAGCGCTTGACCACGTCCACCACGCGAACGGCTGGCGCGGGTGACGTCCGCGCGCTCATCTCCGGAGACTACCCGCCATCGGCGACCCGAGCCTCCGCCCCGGCGGGCGGGCTTCGGCCGCTCAGCCGTTCCCGGTGTCCGGGCGCGATCCGCCGAGTTCAAATGCGCGGCACAGGGGATTGGCGAGCTTCATCTGACGGGGGGTGCGGCACGGGACGCGGACCAGTTCGGGGCTGGCCACGATGATCGCCATGGCCTTGGCCCGCGAGGTGGCGACGTTCAGCCGGTGCGGGTCGTAGAGGAATTCGAGGCCGTGCGGTGCCTCGCCGGCCGACGAGGTCGCCATCGAGTAGATGACCACCGGTGCCTCGCGGCCCTGGAACTTGTCCACGGTGCCGACCTGCACATCGTCCGCGCAGCCGGCCTCGGCGAGGGCGTTCTCGATCGCCCTGATGTGAGCGTTGTACGGGGTGACGATCAGGATCTGCTGCGGGCCGATACGCCACTCGTTGTCCTGATCGTCTCGCCAGCGGCCGCCCAGCAGGTCACGGGTGAGCTGGGCTACCCGTTCTGCTTCTTCGGGCGAAGCGTTGGTGTTGCCGGCATGCGCCACCGCGGCGACCCGCAGCCCGGCGCCGCTGAAGCCGGGATCGCCGATTATTGCCTGGTTTTTCAGCCGGTCGATCCCGGTCAGCCTGCCGTCGTAGAAGGTCTCGGAGGTGTAGCGGCATAGCCAGGGGTGCATCCGCCAGGTCTCCTCCAGCAGCAGGCCGGCACCGGCGGGCATCGTGTCGTGGCCGTCGAGGATGTGCTCGAGAGCGGAGGCGCCGGCGCCCGGCGGGTGCGCAGCCTGGCTGGGCTGGGCGAGCTGCTGCGGGTCGCCCAGGAGCACAAGGTTGCGCGCGGCCCCCGCGACCGCCAGCACATTGGCCAGCGACATCTGCCCGGCCTCGTCCACGAACAGCGTGTCCACACTGCCCGCGAACTCCTCACGTGACCACAGCCAGGCCGTCCCGGCCGCCACCGCAATCTCGCCATCGCCCAAGGCCTGAAGCAGTCTGTCCGCGGTCATCGATTCGGCGTACTCGCTGAGGTGAGGCTCGCCGGGATCGCGGCGCTGACCGATCCGGGGCACGCTCGTCTCCCGCTCGACGGCGCGTTCGGCGACGTTGTTGATCAGGTTGCAGATGACCGCATGGGAGGGGCCGGTGATGCCGACGGTGCGGCCGCGTTCCACCAGATCCAGGATCTGCAGCGCGCCGTTGTAGGTCTTCCCGGTGCCTGGTGGGCCCTGGATCGGC
>JBPYFL010000078.1:0-2203 GCA_051986485.1 Streptosporangiaceae bacterium | reverse complement strand
TCGACTCGGCGGCCCCGGTCGCCGAATTGCTCCGCCGGGTGCGGGACGCACCCCTGCCTGCCCGCCCGGTACCGGGTGGGCAGGCAGGGGACGGCGCTCCGGACCTGCGCGAGATGCCCGGCGGGGTATCCAACACCACGCACGGGGAAGGCGTGGTCCGCGGCGTGGGCTACGGCATCGGCATCAAGAACGTGGGCTTCTCCGAGGGGTTCGACGACTACTCGACCGCACGGGTCCGGCTGGCAGTGGTGGCGGGCGAGCCCGCGGTCACCGTGCACACGGCGGCCGCCGAAGTAGGCCAGGGGCTGGTCACCATCCAGGCCCAGATCGCCCGGACCGAACTTGGCGTGGACCGGGTGGTCGTGCACCCGGCCGACACGACGGTCGGCAGCGCGGGCTCGTCCTCGGCCTCCCGGCAGACCTACGTCACCGGCGGCGCCGTACAGGCCGCCTGCGCCGCCGTGCGTGCTGCGGTACTCGCGCTGGCCGCCCGCCGGCACGGGGTACCGGCCAGCGACCTTTCGCTGGCCGGCGGCAAGATCGTGTCCGAGTCCGCCGGGGTGCTGACCGACCTGGCGGGCCTGCTGGGCGACGAGGCGGTCGAGGAGACGGTCACCTGGCGGCACCGGCCGACCCACCCGCTGGACCCGGAGACCGGCCAAGGCAACGCGCACCTGCAGTACGCGTTCGCCGCGCACCGCGCCGTGGTGGACGTGGACACCGAACTCGGCCTGGTCAAGGTGGTGGAACTAACCACCGCGCAGGACGTCGGCAAGGCGATGAACCCGCTCGCGGTGGCCGGCCAGATCCACGGCGGCACCGCGCAGGGGCTCGGCCTGGCGCTGATGGAGGAGATCCAGGTGTCCGGCGGCGCGGTGCGCAACCCGTCGTTCACCGACTACCTGATCCCCACGATCCTCGACATGCCGCCGATGAAGCTGGACATCCTGGAACTCGCCGACCCGCACGCCCCGTACGGGCTGCGCGGGGTGGGCGAGCCGCCGACGATCTCCTCCACCCCGGCGATCGTGGCCGCGATCCGGGCCGCGACCGGCCGACCGCTGCACCGGGTGCCGGTCCGGCCGGACGACATCGTCGGGCTGGAGCGATAGGGAGACACCCGTGGTGCGGATGTTCCTGACCGGCGACGGGATGCGGGGCGGGCCGCTGCACCGGCACATCGAGGGCGCTCAGTTCCTCGGCGGGCGGCGCACGCTGCCCCGGTACCGGTTCTACTCGATCCGCGACGAGTTCCCCGCGCTGCACCCGGTCGGCGAGGGCGGCTACGCCATCCTCGGCGAACTGTACGAGCTGCCGATGGCCAAGCTGCACGGCCTGCTCGCCAGGGAGCCGCCGGAACTGGAGCTGTCGATCGTGGAACTGGCCGCCGGGGATCCCGCCGGCTCCTCACCGGCAGCGGACGGTGCTGCGCGGGGGGACGAGGGGGCTGGGGAACTCTCGTTTGGCATGGTCTTGCGGCGCGGTGAGGACGCGCGTGGCCGCTACGCGGACATCAGCCAGCGCGGCGGGTGGCGTGCCTACCGCGGGCTGGCTCAGCCGCCGGCCGGGTAGGGGTTCGGCCCGGGCGGGCCCTGGCCGTCGAGCACCGAATGTGCTCGGCGTGCGTGGAGGATCGGTTCCGGGAACAGCCTCAGCCCGCCTGGATGACCGACAAGACGTTGCCGGCCGGGTCCTTGAACCAGGCGATCAGCGGGCCGCCCTGGCGGTTGATCCCCTTGGGATCTACGAAGTCGTAATGTTCGAACTCGACTCCGCGGGCGGTCAGCGCGTCGACTGCGGCCTCGATGTCGCCCACCGGGAAGTTGAGGATGGTGAACGTGGCCGGCGTGTGGTCCGGCTTGGGATAGATGATCGTGTCCCGGCCGCCGGCGATGTGCAAGGTGAGGATGCCGTTCTCCTCGGAGACCGGGATACCGAGCGTCTCGCCGTAGAACTTCCTGGCCGCCGGGATGTCGTCGGCGGAAAACCCGCTGAATGCCTTGGACTGCTCGAGCATCGTCGTTCCTCCTTGGGCACTGATCTTCGCCGTTGGGGTTGATCTGCTACCCAGAGAGACGCTACGCGCCGCGCGATTTCATCGGGGCTGGACGGGGCCGCTTGCCGCCCTGCCGCCGCCCGCCGGTCGCGCTCTTGAGTCGCCGACCGGGCGGTGATGCTGCCCCGCTGCTTCCTGCCGGCCCGG
>JBPYFL010000077.1:0-2014 GCA_051986485.1 Streptosporangiaceae bacterium | reverse complement strand
CGCCCTGGTCGAGAGGTGACCCAGACCGTCGCGCACGCGGTCGGCACGGCCCTCGCGAGAGCGGGCGTCGACGCCGTGTTCGGCGTGGTCGGCAGCGGCAACTTCCACGTCACCAACGCGCTGGCCGTCGGCGGGGCGAGGTTCATCGCCGCTCGGCACGAGGGCGGCGCGGCGGTGATGGCCGACGCCTACGCCCGGGTCAGCGGCAAGCTCGGCGTGCTGTCGGTGCACCAGGGGCCGGGCCTGACCAACGCGATGACCGGGATCACCGAGGCGGCCAAGAGCCGCACCCCACTGCTGATCCTCGCCGCCGAGGCGACCGCTCCCCGGTCCAACTTCTACATCGACCAGTCCGCGCTGGCCTCCGCCGTCGGCGCGGTCCCCGAGCGGATCACCTCCGCGGAGACCGCCGCCGCCGACCTGGCCCGCGCTTACCGCACCGCCACCAGCGAGCGCCGTACGGTGCTGCTCAACCTGCCGCTGAACGTGCAGGCCGCGCCCGGACGGGAATTCGACCTGCCCGTGACGCGGCCCGTGCCGATCCCCGCGCCGGCCGCCGACGCCATCGCGGAGCTGGCCGGCGCGCTGGCCGATGCCGAGCGGCCGGTCTTTCTCGCCGGCCGTGGCGCTCGAAACGCCGGAAAAGACATAAAGCATTTGTCCGAACGTACCGGGGCGCTTCTTTCCACGTCGGCGGCCTGCCGGGGGTTGTTCCGCGGCGAGGCGTTCAGCCTGGACGTGAGCGGCGGCTTCGCCACCCCCGCCGCGGCCGAGCTGATCGTGAACGCCGACCTGCTCGTCGGCTGGGGCTGCGCGCTGAACATGTGGACCACGCGGCACGGCGCCCTCATCGGCGATGGCACCACCGTGGTACAGGTCGACCTCGATCCAGAAGCGCTCGGCGCCCATCACCGGATCGACCTGGGGGTGGTGGGCGACGCAGGGGCGACCGCCCGCGCGGTCGCCGCGGAGCTGGAACGCCGAGGCCACCGCGCGTCCGGATACCGCTCCGCCAAGGTCGCCGAGCGGCTGGCCAGGGAAGGGCGCTGGCGTGACGTTCCCTTCGAGGCGGAGTCCGAAGACGGGAGGATAGACCCGCGCGTGCTGTCCACCGCGCTGGACGACCTGCTGCCCGCCGAGCGGACGGTGGCGGTCGATTCCGGGAACTTCATGGGATACCCGGCCATGTACCTCGGCGTCCCGGACGCCGACGGGTTCGTCTTCACCCAGGCCTTCCAGTCGATCGGCCTGGGGCTGGCGACCGCGATCGGCGCTGCCGTCGCCCGTCCGGACCGGCTGACCGTGGCGGCGCTTGGCGACGGCGGCGCGCTGATGGGGATCAGCGAGCTCGAAACGGCGGTCCGCCTCGGCCTGGGCCTGCTGGTCGTGGTGTATGACGACGAGGCGTACGGCGCGGAGGTTCACCATTTCGGCCCGGACGGCCATCCGCTCCGTCACGTCACCTTCCCGCCGGCCGATATCGCGGAAATCGGCCGGGGATTCGGCTGCGCCGGCGTCACGGTCCGGACGCCAGCCGACCTGGCCGCCGTCGCAGGCTGGGTTAACGGACCGCGCGACCGCCCGCTCGTGGTGGACGCGAAGGTGACCCGCGCCAAGCCATCCTGGTGGCTGGAGGAGGCGTTTCGCGGCCACTGAGGATCGATTGACCGCGGGCATGGATCGATGCCCGGTTCGCCGTTGATCGCCGGTCGCTGGCCGGTCCAGGATGTCGTCATGAGCACACCGGCTACGACACGGGCAACCGGGGTCATCACCGTACGCACATACGAGCCAGCGCCTTACGACGAGTCGTCCGGAGGCCCGGTGCTGTCGCGCATCCACGTGACGGAGAGCTTCAGCGGAGACATCACCGGCGAAGGCGTCGTTGAGTTCCTGCAGGCCGCGCGCGCCGACGACTGGGCGAGCTTCGTCGGGATCGAGCGGGTCACCGGAGCGCTGGCCGGCCGTAGCGGCACGTTCCTGCTCCAGGACAACGGCACTGTCGAAGACGGCA
>JBPYFL010000076.1:0-3145 GCA_051986485.1 Streptosporangiaceae bacterium | reverse complement strand
ACATCGGCCGCGCCGTCGCGGACCGGCAGCCAGTAGCCGTCCGCGACCACCGCGCCGGCCGGGGCGGAGGTCCGGAAGGACAGTTCGGCGGGATCGGGTTCGAACAGATAGCAGTGCGCGCCGCGGGCCCGGAAGGCGGCGGTGAACCAGCCGCCTCCGCCGCCGACGTCCACCACCGTCCGGCCGCCGAGCTCAGCGTGCTCGGCCACCTGCTGCACGGCATCGGTGGCGAGGCTCGCGTAGAACTTCTCCGGGTCGCTTTGTTCGGCCAGGAACAAGCGGAACAGCCGGACCGACCGGAGCAGGCCAGTGGGGGGCGCCTGATCGGCACAGTCTCGGCGAATCGGCGCCTGCAGGCTCATACAAGTCCTCGAGCGTCGTGCACGGTCCGTGCGTAGAAGCACGAGCCTGACCCCTCTCCCGCCGTGACCCTAGCTGGAGAGCGTCAGCCTCGTAATTTTCGTGTTGATGCTACTGCGGGGTAGAGGAGAAGCGCAGGATTAGCGTGGATTTTAGCGCGCCGGGCCGGATCGAGCGTGAACCGTTATCTAACCAGTTTCCTCGAGAGTTGATCTTGCTTCCATCTCTAGCTCGTCAGCATCTGTGCTGAGCTGGCTGCGCAATCTGTGCTGAGCTGGCTGCGCATCCTGCATGGATTTGCCGTTCCCATCCTGTAGTCTTGCTCCCTACTCCTCCCGCTCCCGGGGCGCCGACTCCGGTGTTTTCGCTACCGGCAAGTAATCACACCGCTATGCTGCATCCCTCACCTGAGGGATCACGACCTGACGGCTGCTGACGCGGGTTCCCCGCGTCACCCAGTGGCCTGGAGCCACAAGATGAACGATGATCTAGGCGCTTCGCCTGCGGAGACAAGCCTGGCTGGCGAGCCGGGAGCTGGCTTTGCGCCCGCGCCGGGCCTGCCAGCCGTACCCGCGCCGTGGCCGGACTACGGCCTGCCGGAACCGCTCGGCGACGGCTACCAGCCGAAGAGCATCCTCTTCATCGCCTGGCGGGACCTCGCCAACCGGCAGGCCGGGGGGTCCGAGGTGCTGGTCGACCGGCTGGCGTCCGGCGTGCTCGCCCGCGGCCACCGGGTAACTCTGCTGTGCGGCGGAACCGTCGCCGAGCGCCCGTACCGGGTGGTGCGCAACGGCGGCACGTATACCCAGTTCCTTCGCGCGCCCCTCTCCTACCTGCGGCACTTCAGGAGTTACGACCTTATCGTCGAGGTCTGCAACGGGATGCCCTTCCTGGCGCCGCTGTGGTCCCGGCGCCCGGTGCTCTGCCTGGTGAACCACATGCACACCGAACTGTGGTCGATCCGGTTCCCCCCGCCGTTCTCCACGGTGGGGCGGAACATCGAGCGGGTCGTCATGCCCCGGGTGCACCGCGAGAACCTGTTCCTCACCGTGTCCCCCTCCACGGCGGAGTCGCTCCAGCAGATCGGGGTCGGCCAGGACCGGATCCGGCAGATCTGCAACGGTGTCGAGGCGCCGGACCCGCCGGCCCCGCGGTCGCCGGATCCGATGTTCCTCGCGTTCGGCAGGCTCGCCGACTACAAGCGCCTCGACCTGCTGCTGCGGCTGTGGGACCGGGTGCGGCACGTGGTGGGGGGGAAGCTCGTGATCGCCGGAGACGGGCCGGAGCGGGCGAGGCTGCAGGCTATGGCCGGGCCTGGCGTCGAGTTCACCGGCCGGGTGTCGGACGCCGAAAAGCACCGGCTGATGTGCGCGGCGTGGCTGTTCCTCCATCCGGCGCTGATCGAAGGCTGGGGCATCGTAGTCGCCGAGGCGGCGATCCGCGGCACTCCCAGTGTGGCGTTCGACGTGCCGGGACTGCGTGACTCGGTGGTGCACGGCCAGACCGGGATGCTGGTGCGGACCGAGGGGCAGTTCGCCTCGGAGTGGGCGTCGCTGGCGATCGACCAGCGGCGGCGCGAGCAACTCGGTCAGGCGGCGCGCACCCGCGCGCTCCAGCTGCACTGGTCCGCCGCGGTGGATGGCTTCGCCGACGTGGCCGACGAGGCCATCAAGCGCGGGAGGAACCAGTCATGACGGTAACCGCCCCGCCCAACCCGCTTCAGGAGTTCTACGAGAGTCCCGGCGTCCCGCTCCGCTCGGGTCCGGACCGGGCCCGCCGCCAGGCCCGGATGCTGGCCGACATGCTGCGGGGCTTCGACCGCCCGGCGGTGATCGTGGATCTGGGATGCGGTGACGGCTCCGCGCTCGCGGTCGCGGCGGAGCACAATCCGGCGCACCGGTTCGCCGGGATCGACTGGTCCGGCGACGCCCTGCGGAGTGCGCAGGCCCTCGGCCTCACGGTGCTGCGCGCGGGCGTGGCCGCGAGCCTGCCGGTCGCGGACGGCGCTGCCGACGTAGTGATCATGAGCGAGCTGATCGAGCACCTGGTGGACCCCGACGGGGCGGTCGCCGAAGCCCGACGGGTGCTGCGGCCGGGCGGCTCGCTGCTGCTGTCCACGCCGAACCTGGCCGCGTGGTACAACCGGGGCCTGCTCGCGCTCGGAATCCAGCCCATCTTCTCCGAGGTGAGCCTGCGCGGAGTGTTCGGCAGGCCGGGCCGCGTGGTGGCAGGTCACCTGCGCCTGTTCACCCGGCGGGCCCTGACCGAGTTCCTCACCGCCAGCGGCTTCCGCTGCGTTACCGTGACCGGAGCGCGATACCACGACGTGCCGCGGCCGCTAGGCCCGCTCGACCGGGCCTTCTGCCGGTGGCCCGCGGCCGCGTCGATCCTGCTGGTACACGCCCGGAAGGAATGATTCCCCGAATGGCGCAGGCGTCCAGCACTAAACCCAAGCCGAACCACGCCCCTGCCCGTCGCCGGCGCAGGCGCGGGCTCGAGGCCGTCGGCCTGGTCGTCGGGATCATCGCCGGGGTGGGCATCGTGCTCGGCTGGGTGATCTCGACCCGCGGCCAGCCGCCCCGCCCGGTGGTGTACAGCAGCCAGCCGCCCGTGGTGGTCCACGGGGCATCGGGCGCATCGACGGAACCTGACCCCGCGGCGCTGAACGCGGAGTGGGCCGCCTACTCGAATCATTCCAGCTGTGCCGACTGGGCCGGCGGCGACGGGGTCTCGGCCATCCGGCTGAACTCCTCCCAGCTCGCCTGGTTCTTCTCCGACACGTATC
>JBPYFL010000075.1:0-2752 GCA_051986485.1 Streptosporangiaceae bacterium | reverse complement strand
CGGGGGCCTTCCGTGAGGTGATGTCCGGGGTGTGCACCCCGGTATCCGTCGTGACGGCCATGGACGGCCAGCGGCCGCACGGCACGACGGTGAGCGCGTTCACCTCGCTGTCCATGGACCCGCCGATGGTGCTGGTCTCCCTGGACCGGGACTCCGATCTGCTCGCCCTGATCCAGGCCAGCGGCCGCTTCGGCCTCAACGTGCTCGAGACCACCCAGGCGGGCCTGGCCAGGCGGTTCGCCCGGAAGGGCAAGGCGAAGTTCGAGGGAGTGAGCTGGCGGCTGTCGCAGGGCCTGCCGCGGCTGGCGGGCGGGACCGGCTGGCTGGCCTGCGCGGTGGAGCGCCTGGTCGAGGGCGGCGATCACGTGATCGTGCTGGGGACGGTGCTGGCGGCCGACCGCCAGCCGGCCCCGCCGCTGACGTACCACGCCCGGGTCTTCGGCACCCACACCACGCTGGAAGTCAGCCGGTCGTGCGGATAAACGGCGCTGGCCCGGGAACGGGACCTGGATCGTGACGGTGACGTCGCGGACAATACGAGATGGGCCGACGTTCAACGTCAAGGGCGGTGCCATGCGCGAAGCGACCGCCGGCGCCATCGTCCCAGCGCCGGCACAGGACGGCGACGTGCCGTGGCGCGAGCCCGCGCCGGGGCCCGCCGCCCCGCACCGCGAGCGGGCGGTCATCGACGCGTTCAGCGAGGTCACGACCGAGGCCATCACCACCACCAGGCTGCAGGATGTCCTCGGCCTGCTCGGCAAGAAGCTGTGCCACCTGCTCGGCGTCACCCGCTGCTCGGTCTACCTGCGGGACGGCGACGGCCGGTTCCGCGGCGCCGCGGGTTACTGCGAGCACGACGGGGACATCTCCGCGGCCGTGCAGCTGCAGGAGGCCGGGATCCCGGGTGACAGCTTCAGCCAGGAGGTGATCAGTACCGCGGCGCCGGTGCTGATCGACGACGTCACCGCCGATCCGCGGCCGCATCGCCGGACGATGGAGCACTGGCACGTCCGGGCGATGCTCGGCGTGCCGCTCGTGTTCGACGGCGAGGTGATCGGCCTCATCTTCGTGGACAACGTGCAGCAGGATCACGTCTACACCGAGGAGGACGTGGCCCTGGCCGAGCTGTTCGCCCGGCTGGGCGCGCTGTTCCTGCGCCAGGCCATGCTGAACGCGCACCTGAAGAACAAGGCCGCCGAGATCGTCAGGCAGAAGAACGCCCTGGCCTACCTGGCCGACGTGCACCAGAAGCTCACCAACGCGGTGCTCGACGGCGCGAGCATCCAGACCGTGGTGACGCTGCTGGCCGAGCTGTCGGCCAAGCCCGTGGTCCTCTACGACGAGACGTTCCGGCTGCTGGCCTGGGCGGCGCCGCCGCGGCTGAACATGACCCAGCCCCCGGCGCTGGCCGACCGCATCCGCCGGATACCGTCGGTCCGGCAGGCGCTGGCCACGCTGAGCGCGAGCTGCCCGTCGACGATCGTCCCGCAGCGGCTGGCCGTCGGGCTCGGGCGGCGGCACCTGATGTGCCGCCTGATCATCGAGGGCCAGCCCAGCGGCTATCTCGGCATCGTCGAGGTGGGGCGCAGCCTGGAGCACCTGGACAGCAAGCTGGCCGAGCACGGGGCGACCGTGCTGTCGCTGCAGATCCTGTCCGAACGGCGGCAGGCCGAGGCCGAAGGCCAGGCCCGCGAGGACTACCTATCCGACCTGCTGCACCGGACCCGCGACGTCGAGCAATTGCTCCGCCGGGGCCCGCAGTTCGGCATCGACCTGTCCCAGCCGCACGTGCTGATCCAGTTTTCCCTAGACAACGCCGGCCAGAACGTCAGCGCCTCGGCCGGAAGGAAACTGGTCGCCCGGCAGCTGGCCGGGACCCTGGGCGTCCCCGAGCCGCCTGCGGTGAGCCTGCGGGGCACCATCATCGCGCTGGCGAGCCTGGGACGCGAGGGCAAGCCCGACGCCGCCCCCGGGGACCTGCGGGCCGCCCTGGACGACGTCCGCGCGGCCGTGCGGTCCCGGCTGAACGTCCGGACCATCGTCGTCTCGGGGGTGTGCCGGTGCCCCGAGGATTACCCGCTGGCGCACCGTGAACTGCGCGAGATCGACGAGCTCGCCCGCTCGTTCGGCTGGGCCGGAGGGGTGCTGGCCGCGGACGAGCTCGGCCTGTTCCGGGTGGTCGCGGCCAGCGGCCGGGCCAAGGAGGCCATCTGGTTCGCTCACGAGTTCATCCGGCCGCTCGCCGACGGCGGCGACGCCACCCTGCTCGCGACGTGGCGGGCGTTCGTCGGCGCCGAAGGGCGCGTGCAGGCGACCGCCTGCGAACTCGGCGTGCACGAGAACACCATCCGCTACCGCCTCGGCAAGATCCGCCAGCTCATCAAGCAGGACCCCACCACCCTGGACTGCCTCCTGCAGGCCCGGATGGCCTTCCAGGTCCTCGACCTCGCGGGCTGGTAGCGTCCGGTCAGGCGGGGTGCGCGCGGAGGCCGTCGAGCATCACCGACAGGAGCATGTCGGACCGTTCCGGCGCCTTCTCCGTGCTCACCGTCACCCCGTGTACCAGCCGCATCACGTCCGTGGCGTCCACGTCCGGCCGGATGACGCCGGCTTCCTGCGCGTTCGCCAGCAGCCGCTCGGTGGTCTGGCGCATCGCCATCCAGCAGGACGAGATCAGCTCGGACTCGACGCCGACCGCCTCGATCAGCGCGTGCGACAGGCCGCGCTTGGTCACCAGGTAACCGGCCAGGGA
>JBPYFL010000074.1:0-17974 GCA_051986485.1 Streptosporangiaceae bacterium | reverse complement strand
CACCAGCGTGGTTCCGGGTGCGGCGATGTCGAGCCGTTCCGGGTCGCGGCCCGCGGCGGCCATCTCGTCCTGGATTTCCCTGATCTGACCCGCGAGCTGTTGATCGGACAGGATCGGCGCCGTCCGCGCGACTTTTCCAAGCACCTTGCCGCCGACGGTCAGCGGTGCCCAGCCGTCGCCCCAGCGGGCCACCCGCTGCCGCACCACCGTCGCGTTCCCGCCCAGCCACAGCGGCGGATAGGGCTTCTGTACCGGCGGGGGCGACATGGTCACGCCCAGGCCGGTGAAGTAGCGGCCCTCGTGCCGGAACTCATGCGGCGACGACAGGAGCCCGCGGACCACCTCCATTGACTCGTCGAAGCGCTCATTGCGGTCGTGGAAGCCGGCGCCCAGCGCGGCGAACTCCGAACGGAGGTAGCCAGTGCCCAGCACGAAGGTCGCCCGACCGCCGGACAGGACGTCCACCGAGGTCATCGCCTTCGCTAGCAGGAAGGGATTCCGGTACGGGACGACCGTCAGGTAGGTCATCAGGCGCAGCGTCGACGTGCCAGCGGCGAAGAAGGCGAGACCAGCGAACGGGTCCAGAGTGTTGTGCCCGCCGGCGTCCAGCCACTTGCGCGATGGTGCCGGGTGGTCGGTGAGCGCGATGGCATCCACGTCGGCGGCCTCGGCCGCCCGGGCGAATTCCAGCATGTTCGCGGGCTCCAGCCACGCGCCGCCATCCTCCGTGCCCGACAGGGGGTACTCCAGGAAGAAGCGCATCTGTGCTCGTCACCTCCGCTGGGTGCAAACCTGGCCTGGCAGAATATCGTTTCGTGCCTGGCCTCCACCGCGGCGCGTTCCGTGACCTGCCGCGCGAGGTGACGATCCTGACCGCGGTCTCGTTCACCGTCGCCCTCGGGTTCGGGATCGTCGCCCCGGCCATCCCGTCGTTCGCCCGCCAGTTCGGGGTCAGCACCGCCGAGGCCGCCAGCGTGATCAGCGCGTTCGCGCTGGTGCGGATCGCCGGGGCGCTGCCCGCGGGGCGCCTGGTGGACCGGTTCGGCGAGCGCAAGATAATGGCGGCCGGCATCGCGGTCGTCGCCGTGAGCAGTGTGCTCGCCGGTTTGTCCGGGTCGTTCACGCAGCTGATCGTGCTGCGCGGCGTCGGCGGGCTGGGTTCGGCGATGTTCAGCGTCAGCGCGCAGACCTTGCTGCTGGTCACCGTGCCGGCCGAACAGCGAGGCCGGGCCAGCGGCCTGTTCAGTGGCGGATTCCTGGTCGGCGGGATCAGCGGCCCGGCGGTCGGCGGGCTGATCGCCGCGTGGTCGCTGCGAGCCCCGTTCATCATCTACGGCGTCCTGCTGATCGTTCCCGCGCTCATCGCCGCGGTCGTGCTGCGCACCACGCCGCGCGGGCCGGCACGAGCCCGCCCGCGGCCGGGCCGGCCATTCGCCGGGATCATCGGCGTTGTCCGGCAGGCCGGCTTTCGCGCGGCGGCGGCGGCGAACTTCGGGGATGGTTTCGCCGCTATGGGGGTGCGCACCGCCATCGTGCCGTTGTTCGTGCGGGACGTCTTGCACCGATCAGCCTTCTGGACCGGTATCGGGTTCCTGGTTCTCGCCGTGCTGAACGCGGCGATGCTGCTGCCCGGCGGGTGGGCGGCCGACACGATCGGCCGTCGGCCGGTCCTCATTACCGGGTGCGTCACCTCGGCGGGTGGGATGGCGATGCTGGCGGTGCTGCCCGGCCTGTGGGGGTACCTGGCCGCGCTGGCCACGCTGGGCGCTGGATCGGGGCTGCTGGACGTCGCGCCCGCCGCCATGATCGGCGACCTCTTCGCCGGGCGCAGCGGGACGATGGTCGCGGCCTACCAGATGGCCGGGGACGGCGGCGCCGTCACCGGGCCCCTGGCGGCGGGCCTGCTCGTCGACACCGCCTCCTACGCCGCCGGCTTCGGGCTGGCCGCTGGCGTCCTCGCCCTGGCGGCGATCCTCGGCGTCTTCGCGCCCGAGACCCGGTCGCGCCACCCCGTTACGGCGGCAGCCGAGCAGACCAGCCCCGGCTAGCGCTCACCCGTCCGACGGGCTGTCGCAGGATTGCGGCGACCTGGTCCGGGCGGAACCAGGCGCCGTGACCGGCTACAGCCGGGTCGCGGTCTCGGTCAGTTCGATGCCAAGCCCGGGGCGCGCGGGCAGGTCGACGACGCCATTGCGGGGTATCAGCGGGTCTTTGAGCAGGGGATCACGCAACGGGTTCGCGCGCACGTCGTACTCGACCTGCTCGACGTTGGGCCCGCACGCGGCAAGCTGGAGAGTCGCCGCGAACCCGACGGCGCCGCTGTACATGTGCGGCCACACTGCCGTGCCCGTCTGCGCCGCGAGCCTGCATGCCGCGAGCGCCTCGGTCAGCCCGCCGGTCTTGGTGACATCGGGCTGTACGACCGCGATGGCCGGCGACCGGACGTACGGGTCCAGCGCGCGGGCGCCGTACACGTTCTCCCCCGTGGCCACCAGCAGGCCCGTTCGCCGGTGGAACTCCTCCAGTTCATTCAGGCGGTCACCCGCCAGCGGTTCTTCCACGATGGTGACACCATGGCGTCGCAGGTCCGGGGCAATGGCGATTGCCTCGCCCATGCCCCATGCCTGGTTCGCGTCGACGAACACCGCCAGCGTGTCCCCCACGGCCTCCCGGATGGCCCGCAAGTTCGCCAGGTCCCGGGCGCGGCCGAAGCCCACCCGTAGCTTCGCGGTGGCGAAGCCCGCCTGTGCCGACGCCTCCGCCTGCTCGCCCACCGCATCCGGCCCGAGGCTGGAGGCGTAGACGGATACCGTCTCCCGCAAGCGGCCACCGCCGAGCAGCACCGAACTGGACTGGCCGCTCACCTGTCCCAGCAGGTCCCACAGGGCGATGTCGACGCCGCTGATGGCCTGCCAGATCGGCCCCGGTGCCCCCCACTGGCGGCCGAGCGGAAGCAACTGCCGGATCAGCAGTGAATGAATTCCCTGCACGTCACGCGCGTCCCGGCCGATCAGCAGGGGTGCGACGCCCTGGCGGATCGTCTCCTGCCGTTCGGCGAGCGCCCATGGCGGATGATTCACCCAGCTCTCGCCCACCCCGGCCGGCCCGTCCCGGGTTTCCACGATGACCAGCCCGGCAGCACGCCGCCGGAGCGGGGCAAATGACATCGCGAGTCCGTCATCGGCCGGCGCCTGCAAGCCATGGAAACTGACCCGCACGATCGGCAGCGGCGGCAACGCCGCGGCCGGGCCGATCATCAGCCCCTCGCTCACCCGTCGTCCCCTCCCCCAGCACGCGCCAACGGCGTCGTCATCTCAGCGCATCGCGCCGGGCGGTTTCGTCGTCGCCGAGAAGCGTGATGGCGAGGAAGACGATGTCATCCTCCAGCCAGCCGAGCTGCTCAGCGTCGCCGGCGCGCACCTCTTCGGCGACGAGTTCGGTGATCGCGAGAACGAGGATCCGCGGGATCATCGGGCGCAACGGCTGCAGCGCCGGTTGCTCGGCACGGGCGCGCGCAGCCAGCTCGGCGAACATATCCCGGAACGGGATGTAGGCACGGTCGCGCTGGGCGATCGCCCGCGTTCCGGCGGACGGCAGGCCGAGGAAGTAGGCGCGCGCGAAAGCCGGCCGCTGCGCCCACCACTGCAGGTATGCGCGCGTTCCCAGCCGCATCGCGGTAATCCAGCTCGTCTCGCTGGCGAACGCGACAGCCGCCGCCAGCAGGTGGGCGGCCTCCTCGTCACAGGCGGCAAGGAAGCAGCCCGTCTTGTCGGTGAAGAATTCGTAGAAGGCGTTCCGCGAGACCCGGGCCCTCGCGACGACCTCGGGCACGGTCGTGGCGTCGTAGCCGCGCTCGGCGACGGTCACCAGCATCGCGCGGATGAGCCGTTCGCGCTGGGACGCGCGGACGGTCTCCGCCGCGAGCTTGTGCCGGCCGCGAGGAAGCGGCTGGCCGCGCCACCGGCTGTCCGGCGGCTCCCCCTTGACTTTTGAAGACACACGTGTACTTTATCGCTATCCAACACCAGACGCACCCATCGGGAGTTGGCATGCGTCCTGTTCGTTCCCGATCCCGCATGGGTGTATCGCACACCGGGCCAGCAAGCGTCCGGCTCCGGCTGGCCGCGGCGCTCGCCGCCGCGCTCGCCGGCTGCTTAACGCTGCCCGCCGGCACCGCGCAGGCGGCCGCAGCGCCCGCGCCAGCGGGGTGCAACCCGGATTGGCCGGTCGTGCCGCATCTGGCGGGAGGCCAGGCGGTCACGCTGCCGGCCGGGTCGCAGCCGCCGGTTGCCTGCGCGAACGCGACCGGCTACGCGACGTCGGAGTCGACGATCGCGCTGTCCGGCGGGACTCTGGTGTACTCGCCCGCGGAGACCGAGAACTCGATGGCGCGCTCGCTCGACGGCGGCGCGACGTGGAGCCTCACCTACCCGGCCGTCGAGCAGCCGACCTCGTTCTGGAACACGGTCGATCCGGACCTGGTCTCCGACCCGCGGACCGGGCGGCTGTTCTGGTCGCACGCCACCGGCCCGGTGCGCAACGAGGGGTCGCTGCCGCACGGTAGCGGGTTCTATCTCGCAGCGGCGTCGGGCTTTCAGGTCTACAACTCAGCCGACCAGGGCCAGACCTGGAGCACCGCCGACTACTCGACCGCGCCGACCGGCGACTGGGAGAAGGTGTTCGTCGGGCCACCGCCACCGGCCAGCACCGGGGCGGCGCAGCCGGTCGGCTATCCGGACGTCGTGTACCTGTGCGCCAACTCCCCGCTGGAGGTCAGCGGCCCCGGCCGCCTGTGTTACAAGTCGCTGGACGGCGGCGCGACGTTCACGATGGCCGGCTACGCATCCCCGACGGCGAGCAACCCACAAGACATCTGCCCGCCGCTGAACTTCAACACCGGCGTGGTGGACGGCCAGGGAACGACGTATCAGCCCGTCGACTGCGAGAAGTCGGCCTACGTGCTGGTCAGCCACGACGAAGGCGCGAGCTACACGTGGATCCCGGTTCCCGGGGCCCCCACCGGCACGCCGGTGAGCGGCACCAACCTGAAGCTGGCGATCGACAGCGCCGGAAACCTGTACGCCACCTGGACCGAGAACGGCCTGCTGTACCTCGCCACCTCCGGTGACCATGCCCGGACCTGGAGCGCGCCGATGATGGTCGCCGCGCCCGGGGTGAGCAACGTGGAACTCCCGGCCATCGCCGCCGGCGCCCCGGGCCACGTCGCGATCACCTACTACGCGAGCAAGGAGCCCTCCGCACAGATGCTGACCGCCTACATCACCCAGACCTCGGACGCCACCGGCTCCAGCCCGCTGTTTTACACCGGCGCGATCAACGACCCGGCGCACCCGATCTTCCACGACTACGGGCTGAGCGACTCCCCGCGCGCCGACTTCATCGGCGGCGCGTACGACGCCGCCGGGACAACGTTCTGGGCAGGCGTGGTCAAGCAACTCGGCCCACCGGACTCCAACGGCTACATCCAGACCACCGGGTACGCCGGCACGCTCAAGTTCTCCGGCTCCACGCCGGCCGCGCTGGCAGGTGCCCGGTGAGCGGCATGACGCGGCGCGAACTGCTGCGCCGCGGGGCGATTGTCACGGCGGGCGCCTCGGCTGCCTCGTGGGCGGCCGCTGCCCGCCCCGCCCTCGCGGCGCAGGTCCCGCCGTGGCCGACCGGCCTGCCATCCGGGCTCGTCGGGTCGGGCACGGTCTATCCGGCGTTGCTGCCCACCGCAAGCCAGCTCTACAACGACGTCGCCTCGATGGTGGCCATGGGCCCGCGCTTCACCGGAACACCAGCGCACAACAACTTCATCGACTGGCTCGAGGCGGGGCTCTCCGGCGCCGGGTGCCAGATGCTCCCGCGCGACGAGTTCCCCTTCACCCGGTGGCTGGCCGAGGGCTACTCGCTGGAGATCCTGGACGGGCCCGCACCCGGGCAGGTGCCGGTGAGCGCGTACGCGTCCTACTCCGGCCAGACCCCGCCCGGTGGCGTCACCGGAGCCCTCGCGTATCTGGGAACGCTGCCGGAACTCGGCCTGCCCGGCAACCCCCAGGACATCGCCACGCTCGAGGCCGCGCTGGCGCGCGCCCAGAGCGTTACCGCGGACTGGGCCAAGGCGGCACTGGCCGGAATCCCCGGCGGCGCGGCGGGCCGGATCGTGCTCGTCGACACCCAGTTGCCGCCGTCGCTGACCGAGGACGACTTCCTCCCGCTGGTCACCTACGCCTACAACCCCGCCAACACGGCCGGCACCCAGACGCTTGACTACAAGCGGATGTGGGTCGCCAACGCGGTGCTCCCGCAGGTGATGAACGCACTGGTGCAGGCCGGTGCCGCCGGCGGCGTGCTGATCCTGGACGGATCGGCGGCCAACACGGCCGGCCAGTACCTGCCGTATGGCAACCCGATCGCCGGCGTACCCGCGCTGCTGGTGGACCGCGACACCGGGGCGGCGCTGCGGCAGCAGGCACAGGCCACGCCGGCCACCCGGCTCACCCTCACCGCCTCGACGGCGAACGTCAACGGCCCGCAGCTCGTCGGGATCCTGCCCGGGGCGGACCCCAGCACCGACGAGGTCATGATCGTCAACACCCACACCGACGGGATGAACGCGTTCGAGGAGAACGGCGGGATCGGGATGGTCTGGCTGGCGCGCTACTTCGCCTCGCTGCCGGCCAGCGCACGGCTGCGGCGCACGCTGGTGTTCAGCGCCGTGATGGGCCATTTCTCGCCGGTCGCCACCACCGCGCAGACGACCGGGTTCGTCCAGCGCCATCCCGACCTCATCAAGCGGGCGGCCGCCTCACTGACGCTCGAGCACTTCGGCTCGAGCGAGTGGATCGACGACTCGAGCGGCTACCACCCCACCGGCGGTCCCGAGGCGCTGGCGGTCTGGCACTCGCAGACGCCGATCGCCGCCCCGCTGTGCGACTCGATCGTCTCCGAGAACCTGGTCCATACCTCCGCGCTACGCCCCGCGGGCAGCTACATGATCGCGGTCGGCGGGCCGCTGCACACCGCGGGGGTGCCGTCCACCTCCTTCATCGCCGGCCCCAACTACCTGGTCTCCTGGGCTGACGGCGGCCACCTCGACAAGTTCCTGCCCGCCCGCGCCCAGCTCGAGGTGCGGTGGGCGGCGGACTTCCTCACCCGGCTCGACGGCATACCCGCGGCCGAGCTGGCGGCGGGTGACTCCGCGGCGCTCGCCGGGACACGCGGCACCCCGCTGGCCGGCAACCCGTACGGGTGAGCGTGACCATGAACCGGCTCGTCACACCCGTCGTCGCGGGCGCGTGCGCGCTGCTGCTGGCGGCGGTGGCGACGCCGGCCAGCGAGGCGGCCGCCGTCCCGCCGCCGCTATCCGCGGACACGAGCTCCGCCGACATCGCCTCCAGCTACGGCAGCGGCGACTTCGGCCAGTGGACGGCCGACAGCTGGGGGCTGCCCGCCTACGACTACACGATCGACCAGCAGACGAACCCGATCGCGCGGCAGCCCGAGCTCAGCGGAGCCGTCGACGCCTGGAGCCAGGTCGGCAACCACCACATCGTCGCCGACGCCTTCAACCACGGCTACACGCAGCTGTGGAGCCAGGACCGCCTCTACCAGTGGATGAACCGCTACGACGGATCCCATCAGCACTACGCCGGAGGGTTCGGCTACCTGAACGCGGGCGGGCGCGTCATCTCCACGCTGTACGACGACCGCCCGGCCGGGGCTGCGACCAGCCGCCAGTTCGGCGTCGGCTACTACGCCAAGCAGACCAGCGTGCCGGGCATCTCCGAGCACGACACCGTGTACGCGCCGTTCGGCGACGACAGCGTGCTGCTGCACGACGTCACGATCTCCAACACCGCCGCGAGCGCGCTGTCCGGTTCCTACGTCGAGTACTGGGACGTCAACCCCGAGACCCAGGCGACAACGGCGACCCCGCGCGGCTACCAGTCGCCGGCCTGGAACCCCTCGACCCGCACCCTGTCGGTCGCGCAACAGCCCGACGACGTGGACACCGACCCGCTCACCATCTTCGCCAGCGCCCTGAACGCCCCGGTGACCGGCTACGACACGGACACCAGGGCGTTCTTCGGCTCCGGCACCCGCGCCGACCCGGCAGCGGTCGCCGCCGGGCGGCTGACCGACTCGACCGCGCCGCCCGACCCGAACGGGACCGAGGGTAAGGCGATGTTCGCGTTCCAGAGCCCGTTTAAGCTGCCTCCCGGCCATAGCGTCACCCTCCGCTACGCCTACGGCTACGGTCACCCCAGCCAGGTGCCGGCGCTGACCGCCCGCTACGGCGCGATGAGCGACCCGCTGGGCACCAGCGAGAGCAGCTGGCGAGCCTGGCTGCCCCAGGTGGACCTCGGCCCTGGCTACGCGTGGCTTTCGCGCGAGCTCCAGTGGGACGCGTACACGGTGCGCTCGGACGCCACCAACGACGAGATGTGCGGCTACCACATCCTCTCCCAGGGCGGCTACTACCAGTACTGGTTCGGCTTCCAGGGCGCCTTCCGCGACCCGCTGCAGCACATGCTGCCGATGATCTGGGCAGACCCGTGGCTGGCCCGTCAGGTGATCGAGTACTCGGCCCATGAGCAGCCGGCCGCCGACGGGCAGCTACCGTACGCGCTGATCTCTGGCTGCCGCCGCTACGACCTCGGAACCTCCGATGACCTCGACCTGTGGCTGCTATGGGGGGCGGCCGAGTACGCGCTGTCCACCCGCGACTACGCGTTCCTGAACACCCAGATCCCCTACTACGAAGGCGCCGGCTCGGGCACCCTGTGGGATCACCTCAAGCTCGCGTTCACCCACCAGGAGAACGTGGTCGGGACCGGCCCGCACGGCGAGTACAAGACCGGGGCGACCGGCGACTGGAGCGACTTCTCCACCGAGCTCAGCCAGATGACCGAATCCAACCTGGTCACCGCCCAGGCCGCCTACATCTACCCGCGGCTGGCCCTGGTCGCCGACCACCTTGGCGACCAGGGTTTCGCCGGCCAGCTGCGGGCGGCGGGGGCGCGCGATCTGTCGACGGTCAAGGGCCAGTTCGTCTCGCGGGGGTGGTTCGCCCGCGGCTACTCGGGCACCCGGCAGTTCGGGGTCGGCGCGATGTTCGCCGAGCCGCAGCCGTGGGCGCTGCTCGCCGGGGCGGCGACACCCTCGCAGGCCGCCCAGGATGTCGCCGGCTACCGCCGTTTCCTGGTCGGCATCGGCGCTCCCGGCGGCCCGAGCAAGATCGGCGCGGCGATCGCGCCCGGATCCAATGACCCTGGAGCAACCGAGCAGACCGAGCCGCCGGTGAACGGCAGCACCGAATGGCCCGGCGGCTCGTGGTACGCCGTCGACGGCTGGTGGACCTGGGCGCTGGCCGACCTCGACGGGTCGGTCCCCGGCGCCGCCGCCGATGCCTGGGACGAGTTCCAGCGCAACACGCTGGCCGCGCACGCCACCGCATTCCCCGACCACTGGGACGGGCTCATCTCGGTCGACGACGAGTGCGCCGCCTACTACCAGTCCCCGGACTCTGGATGCGGGATCGGGCTGTCCACCGGCGCCGGCGTGGTCCCCGGCTACGACACCCAGATCATGCACCAGCCGGCCTACAGCCTGTTCGACGTGCTCAAGCTGGCCGGACTCGAGGCGACCGCGGACGGCTACCAGATCGTCCCGCATCTGCCGTTGAGCACCTTCAACGTGCGCTTCCCCGGCGCCGGGATCGCGCAGCAGCCCGGGCTGATCCGGGGCTACATCCGGGCCCTGTCCAGTGGCAGCGTCACGATGCTGGTCAAGCCGCCACCCGGAGTCGCCGCAGCCAGCGCGGTCGCGTTCGCCAACGGCGCGCAGGTCCCGCACACCGTCAGCGGGGGCCTGGTCCAGTTCACCCTCCAGACCACCGCCGGCCAGCCAGCCGACTGGGCCGTCAGCGGATCCTGACGACTTCCGGCAACGCCACGACCCAGCGGGAGGACATCGATGAAAGGCAGGCTGGCAGCGGGGATCGGTGCGGCCGTCGCGATCGTCCTGGCGGCTCCGGCAATCGCGGTGGCGGCTGTGGCGCCCGGCCCACCGGGGATCGACTACTGGACCGCCGGCTTCAACACCCATACCCACGCGGTCACGTTCGGCCAGGCGCCGGTGTTCCTGCCCGACGGCCGGGTGGTGTTCGGCCAGGACTACAAGCAGGGCGAGCACAACCAGGTCTACCGGCAGAACTGGGACGGGAGCGGCCTTACCTGCCTGACCTGCACCGGCGATCCGGTCGGCAACGACCCGAACAACGTCAACGGCGTCCCCGCCGTGCGCCCCCAGGGCGACTGGATCCTGTTCCACTCCTGGCGCGGTCACTACAGCGTCATCGGTTCACCCGGCTACGGCGGTATCGGCTCCTCGCTGTGGATGATGCACCCGGACGGCTCGGACCAGACGCAAGTGACCGACGTCCAGCCGCCCACGGCGCCGCCGGGCAATGGCGAGGGCATCGACGACTACCACGCTTACTGGTCGCCGGACGGAAAGCAGATCGTCTACGCGCACCTGAACTGGAACTTCGTCAGCGGCGCGGGTCAGGACCCGGGCCCGGGCCAGGGCAAGTGGGACGTCCGCGTGGCGGATTTCAACGTCGATGCGAGCGGTCATCCGTACCTGTCGAACATCCGCGAGGTGCGCCCGTTCAACGGGCACTGGTACGAGACGCAGTGGTGGAACCCGGACCCCAGTCATCCGGGCTTCCTCTACACCGAGACCTACCCGGAAGGCGGCAGCGGCGGCGGCACGGCGATCCCGCAGTTGTTCTACTGCCAGCTCGTCCCTGATTCAGCGGGTCATCCGGAGAGCGCGTGCAACGTCACCCGCCTGACCGATGACGCCGCGTGGGATGAGCAGGCGGCGTTCGTGCCTGGCACCGACAACGTCATGTTCATGTCGAGCCGCGCGCGCGACGGGTTCTACAACACCTGGGCCAGCCTCACCCGCACCCTGGGCCTGCCGTCCGACTACGACTACCTCTTGATCCTGCCGCTGTTCGAGGCGGGCTTCCTGCAGCCGGTGGCACAGGAGTCCACCCAGCTGTACCTGACGAGCCTGTCTGACCCCTCGGCCGTCCGGCAGCTGACCACCGACGGCACCAATCCCAGCGACCCCAACAACGACGGCTGGATCACGCCCGAGTTCGGCTGGGATCCCGGCAACCAGTGCCTGGTGTGGACGGAGAACCGGCTCCCGGACGGCTACCGCTACCAGCTACCGGTGACCGGCTGGGCACGGCAGGCGGCTGCCCTCGCGGCCAGCCCGCCGAACCCGGCGGGCAGCGTCGACGTCAACAAGAACGGGGTCGGGGTCGCGCCGCTCCCGGTCCAGCAGCGCACCCAAGTCGGGTGGTTCAGCGGCTCGAACTGCACCCGCTGAGGTGCACGCGGCCGCCGGCCGGTTCACTGCAGGCGGGCCGGCAGGGTCTCGTAGCCGCGCAGGATGCGCGTCGGCCGCCGCCGGGCACCGGGCAGCAGCCGCAGGTCCGGGAACCGCCCGAACAGGGCCCGCAGCCCCACCTCGCCCTCCATCCGCGCTAGCGAGGCGCCGAGGCAATAGTGCCGCCCGCCGGAGAAGGAGACGTGGTCCCGGGCGTTCTCGCGGGCCACGTCGAAGCGCTCGGGGTTGTCGAAGACCAGGGGGTCGCGGTTCGCGCCGGCCAGGACGGTCACCACGTTCGCCCCCTCGGGCACCTCAATGCCGGCCACCGACGTATTCCGCGCGCACACCCTGCCCGTCAGCAGCACCGGCGGGTCGAGCCGCAGCACCTCGTCCACGCAGTTGGACCACAGCGCGCCGTCTTCCCGCAGCCGGTCGAGCTGGCTGGGATTGCGGTCGAGCAACGCGATCGCGTTGCCCAGCAGGTTCACGGTGGTCTCGAACCCGGCGGCCAGAACGAGCCCCGCGGTCGCCTTGAGCTCGAGTTCATCCAGGGTGCCCTGCTCATCGCGTGCCTCGATCAGCTGGCTCAGCAGGTCCTCGCCGGGGTGGCGCCGCAGCTGCTCGATGTGGCCGTCCAGCCAATCGTTGAAGCCGAGCAGAGCCCCCGAGATGTCACGGTACTGCCGCCAGGTAAGCCCGAAGTCGAGACTGCCCGCCGCGCGGCCGCCCAGCTCGAGCACCAGCTTCCGCTGCCCGGGCGGAACACCGAGGATCTCGGCGATGACCGTCACCGGGAGCAGCGCACAGAACGATGAGATCAGGTCGACCGGTGCCGAGGGATCCAGCGAACTGAGCAGATCATCAGCGATTTCCTCCGCCCGCACCCGCAGCCGCTCCACCGCCCGTGCCGTGAAGACCCTGGTGACCAGCTTCCGGTAGCGGGTGTGGTCGGGCGGCTCGGTCACCAGCAGCGACGGCGGCTCGACCGGATGCAGCACGTGCGGAGCCGACCACTCAATCAGCCGCGCCAGCAGGCCATCGGTACGGACCGGCAGCCCGGACCGGAAATCCGCGCTGGACAGCACCTCCCGCACCGCCGCGTGGTCAACCGTGACGTAGGCCAGCCGGGACCGGTGCAGCCGCCCGGAGGCGCGGGCTTCGGCGAACAGCTCCCACACCTGGTCCCCCGCCGGATCCGCCCGCATCAGGCGGCCTTGCAGGTCACCGCGGTGCGCGGCGGCGGAGATCACCAGCCGCGGCAGGCCGTTGGTCACGGCCCAGTGGACACCCGACCGAGCCCCTGCCCTCCAGCCATGCCGGTGCCGGTCGCGATCCGTGCCGGCGCCGGGCGCGGGCGCTGTCAGCGAGTCGGCAGCCATGGCGCCTCCGTGCTCGGCATCGCAGATACGTTACGTACCTTCGATATGGTACGCGCGCGTACCAGCGCTTCGCAAGCCGCGCGGCCCCGCCGGACCCGACATGAACGGCCGGCCCGTGGTCGGCAGTTAGCTGCCATTGAAGATGGTCGGCGGGGCCCCTCGCTGCATGAGCTAGGGCGGCTTCAGCCTCCGGTGAGCGCCGGCCGGGTGCCCACGCCGTGGCGGGTCGCGATGTCGCGAATCGCAGCGGCGAGCAGGTCCGGGTGCTCGCTGGTGGTGTGGTGGCCGCCGGGGAAGGTCAGGACTTCGGCCTGGGGCACCCGCTCGCGGGTGGCTGTGATCTGCCGGTGCTCGTAGGCGTCCTCGTCGCTGCCGCCGACGTAGAGGGCGACCGTGCCGCCGGTTTCGCGGGCGATCGCAGCGAGATTCCAGCGCTGCGCGTGGCGGCGGTGCTCGGGAACGAAGCCCGCGGCGTTGTGGGCGAACGCCGCGCCGTCCCGGCGGGTGATCGCCGACCACAGCTCGGCGAGCTCGGCCGGGGAGGGATGATAGCTGCGGGAGTACATGCGTGCCCGCTTCCAGCCCGTCTCGAACGCGCGCGGCGAGCGCTGCCATCCCCGCATCGCCAGCGCGCCCAGTGGGCTGCGCAGTAGGGGCGTGCCCTGCCACGGGTGGCTTTGCGCGTCGGCGAACAGGCCGCCGTTGATCATGAACGCGGCGGTGATCACCGGTGTGGCGGTGCCGCCGGCGGCGGTCCGTTCCAGCTGGCGGCGCAGCACCTCGAGCAGCGCGAGCGAGGTGTAGTCGAAGGTGACGACGACGGTGGACCGAACACCGTGGTGCCGCCACAACGCCTCGATGAGGTCCGCGCGCTCCACGGTGGAGTATTCGTAGTCCCGGGGCTTGTCGGAGTCGCCCTGTCCCACTGGCTCCACGTACAGCCGGGGGCCCGGGCTGCCGCCGAGTATCCGGTCCACCTGCGCCCAGCCGTAGGAACCGTCCGGGAAGCCGGGCAGCATGGTGAGCCAGACGGTGTCCTCAGCGGCACCGTGCTCCGCGGCACCGTGGTCCGCGGCACCGTGCTCCGCGGCACCGTGCTCCGCGGCGGCGATTCGCTCGAACACCCGCAGCGCGCGCGGGGCCGCCGCAGCTTCCTGCTCGGTCAGAACGCGGGCGGATGGCGGGTCGTACCAGATCCGCTGTCCGCTGCCGAACCACTCGTCCGCCGTCACCAGCCGCTGATCGCGCGGCGGCCGGCCTGTCGTCTCGTTCGTGCTCATGGGATCTCCTCGGTGATTAACGGCCCACGGGCGCATCACCGCGACCGGTCATCGATCGCGGGCAGCGCACCCACATGCGGGCCGCGTGGCATTCGGGTTCATCCGGCTGGCCCGATCTCGACACGAGCCATCTCGGCGTAGATGAGGAACCGGAACGGGTCTTGCAGCTGGTGGCGTTCCATCAGCCGGTACAGCGCCTGCTGGCGCAGCTGGGTCAGTTCCTGGTCGCCCGGGTGGCATGCCAGCCCGGCGGTGGCGATCTCCAGGGCCAGCGCGTGGTCGTGCTGGTCGAGCAGGGTGACGGCCGCGGCGGCGAACCGGTCCGGCTTGCCCTCGGCGAGCAGGTCGAGCGCGGCGGCCCGCTGGGCGGGAGCGATGGGCTCCATCCCCTGCCCGTCGTTTTGCCAGTAGCCGGTGCGCTGGTGGTGCAGGCGCTGCAGGAAATGGTCGCGGATGGCCAGGTAGGGGCCGACGGCGGCCGGGTGCTGGCGCAGAACGCCGGGCAGGACGTTGGCATCGATCAGATCGGTGAGGGTCATGCCGCGGCGGATGCCGGTGACCGCCCAGTCGCGCAACTCGCTGAGGGCCGCGTGCAGCCCGGGGACCGCTTCGGTGGTGAACAGCTCGGTCAGCACGGTGTGGCCCTGGATCAGCTGCCGCGGCCCGAGACGGGTGATGAACTCCAGGGCTTCCAGCAGGCCGTCCGGAGATCCTTCGGCGAAGAACGGCGCGCCGAGGTAGGGCATCATCACGTCGCCGGTGAAAAGCAGGCCGCTCTCCGGGAGGTGGACCATCAGTGCGTCGCTCGTCTCCCCGCTGCTGGCCGGGTACAGGACGAGCTCGGTTCCGCCGATGTTGACCGTGGTGGGCTGCGAGATCAGCTGGTCCACCGGTATCGCGACCGGCTCGCCGCTGTTGCCCTCGCCGGTGCCGTTGCCGCCGGTGCCGGTGCCGCTGCCGTGGCCGCCGCTGCCGTGGCCGCCGAACCCGGCCCCGCTGCCGGTGAAGTACCGGAACGGCACGAAGTTCGCGTGCTGGCGGTCCAGCTCGGCGGGGAAGCCGTGCTGGGCGATGACCGTGCTGCCCGGCTGGAGCAGGGCGCTGATGCCGCCGGCGTGGTCGAAGTGGGAGTGGGTGAGGATCACGTGGCTGACATCGCTGGCCTTCAGGCCGGCGTCGTCGAGCGCGGCGGCGACCCGGTCCGGAGCCGTGCCCGCGTCGATGGCGACCACACCGTCTGCGGTGGTCAGGAAGGCAAAGTCGCAGAAGTCATATCCCTGCGCGACCTGGATGCCGGGGGCGGGCTCGATGATGCGCGGCGAGGTGAAGCGGAACCCGTCGGTCGCTGTTGCCCAGTAGCCGTTGAACTCCAGCCGGGTGCCGGCCGGCGCGCCGGACAGGCCGGAGGCGGCGGCGGCCCGGGCCGCCTGCTCGGTGTTGCCGAGCACGGCATGAGCGGCTGCGAGCCCGTGATGGGCGGCGCGGATCATCGACGTCGGGAACTGATCGCTGACGCTCAGCACGAACTCCAGGTCTTCGACCGCCTGCGCGGCCTTGCCGGCGTCGGCTGGAAGGCTGGCCAGGGCCAGTCCGCGGTAGTACTGCGGCAGGCCAAGATCGCGAGAGGCTGCATCGTCGAGCTTCTTTACCCCCGCCGCGACGTCCTCGCCCGAGCGGACCTGGAAGAACCCGGCCAGGGCCTGCGGCACCGGCTGCTCTGGCTGGCTGGCCGCCACGGCGGCGAAGAAGCTGGCGCCATCCGCGTCGGCGCGGTCCGCCGCCAGCGCCGTTGCGAGCGTGACCAGCGTTGCCCTGTCCGCACCGGGCCAGCCCGCTGCGGTCTTCAGCGCCTCGACGGTGTGATTGGTGATGATCTGCTCAGCCATGGCGCCGCTCCCCGAACAGCTCGTAGCTTTTCCTATAGTTAGGATACTATATTGAAGATAGTAGAAGTCAATCGGGGATCCGGGGTCGCGTGAGCCGGGCGCTGAGCCGTCCCGACGCACCGGCCCGCCCGTTGACTTGCCAACAGCTACTATCAATTTGATACTTTTCTCCGGGATGGACGGGATGGATACGCGGACGCAGGCTTACGGCCACTTCTGCATGCTCGCCAGGACGCTGGAGCGGGTCGGCGATCGCTGGACGCTGCTCGTCGTACGCGACCTGACGCTCGGGCCGCGCCGGTTCACCGACCTGATGGACCTGCTGGGCGGGATCACCCCCAAGACGCTGACCCAGCGCCTTCGTGACCTCGAGCAGGAAGGCATCGTTGCCGCCGACCGCGAGCCCGGCCGCCGGGAGGTCTGGTACCGGCTCACCCCGGCCGGCGAGGAGCTCATCCCGGCGCTGAACGAGCTGCTGTTGTGGGGGATGCAGCACGCACTGCGGCCACCGGTGCCCGCGGAACCCACTCATCCCGAGCACCTGCTATGGGCGCTGCAGGCGATGCTCGAGGACGCCGGCGTATCGATCAGGCCGGCACGCTGGCTCGTTCGCGTCGCGGGCGATGATCCCTACGTGCTCGCATTCGACGGCGAGCACTGGACACTGCGCCGCGGTGAGACCAGCGATGCGGACGTGACGATCACGGCAACCCGACCGGCGCTGGCGAGGTTCCTCACCAGCCTGCCCGAGGCGCGCGACACCGACCAGCCCGACCTGGCCATCGCCGGCAGCCGCCGCGCGGTCCGGACGCTGCTCGACGCGATCGCCGTGTTCCCCCGGCGAGCCGCCTGAACCTGCCGGGCACGCGGTGCTCCGGTGCCCACGATGACGCGCGCCCGTAGGCTGAACCGGTGACGACCGAGCCGGGGCACGACGCGAGATCCCGGGCGCAGCGCTCGGCCGCCGCGATGTTCGATGGAGACACCGCGGCCGCGGCGGCGGGGATCACGGTGGAGGTGCCGGGCCCGGGGCACGCGCGGGCGCGGATGACGATCACCGGCCAGATGCTGAACGGCCACGGCACCTGCCACGGCGGGTACCTCTTCCTGCTCGCTGACACGGCGTTTGCCTGCGCCTGCAATTCCCACGGGAAGATGGCGTTCGCCGCGGCCGCCAACATCACCTTTCTCATCCCGGCCTACGCCGGCGACGTGCTGACCGCCGAAGCCGCCGAGCGCACCCGCTCCGGGCGAAACGGTGTGTACGACGTCACCGTCACCCGAGGCGAAGGCGAAGTCGTGGCGGAATTCCGCGGCCAGAGCCGGATGACGAGCGTTCCCCTGCCCGATGGCCAGCACCATGACGACGGCCACCGCGGTGCGACCGCCTGACCGCCCCAATCCTTCTGGCCCGCCCCCTTGGTACGTGCTGCGGCATTGCCCACCTGAAAGGAGCCGGCATGCCCGGTCCGGCGATACGTGACGAGGCTGGTGTCCGATGGGTGATCCTCGATCGGCCGGACGAGTTGAATGCGCTGCGGGTCGAGGACATCGTCGCCGCCACCGAAGCCGTCCAGGCGGCCCCGGACACCGCCAGGTGCCTGGTGCTGACCGGCAGCGGAGGGCGGGCCTTCTCCGCCGGGATGCACCTCGACAGCTTCGCCGGTCTCGACCAGGCAAAGGCCCGGGCGCTGATCAGCACGCTGGGCGGCCTCAACGCCGCGGTGCGGCGTGCGCCGGTTCCCACCATCGCCGCGGTACGCGGCTACTGCCTCGGAGCCGGGTTCGAGCTGGCGCTCGCCTGTGACCTCCGGGTGGTTGCGGCGGATGCGGTATTCGGCCTGCCGGAGATCAAGCTCGGCATCCCGTCCGCCATCGATGCCGTCCTCCTGCAGCAGCATGTGGGCCTCGCCATGGCCAAGGAGATGATCCTCACCGGCGACCTGTACCACGCGGCCACCCTGCGGCCGTACGGGTTGTTCAATGCCGTCACGTCGCCCGACACGGTTGACCG
>JBPYFL010000073.1:0-130075 GCA_051986485.1 Streptosporangiaceae bacterium | reverse complement strand
GCAGATCGGCCGGGCGCCGTCCGGCCGGACGTGGCCAGGGCGCCCGCGGCTCAGATGGGTCTCCCTGTCCTGGCCGAACCGGCCTCCGCCTACCCCTCGTTTCACCACCGGCGGGCGCCGCGGCGGGCTGAGCCGGAGGCGGGCTTCCGGGCCGGCAGCGGATGGCCCGCCCGTTCGGCCCCGCTGGATCCCGGCGAGCCGGCATCCGAGCCAGTCGCGGAGGACTGAGATGCGCCGGTCAGCGGCCCTCCTGGCGGCGATGGCGAGCCTGCTCGCGGGTTGCACGCTCCCGGTGCGCGCTAACACGGGAGACCCGCCTATCGGCCCGCCGGTGATCAGCGAGACCGCCGCGCGGCAGGCTCTCGCGGGCTACATCGCGGCCGCCAATAACGCCGGCCGGCAGCGGAGCACCAGCCTGCTCGCGACCTGCGAGGCGGGCTCGGCCGAACAGATCGACGCGGCCTGGATCGCCGGCGACCGGGTGGCCCACCCGGCCGGCAGCAGCTTTCAGCCATGGACCTACACCAGCCCCGCGTTCTACATCCCGCGGCAGTGGAGCTACCCGCGCTGGTTCGTGGTCCAGGCGAGATCGCGGCAGCTGGCCGGCCCGGACACCAGCCCCGAGAACGGCTACACCTACCTGGTCTTCGAGAAGCCGAACGCGGTGTCGCCGTGGCTGGTGGTGCTGAAACCCGACTCCGCCGCGGAGGGCAAGCCGCTGCCGCGGCTGCAATCCGGCGGTGCCGGATTCGGCAGTCTCTCGGTGCCGGCCGCACAGCTTCCGTCGGCCGAGGCGGCCTACCTGAACCGCACCGCCGGGCAGCCGTTCGGCCCGGACAAGATCAGCGGTGAGCTGCTGTCAATGGCGCCGGCCGACCGGCAGCGGCTGGCAACGGCCCACCCGGCCGTCTCCGATGTGTTCCGTCCGGGAGCCGGCCCGCCGTTCGCCCTCGCGACCGCGGGCGCCGGCGCGCTCGTCCTCTACAGCGTGACCGACACCCTGGACGACCGGGCATCGCCCCCGTTCCGGCTGAACATTCACCAGCCGCTGTTCTCCGGAACCGGACTGTCGGAGCTACGGTTCGCGCACGTGACGCAACTCGCGGCCTACGACCCGCCGACGGGCAAGGGGAAGCCGGACGTGCTCGCCAGCTTCTTCGGGATCACGTCGATAACCGGTCACTGACCGGCCGAAATCACCGCCGGCCCCGGCGGCGGAAACCGGGGTAGCGGTTATCCGGCGGCGTGGAACGCGGAGAACATGATCGAGCTGAGCCGGTCCACCATCTCCGCGCGTGGCATCTTCACGTCGATGCTGAGCAGGAAGTTCACCCGCTCCATCATCATCAGGCAGGCGACCGCGGTCAGCTCGGCGTGCCGTGGCGGGTCAGCTTCCGTTCCGGCCATCCCCTGCGTCATCGCCTCTGACAGCCCGAACAGCAGCTGCAGGCCAGCCGCGGCCAGATCGTCGCCGAGCAGCTCATACTGGCTCCACAGGATGCTGATGACGGCGGCGTGCGTCGCGTAGGTGTCGCAGAACTGCTGCACCCAGGTCCGCAGCGCGTCCCGGCCGTCGTCGTCCGGGGTGACCGCGGGGAACTGGCCCGCGATGGCCTCCATGTCGCGCAGCGCGTCCATCGCCAGCGCCTTGAACAAATCCTCCTTGTTGGCGAAGTACAGGTAGAACGTGCCATGGGAGGTGCGGGCCGCCTTCACCACGTCGTCCACCCGCACGGCGTGGAAGCCCCGCTGTTCGAACGCATCGCGGCCAGCGTCGAGCAGTTTCCGCATCGTCTCGCGGCCCTGTGCTCTAAGCTCGCGCTCCCGGGCCGGCGCCCCCGCGCTCAGCGGCCGCTGCTGCGGCCGCCCGCTCCCGCCGTCGTGGGCTCTGCGTGCTCTCTGCGTCATGACAACCGAGACTAACCTGTTGAGTACCAGGAACGTTCGGCAGGCACGCGGGCCACAGCCCGGCGCCGCCGTCCGTGAGGAGCCGCGATGTTGCGCACGCTGGCCGCCGATGCAGCCCGCCGGTTCGGCTCGCGCGTGGCCTTCACCGGGATTTTGGCGCATAACGGCTCTGCTGCCGACCCGGATGCCGACCCGGCCACCTGGGACCTGACGTTCGCCGACCTGGACCGGCTGTCCGACGAGGTGGCGGCCGGCCTGGCGGCCCGCGGAGTGCTTCCCGGCGACGTGGTCGCCCTGGTGCTGCCCCCGGTGCCGGAGTTCCCGGTGTGTTACCTGGGGGCGGCGAAGATCGGCGCGATCGCGGCCGGCCTCGACCCGCGGTGGCAGCCCGCCAGGATCGACCGGCTTCTCGACCTGTTGCAGCCCGCGGTGACGATCGCGCCGTATGACGGCGCCAACGGCCCGCGCGGCGGTGATGACGCCGGCCCTGGTGGGAGCGTGGCCGCCGACGGCGGCGGCTTCGGGACCGCCCCCGACGCGGCGCTGGTCCAGGTCTCGCTGGCCTCGCACCCGGAGGCCATGCTGGCTGGCCTGCGCCGTGATGAGGCCCCGCCCCCACCGCTGCCGCCGGATCCGGTCCGCCCGGCACTCATCGCCTTCACCTCCGGTGTCACCCGGTCGCCGCGGGGGGCTGTGTTCGGCGAGGTGCAGCTGGATGCGATCGCGGCCGCGGAGACGCGCAACGGCTGGGGCAGCGGCCCCCCGCGCCGCGTGCTGACCGCAGTCTCGCTTGCCCGGTATGCGTTCATGACACGGCTGCCCGCCATCCTGCGGGTGGGCGCCAGCTGCCTGTTGATGCCCAGCTGGGATCCGGGCGAGGCGCTGCGGCTGGCGGCAGTGCTGCGGGCCACCCATCTGTTCGGCCTGCCATCGCAGCTGGCGAGGCTACTGGAGGCGGGCGGCGGCCCGGCCGCGGCGCCGGACCTGCCGGAGCTGCGGACGATCATCATCGGCGGCGCCGCCGTCCCGCCGGGTCTGGCCCGCGGGCTGCGGGACCGATTCGGGGTGCGGGTCGTGACCCGCTACGGCTGCGCCGAAGCCGGCCTGGGCCTCAGCACCCGCAACGACGAGCAGACACAGGACGCCGACGGGTGCGTCGGCCGGCCCGCCGCGGGCGTCACCCTCGCGCTGCGCGACGGCGACGGCCGGCCGGTCGCGGTCGGTCAGGTCGGCCAGGTGCTGCTGCGGTCGGATGCGTGCATGACCGGATACTGGAACGATGCTGAGGCGAGCATGACCGCCTTCACCATGGACCGCTTCGTCCGCACCGGCGACGAGGGCCGGCTGGACGAGGAGGGCCGGCTGGTGCTCAACGGGCGGGCGCGGACCCGTGAGTGAGGCTCCGGTCGGCCGCCGCGTGGTGCTCGGCATGCTCGGCCTGGGCGCGGTCGGAGTCGTGGCCGGCGGACGGATCACGGCGGCGGTTTCCCGGCTGATGGCGCCGGTGGAGGAGCACGATCCGACCGGCCTGTCGAGCCTGGTGCCGGCGGCCGGAGGGTGGCGTTACTACTCGGTTGCTGGAGGCGAGCCGCTGCGCACCGCCGGCGACTACCGGCTCACCGTAGACGGCCTGGTCGAGCGTCCCGTCACCTATACCTACCGGGACCTGGCCGCGCTGCCGCAGACCCGGCTGGTACGGGACTTCCAGTGCGTCACCGGCTGGCGGGTCCCGTCGGTGCCCTGGTCCGGCGTCACGCTCGCCGCCCTGCTGGACGCCGCTGGCGTGCGCCCGGCGGGGCGAGCGCTGGCGTTTAGCTCGTTCGACGGGGTGGATAGCGAGTCGCTGACGCTCGGCCAGGCTCGCCGGCCCGACGTCCTGGTGGCGCTGCGGATGTATGACCAGCCGGTGACACGCGCGCACGGCGGGCCGGTCCGGCTGTACGTCGCGCCGATGTACGGCTACAAGTCGCTGAAATGGCTCAGCAGGATCACCGTCACCGCCGGTGTTCAGCCCGGGTTCTGGGAGCACAACGGCTACGACGTGAACGGCTGGGTGGGACATTCCAACGGGCGCACCGACGCGCCGACCTAGGCCGATGTCCACTCCAGCGCAGATGATCCGCCGGTTCACCGGCGGCGAGCGGTGGGTGCACTGGAGCACTGCGGCGTTGCTGGGCCTGTGCCTGGTCACGGCGGCGATCATGTACGTGGGGCCGCTGGAGATCCTGTTCGGGCGGCGGAGGCTGGTCGAGCTGGTGCACGTTTACTCCGGCTTCGCACTGCCGGTGCCGGTGCTGCTGGGCTGGCTGTCGCGCCCGTTCCGGGACGACATGCGGCGGCTGAACCGCTTCCGGTCGCGGGACTGGGAATGGCTGCGCAGCCGCGACAGGCGCAGCGGCCGGATCGCGGTCGGCAAGTTCAACCCCGGCCAGAAGCTCAACGCGGCCTTCACCGGCGGTGCCATCCTGGTGATGCTCGGCACCGGGATCTTGATGTTCTGGCCGAACCTGTGGGCGGTGTCGCTGCGGACCGGCGCGACGTTCGTGCACGACTGGCTCGCTCTTGCGGTGTTCGTGGTGGTGCTCGGGCACATCTGGTACGCAGTTCGGGATCCCGACTCGCTGCAGGGGATGCGGAGCGGGATGGTTCCGCGCTCGTGGGCAGCCCGCAATCACGCGGACTGGTTGGGGGAGAGCGAGCCGTCCGACGAGCAACCCCCGCGGCCTACTGATCCGGTCGGGCCGGCCTGACGTCCCGGTGGGGCCGGCCTGACGTCCCGGTGGTAGTGCCCGGCGGCCTGCAAGGTTGCGGCTGAGCAAGTTCTGCGGCGGTTGCAAGGCTGGGCTGGGGGGCCGGACCCCCCAGACCCCCTGGAGCCGCCGGGCACTACCACCAGGACGTCAGGCCTCCGTAGGTGCAGGAGCTGCGGGGCCGTCGTCCGGTGCCCTGTTTGCTCCTGCAAACCCCGTAGGTATCCCCCCGGGGGCGCTCCTTCAGGGCGCACGCCCCGGTAACTGCGCGGCTCCGGGACGGGGCTCACACCCGGCATCTCCCCGGCTCAGCGCACCTCCGGGACCTGTTGGCGCTCTGCCGGTGCTTCCTCCGTGGGCGCACGTCTGGGACCTGGTCGGGGAGCGGGAGCCGTTGGGTAATCTGGGGGGAGATCTTTCGGTTACCGAAATAATCTGGTAATGACGGTCGGGTTCGGAGGGTTTGCGGGGATGAGCGCGGGGCCGCGGTGGCATGCGGCGGACTGGGTCCTGACCGAACCGCCACGACCAGATGTGGTCCGGCAGAGCCCGCGGGCGCCGTGGCTGGCCGTCGGGGTGGTGTGCTTTGGCGCGTTCATGGGCCAGCTCGACGCCAGCATCGTCACGCTGATCTTCCGTCCCCTGGAGCGCGACTTCCACGCTCCGCTCGCCGCGGTGCAGTGGATCTCGCTGGTGTACCTGCTGGCCCTGGTGGCGCTGCTGGCACCGGCCGGGAGGATCGCCGACGCCTTCGGGCGCAAGCTCATCTACCTGTACGGGTTCATCGTTTTCACCGCCGCGTCGGCGGCCTGCGGGCTCGCCCCGTCGCTCGGCCTGCTCATACTGTTCCGGCTCATTCAGGCGGCCGGCGCGGCGATGCTGCAGTCGAGCAGCGTGGCACTGGTGACCACCAGCGTGCCGCGGGAGCGGATGCGGCTCGCGCTCGGCGTGCAGGCCGGTGCGCAGTCGCTGGGACTGGCGCTCGGGCCCACGCTCGGCGGCCTGTTGGCAGCCAGCGCCGGCTGGCGCTGGGTGTTCTGGATCAACGTGCCCGTGGGGTGCGTGGCGCTGGTGGCGGGACGTTACCTGCTGCCGAGGACGCGGCACTTCAGCCCGGCGGGACGGTTCGACTGGCCGGGCACGGTGCTGCTCGCCACCGCCACGACCGCGCTGCTTCTCGCCCTGTCCGCGGTTTCCGGCCTGCGGATCGGAGGCGGTGCGGCGGCCGGCCTGGCCGCGGCTGCGGTGGCCGCCGCCGCCGGGTTCGCGGCGCGGGAACGCCGTGCGGCCAACCCGCTGATCTCACCGTCGCTGCTGCGGTCGCGCGGAATGCCGGCCGGCCTGGTCGGCGCGCTGTGCGGGTACCTGGCGTTGTTCGGCCCGCTGGTCCTGGTCCCCCAGGTGCTGGCGGGGCCCGCGGGAAGCGAGGCCGGTACCGGGGTGATGCTGTCGGCACTGCCGTTGGGCTTCGGCCTGTCTGCGCTGACCGCGGACGCGGTGCTGCCGCGGGCCTGGGGCAACCGCCGGCGCGGCGCAACCGGGGGAGTGGCCGCCGCGGTGGCGCTCGTCGTGCTGATCTTCGTCCCGCTGACCCCGCCGTACCTTGTCTCGATGCTGGCTGTGGCCGGCCTGGGCCTCGGGCTGTTCGTGCCCGCCAACAACACGGTGATCATGCGGTCGGGGCCGGTTGGGTCGGCCGCCATACTGGGCGGCATGGTCAACATGGCGCGCGGCGCCGGAACCGCGTTCGGCATCGCGGGGGTCGCGCTGGCGCTGCATCTCGGGGGACTCCACGTCGCGGGAGCCTCCGGGGCAACGGGTGCCGGGCCGGGGACGCGGCTGGCGTTCGCCATCCTGGCTGCCGCGTGCGCGGCGACCGCGGTGCTGTCGCTCGCCGCGCCACCGGTGCGGCGCGGGATAGCGGGAGCGGACGATGCGGCGGGATGACCCCGCCGGGCCGGAACTCGCCGACGGGGTGTCGCGGCTGCGCCGGGCGATGCGCCGCAGCGCGCGGGCGCACCAGGGTCTCGCCTCCGAAGGCAGCGCGGCCGGCGCGCTGTCGGTGGCGCAGCTGGAACTGCTGTCCTGTGTCGCGGAAAACCCGGGCTCGCGCCCCGGGCAGCTGGGCCGGCTGCTGCTGCTCGCCCCCAGTTCGGTGACCAGCCTGGTCAACGCGTTGCGCTCGGCCGGCCTGATCACCCGGGTGAGTGGCCCGGACCGCCGTACCGCCGAGCTACGGCTCACCGACGCCGGGCAGGCGGCGGTACACCGCTGGTACGCGACCAACGAGGCGATCGTCTCGGCAGCGCTCGCGTCGCTTCCGCCGGCCAGCCGCGCGGCCCTGAGCCGCGCGCTACCCGCGTTCCGCGAGCTCACCGGCGCCATCGACGCGCTGGCCGACCGGGAGCCCCCGCTGCCCTTACCGGCGGGGAGCAGCGACGGGAAGCTGCCGGGGCGCAGCGATCGGACGCTGCCGGGGCGGAGCGACTGGACGCAGCCGGGGCGCGAAACCGGGCAAAGTGATGAACAGAAGTGTTCTTCACCCTAGGATGAGCGCATGGAGACGGCGGCTCAGACCGGCCGAGCCCGTCATGGAGCGGGCCGTCCGCGGGGCGAGGGCCTGGCAGCGCTCCCGCGCGGGCCGCACAAGCTGCGCCGCGAGGAGGTCATCCGTTCGCAGCGGAGCCGGCTGATCGCCGCGATGACCGAAGCGATGGCGGAAAACGGCTATGCCGCCACCTCGGTGGCCGACGTTCTGCATCGCGCCCGGGTCTCGCGCGAGACCTTCTACCAGCTCTTCGGCTCGAAGCAGGCCTGCTTCATGGCCGCTTACGACCGGGCGGCGGCGGGGATCATCTCGGACCTCCAGCGCGCCGCCCTGCCGGCCAGCACGCCGCTGGAACGGTTCGAGCACGCGCTCGGCGCCTACCTCGACGGCATCGCCGCCGAGCCTGCCTTGGCCCGCCTATACCTGCTCGAGGTCTACGCGGCCGGGCCGGAGGCTCTGGCGCGGCGGGCCCGGGTGCAGCGCCGGTTCGCCGACCTGATGGCCGACGGGCTCGGCGCGCGCGACGGAACCGAGCGCTTCGCCTGCGATGCGCTCGTCGCCGCGATCAGCGCGATGGTCACGGCGCGCCTGGCCGCTGACGACCCCGCCGGGTTGCGTTCGCTGCGCGAGCCGCTGACCGTGCTGGTGCGCCAGGCCCTCGCGACGAGGGCACCTGCTCCGGGCGAAACCATGCAGGACTCCCGGAAAGGGGAAGTGCGATGAGTGCCGGGAGCCCGCCCGAGGCGGCACCGGCGGCACCGGCGGCACCGCGGATCGCCCCCGGTTCCGCGGCCGAAACGGGCCGGGTGAATTTCCTGCTGGCCCGGGCGATCGGAGTGGCAGCCGGCGGTGGACCGCCGAATCTCTTCACCACGCTCGCCCGCCACCGGCGGCTGTTCCGCCGGTGGCTGCGCTTCGCCGCCGCGCTGATGCCCGGCGGCGTGCTGCCGCGGCTGGACACCGAGCTGCTGATCTTGCGGGTTGCCGGCAACTGCGGGTGCGAGTATGAGCGGCGGCACCACGAGCGGCTCGGCCGGGCCGCCGGCCTCACCGCCGCGGAGATCGAACGGATGCGGCTCGGCGCGGATGCGCCGGAATGGTCCCCGCGCCAGCGGCTGCTGCTCAGCGCCGCCGACGAGCTGCACGCCGAGCGGGTGATCTCCGCCGTGACGTGGGACGGCCTCCGGGAGCTGCTCAGCGACGCCGAGCTGATCGAGCTGTGCATGCTCGTCGGCCATTACGAGATGCTCGCGATGACGCTCAACTCGCTGCGCGTCCCGCCCGATCAGGCTCCCGCCGGGCCGGCGCCGCGCGCCACCCGGGCACTCCAGGCGCTCGCCGCACGGCGGACGAACGGCAGGCGCCGGTGACAACGAACACGCGGGACATCGCCGGAAGCCGGGTGCTGATCACCGGCGCTGCCCGCGGGATCGGCGCCCTGCTGGCCGCCAGGCTGCACGACCGCGGGGCGCACGTCGCGCTGCTCGGCATCGAGCCCGAGCAACTGGCAGCGGTGGCGCGGCGATGCGGGAACGCTGCGTGGTACGAGTGCGACGTCACCGATCGCGGCCAGGTCGACGCGGCGGTCGGTGCAGCCGTTTCGCATCTCGGCGGGCTGGACGTGGCCGTGGCTAACGCCGGTGTCGGCGCGCAGATGACCCTGTCCGGCGGCGACCCCGCGATCTGGGACGCGACCCTCGCCGTCAACCTCACCGGCACCTACAACCTGGTCCAGGCGGCCGCGCCGCACGTCTCGCACCCGGCCGGTTACCTCCTGGTCACGTCATCGCTCGCCGCCGCCGTGCACCTGCCGCTGATGTCCGCCTACTGTGCATCGAAGGCCGCGGTGGAGGCGCTCGGCGACTGCCTGCGTATCGAGCTCGCACCGTCCGGAGCGCGCGCTGGCGTCGCCTACTACGCGGAACTCGACACCGACATGACCGCTCGTGCCTTCGCGACCCGGGCCGCCGCCCGTACCCCGCTCGGCGGCCACGGCCACCGGGCGGTCTCGCCGACGGGGCCGGCGATCGACGCCCTCGAACGGGGCATCCGCCGGCGCTCCCGGCGGATCGTCTCGCCGCGCTGGGTGCGGGCCGTGCTCCCGGTCCGGATGCTCGGGCAGCGGGTGGTCGATCTCGCCGCCGGCCACCGCCTCGGGGAAATCCTGGAGATCGCTCGCGACGAGCGTCCCGAGCTCACCACGCCCCAGCGCCGCGCCGGGACCGGGTGACTCAGAGCACGTCGTCGCCGTACATGTGGCCGAGCGGGTCCGAGATCAGCTCGATCCGCGCGCCATCGGGATCGCGGAGGTAGAGAGAAGTGCCGCTCTCCGCCAGGTAGTCGATGCCCGCCTCGTCGAGCTTGGCGCGCAGCCTTAGCCACTTGTCCGGCTCCACCGAGATCGCCACGTGGTGCAGCCCGCCGAGCACCTCCGCGTACGGGCCGAGGTCCAGGCCCGGGAAGTCGAAGAACGCGAGCGCGTTGCCGTTGCCGATGTCGAAGAAGAAGTGGCTGGAACCCCGGTAGTCGCGGTTCTCGAAAATCTCGGTCAGCGGGAACTCCAGCAGTTCCTGGTAGAAGCGGACCGTCCGCTCCACGTCCGAGGACAGCAGCGCGACATGGTGCACGCCTCGCGCCGAGCTGGCCGGGCGGGGTTCGGACAGGTAACTGCCGCGCAGCCGGGCCCGCTCCGCCTCGCGCGCGGCAAGGTCGATCTCCGTGCTCATGACGGATGCCTCCGTTGCAGGTGGATGAGACTGAGTTCATTCCCGTCCGCGGCCCGCCGTCAACCGCGGGCGCGAATCACCCTCAGCGAGTGATCTGCGGCAGTGCGGTGATCGGCGAGCCTGGGCGGGATGTCGTCTCTGCAGGCCAGTCCACCCGGCGAGCGCGCGCGGCCGGCGCTGCTCCGATCCGGGCCGCTGGCCGGCCGCTATCCTGCGGCCGCGGCGATGGTGGTCTTGTTCCTGATCCCCTACCTGGGCCTGTCGGCCGCGCTGCAGCCGATCGCGCCGATCATCGCCAGCCAGTTGCACATGAGCCCGCAAACGGTGAACCTGACCACCGGACTGGCCAATGCCGGCTATGCCACCGGCACCGTGCTGGCCGTGTCGTTCGCCCAGCACCTGCCGCAGCGACGGATGCTCATCCTCTACGCCGCACTGCTGGTGACCGGGTCGGTGCTGGCGGCGTCGGCCACTACAGCGGCGATGTTCATCGTCGGCCACGTCATGCAGGGCCTGTGCACCAGCCTGCTGGTGATCGCGGCCGCGCCACCGCTGTTCCTCGGCTACCCGGCGTCCAAGCTGCGCTCGACCGCGGTGATCTTCAACTTGTGCATCTTCGGCGCCGTCGCGGCGGGCCCGCTGGTCGGCGGCGCGCAGGCGTCCTTCAACGCCTGGCGGCCGTTGTTCTGGATCGTGGCCGGCATCTCCGTCATTGGGCTGCTGATGTCGCTGCTGACATTCCAGGACGCCCCGCCGGCGGACCGCAGCGCCCCATGGGATCCCACCGCCATCGCGCTGGCGGCCAGCGGATCGGTGTTGGCGTTCTGGGGCGCCTCTGAGCTGCTCACCCACCGGTTCCTGGACCCGGTCGCGTTCGTCCCGCTGGTCGCCGGCCTGGCGCTGATCGTCGTGCTGTGGATCTACCAGTACCGCGCCCGGAATCCGCTGCTGACGCTGCGCAGCCTGGCCAGCACCATACCGGTAACCGGGATCGTGATCGCGATCTGCGCGGCCGCCGCGTCCACGTCCGCGATCGGGCTGACCGAGGCCGTGCTCCCGCACCACTATCCGCCGCTGCACCTGGGGCTGCTGTACCTTCCCGAGATCGCCGCGGCCGTGATCACCGCGATCGTCTTCGGGGCCGTTTTCAACACCCGGTACATCCACTACTTCGCCCTGGGCGGGCTGGTCGTGCTCGCCGCCGGGATCGCGGTGATCCGCGGCGTCATCCCGCCCACGGCCACGCTCACCCTGGTCGGCTCGGCGCTGATCGGCATCGGCATCGGAGCGTCGGTGACCCCGGCGCTGTTCCTGGCCGGCTTCTCGCTGCGCTCCGCATCGGTGCAGCGGGTGTTCGCCATCCTGGAACTGCTGCGGGCGGTCGCGGCATTCATGATCGCGCCTGTCCTGCTGCACTTCGCTGTGACACTCACGGGCACCCCGACGCGGGCGATGAGCACGGCGTTGTGGATCTGCTTCGGTCTCGCGGCCGGCGGCGTCGTCGCCGGCGCGGGCCTGTATGTGCTCGGCCGGGTGCGCCCGCCGGCTCCGTCATTGCAGCGCTGGATGGGCGGACAGGAGCCGGCCTGGGATTCTCCGCCGCTGCTGGCCGCGATCCGCCCGATTGCGGCCGAGCCGGGCGTGGCACAGGCGCTGACCGGTGCGCCGGCCCCGCGCGAGGGCGGTCGGCTGGCCGCGTCGCTCGCGGGCGGCGGGCGGCTCGCCGCGTCGCTCACCGGCGGCGGCCGCCTCGCCGCGTCACTTGCCGGCCGTCCCCGCCGCGGGGACGGCCGCCGCCGCGCTGACCGGGCAGGCCCGGTGCTGTTCGCCTACGACGGCTCCGACCTCGCCAAGGCAGCCATCACGGAGGCCGGCCGTCAGCTGCCAACGGACCGCGACGCGCTCGTCGTCACCGTATGGCGGACGTTCAACGTCGGCTTCCAGCCGGAGCCCGGGACACAGTTCGACGCGGCGTGCGGGGGCGAGGTCAGGGAAGCGGCCGAGCAGACCGCCGCACGCGGAGCCTCACTGGCCGGGGAAGCGGGATTCCGCGCCCGGGGTCAGGCCGTGGAGGGAACGCCCACCTGGACCGCCATCGTCGATGCCGCCAACGATCAAGACGCGGGCCTGATCGTCCTCGGTTCCCGTGGCCGCTCCAGGCTCGGCGGCAGGGTGGCCGGGAGCGTCGCCGGCGACGTCGCGTCCCATTCGCAACGGCCAGTGCTGATCGTCCACGACCACACCGGAGCCGGCGCGCCCGCGCCGTGAGCCTGCCCGCGCCGTGAGCCTGCAGCGCCGTGATGTCCTGTCAGCCGGCGGCTGCGCGCAGGTCGCCGACCAGCGCGGGGATCAGCGGTTCCTCGGTCACGGCCCGGCCGGCCTGAACCATCTCCTTGGCGAGCCGGGTGTCCCACGGGCTATCCGCGGTGGCGCCCTTCAGCAGCGCATCCTCGTTGCCGCCGAGCGCTGACCGGTAGTCGTCGGCGCTCATCCGCCACGGCTCGGCATCGAACCGCCGGACCGCCGCCGCCGTGCTGCGCAGGCCGGTCCAGTCGAAGTCGTTACGCCAGTGGATCCGGCTACCGCTCCTGGCCGCGGCGTGCACCAGCCGGTTGCACGCGGCCGACGGCGCGCCCTCGGCGCACAGCAGGGCAGCGGACCGGGATCCGAGCTCGGCCGCCGCCGCGTGCAGTACCGACGGGTTCTCGCAGACGAAGATGTCCGTCCCCAGCGGAAGCACCGGCATGGCGGATAGCTGATGCAGCGTGATCCGGAACGGCTCCCCGGCCTCCGCCGCCTCGGTCAGCCACCGCCCGAGTGGCTCGCCGCCCGCCCGGACGTTGAGCACGAGTACCTGACTCGCCAGGTCGTCGGCGACCACTCCGGCGGCAGCCCAGCGGGCACGCTCCTCGAACCGGGTCGCCGGGGGCGGAACGCCGTCGTGGTGCGCGAGGGCACGCAGCACGAGCGTGGCCAGCGGGGTGGCGGATAGCGCGCCGGCGTCCCCGGTGGCCGATTCGGCGAGCGCGGGCAGCAGCAGGCCGCCGAGGTCCTCGCCGTCGCGGTCCGCGCCGGGATCGGACAGCACCGGGAGCCGGTCGAGCACCGCCGCGGCCTGCCCCAGCAGGTGGCCGCTATTACGGTTAACCAGCTTGTTCACCGTGCCGTCCCGGGCCACCTCGTCCAGCCAGGTTGAATACCACGTCGTTGCCTGGTGTGTGCAGTTGCGCGCGGCCGAGACGGCGGCAGCCCGCGCCTGCATGTCCGCCGTCCGTTCGGCGCGCAGGTCCCGGACGGGGCCGGAGATGATCTCGACGGCCGAGCGCAGGTCGGCGGAGATCCCGGCGTTGCGCAGAACGTCCGCCAGCGCGGGCAGCGGGACGCTCAGCGAGGTGCCCCCGGCCGTCCGGCCGAGCAGCCGCGACGCGGCGCGGCGCTGGGTCGGGGTCGCACCGACCAGGGTGACGGTGCCGTCGAGCGGGATGCCGCGTTCCAGCCGGTTGCGGATCCGGTCGATCAGCCACGCAAGATCCGGGCTGCCGAGCACGCGCTGCAGCTTGTCCCGTTCGTTCACGATAGCCATCTGTCCACTTCCCACCGTTTTCGCCCGCTCACCATAATGCGCGTGATCGGCGGACGCCGGGGACCGAACGCTGCGGAACGTCCCCCGCTGGGAAAGGGCGTCAGCGGTGGCCGTCAGCGGTGACCCTCAGCGCCGACTGTGAGCGGTGAAAGTCAGCGGCGACCGGGACCGGCGATGGGGTCAGCCTCGGGCTTGCCCGGGTGCCGGTCGCTACTCCGGAACCGCTACCTCCGGGGTCGATGACGGACCGGAAGCGGCCGAATCCGGCCGGCTGGTCGGCCGGCTCATCCGCGACGGCCACCAGTTCCACCGGCCGAGCAGCACCACGGTGGACGGCACCAGCAGCGTGCGCACCAGGAACGTGTCCATCAGGATGCCCACGGCGAGGCCGACGCCGATGTCGCGGACCTGGCTGCCGCCTGATCCGCGGCCCGCGACGGCGGTGAGCACGATGAAGGTCCCGGCGAGCACCAGCCCGGCAGAGGTCACCGTGGTGCCGGTCGCGGCCAGCGCCCGGGTGACGGCATCCCGCAACCGGAGGTGCTGGGCCTCTTCCCTGATCCGCGTCATCACCAGGATGTTGTAATCCTCGCCCAGCGCCAGCAGGAAGATGAACATCAGGAAGGGCAGGAAGAACGTCAGCCCGCCGTTGCCGCCGATGTCGATGAATATCAGGGTGGCGACGCCGAGTGCCGCGAGGAAGGACAGGCCGACCGAGGCGATCAGGTACAGCGGCGCGATCAGACTGCGCATCACCAGGGCGAGTAGCACGCCGATCGCCAGGATCGCGATCGGGATCACCTTGGCCAGGTCACTGTTGGAGATGTGACTGATGTCGTAGATCGCCGGCGCTTCCCCGCCGACGGCCGAGTCGGTGGCGCCGATCGACCGGGCGACCGTGGTGGTCTCGGAGCGCACCGATGGGATCGCGTTCATCGCCTGGGTGGTCGAGGCATCGCCCGCCTTCAGCCCGGTCTGGTACTGAACGGTCCGGCCGTCCGGGCTGACGAAATTCGCGGTCGCCCGGTACGCCAGGTAGGCCTGCTCCGGCACCCTGACGGTGGCCGGCGGAACCGGCGGCAGATCCTTGGGCGGGCCAAGCTCGGCGTGCAACGCGGTGAACTGCGCAGGCGTCAGCACCGCGCCGCCCGGGTTCAGCGGCCCGCTCACCTGGGTGAACAGCCCGCTCGCGCGCAGCTGCCCGGTGGCGCTGTCCAGCGGCGCCGGGTTCTGCCATACCGGCGCGGCGAAGGTGAAGATCAGGTCGGTCGGATTGGCCGACGACTGCGGGAAATGCTGGGTGAGCAGCGCCTGGCCGGCTGCCGAGTCACTGCCCGTGGGCGGGCTGGTGTTTCCGCCGAACCCGGACGCCTTGTAGCCGAGTGACCCGGCCGCGAGGGCGCCGAACACCAGCAGCCCCGCGATGAGCGTCGGTGCCGGGTGACGGACGATGCGGCCAGCGACCCGCCCCCAGGTGCCGCCCTTGGCGGACTGCTGGATGTCCCATGGCAGCAGCTTCGGCTTGCCGAAGAGCCGGCTGAACACCCGCCGTTTGACGGCGAGCCCGGACAGCCGCAGGGACAGCAGGGCCGGCAGCAGGGTCAGGCCGGCGATCAGCATGACCCCGATGCCGATGGCCAGCGGGATGCCGAGGTTCGAGTAGAAGGGGAAGCTGGCGGCGAGCAGGGTGAGCAGCGCCGCGATCACCGTTCCGGCGGAGAAGGTGATCGCTTCGCCGACCCGGGTCACCGCCTTCACCACCGCGTCCCTGGGTGCCAGCCCGCTGCGCAGCTCCTCGCGCAGCCGGAAGACCAGGAACAGCCCGTAGTCGGTCCCGGCGCCGAGAACGAGGACGATCAGCAGCAGCTGCGCGATCGGCGAGACCTGCAGGCCGTGGTGCCCCGCCTCCCCGACGAGCGGCCCGGCGATCGCGACCGACAGGAACGCCGGAATCAGCGTGGTGAGCGCCAAAGTGAGCGACCGGAAGATCAGCACCAGCAGCACGATGATGAACAGCGCGGTGAAGTCCTGCACCTGGTTGCCCTGGTTGCCGGCCTGCTTCTGCTGGTCGACCTGGGTGGCGAGGGCGCCGGTCACGTGCGCCTGCAGGCCCGCGGGGAGCCCGGCCTGGGCGATTTTCGAGCGCAGCGAGTTGATCAGGGTCTTGTCCTGGTTGCCGTTCCCCCCGCCGGAGAAACTCGCCAGCACCACAATCTGCTCGGCGTGCCCGTCAGCCGAGCGGCCGAGGTCGCGGGTGCCCTGGACGGTGCTGACCGTCCGGAGATCGCCCTGCAGCGCGGTGAGCGCCGAGACGTCGGCCGATGTCAGCGGGCCGTTCTGGCGCGCCGCCACCACCGGGATCGGCTGCACGCCGGTGTTGCCGAACGGCGCGGCGAGATTTTGCGCGTGGTTGCTCGGCGCGCTGGCCGGCAGGAACTTGGTGTTGTTGTTCTGGGTCGCGCTGGCGAGCGACGGAAGCCCCCTGACCGCCGCGAGTGCGCCGACGATCCAGACGATCACCACGATCCACCGGAACCGCACTGCGAAGCGCCCGATGCCCCCGAAAACCGAGTCGATGTGCACCGATGAAGATTACGTCAGGAGACTGTGGCGATGCTGAGACCGCCTGAGGACGGTCTCAGGCAGTGTCCCGGCAGGTCAGCCGGCCGCGGACGGGAGGCCGCCGGCCGGTTTGTAACACTGACGCGGATTCCCGGTGCGGATGCCCCCGATACCGGATACTTGGGGACATATCCATAAGGGTGGTGAAAGCACATGAGGCATCTGCTCGGGGTCATCTTGGGCATCATCTTGGCTGCGGCACTGGTCGCCGGGGGCGGCTGGGGCTACAACCGGATGGCGCACGCGATGACGATGGCCAGCCCGAACCTGACCAGCACGCGGTCACTTCTGGTGCTGGCGGCGTTGCTCGGAACCGGCCTGCTCCTCGGGCTGCTGTTGGCGGGTCCGTGGGTGTCGCCGCTCGCCACGGTGCTACCGGGCATCGCCGCGATCGCCTGGACAGCGCTGTACGTGGTGAGCGCGCACCGCGCGCTTCAGCTCGTGCCGATGAAGACCAGCCACGTCGCCAAGGGCGCGGAGGTGCTCCTCGAAACCGGGGTGTACGCGCTCGTCGGCGTGGCGATGCTGGTGCCGCTGTTCGTGCCGTCGCGCTGGCGCCGTCCGGAGCTGGTCGACGCTGAGGAGGAAGAGATCAGGACCGAGGCCGCGACCTCGAGCTTCCTGTCCTGAGCACGATGCGGCCCCGCCCCTGGCGGGGCGGGGCCGCATACGGTGAGCTTCCGGCAGCCGGTGTGCCGTGGCCGGGCGGACCGGCTTAGAACTGCTCGCTCTCGGTGGAGCCGGCCAGCGCGCCGGTGGACCCCTCCGGGGTGATAGCCGAGGAGACCAGGTCGAAGTAGCCGGTGCCGACCTCCCGCTGGTGCCGGGTCGCGGTGTAGCCTTCCGCCTCCGCGGCGAACTCGGCCTCCTGCAGGCGCACGTAGGCCGGCATCCCGTCTGCGGCGTATTCGCGGGCGAGGTCGAACATCGAGTAGTTCAGCGCGTGGAAGCCGGCCAGCGTGATGAACTGGAACCGGTATCCCATCTCACCCAGCTCCCGCTGGAACTTCTCGATCGTGCCGTCGTCCAGGTTGCGGCGCCAGTTGAACGACGGGGAGCAGTTGTAGGCGAGCATCTGATCCGGGTACTCGTCCTTGATCGCCTCGGCGAACTGACGCGCCACCTCCAGGTCCGGCGTGCCGGTCTCCATCCAGATCAGGTCGGAGTACGGTGCGTACGCCAGGCCACGGGCGATGCACGGCTCCATCCCGCTGCGCACCCGGTAGAACCCCTCCGCGGTCCGCTCGCCGGTCGCGAACTGCTGGTCGCGCTCGTCCACGTCGCTGGTGATCAGGGTCGCGGCGTTGGCGTCGGTGCGGGCAATCACCAGGCTGGGCACGTCGCACACGTCGGCGGCCAGCCGGGCGGCGTTCAGCGTGCGGATGTGCTGCGCGGTCGGGATGAGGACCTTCCCGCCGAGGTGACCGCACTTCTTCTCGGAGGCGAGCTGGTCCTCCCAGTGCACGCCCGCGGCGCCGGCCGCGATCATGCCCTTCATCAGCTCGAACGCGTTGAGCACGCCGCCGAAACCGGCCTCGGCGTCGGCCACGATCGGCGCGAGCCAGTAGGGGAGATCGGCGTCCGCCGAGCCGTTGCCGGCCGCGGCGCTCGCCTTGTCCACGCCCTCGGACCAGGTGATCTGGTCCGCGCGGAGCAGTGCGTTGTTGATCCTGCGGACCACCGCTGGGACCGAGTTGGCCGGGTACAGGCTCTGGTCCGGGTACGTCTGCCCGGCCAGGTTCGCGTCGCCCGCGACCTGCCAGCCGGACAGGTAGATGGCCTTGAGCCCGGCCCGCACCTGCTGCACCGCCTGGTTGCCGGTCAGGGCACCGAGAGCGTGAACGTAGTCCTGCTCGTGCACCAGCCGCCACAGCCGCTCGGCGCCGAGCCGGGCCAGCGTGTGTTCCTCATGCACGGAACCGCGCAGCCGGACAACGTCCTCGGCGCTGAAGGTCCGCTGGATGTCCTTCCAGCGCGGGTCGGTCTGCCACTGCAGCCGGAGTTGCTCTGCCTGATCGCGGATCGACTCCGCGAGCCCGGCCGGGCCCGCGTCGCCCGTGGTCCCCGCGGTCCCGGTGTTCCCGGCGCGAGCCTCGGTCCCGTCGAGGCGATGATCCTTCACTGTCATCCCGCCTTCGTGTCGCTTGCAGTCCGTCCCGCGTCGCCGGTTCCGGGCTTTCGCCGGCGCCGGTCCCGGCGCTGATGCGGCCTGCGGAACGGTTTGATGGATGAGAGTTTTACCCGGAGTAACGTGACTGGCCAGTAGCATAACGCGAGAAAAATTGAAAAGTTTCCGCTATGGTGAAGCCATGGCGGAGTTGATCAATGAAGAATCGCAAGGTTTGACCCCAGCGCATGGTCTAGACCTTGTCACGTTCGGCCAGCGGCTGCGCCACATGCGCCGGGCCCGGGGCCTCACACTGGCCGAGCTCGGGGAGCGCGTCGGCCGTGCCCCGTCCGCACTGTCGCTGCTGGAGAACGGGCGGCGCGAGCCGAAGCTGTCGATGATCAGGGCGCTGGCGGGGGCGCTGTCGGTGCCGCAGGAGGAACTGCTGCGGCGGCAGGCGCCGAGCCGGCGAGCGCAGCTGGAGATCGCGCTGGAGGACGCCCAGCGCGACCCGGTGTACGCCGGCCTCGGCCTGCCGCACCTGAAGGTCGGCACCAGGGTCCCCAACGACGTGCTCGAACATCTGCTGAAGCTGTACCAGGAACTGCGGCGGCAGCGGACGAAGCCGACGGCCACCCCGGAGGAGGCGCGGGCGGCGAACGCCGTGCTCCGCCAGAAGATGCGCGAGCGCGGCAATTACTTCGCGGCGATCGAGAGCGAGGCCGCGCAGACACTGGACGCCGTCGGTTACCGCGGCGGCGCGCTGTCGCAGGGCACCATCCTGTCCATCGTCGGCCACCACGGCTTCACCGTCCGCTATGTGCAGGACCTGCCGCGGTCGGTACGCTCGGTGACCGACCTGCGGAACCGCCGGGTCTACGTGAAGCAGGAGTCGATCGGGATGCACACGCCGCGCACGATCCTGCTGCAAACCATCGGCCACTTCGTGCTCGGGCACGGCCAGCCCCGCGACTTCGCCGATTTCCTCCGGCAGCGGGTGGAAGCGAACTATTTCGCGGCGGCGGTGTTCGTCCCGGAGCAGCCCGCGGTGGCGTACCTCCAGGAGGCCAAGCAGGCCCGGGTGGTCTCGGTGGAGGACCTGCGGGACGTGTTCTCGGTCTCGTACGAGATGGCGGCGCATCGCTTCACCAACCTCGCCACCCACCATCTCGGCCTCCCGTGCCATTTCGTGAAGAACGACGCGAGCGGCGTGATCTACAAGGCGTACGAGAACGACGGGCTGAAGTTGCCGGCGGATTCGACCGGCGCGATCGAGGGGCAGCGGATGTGCCGCAAATGGTCCGGACGGCAGGTGTTCGGATCCGCGGACCGTTTCTCTCCGCACTACCAGTACTCCGATACCCCGGCGGGCACCTACTGGTGCGTCGCGCACATCGACCCGGCGCGGGAACGCGACTTCGCCATCACGTTCGGCGTCCCGTATGAGCACTCCCGCTGGTTCCGCGGCCGGGATACCACCCGGCGCACGTCATCAACCTGCCCGGCACCGGGCTGCTGCCAGCACCCGCCAGCCGAGCTGGCCGAGCGCTGGGAGGGACTGGCCTGGCCGTCCGCCCGCGCTCACTCACACGTCCTGTCGGCGCTGCCGACCGGAACATTCCCCGGCGTCGATGAGGCTGACGTGTACGAGTTCCTCGACCGGCACGCTTCCGAGTAGGGGACCAGGCCACCCGAGCGCGCCGGACCACCAAGCGAAGGAGCCGTCGGTGCTTCCCGAAGTCAGTTCGTGGCTGCGCGACCGCAGCAGCGCAGCGCAGCGCTGGCCCGCCCGCGCGGTCCTGGCGGCGAAGGGCGGGGCACGGATCAGCGTCGTGCTGCCCGCCCGCAACGAGGGGGCGACCGTCGGGAAGATCGTTTCCGCGGTCCGCACCGATCTGATGGACGACCTGCCGGTGGTGGACGAGATCGTGGTGATCGACTCGAGATCCACGGACGACACCGCGGCGGTCGCGGCCGCCGCCGGCGCCAAGGTAGTGGGCCAGGACGACGTCCTGGCGCACCTGCCCCCGGCGGACGGAAAGGGCGAGGCGCTGTGGAAGTCGCTGGCCGCGACCTCCGGTGACGTGATCGTCTTCCTCGACGCGGACGTGCGGAACTTCTCCCCGTCGTTCGTCACCGGACTGCTCGGGCCGCTGCTGCAGGAGCCTTCGCTGGCCTACGTGAAGGGCTGCTACGACCGGCCGCTGCATGACACCGGCGACACCGGTGGCCGGGTGACCGAACTGGTGGCCCGCCCGCTGCTCAACCTGCACTGGCCGCTGCTGGCCGGCTTCGTCCAGCCACTGTCCGGCGAGGCGGCGGCGCGTCGCGGCCTACTCGAGCGGCTCCCATTCGTCACCGGGTACGGGGTCGAGCTCGGGCTGCTGGTGGACGTGCTCAGCCACGCCGGGCTGGACGCGATGGCGCAGGTCGACCTCGGCACCCGGATACACGCCCACCAGTCCACCGCGGCGCTCGGCCGGATGGCGGCACAGATCTGGCTCGCCGCCTGGTCGCGGCTGGAACCCAGCGGTATGGCGGCCGATGGGGTGCATCCCGGGGTACTGACGCAGTTCCGCCGGGACGGGGCTGGCCACGCAGCCGAGATTCACGATGTGACGGTGACCGAACGGCCCCCGATGATCGAGGTTCCCGGGTACCCCGGCGGCCGGCTCCTCACGGCGGGCGCCTAGCCACCCGGTCAGCCTGCCGCGGTCACGCGGCATCCGACCGGATAGCGGTTACCCGGCGTGCGGCTGACCGGCGGTTGCCGACGTGCGGCCGGGCGCTCCCGTCAGGGCACCAGCGAGTTATTGGTGGAGCCATCCGACGCCGGCTGGCTCCCAGACGAGTTGCCTGAGCCGTACGCGTCCGGCGGCGGCTGCTTGACGTTGATGTGCGTCGTCATCTCGGTGATCGGCGACGAGTCGCTCTTCAGGAACGGCGTGATTGCCTGGCCGAGCACGTTCAGCCCCTGCAGCAGCGGCTGGCACTGCTTCGGGGAAGTGCCTTCGGAGTACAGCAGCGAGCAGACGAACATCGACAGGTTCTGTGTCTGCTGCGGGTCGATACGGCTCAGCAGCGACCCGGACAGGCTGTCGTAGGCCAGGTTGGTGTTGGACGCGCCCAGCGGCGCCTCCTGGAGGTAGGCCTCCATCGACTGCTTCTCTTTGACGAGGACGTTGGTGACCTGCCCCAGCTTGCTCACGTTGCTGGTGAGCCCCTGCCGGTTCTGCCGCACGAAGGTGGCGACCTGGTTGAGCGAGCTGCCCAGCGCCGCCAGGGCGGCCGACAGGTCACTGCGCTCGCCGTTGAGCTGCTCGGAGACGTTGTTCATGTCGCCGGTCACCGCGCTGAGCTGCTGGTCGTTCGCGGCCAGCGAGGAGATGAACTGGTCGAGGTTGGTCACCGTCTCGGCGAAGTTCCCGCTGTTGTCGGCTAGCGCTTGTGCGGCCGCGGAGGCGTTCTCGATCGTCTGGTGGAAGTTGTAGCCCTGCCCCTGCAGGTTCTGCGCGCCGGTGTGTATCAGCGAGTTCAGCGCGCCCTGCTTGTTCGCGCCGTTGGGGCCGAGCGCCTGCGCCAAGCTTGACATCGCACTGCTGGCCTGGTCCGGCTCGACCGGGACCACCGTGCGCGACTGCGGGATCGACGCGCCGTCCGCCAGCGTCGACCCGCCGCGGTACACCGGCGTCAGCTGGACGTAGCGGTCGGCGACCAGCGACGGGGAGACGATGACCGCGTCGGCACCGGCCGGGATCTTGTACTTGCCGTCGTAGGTGAAGGTGACCTTGACCGTGTTGCCCTGCGGGACGACGTTGGTCACCGAACCGACCTTGACGCCGAGGATGTCGACGTCGCTGGCTTTGTAGATGCCGATCGCCTTCTGGAAGTAGGCGACCCCCGTTTTCTGCGATTGGCCGGGAAGGGCGACGACGACGACGCCCGCGATGATGGCGATCACCACCACCGTGATGCCGGTGAACAGCACGAATTGCCGACTGCCGCCTCGGGGTACTCTCAGCACCCGCACCTCGCCTCTCGCGGGCCAGGTACAGCCTGGCCGGGAACCGTTCCGACCTCGGTCGGGGGGATGTGACCGCCGTGGTCTCCGCTACTTGCTAGTAAACCTACCAATTTCCCGGCGGTGTGGGGCAGCAATGGCTACGGGACCGTTGCCCCTTTGTTACTAATCCCACGGTCGTAATTACGGTTCCGCCCGGTCAGGGGGCCAGAGACGGGTTGGTGGAGCCATCCGACGCGGGCTGGCTCTGCGGCGAGTTGCCTGAGCCGTAGGCGTCCGGCGGCGGCTGCTTGACGTTGATGTGCGTGGTCATCTCGGTGATCGGGGAGGAATCGCTCTTCAGGAACGGGGTGATCGCCTGGCCGAGCACGTTCAGCGGTTGGAGCAGCTGCCCGCACTGGCTGGGCGCCGTGCCCTCGCTGTACATCAGCGAGCAAGCGAACATCGACAGGTTCTGTGTCTGCTGCGGGTCGATCCGGCCGAGCAGGGATCCCGACAGGCCGTCGTAGGCCAGGTTCGTGTTCTCCGCGCCCAGCGGCGTGTACCAGAGGTAGCTCTCCATCGACTGCTTCTCTTTGACCAGGAGGTTGGTGACCTGGCCCAGCTTGCTGACGTTGCTGGTGAGGCCCTGGCGGTTCTGCCGCACGAAGGTGGCGACCTGGTTGAGCGAGCTGCCCAGGGCCGCCAGGGCGGCCGACAGGTCAGTGCGCTCGCCGTTGAGCTGCTCGGAGACGTTGTTCATGTCGGCGGTCACCGCTGAGACCTGCTGGTCGTTCGCGGCCAGCGAGGAGGTGAACTGGTTCAGGTTGGTCACCGTCTCGGCGAAGCTGCCGCTGTTGTCAGCCAGGGCTTGTGCGGCGGCGGAGGCGTTCTGGATCGTCTGGTGGAAGTTGTAGCCCTGCCCCTGCAGGTTCTGCGCGCCGGTGTGTATCAGCGAGTTCAGCGCGCCCTGCTTGTTCGCGCCGTTGGGACCGAGCGCCTGGGCCAGGCTCGACATCGCCGAGTTCGCCTGGTCCGGCTCGACCGGGACCGCCGTGCGCGACTGCGGGATCGACGCGCCGTCCGCCAGCGCCGACCCGCCGCGGTACACCGGCGTCAGCTGGATATAGCGGTCGGCGACCAGGGAGGGGGAGACGATGACGGCGTCGGCACCGGCCGGGATCTTGTACTTGTCGGCATAGGTGAACGTGACCCGGACCATGTTGCCCTGCGGGACGACGTTGGTCACCGAGCCGACCTTGACGCCCAGGATGTCGACGTCGCTGTTCGGGTAGATCCCGACCGCCTTCTGGAAGTACGCGGTGGCGGTCTTCTGCGAACTGCCGGGCAGGGCGATGGCCACCGCACCGGCGACGATGGCGACGACCAGTAACCCGATTCCGGCGATCAGGATGCCGCCCGGCCGCGTGAAGGGCCGGGTTCCACCGCGGGCGATCCTCAGCACGGCACCTCGCATCTGCCGTGGCCAGGCACCCTCCGGCCGGCTTACCGGTCCGATTTCGGTCCGGATGTGACGGGAATCACATGTTCGGAACGTACCAAGTGCGTTGCCGCGAAGGCCACCGGCGGCCACCAGAAAGTTGCCGCTTTGTTACTGATGAGTCGCAATCACCGTGATCCCGCCTGTCGCCATCTCCTACTCGCTGGTAACCTGGCGCGTGTCCGAAGAATCCCGCCGGAGGACCGCTGATGACTGCCGAAGCACAGGCTGGCACGACCGAGACCACCGCGAGCGCGAACGGCGCGGGCGATGGGGCAGCCGGCTTCTCTCTTGAACTGAACGACGACCTGCGCACCATGCGCTCGTGGGTGCATGAGTTCGCCGAGACCGTCATCCGCCCCGCCGGATCGGAATGGGACGAGCGCGAGGAAACGCCATGGCCGATCCTGGAGGAGGCCTCCAAGATCGGGCTGTACTCGCTGGACTTCTTCGGCTCGCAGTGGTTCGAGCCATCCGGGCTGGGCATCCCGATCGCGTTCGAGGAGCTGTTCTGGGGCGACGCCGGGATCGCGCTGTCGCTGGTCGGCAGCGCTCTGGCCGCGGTATCGGTGTCGAGCAACGGCACCCCGGAGCAGATCGGCGAGTGGCTCCCGCAGATGTTCGGCGAACCGGGCGCGGTCAAGCTCGGTGCCTTCTGTGCGTCCGAGCCGGACGCCGGCAGCGACATCGGCGCGATCCGCACCCGCGCTGTCTATGACGAGGCCAAGGACGAGTGGGTGCTGAACGGCACCAAGACCTGGGCCACCAACGGCGGCATCGCGAACGTGCACGTCATCGTCGCCTCTGTCGACCCCGAGTTCGGCACCCGCGGGCAGGCCAGCTTCATTGTCCCGCCGGGCACCAAGGGGCTGTCACAGGGCCAGAAGTTCAAAAAGCACGGCATCCGGGCGTCGCACACCGCGGAAGTGGTGCTCGACGACGTGCGGGTGCCCGGATCGTGCCTGGTCGGCGGGAAGGAACGCCTGGACCGGCGGCTCGCCCGGGTGCGCGAGGGCCAGCGCAGCGGCGAGCAGGCGGCGATGAAGACGTTCGAGGCATCGCGGCCGAGCGTCGCCGCAATGGCCGTCGGCATCGCCCGGGCCGGGTACGAGTACGCCCGCGACTACTCCAAGGAGCGCGTCCAGTTCGGCAAGCCCATCGGGCAGAACCAGGGCATCGCGTTCCAGTTGGCGGACATGGCCGCCCAGGTCGACGCCGCGCGGCTGCTGGTCTGGCGGGCGGGGTGGATGGCGCGCAACGGCCACTCGTTCGACAACGCCGAAGGCTCGATGTCCAAGCTGGTCGCCGGCGAGACCGCGGTCCGCGTCACCGAGCAGGCCATCCAGATACTCGGCGGCAACGGCTACACCCGCGACTACCCGGTCGAGCGCTGGCACCGCGACGCCAAGATCTACACGATCTTCGAAGGCGCCTCGGAGATCCAGCGCATGATCATCGGCCGCGCCATCACCGGCCTCGACGTCCGGTAGCTGCGAAAGGGCTGGTCTTGCGCTGGTTGATCCTCCGGCACGAGACCCGGCCTACCGGGCCGATTAGGGCGCCACTTTCGTGGCGCCCTCGTGCGAAGGCTGCTCGCTCTGGTCGATGTAGACGAGGTTTTAAAACACCCGACGGCCAGGAGGTGCGGTCAGCCCCGGATATGCCTCAAGCGCTTTGCTGAGTTTGCCGGGACCGCGTGTCGGGACGATCCAGGTAGTACTCATTTCAGGCTGGATAAGACGAGACAGGCTCCCGTCGATGCCGTTGCTGAAGTAGCGGGCTGGCCGGACGTGGCTGGCTTCGACCATTCCGAGGTCGAGATCGATGACGAGGGCGGCGCGCATGAATGGCGCCGTGAAGACGCCGATCTTGCAATTCGTCATCGTCCTGGATCCGCCGAGGCGGCGGGTGCCCCAGCGGTTGGTGAGGGTGGAATAGTCCGGCGAGGTCTTGAGTCGGCGCAGCTCGGCAGGATCGGTGACGACGCGGGCCGCACGCACCTGTGACCACGGGCAGGTGAACAGTCCCCGGCTCTGGTGGGTGACGGTGGGTGTCCTCTCGGCGGCGCGGGGGGAGCTGATGGCGCCGATGGTGATGCCAGCTTGGTCCAGGCGGATCCCGGTTGGCCAGTTGCGGTACAGCAGGCTGATGTAGGCCAGGAACGGCGGAAACAGCGGGAGGAACAGGACACCGAGGAGCCACTGGGGGTTGACCGCAGCGCCGAGGATGACGAAAGCGGCCATGCCTGCTGCGGGCACGAACAGGCCCAATGCAAGCAGTGGCCAGGTGAGAGCGCTGTGCGCCTCGCGGTAGCCGACCGCCGGACCAGGCGCCGAGTCAGTGGTCATGGCTGGGCGGTGAGCAGGTCGGCCATGACTTGCTGGAGCCCCGCGAGGTCGTGCTCGATCGGCGCTGAGCCGCCGTGGTCGGCGCCTGGTGCGAGGAGCTGGGCACTGGTGCCGTCCCCACGGACCATCAGGCGGATCCCGTCTTGGCCCGTTGATCCGGCATAGCGGTACAGCGATACCGAGCGGCAAGATGCCGCGTCTGGACCCGGCGACTGCGGTGGTGGGGCAATGGCCCACTCGGCCAGCACCTCTGCCGCCCTCGCCCGGGACACGAGCACGTACCGGTAGAACCTGCCCAGCGGGCCGAGCTTCTTCAGGTTCGGGTAGTCGCCGGAGCCTGCAGGTAGGGCAGCCGGTTCTTCGACCACGATCCCGCGGACAGGTTCGTCTTGATCCCCGGCAGCGAAGAACCGTGGTGTACGCAGGGAGGGCTGCGGTGTCTCGGTGAGGACAACGAATGCCGGGCGGCACCGGGCGGCCAGCGCGATCCCCAGAGCGGGGCTCAGGGAATACGTGTTGTCTTTCCCGTCGGGGCTGCTTGGGGCGTTCTCGGCGAGGAGGCGCCGCTTGACCATGCCTTCCGTCGCCAGCTTCTTGGCCTTCTCCCGCTGCCTGTCGCTCATTTGCAGCCAGGCACGGGTGATGTCTTCCTCAAACATTGCGTGCTTTGGGCCGCCGAGCACGCACAGTTCCAGTGCTGAGAGCGTCACCAGTTCGGCGAAGCTCGAGCTGTTTGCCTGAGCGAACAGGTTCTCAGCGGCTTCGGTTCGCTCGACCGCAGTAGCGGCGATATCCGGGATCATCTCAGAACCAGCTTCCGACGGATGAGCTCACAGAATGCCATGCGGAGCTGGTTTCCTTCCCGACCCAGTCGCCTGCCTCGACCGTTCCATGACCGACGTCGTTGCAGATGTTCTTGAACGGCGTGAAGTGGTGGTACAGGAAATCGCCGCCGAGATATATGCCGGTCGCCGCGAGCGTGACCTCACCGACAACGGGGATCTCGTCGGTGGCCATGTTGGCGATCAGCAGGGCGCCGTTGACACCGGCAACCCCGCGGTCAACATTGCCCATGACCCCCGAATCCTGCGGTGAGATGACGGTTCCGGCGTCAGCGAGGACGCCAAGTCCGCCGAGCGCATAGGAAAGGCCCTTGATCCCGGCGATTGAGCCGGCCGCGGTTTTGAGCCAGCCTGGTGCGAACGCCTCCCACGCGTCGAGTTTGCTGGCGGTGGAGTCGGCAACCTTGCCTGCTTCGATCAGGGCGTCCGTGGCTGACTTGCCGCTGGCCTGCAGGGACTTGACGGTCTCGATCGACTGATCGACTTCCTTGATCCATTCGGATGGAACGCCGGCAATCTCCTTAAGAGCATCGAGCCAATGATCGGCGGCAACGATGTCCAGCGGGGCCAGCACAGCCTCCAGGATCGTCCGGACGGGCTCCGTGCGCGCCCACAAACTCTCGTGCTCCTCGACGGTCTGTGCTGTACGGCGGGACGCGGCAAGGTAGTGCTGGTGCAGCTCCTCAGCGTTGCTCCGGATCCCCGCCAGGTTCACCGATGCTGACTCCAGATCGGCCTGATGTGCTGGCAATCTGGCGGGCCGCGGTGGCGGTTGGCTTTGCAGACCCTGCAGATGGTCGCTCGCGGCGGCTGCCTGGCGCTCCAAGGTGTCGGCCTCGGCCTGGAATCCGCTCAACTGGTTCGCCCAGGCGGAAGTCGCAGCATGAACGCCCTGCGCGGCATCAGCAGCTTTCCGCAGAGCCGGAGCGAAGTTGCTCAGCGCCATGCGCGTCGCATCGCCGGCGCGGCCCTGCCATTGGGTCAGGTCGATACGCTCCACCTGGGCCAGCACGTGCATGAGCCCTTCAGCGATCTCCGATTGACGCCGGGCCAGACTGCTGGTCGCCATCACGTCGCCCGGTGCCGGGTCGAAACCGAGATTCGGCATGGAACGGGCATAGGCGCTCACCGCGCCCCCTGTCGGATCCCCTGAGCCCAGGCCGAATCCTGGTTTCCGACTGTGGTGCCGGTGTCGCGGGTGTGCTGCGCGAGTGCAGCCAGCGCCTGGCTCATGACCCCGGTTGCTACCGCCAGCTTCTCGTGGGCTGTGTGAAGCGCCTCGGACAGCGGCTCCGCTCCCACGACCTCGGGATCAAGGTTCTGTACGGCCCGTTCGATGGGATCAAGCCGGCTGGAGCCGGTCCGCATCGCCGTCTCCGCCTGCGCCAGTACCGCGTTCTCGACCTTGAGATCTGCCACCGCCACCACATTGCCCATGATCATTGTCGACAGTTTTCCGCGCATGCTGTGGCCCGCAACGTTGATCGTCAGGGCCCAGCGGTCCACATCGTAGATGTCCTCCTGGGCACGTGTGGAGGAGGGTTTGAAGCTTGCCGCGCCGATTCCCGGCCGCTACCTCCCGTGGAACTCCGGCGCCCGCTTCTCCACGAACGCCTGCGCCGCCTCGCGGAAGTCGTCGGTGAGCCCCGTGTGGTTGTGGTGGGCGGCCTCCATGTCGAGGCATTCGCCAAGCTCGCCGAGAATCGCCCGGTTCAGGTTCTCCTTCATGTACCGGTACGCGATCGTCGGCCCGTGCGCCAGCCGGCGCGCCCGGTCCAGGACCTCGGCCTCCAGCTTGTCAGCGGCGAACACCTCGTTGACGATGCCCAGCTCCGCGGCCTCGGCCGCGGGGATCTTGTCGGAGAAGAAGTACAGCTCGCGGGCCTTGGCGGGGCCGACCAGGCGGGTCAGGAACCAGGTGCCGCCGTAGTCCCCGGCGAAGGCGACCTTCGCGAACGCCGTGGTGAGGATCGCCCCCTCCGCGGCGTACCGCAGGTCGCAGGCCAGCGCGAGCGACAGCCCGGCGCCCGCGGCGGGGCCGGGCAGCGCGGCGATGGTCGGTTTCGGCATCTCATGCAGCTTGCCGCTGGTGGCCCGCTGGTTGAGCCGCTGCCGGTGCACCAGGACGTCGTACGGAACCGCGGCGCGCCCGGCGGCCATGCTCTTGACGTCGCCGCCCGCGCAGAACGCGCCGCCCGCGCCGGTGAGCACGATCGCGCCGACCGAGTCGTCCACCTCGAAGTCGGCCAGCGTGCGGCCGAGCGCGTCGATCATCTCCACCGACAGCGCGTTGCGGCGGTGCGGACGGTTCATGGTGATCACGCCGACGCCGTCCTCGACGCGCGCCAGCAGGTCCCCGGTCCCGGTGTCAATCTCGCTCATCGCTCTCCGTCCACCCGGACGTCCAACCGGACGCCGCAGATCTCGTACGTGCCCTCCCGCCGTGGCCGGCTGAACGCCACCGCGGTGATGCCCTCCGCCGCGCGGTCCCCGGCGGGGGTGAAGTCGATGACCTGGCGGCCGCCGTCGATCGCGATCCGCCTGCCGTCCGCGGCGGCGCCGAGCACCGCGGCCCAGCGCGCGGCCACCGCGTCCGGGTCGGCGGCGGCCACGGTGATCCCGGTGATGCCGCCCGGCTCGTGCGGAGGGGCGCCGCCCGTCCAGTCCGGTCCCGCCCAGTACCAGGACTCCGGCGGCGCGGCGGCGTCGAGCGAGACGATCGCGCCGGGGACGTCGCGCGGGTGCAGGTGCGTGCCGGCCATGTCATCGCGGTCGTCCCGCCACACCACGCGGACGCCGAGGCCGGGAAGCCGGTCGCGGGCCGCGGCGAGCGCGCCGAAGTCGGGGAACTGGAAGATCGCCATGTACCCGGCGTCGCCGCCGCGCCGGTCGAGGTAGCGCCCGGCGGTGGTGCCCTCCCGCGCCGGGCAGACCACTTCGAGGAACGTGTCGCCGACGGCGTAGACGGCGTTCTGCAGGCCGAACTGGATGATGCCGGGATCCGCGTATGGCTCCGGCAGGCCGAGGTCGGATTCCAGCTGCGCGGCCACCGGGCCGAGGTTCCGCGCGACGAGTGCGACCTGTCGCAGACGCGCATCCGAGCGCATGCACCGACCCTACGCCTTAACAGAATCCGATTCGGCAATTGGTCCGCGACTCCCGTCATCCGGAACCCGGTGCTAGCATCGCGCGGACCGTGCGGCCGGCCGCGGGTTACCGCGGCGAACGGCTGGGGCATTGAGAAGTCAACGCGTCTCGGGCGTCCGCGCGGGGGTTTCTCACCGGGCAATTGCGCGTCCGCCGCCTCGCGCGAGCGGTTTCCTCCGCCGGCCGGGCGGAGGCCGGGGTGCAGAGCAATGAAGGGGACGGCATGCCACCTTTCGACTTTGCCTGGACGACGTCTCTGGTGACGGGAGCCTCATCCGGGCTGGGCGCGGAGTTCGCGCGCCAGCTTGCGGTACGCGGCAGCGACCTGGTGCTGGTCGCCCGGTCGGCGGATCGCCTGGAAGCGCTGGCAGACGAACTGCGGACCAGGAACCGGGTCACCGTCACGACACTGCCTGCCGATCTCAGCGTCGCCGATGAGGTCGGCCGCGTCGCCGCGTTCACGGCGACCACCGATATCCATGTGCTGGTGAACAACGCCGGTTTCGGAACCTACGGCGACTTCGCCCGCCTGGACGCGGACCGCGAGCATGGCGAGATGATGGTCAACGCGGTCGCCGGGGTCGACCTCGCGCACGCGGTCCTGCCCGGCATGCTGGGGCGCCGGTCCGGCGGGATCATCACGGTCGCCTCCTCGATCGCCTTCCAGCCAAGCCCGGGGCAGGCGGTCTACGGTGCGACCAAGGCCTTCGCCCTGGCATTCAGCGAGGCGCTGTGGGCCGAGACACGCGGCAGCGGGGTACGCATCCTCGCGCTGTGCCCGGGGCCGGTAGCGACCGGCTACTTCGCCAGCCTCGGTGACCAGGCCGCCACCAGCAGCATCATCTACCGCCACACCGCTGAACCGGCCGACGTCGTCAAGGCCGCCCTGCGCGGCTTCGACAACGACGCGATGACCGTTATCCCGGGCCTGCGCACCCGCTTCCTCGCCCAGGGCCACCGGTTCCTGCCCCGCACGGTGATGGCCCGGATGACAGGCAAGATGCTCGCACCAAGCGCGGCCGGACCCCACGACGGACAGCAGGCAGGCAGCCGCAGCACCCGCACCTGAGGCCTGGCATCACGGACGGTTTCGGACCCGTGGGGGCGATCCGGTGAGGAGACTGCCGGAGCGGCTGTGGAAGCTGCCGCAACGCGAGGACGACGAAGCCGCCGAGGAGGGCATCGGCCGGATCTTGGCACTGTCCGATGGCGTGTTCGCCATCGCCATCACCCTGCTGATTCTCGAGATCGCGGTGCCGGCCACCAGCAGCGACGCCGGGCTGCCGAAGGCGCTGCTCGGGCTCTGGCCCCGGTACCTGGCCTATCTGGTGAGTTTCGTGGTGATCGCCAGGTTCTGGGTGCTACACCGGCAGCAATTCCGGCTCATCGTCCGCGCCGACGCTCTGCTGGTGTGGCTCAACCTGCTGCTGCTTATGTTCGTGGCGTTCCTGCCGTTTCCCACCGCCGTGGTAGGCCGGCATCTCGGGTCGCCTGCGGCGGCGGTTCTGTACGTGACCTCGGTGATCCTGGTATCAGTCGCTTCCGCGGCGTACTGGTGGCACGCATCGGGAAGAGCAGGGCTGTTGCGGCCGGGCGTCGGGCGCGGCGAGGTGAGGGCCGCGCGCGCCCGCGGCCTGTCGGCAGTGGTGTTCTTCGCACTGACGGTGCCGATCGCCGTATTCGCCCCTTATGCCGCCGAGGCAACGTGGTTTCTCGCATTCCCGGTGACCCAGGTGGTATTTGCCTTGTTCTTCGTTGACCAGCAGCAGCGGACTTCCCGGCGTCTTGGACGTCGCTGATGCGCCGTCCATTGCGATCCCTCGCCGGATCGCCCGCTGGCCGGCGGCTTCACCGGAGGCTGGCGAGCCCCATCGTGTCGACGCAGGTGACGCCCTGCTTGGCGACGAACACCATGAGCACGGCGGTGCAGGCCGGGCAGCGGACGACGGTGCCGGGCGCCTGCCGGTAGACGTAGAGCCGGGCCACTACGTTCGCGGTCCCGCAGCTACCGCAGGTGCCGCGCGCGGCGGTCATCTCGGTGCCGAATACCTGCTGCAGCAACCCGCCGATCGCGTTGCCGTCCAGCTGATCCATCAGGGTCCTCCCGTCGACCCGAACCGCTCGGTCTTCACCCGTTCCGGCGGGTAGCCGACGGCGACCAGACCGGCGGCCGCAGCCTCGACGAAGCTGGTAGGGCCGCAGACATAGGCGAGCGGCCCGTCCGCCGCCGGCCAGGCGACCTTGCTGAGGAACTCCGCGTCGATCCGGCCGGTGTGGCCGGTCCAGCCGTGCGGGTGCTCGCGGGTCAGCGTGTAGGTCACCCGCACGCCATCGGATTGCCGGCCCAGCTCGGAGGAGTAGATCACGTCCGGCAGCGTCCGGGCGGAATACAGCAGCCGGGCCCGGGCCGTGCTGCCGGTTCGCTGCCGGTGCCGCAGGATCGAGCGCAGCGGGACGATGCCCGATCCGCCGGCCACCAGCATCAGCGGGCCGCCGTCGGCGCAATCCCAGACGAAATACCCGCCGATCGGCCCGCGCAGCTCCAGCTCGTCGCCTGGCCGAAGTTCCTCGGTGAGGTAGGGCGAGACCTCCCCGTCCTCGAGCCGCTCCACCGTGATCGCCACCGGTTCGTCCGGTGCCGAGGCGATCGAGTACTCCCGCTCAGCCTGGTACCCGTCCTCGGCGGTGAGCCGGATGTCCAGGTGCTGACCCGCCCGGTGGCCGGGCCAGTCGGGGACGTCGAGGGTGATGGTGCGGACCCGCGGCGTCTCGTCGGTGATCGTCCCGACCCCCGCGACCTGCCACGCTAGTCGCCGGCGAAGCGCTGCTGCTTCCATGGGTCCCCGTAGTTGTGGTAGCCGTATGTCTCCCAGAACCCCGGTATGTCGTGGTCGAGAAGCTCCAGCCCGCGCACCCATTTGGCGCTCTTCCAGAAATACAGGTGCGGGACGAGCAGCCGGGCCGGCCCTCCGTGCTCGGCCTCGAGCGGCTCGCCCTCATAGCGGAAGGCGACCCACGCCTTTCCGTCGGTGAGGTCTTCGAGCGGCAGATTGGACGAGTAACCGCCGTCGCTGTGCGCCAGAGCGAACGAGGCGTCGTTGCCTACCTCGGCGAGCAGGGTGTCGACGGACACGCCCTCCCAGGTCGTGTCGAGCTTTGACCAGCGGGTCACGCAATGGATATCGACGGTTACCGTCTCCGACGGCAGCGCGCGGAACTCCTCCCAGGTCCAAGTCTTGGGCGCGACGCCGTCGCCGCTGATGGAGAACGTCCAGTCCTGCAGCGTCGCCCGCGGTGTCGGGCCCGCTGACAGGACCGGGAAGTCGGCGGTCACATACTGGCCGGGCGGCACCCGGCTGGGGTCAGCTTCTAGCTGATGACGACGTCGGAAACCGCGCGAGACAGGGCTCATATCCAGCTGCTCCCCCCGTGCTGGACCATCTGGCTCCCCGGGAGCAGCACGCACCGGTGGCCGGGCCAGCGACCAGCCGAAGGCACCCCCGTAGCCTTTGCCGCAGTTTTTCATACACCCCGTCGGAAGATAAACCGGGCCTGGTCCGGGCAGGATCGGGGAAGCCGGCCCGGGCTGACACCGCTGCCGCGAGGTCACCTGGCGTGTGCTGCGGCGAGTGAAGTAATCTTCGCAGCATGCGGACATCAGCCCGGCTTCTGTGGTGGCGCCGCCGCCCCGGCGGCGCTGGTTCGCGCATCTGAGCAGCTAAGCGACCGCCCGGAGTCGGCGGCCGCAGCACTGCACGCCTGCCGGTTCCGGGCCTGAACCCGGAGGGGTCACCGTGGACCCAGGCTTCCAGGAAGCGGGCAGGACGCAGTTCGTCACCGCCGGTGGTGTATCGGTGACGCGAACTGCCACCCCGTTCGATCCAGAACGCCTCAACGGCATCGCGGACGCCGTGGACACGCGGCGTGGCGGGGTGCTCAGTTCCGGCATGGAATACCCGGGCAGGTACAGCCGCTGGCACATGGCTTACGTCGATCCATGCGCCGAGATCGTCGCCCGCGGGCGGCGGATCCGGGTGCGCGCGCTGAACGGCCGGGGCGGCGTGCTGCTCCCGGTGCTGGCCGGCGCGCTGCGCCGGGCCGGCGATCCGGTGGACGCACCGTCCGGCACCGTCGAGGTCGAGGTGCCCGAACCATGCGGGATCCGCACCGAGGAGGAGCGCAGCCGGCGCCCAACGGTGTTCACCGCGCTGCGGGAAGTGATCGCGGCGTTCGCGGCGGACGACCCGAATCTGGGGCTCTACGGCGCGTTCGGGTACGACCTCGCGTTCCAGTTCGAGCCGATCACATTCCGGCACCAGCGGCCGCCGGACCAGCGAGACCTGGTGCTGCACCTGCCCGATGAGGTGTACATGGTGGACCGCAAACGCGAGACCGCCATGTGTTACTCGTATGAGTTCGAGGCCGGAGGTCGGCGCACCGATGGGCTGCCACGGCGCACGCCGGAGACGGCACCCTACGTACCGCGCGCGGACCTGCCGCCACAGCCCGAGCCGGGAAGCTACGCCCGCGTCGTCGCGGAGGCGAAAGAACGGTTCCGGCGCGGCGACCTGTTCGAGGTCGTTCCGGGGCACGTCTTCCACGCCCGCTGTGAATCCCCCGCGGCGTTCTACGAGGCGCTCCGGCACCGCAACCCCGCGCCGTATGAGTTCTTCTTCAATCTCGGCAGCCCGTCGCCGGCGGCGGACGCCCCCGAACCGCCCGCCGAGTACCTGGTCGGGGCGTCGCCGGAGATGTACGTCCGGGTCACCGGCGACCGGGTGGAGACATGCCCGATCTCCGGGACGATCGCCCGCGGCGCCGACCCTCTGGAGGACGCGCGGAACCTCCAGGCCCTGCTGAACTCGGCCAAGGACGAGTCCGAGCTGACGATGTGCACCGATGTGGACCGCAACGACAAGGCACGCGTCTGCGTCCCCGGCAGCGTCACGGTCATCGGCCGCCGGCAGATCGAGATGTACAGCGCGCTGATGCACACGGTGGACCACATCGAAGGCCGGCTGCGGCCGGGCCTGGACGCGCTGGACGCGTTTCTCACCCACATGTGGGCGGTGACGGTCACCGGCGCGCCCAAGACCTGGGCGATGCAGTTCATCGAGGACCACGAGGCCGGTTCGCGGCGCTGGTACGGCGGCGCGGTCGGGAAGATCGGCTTCGACGGCTCGCTGAACACCGGTCTCACCCTGCGCACCGCCCAGATCACTGGAGGCGTGGCCGCGATCCGGGCGGGCGCGACGCTGCTCTATGACTCCGACCCGGACGCCGAGGAGCGCGAGACGCACCTCAAGGCGCGGGCGCTGCTGCAGACCCTCGCCCTGGCGCGGGATCCGGATTCCGATGCCGAACGGCTCACGCACGCCCCCCACGCAGCCGGTCCCGCGCCCGCTGAGGGCGCGTCCCACACCGGGTCCGGCGAGCTCACGGTGCTGCTGGTGGATCACCAGGACTCGTTCGTCAACACGCTCGGCGACTACTTCCGCCAGCGGGGCGCGCGGGTGACCACGCTGCGCTCCGGCTTCGACCCGGCGATGCTGGACGAGATCCGGCCGGACCTCGTGGTGCTGTCGCCGGGGCCCGGCCGGCCGTCCGACTTCCGCTGCGACGCGCTGCTGAAGGAACTGGACGCGCGCGGGCTGCCGGCCTTCGGCGTGTGCCTCGGACTGCAGGCGATGGTCGAGCACGCGGGCGGGAGCCTCGGACTGCTCGCCGAGCCGGTGCACGGCAAGCCGGACATCGTCCGGCGGTGCCTGCGCGACGGCGAGCCGGCCGGGCGGCTGCTGGACGGCCTGCCGCCGGAGTTCACCGCCGGCCGGTACCACTCGCTGCACGCCGTGCCGCAGCAGGTGCGCGGCGGGTTCGAGGTGACGGCGGTCACCGCCGACGACGTGGTGATGGCGATCGAGGACCATGCCGCGGGCCGGTGGGCGGTTCAGTTCCATCCGGAGTCGATTCTCTCCGCGGCCGGCCGGACAGGCCACCAGGTGATCGCGAACGTGCTCGACCTCTGCCGCGAGCGCTCTGCCCGCGCCCGGTGAGCCTGCGCCCGGTGAGGACCGCGCTGCTCGTTACGCCACGATGGGATCCATGCAACTTCGGATTTTCACTGAGCCACAGCAGGGAGCGACGTTCCACCAGCTGGCCCGCGTCGCGACCGCGGCCGAGGAACTCGGCTTCGACGCGTTCTTCCGCTCCGACCACTTCCTGAAGATCGGCGACCCGCCGGGCGGGGGCTTTCCCGGCCCGACCGATTCGTGGGTGACGCTCGGCGGAATCGCGCTGCAGACCAGCCGGATCCGGCTCGGCACCCTGGTCACCTCCGCGACGTTCCGGCTGCCCGGCCCGCTCGCGGTTTCGGTCGCGCAGGTGGACCAGATGAGCGGCGGCCGGGTCGAGTTCGGCATCGGATCCGGATGGTTCGCTGACGAGCACGCCGCGTACGGGATTGGGTTCCCGGAACTCGGCGAGCGGTTCGATCGGCTGGAGGAGCAGCTTGCGGTGATCACCGGGCTGTGGGACACCCCGGAGGGGGAGACCTTCTCTTACGACGGGTCGCATTACCAGCTGGTGAACTCTCCGGCGCTGCCGAAGCCGGCCCAGCGGCCGCATCCGCCGGTGATCATCGGAGGGTGGGGGAAAAGGCGCACCCCCCGGCTCGCCGCGCGGTACGCGGACGAGTTCAATGTCGCCTTCGTCCAGCTGGACCAGACGAGTGAGCAGTTCGGCCGGGTGCGGCAGGCCTGCGCCGATGCGGGCCGCGACGCTTCCACGCTGGTGCTGTCGGCCGCCCAGACCGTGTGCTGCGGTGAGAGCGAGACCTCGTTCGCCGAGCGCGCGGCGGCGATCGGGCAGGACCCCGCCGGGCTCCGCAGCGGCGGCCTGGGCGGGTCTCCGGCGGAGATCGTGGACAAGCTGGGCCGTTTCGCCGAGGCCGGCGCATCGCGCGCCTACCTGCAGTTCCTGGACCTGAACGACCTCGACCAGCTGGAGCTCATCGCCACGAAGATCATGCCCCAGGTCTAGCGCAGCGGCTCGCCCTCCCTCGCGATTTCCATGATCGTTGGAAACCTGTGTGCACTCAGGTGCACACAATCTTCCAACGATCAAGGTCGGGCCGTGTGCGCGGCGCGGGTGCGGCGGGTGTCGGCGAGCGGCGGTAACGTGCCATGCCATGAGATCTGTCGAGCCCGAGGTCTTCATCGTTGCCCGGCCCCGCTTGGACTACGAGGCCGTCGCCGCTTACCTGCGCGAGGTCGGCGGGGAGAGCTGGCTGGAACGAGTAGACCGCGGGAACCTGGACGCGGACGCCCAGAACCTGGCGGAGTTCGCCGGCAGGCTCTGCTACCGAGCCTGGGAGCCGGGGCTTAACCCCAACGTCAGCCGGATCCGCACCGACCAGAGCAGGTACCTGGAAAACATCCTCGCCCAGCAGCACGGCTCGGTGCTCGAGCACGCCAGCTTCACGTTCGTGCTGCACAACTGCAGCCGTGTTCTGACGCACGAACTCGTCAGGCACCGCCCCGGAACCGCCATCTCGCAGGAGTCATTGCGGTTCGTGCGGCTGGCCGACATCCCGTTCTGGTTCCCGGAGTGGGCGCATGACGATCCGGAACTGATGGAGCGAGCGGAAGCCGTCCTGAATGAACTCGAAGAGTTCCAGCAATGGATGGCCGGCCATTTCCGGCTCGACGACGAGGGCGTGCCGTTCAGCGAGAAAAAGCACAAGACCTCGTTCATGCGGCGGTTCGCGCCGGAGGGAGTCGGCACCGGGCTGGTGTGGACGGCCAACATCCGCACCCTCCGGCACACCATCGAGGCGCGCACCGACCCCGGCGCCGAGGAGGAGATCCGGCTGGTCTTCGGCAAGATCGGGGAGCTGATGAATGCCGAGGCCCCGGCATTGTTCGGCGATTACGTGGTGAAGGACGGCGCCTGGGTGCCAAGCTGGCGCAAGGTGTGAAAGGCGCGCTCGATCCGGGCGCGGCGGTGCGGCACCTCACCCCCCTGGAGTGATGATGAGCACGGAGCCCCGGATGGCCCCCGCCGGGATGCAGACCTCAGACGGCTATCTGGCCGTTCCGGGCAGTTCCGCCGCCGGCGCGCCGGCCCCGGAACCCCCCTGGCCCGGGGTCGTCGTGATCCACGACATCTTCGGGATGAGCCCGGACCTCCGGCGGCAGGCGGACAAGCTCGCCGCGGCCGGGTTCCTCGCCCTCGCGCCCGATCTCTGGCACGGTCGGCCGTGGCCGCTGTGCATCCGGTCCGCGTTCCGCCAGTTCACCACGCGATCCGGACCGATGTTCACGGAGCTGGAGGCCGCCGCCTCGCGGCTGGCCGCGATGGAGAACTGCACCGGCAAGATCGGGGTGATCGGGTTCTGCATGGGCGGAGGCTTCGCCCTGCTGCTGGCCCCGCGCGATGGCTTCGCGGCCGCGTCGGTCAATTACGCGCCGGTGCCAAAGGATGCGCAGCGGGTGCTGGCCGGCTCATGCCCGGTCGTGGCCAGCTACGCGGGCAAGGACAAGGGCACCACCCGGCAGCTTCCGCGGCTGCGGGACGCGCTGGCCGAGCAGGGTGTGGCCGCCGACATCAAGGTGTACCCGGATGCCGGACACTCGTTCCTGAACAGCTACTCCGGCCCGCGCGGGGCGCTGATGAAGGTGGCGGGCATGACCTACCGCGACGACGACGCCTCCGACGCGTGGAAGCGGATCCAGGCCTTTTTCGGCGAGCACCTGAACGGCAGTCAGGCCTGACGCCTCGTGATCGACCAGCCGGGCATCGCCGGATAGCCGGCGCACACCGCAGGCCCCGGGCGCAGCCGACCCGGGGTGGCGGTGGCGTCAGCCCTGGGCGATGTAGCCGGTGGCCAGCCGGGCCAGCCGGGCCGCCACCACCTGCGGGGGGTCGGTGGGCATCATCATGTGGCTCATCGTCAGGCGGATTACCGCGTCGGAGAGCTCCGCGACGTCCCCCGGCGGCAGCTGCGGCCACTGGCGGCGGGCATGCGCGACCATCCGCGCCTTCGCGGTGAACAGCTGCGGCTCGGCCTGGGTGGTGAGCAGCGGCAGCATGTCGTTGTTTCCCTCGCCGGTGAGCGCGGCCTTGAGCAGCGCGTCCTCGGCCGCTTCCTCGAGGGTGAAGGTGACCGCCGCGGCGACCGCCGTGGTGAAGTCGCCGTGCCGGGACAGCGTGGCATCGATCCCGTCGAGAAACTCCTCCGTATGCCGCAGCAGCACCGCGCGCGCCAGGCCGAGCTTGTCGCCGAACTCGTTGTAGACGGTCTGCCTGCTGACACCGGCCGCAGCGCCGACGTCTCCCATCCGCAGCCCGCGGAAGCCGCGGCTGGTGAGCAGCTCGGCGGCGGCGTTGAGCAGGGCCTCGCGGAGCGGGCGCCGCACTGGGGGAGTGGTCACGCCTTCAGGTTGTTCGCCCCGGTCGCCGACGTCAAGCTGGGCGCTGGACGACGGTAACGGCCGGCCCTTACGGGTAGGTGAAATCCATGACCGACCACGAGGTTGATGTTGTCGTCATCGGGATGGGACCCGGGGGTGAAGCCGCGGCGGGCGACCTCGCCGAGGCGGGGCTGGACGTGGCTGGCGTCGAGTCGCGGCTGGTGGGCGGTGAATGCCCGTACTTCGCATGCGTCCCGACCAAGATGATGGTCCGCGCGGCCGGATTGCTGGCCGAGGCGCGCCGGGTCCCCGGAATGGCCGGGCAGTCAACCGTGTCGCCGGACTGGGCGCCGGTCGCGCGCCGCATCCGGGACGAAGCCACCGACAACTGGGACGACACGGTCGCCGTGGACCGCTTCACCGGGAAGGGCGGGCATTTCTTCCGCGGTCAGGGGCGGATCACCGCGCCCGGTGAGGTGACGGTGGGCGACGAGGTGCTCCGGGCCCGCCGCGGCATCATCATCAACGTCGGCACCGATCCCGCCGTCCCGCCGATCCCCGGGCTGGAGGGGGCGCCGTACTGGACGAACCGGGACGCGGTCCAGACCGAGCACGTGCCGGAGTCGCTCGCCGTCCTGGGCGGCGGTGCGGTCGGCGTCGAGATGACGCAGGTTTTCACGCGGTTCGGATCCCAGGTGACCGTGGTCGAGGCGATGGACCGGCTGCTGCCGCTCGACGAACCCGAGGCCAGCGCGTTGCTGGCGGAAGTTTTCCGCCGGGAAGGGATCGATGTTCGCACCAGCACCAAGGTGGCCGCGGTCGGCTACGACGGCGCGGCCGGAGCGGGGGCCGCTGCCGGTGCGTTCACGCTGCGTTTCAATGACGGCGAGCCGGTGACCGCGCAGCGCCTTCTCGTCGCCACCGGGCGGCGCAGCGACCTGGCCGCCTTGGGCGTCGGTAAGGCCGGTATCGACGACACCGGGAAGACGATCCCGGTGGATGATCACATGCGGGCCGCGCCCGGCGTGTGGGCCATCGGTGACATAACCGGGAAGGGCGCATTCACCCACATGTCCGTCTACCAGGCGGGGATCGTGGTGGACGACGTCCTCGGCAACGGCGGCCCGGGAGCCGAGTACCACGCCGTTCCACGGGTTACCTTCACCGATCCGGAGATCGGCTGCGTCGGCCTCACCGAGGCGCAGGCACGCGACCAAGGCATCCCGGTGCGGACGGGCATCACGCAGATCCCGGCGTCGGCGCGCGGCTGGATACACAAGGCCGGCAACGATGGCTTCATCAAGCTCATCGAGGACGCCGACCGGGGTGTGCTGGTCGGGGCCACGTCGACGGGCCCGGTCGGGGGCGAAGTGCTCAGCATGTTCGCTCTGGCGGTGCACGTCGCGGTTCCGGTCCGGCGGCTGAGGCAGATGATCTACGCATACCCCACCTTCCACCGGGCCGCCGAGGCGGCGCTCGCCGACCTGAGCTGACCGCGGGCCGACCCCGGAGCCGCCCGCCCGATGTCCAGCGCGGACCGGCTGGTATGTTACCGACCGTTATAGTGTGCGCACCGGAGTTTTCTGGATTCACAGAGTGAATCGGTGGCTGAGCGGGGTCCGGACGCGGGCACGAGGTGTACCGGGGAAGGAGCGTGCCCATGAACCAGGAGGGCGCGACGTCCGCGGGTGCACAGCGGCCGTGCGGGGCCTCGGCGGTGTTCGACCCGGCCGTCCCGAATGTCGCCCGCGTCTACGACTACGTCCTCGGCGGGAAAGACAATTTCGCCGCCGACCGCGACTTCGCCGAGAAGGGGATCCGGCGGGTTCCCGATTTCCCGAAGGTGGCGCGGGCCAACCGGGATTTCCTCGGCCGGGCCGTGCGCCACCTGGTGCGCGATCACGGCATCGACCAGTTCCTCGACATCGGCACCGGCCTGCCCACCGCCGACAACGTGCACGAGGTGGTGCAGCGCCTCAATCCCGAGGGCCGGGTGGTGTACGTCGACAACGACCAGGTGGTGCTGACACACGCCCGGGCGCTGCTCGCCGACAGCAGCCCGGTCGCTGCCACCTGGGGCGACCTGAGGGACCCCGAGAGCATCTTCGCCGCCCGGCAGGTCCGGCGGCTGATCGACTTCACCCGGCCGGTGGCGGTGCTGATGGTGGCCATCCTGCACTTCATTACCGACGAGCATCGGCCGCATGAGATCGTCGCGCGGTTCCGCGACGCCATCGCCCCGGGCAGCTGCCTCGTTCTCTCGCACGGGGAACACCGTGCCCGGCTCGCCGAGCCCGCGTCGATGTACCGCCGGATGGCCAATGAGTCCGCCGCGCTGCGGACGCGAGAGGAAATCGCCGGTTTTTTCGACGGTTTCGATCTGCTCGAACCGGGCGTGGTGCCGGTTTCGCGCTGGCGTCCGGAGGCCGCGGTGCCCGATGCGGATGCGGTGTGGATCGCCGCCGGTGTCGGGCGTAAGCCCGCCGCCGGCCCTCAGCCGCTCGGTTAGCTCGGCTGGCGGTTAGCTCGGCTGCGGGTTAGCTCGCGGGCGGGGTTAGGTCGGCGGCGGGGACAGCTGCGCCCAGCCGAGCAGGACCTCGCCGATGCCGAGCGCCCGGTCCTGGTAGTCCCGGTCGGTGGCCAGCAGATACGGGTCGCGGTCACACGCCACCGCGATCATGATCCCGCCGCAGTCCCGGATCAGGTCGGCAACGGAGGGCTCGGTGGCGGGTGCCGACCAGGCCTGGTCGGTGGCCATGGCGGCCACCGACAGGTGGCGGCCTGACGCGCGCAGCCAGGAGCGGCAGACCGGCCGCAACGGGTGCACCCGGGCGGACAGTTCGCCGAGCTCGGAGAAGCCGATGCGTCGGAGGGTCTCCACGTCGGCGTTGACCGCCTCGCCGTCGAAAACCGGGCGGACCCGTGCCATCTCCAGTGACGGGCGGACGAACATCACCGGCAGCGTCTGGTTGCGCGCCGGGGCGCCAAACAGCCACTGCAGCGGGCGCAGCCGGCCCAGCGGGAGCGGGACCGTGGTCGCCACGGCCGCGTAGGTCTCATGGCCCATCAGGACCTCGGCGCCGATGTCTAGCCACGCCGAGTCTGCGCAGTCGGCGTGATACGCGACGAGCGTGACGATCTCCCTGCCGCCGTCATAGGCGCGGACGCTCACCGGACCGGAGCCCAATCGGCCCATGCAGGTCAGGCAGATGCCATCGGGGTCGAACCGGCGCTGGAGGGCATCGACGGTCGGCTCGCCCACGCGCGAGACGATCAGGTCGGCAACATCAAAGGGGGGCATGACAGATTTCAGCTAGACCGTTTCCGTGGCCTCTACCACCGGTTCCGACCAGCAAACGCAGAGGCCATCGCCGAACGATTGCGCTGTGGGCGGCGGGCTGCATCGCCCGTTCGCCCCCAGTGTCGCTTAATAAGCCGCTGCTAGCAGGCGAATCGGTGAACATGCCGGGTGATCTGGGCCACTGCCGGTGAAATCCAGGCCGGCCCGCCGGGCGGACCGGGGCCGCGCCGAACGGTCAGCGTTCCAGGTCGCGGGGGATGACGAAATCCGTCAGCCGCGCGCTCCCGTCGCTGAGATCCCGCCATTCATCCGGTGCGGTGAGCACCGCCACCGCGGCGGTAGGGAACTTCGCCGTGAGCCGTTGCAGGGCATCCGCGCCCGCCCCGGCGGCCCTGTTACCCGCCAGGTCCGCAGCGAGATCGGGGAGACCGGGAGAGTGGCCCACCAGCAGCAGGGTCCGCACGCCCGGCGGGACCGCCCGCACGAGTCCGAGCAGTGCGGCCGCGCTGGCTCCGTACACCCCCTCCTCGTACTCGACCTTCCCGGTCTTTGACAGCTCGGCGGCCACCAGATCCCACGTCTCCCGGGTCCGCAGGGCGGGGGAGCACAGCACCAGATCCGGCCGGTAACCGGCCGAGCGCAGCCACGCCCCGGCCAGGGGCGCCTGCCGGCGGCCGCGTCCGGCCAAGGGGCGGTCGCGGTCGGGGACATCCGGCCACGCCGACTTGGCATGCCGCACCAGGATCAGCCGTCGCGCCGGGTTCGCCATGACTCGTATCTTCCCGGCCGGCCGGGCCCGCTAAGCCGGTGACGGCCGGCCGGGCACGTAATCTTCCGTGGTATGCCGCCGGCCATCAGCACCCTCAGATGATCAGTAAAGCGGTCGATCGGGCGAGGGTGGGCCTGCTGGCCACCAGCCACGCCATCGACGACATCTACCAGGGCGCCGTCCCGGCGCTGCTGCCGTTCTTCGTCGCCGGGCGGCATTACAGCTACGCGGCGGCCGCCGGGCTGACCTTCGCGGCGACCGCCCTGTCGTCGGTGATCCAACCGGTGTTCGGCGCCCTCACCGACCGCCGGGACCTGCGCTGGCTGGTGCCGGCCGGGCTCACCACGGCCGGCGTCGGCATCGGCCTGTCCGGCCTCAGCTCGAGCTACGTGCTGACCTGGCTGGCCATCGCCCTGTCGGGGATCGGCGTCGCGGCCTTCCATCCGGAGGCCGCCCGGGCCGCACGGGCCGCGAGCGGCACCAGCCAGCAGGCAATGAGCATCTTCTCGGTCGGCGGCAACCTGGGCTTCGCGATCGGGCCGCTGTTCGTCACCGCCGTGCTGATCCCAGCGGGAACCCGGGGAACCGTGTTCCTCACCCTTCCCGCTCTCGTCACCGGCGTGGTGATGTACCTGGTACTGGTGCGGGGAAACCGGGCCGCCGCCGCGATCGGCCCCCGGCCGAAGCAGGCGGGCTCCGGAGATGACTGGCGCGGGTTCGCGGTGCTCACCGCGGCGGTGGTGGCCCGGTCGATCCTCTTCTTCGGCCTGTCATCGCTGCTGGCCCTCTACGTGAGCGCGGACCTGCACGGCGGCAAGAAGCTCGGGGAGATAGCGCTGACGACGATGCTCGCGGCCGGCGCCGCCGGGACCGTCACCGGCGGGCGGCTCGCCGACCGTTTCGGCCGGCTTCCGGTGATGCGGGTCTCGTTCGGCGTGGCCGCCGCCGGGCTGGTGGCCCTGGCGCTCACCGGCCTGCCCTGGGTCTTCCTGCCCATCGCCGTCACGCAGTTCGCGGTCAACCAGTCGTTCAGCCTCACCGTGACCCTGGGACAGGACTACCTGCCCAGCCGGATCGGCACGTCGTCCGGGGTGACCCTCGGCCTGGCGATGAGCATCGGCGGGCTGCTGGCCCCGGTGTTCGGAGTGCTCGCCGACGCGACCAGCCTGCGCGAAACCATCACCGTCCTGGTGGTGTTCCCGCTGGCCGCGCTGGCGTTCGCGCTGCTGCTGCGGGAACCGCGTTCCGCCGCCGTTGCGGCGCAGCCGCAAGCCGGCCGCGCCGCATTATGAGCGGTCAGCCGGATGCGGCCTGCCGGACCGCGGTGATCAGCTGGCCCGGCGGCAGCCATCCGTCGTGATGCCAGACGATCTTCCCGGCCGCCGACGTCAGCACGTACCAGGGCTGATCCTGGACTCCGTACCCATCGGCGAGCTGGCCGCTGGTGTCCAGCGCGACCGGGTACGGCAGCGGGGAACCCAGGCCACGGACGAAGTCGGCGGCGGCGTGCGGCGACGGCTCGGTGCCCGCCTGGTCGACGGCAGCGAGCGGCGGCAGTTGGCCGCCCCGGGCCGCCTGCGCGTACTGGCCGAGCGCGGTGAGCTCGCCGCGCAGGTCGGAGGTCTCCTGCAGCCAGGTGGCGAAGAAAACCAGCAGGTGCGGCCGGCCGGGGCCCAGCTGCACTGGACTTCCCGAGGCGGCCGGCAGCGTCACCGGCATGGCGGGACCGGTGCCGGGGATGTACCCCGCCGACCGCACCTGGGCAAGCCGGGGATGGCTGGGCAGCAGCCGTGATGCCTCGGCCGCCAGCACCTGCGCCTGCTGGTCGATGCTGTCATAGGCCATCGCGGTCAGGTACATCATCCGCTGCTGGCCGTCCGGGCCGATCACCATCAGCGCCGGGGTGTGGTCGATCTGGCCCGCCTGGATCTGGACCGCGATGTGGTAGGCCTTCCACACCGCCTCGAGATGGGCCGGCGTCCCGGTGAGGAAGTCCCACTGGTTCAGCATGCCGTGCGAGGCGGAGTAGGACCGGACATCGGCGACGCTGGTCGCCTGCGGGTTGGCGTCCACGCCGAGCAGTTGCACCTGCTGGCCCGCGGCGCCGAGCAACTGCTTGGCTTCGGTCATCGCGGACGTGGTCAGCGGGCAGACCGTGGTGCACTCCGAGTCGTTGAACGCGAGGATCACGGCCTTCCCGCGGAACTGCTGCAGCGACATCCGCTGGCCAAACTGGTTCTGCAGGGTGAAGTCGGGGGCCGGCCCGTGCAGCGGGGTTCCCGGATCGAGGTTCGGGTTACCGGCCATCCCCGCAGTGCCGCTGTCCGCGGCGCTGGCACCCGGCGGCCGGTGGCCAGGGGCGGCGAGCTGGATCACGCCCACGGCGATCAGTGCCGCCGCGACGATGCCGGCGGCGGCGGCCATGATCCTTCCGCGGCGGTCCCGCGGCAGTAGCCGCATCAGCGAACCCCGGGGCGGGAGAAGGCGCCGGCCATGCTGCACCCAGCGGACACCGTCATGCGTGCGAGGCTACCGGTCCCGCGATGTCAGACCCCGGGAGGCCGCCCAGCCGCACGCCGGTCGGCCGCGCGCCGCTGATGCTCCCAGATCGCGACGCATTCAGCACAGGTGTCCAGCGGCGGCTCAGCGGTGAATTCGCCCCGGACGACCATCGGCTCACCGCAGTAGGCGACGACGATCGAGCCCGGCGGCTGCGCCGGCGGCAGGTAACCGTGAATGACCTCCTGCTGGCCCCGCCTCGCACGCGCCAGATCCGACTCCAGATCCGGGAAAATCCCGGCCGGAGCCGCCCTGGGCCGCACGGTCGCCCGGGTCGCGGTCAGCGAAGTCACCCTTCTAGCCTACGACGGCACTTTTAGGGTTGGGTGGGTGCGACCTCACCGGAGGTGGGTGACCGGAATGCGGGTAAGCGTGGCGGCCGCGATCGTGGCGGCGGCGTGTGCTGTCAGCGGCGGCTGCGGCGCGGCCGCCAGCGATCACGCCGCGGTCACCGCGAAGCCACGCCCGGCCGTGGTGCGGACGCCGGCCGCCAGCCGCCCCGGCACGCCGCCGGCAACCGGCCGGACACCAGCGGCGAGCGGGACCGCATCCCGCCCCTCGGTGACGCAGTTGATCACCGTCACCGCGGCGTCGTACGGCGCCACCTACGCATCGTTCACCGCGTACGCCTGGCACCCGGGTGCCCCCGGCGGGTGGCGGACGGTTTTCGGTCCGTGGACCGCGCGGCTCGGGACCGGAGGGCTCGCCCCGCCCGGGCAGAAAAGGGAAGGCGATGGGCGCACCCCGTCCGGCACCTACCGGTTCGGCTTCTTCTTCGGCACCCAGCCCAATCCCGGCGTCGGCTTCCCGTACCGGCAGTCGCAGCCCGACGACGTGTGGGACGACGATCCGTCCAGCCCGCTCTACAACGAATGGGTGGACGACCGCTACGCGGATCCCGGCGCCGGCCCGGAACCGATGTACGTGTCCGGATACGACTACGGCGCGGTGATCGGATACAACATCGCCCGCATCCCCGGCCTCGGCAGCGCGATCTTCCTGCACGTCAACATCGGCCGAGCCACCACCGGCTGCGTGACGCTACCCGAGGATGAGCTGCTCACGGTGCTGCGCTGGCTCCGCCCGGGCGACTCCCCGCGGATCCGCCTCGCCGTCGCCGAAGGCGGGTGACCGGGCGCGGGCATGGCTCCGCCATCACCGGAGCGCCCGGTACCGAAGCCGGCCGGTGACCGTCAGGCGGACTCGACCGGGAGGTAGATCCGGCTGCCGTGCCCGGTGAACTCCTCGGACTTCTCCGCCATTCCCGCCTGCAGCGCCTCGGCGTCGTCGAGGCCATGCTCGCGGGCGTACTCCCGGACGTCATGGGATATCCGCATCGAGCAGAACTTCGGCCCGCACATCGAGCAGAAATGCGCGGTCTTGGCCGGGGCCGCGGGCAGCGTCTCGTCGTGGTACTGGCGGGCCGTGCCCGGGTCCAGCGCGAGGTTGAACTGGTCCTCCCAGCGGAACTGGAACCGGGCGTCGGACAGCTCGTCGTCCCACGCCTTGGCGCCGGGGTGGCCCTTGGCGACGTCCGCCGAATGAGCGGCGATCTTGTAGGCGATGACGCCCTGCTTGACGTCTTCGCGGTCCGGCAGGCCGAGATGCTCCTTCGGGGTGACGTAGCAGAGCATCGCGGTGCCGTGCCACGCGATCATCGCGGCCCCGATCGCGGAGGTGATGTGGTCGTAGCCGGGGGCGATGTCGGTGGCCAGCGGGCCGAGGGTATAGAACGGCGCCTCGTCGCACAGCTCCTGCTGCAGCCGGACGTTTTCGGCGATCTTGTCCATCGGGACATGGCCGGGGCCCTCGATCATGCACTGGCAGTCATAGTCAGCGGCGATCTTGGTGAGCTCGCCGAGGGTGCGAAGCTCGGAAAGCTGCGCCTCGTCGTTGGCGTCGTCAATGCTGCCCGGGCGCAGTCCGTCGCCAAGCGAGAACGTCACGTCGTAGCGGCGCAGAATCTCGCACAGCTCGGCGAAGTGGGTGTACAGGAAGTTCTCCTGGTGGTGCGCCAGGCACCAGGCCGCCAAGATCGAGCCGCCGCGGCTGACGATCCCGGTCCGCCGCCGGGCGGTCAGCGGCACATAGCGCAGCAGCACGCCGGCATGGATGGTCATGTAGTCCACGCCCTGCTCGCACTGCTCGATGACGGTGTCCCGGTAGGCCTCCCAGGTCAGGTCCGCCGGGTCGCCGTTCACCTTCTCCAGCGCCTGGTAGATCGGCACTGTGCCGACCGGAACCGGCGAGCCGCGCAGGATCCCCTCGCGGGTGGCGTGGATGTCCTTCCCGGTGGACAGATCCATCACGGTGTCCGCGCCCCACCGGGTCGCCCACCGCATCTTCTCGACTTCCTCCGGGATCGAGGAGGTCACCGCGGAGTTCCCGATGTTCGCGTTGATCTTCACCAGGAAGGCGCGGCCGATCACCATCGGCTCGCTCTCCGGGTGGTTGACGTTGGCGGGCAGCACCGCCCGGCCGGCCGCGACCTCGTCGCGGACCATCTCGGGCGGCACGCCCTCGCGGATCGCCACGAACTCCATCTCCGGAGTGATCACGCCGCGCCGGGCGTGCGCGCGCTGGGTGACCGCGCCGCCGACCGGAGAGCGCTGCGCGATCCACTCGGCCCGCAGCCGGGGAAGCACGTCACCGCCGGGGTAACCGGGGTCGGTGTAGGGGCCCGAGGTGTCGTAAAGCGGGAATATGGCGCCGTTGGTCAGGTCCACCTCGCGGTGCGGAACCCGGATGTCCGGGCGGGACCCGGTGGCGTAGGCCTTACGGGCAAAACTGGGGGGCGCATCGGTGCCAGAGGTCATGTTTACTCCCTTCGCCGGCATGACCCGGATCAGGTCCTGGCGGTCGGCGGCTCCGTCTTCCAACAGCCCGCGGGCTGCTCAGCCACCCTCTCAGCCCGGTGATACCGGGCTCCCGCGTAGATCTCACCGTATCTCGCAATGCCGGCCGGTGGCGACTGCCCGGGCGGGGCTACCGGGGTGCTACCCGGGCGGCCGGCGTTAATCCCGGCCGCCGCGCCGCGGCCAGGCTCCGGTGGCATCGAAGTGGGGAAGCGACAGGTAATGTCGGCTGGGTGGACGCGGAGGGCGGGGCTGACGCGCCGGACCGGATCTTCACGGTCCCGAACGGCATCAGCGTGGTGCGCCTGGCCGGAATTCCGCTCTTTTTGTGGCTGGTGCTCGGACCACGGGCAGACGTCTGGGCCGTGGTCGTGCTCATCGTCTCGGGGCTGTCCGACTGGGTGGACGGCAAGATCGCCCGGGCGTGGAACCAGCAGAGCCGCCTCGGCCAGGTGCTCGACCCGGCCGCCGACCGGCTGTACGTCGCCGCGACGGTGATCGCACTGGCCATCCGGGGCATCATCCCGTGGTGGCTGCTGGGCGTGCTGGCCGCGCGTGAGCTTGCCGTCGGCGTCGCGCTGGCCCTGCTCCGCCGCCGGGGTTATGGTCCACTCCAGGTCAATTTCGCCGGGAAGTCGGCCACCCTCTGCCTGCTGTACGCGTTCCCGCTGCTGCTCCTCGGGGCTCATGGCGGAACGTGGGCGCTGGTCGCGCGCATCGTCGGATGGGCGTTCGTGGTCTGGGGAACGGCACTGTACTGGTGGTCGGCGGGGCTGTACCTCGCGCAGGCAGGCCAGTTGCTGCGCAGCCCGCAGGAGCAGGAGAAGGATCCGGAGCAGGAGGCGGATAGGGAACCGGCAGCCGGGCAGTATCCCGGACGCGACCATGAGCTGGACCGTCAGCTAGACCCCGGGCGGGGAGAGGAACCGCACCAGGCGCCACCGCTGGATGAGCCAGTTCGGGGGCCGGAAACCGGAAGGGAGAGCCGTCAACCGTGAAGGCCGTCGTGATGGCCGGTGGCGAGGGCACCCGGCTGCGGCCGATGACCGCGAACCAGCCGAAGCCGATGCTGCCGGTCGCCAACCGCCCGATCATGGAACACGTTCTGCGGCTGCTGAAGCGGCACGGTGTCACCGACACCGTGGTAACGGTCCAGTTCCTGGCCTCCCTGGTGCGCAACTACTTCGGCGACGGCGAGGACTTCGGCGTGCGGCTGCAGTACGCGACCGAGGACATGCCGCTCGGGACCGCGGGCAGCGTGAAGAACGCCGAGGACGCCCTGCGGGACGAGCCGTTCATCGTCATCTCCGGCGACGCGCTCACCGACGTGAACCTGTCGGAGATGGTGGAATTCCACAAGCGCAGCGGCGCGATGGTGACGATCGGGCTCAAGCGGGTGCCCAACCCGCTGGAGTTCGGGATCATCATCGTGGACGACGACGGCCGGGTACAGCGCTTCCTGGAGAAGCCCACCTGGGGCCAGGTGTTCTCGGACACCGTCAACACCGGCATCTACGTGATGGAACCCGAGGTCCTCGCCGAGGTGGCGCACGGGGAGCCGGTGGACTGGTCGCACGACGTGTTCCCGCGGCTGCTGAAGGAAGGCGCGCCGCTGTACGGCTACATCGCCGACGCCTACTGGGAGGACGTCGGCACGCTGGACAGCTACCTGAAAGCCCAGGCCGACGTGCTCGGCGGCAAGGTGGACGTCGAGATCGACGGCTTCGAGATCTCACCGGGGGTATGGGTGTCGCCGGGCGCCGAGGTCGACCCCGAGGCGATCCTGACCGGTCCGCTGTGCATCGGCGACTACGCCAAGGTGGAAGCCGGGGCGGAGCTCCGCGAGTTCACCTCGGTCGGCGCGAACGTGGTGGTGAAAGAGGGAGCTTTCCTGCACCGCGCGGTCGTTCACAACAATGTGTACATCGGCCCCGGCACCAACCTCCGCGGCTGCGTCATCGGCAAGAACACCGACGTGATGGGCTCGGCCCGGATCGAGGAGGGCGCGGTCGTCGGCGACGAGTGCGTGATCGAGTCGGAGGCCTATGTGTCCTCCGGGGTCAAGGTCTACCCGTTCAAGACGATCGAGGCGGGCGCCGTCGTCAACACCAACGTGATCTGGGAGTCCCGCGGGCAGCGCACGCTGTTCGGCCAGCGGGGCGTGTCCGGCCTGATCAACGTGGAGATCACCGCGGAGCTGTGCGTCCGGCTCGCCAGCGCCTACGCCACCACCCTGCAGAAGGGCTCGACGGTCAGCACCTCCCGCGACGTCTCCCGCGCCGCCCGCGCGCTGAAGCGGGCCGTGCACGGAGCACTGAACGCGAGCGCGATCAACGTGCAGGACCTGGAGGCGCAGCCGCTGCCGGTGGCGCGGTTCGCAACGGCGCGCGGCGAGTGCAGCGGCGGGATCGCGCTGCGCACCACCCAGGGCGACCCGCAGGGGATCGACATCGTCTTCCTGGACGAGCACGGGGCCGACCTGTCGCAGAGCGCGCAGCGCAAGCTGGAGCGGGTGTTCTCCCGCCAGGAATTCCGCCGCGCCTTCCCCGGGGAGATCGCCGAGCTGACCTTCCCGCCGCGGGTGATGGAGACCTACACCCACGAGCTGCTGCGCTGCGCCGACATGACCGGGGTGCGCGAGGCCGGGCTGCGGATCGTCGCGGACTGCGCCGGCGGCACCGCGTCGCTCGTCCTGCCGGGCCTGCTCGGCAGGATCGGGGTGGACGTCCTCACCGTCAACAACCGGCTGGACGAGGCGTCGCCGACCGAGACCCTCGCCCAGCGCCGCGCCGACATGCAGCGCCTGGGCGACCTGGTGGCGTCGGCCCGGGCCGCGTTCGGCGTCCGGTTCGACCCGGTCGGTGAGCGTATCTTCCTCGTCGACGAGAACGGTGAGCTCGTCGGCGATGACCGCGCGCTGCTCGTGGTGCTGGACCTGATCGCCGCGGAGCGGCAGTCTGGGCGGGTGGCGCTTCCGGTGACGACAACCAGGGTGGCCGAGCAGGTGTGCCGTTTCCACGGCGTCGAGGTGACCTGGACCCCGACCTCGATGGACGCGCTGACCGCGGCCGCCGGCGATGACGAAGTGATCGTGGCCTGCGACGGACGGGGCGGTTTCATCTCCCCGCAGTTCAGCCGCACGGTGGACGGCATCGCCGCATTCACCCGGCTGCTGGGGCTGGTCGCCCGGACCCGGCTGACGCTGAGCCAGATCGACCGCCGGATCCCGGTCGCGCACCTGCTCAGACGGTCCATGCCCACGCCGTGGACGGCGAAGGGGGCGGTGATGCGGGCGGTCGTCGAAGCGGCCGGGGACCGGACCATCGATACCACCGACGGGGTGCGGGTGGTGGAGGCCGATGGTGGCTGGGTGCTGGTCCTCCCTGACCCCGCCGAGGCGGTGACCCACCTGTGGGCGGAAGGATCTGATGCCGACGCCGCCCAGGCGCTGCTCGACGAGTGGGCAGCGGTCGTTGAGCGGGCCGGGCAATGAGCCCGATCCGGCTCCGCCTGCCGTTCTGGCGCAGGTCACGGGGCACCCGCAGTATGAGAAAATCGCCGTCAACACAGCGTGGCGGGGGCTGGGGGGCTCGCGCGGCGCATGGACCGGCGCGCGGTGCCGAAGGTAGCTTTGGCGGCACCGCGACCGATGGGAGGCCGAGCCGACCAATGCCGAGCGTCTACTGCACGCAGTGCGGCCACGTGAACCCGGAGGGCGCGCGCTTTTGTTCGTACTGCGGGACGCCTCTGCTGACCGGCCCGCCGCCGGGCGAGCAGCCGGGTGAGACCACCTCCACGATCACCCTGGGCGGGTCGGAAGCCGGCGAGTTCGAGCAGGGGGAAGAGCTCATCGCCGACCTCGACACGGTCGAGGCGCTCCCGGTCGGGACCGCCCTGCTGGTCGTGAAGCGCGGCCCGAACGCCGGAAGCAGGTTCCTGCTGGACAGCGACCTGACGACGGCCGGCCGCCACCCGGAGAGCGACATCTTTCTCGACGACGTGACCGTCTCCCGCCGTCACGCTGAGTTCTACCGGCGCGGAAGCGCATTCACCGTCCGCGACGTGGGAAGCCTGAACGGTACGTACGTGAATCGTGAGCGGATCGAGGAGGCGGACCTGTACGGGGGCGATGAGGTTCAGATTGGCAAGTTCCGGCTGGTGTTCTTGATGAACCCGCGTTACCAGGGTGAGAGCCGGCTGGCCAGCGGGATATGAGCGGCGCGAGATGAGCACGGAGCGTTCGCGGTCATGAGCGCCGAGTCGGCCCGCGCGTATTTCACTATCGGCGAAGTCCTCGCTCAGCTGCGGGGGGAGTTCGCCGATGTCAGCGTTTCCAAGATCCGTTTCCTGGAGTCGGAGGGGCTGATCGAGCCTGCCCGCACCCCGTCCGGCTACCGCCGGTTCGGCCCCGCCGATGTGGAGCGGCTGCGCTACATCCTGACCGCGCAGCGTGACAAGTACCTGCCGCTGCGGGTGATCAAGGACCGGCTGGATGCCATCGACCGGGGCGAGGACGCCGGCCCGAGGGCGCCGCTCGGCCTGGTCGCCACCGCCGGGCGCGGAACGCCCGGCGCGAACGGCTGGGATGAACAGGCGGCGCCGGGCGCCGCGGAGCGCTCCCCGCTCACCCGGCGTGAACTCGAGTCCGCAGCGGGAATCAGTACCGAGATGCTGGCGGAACTCGAAGACTTCGGGCTGGTGGAACGGACCGGGCGGCATTTCGGCCCGGAGGCGATCACCGTGGCGAGCATGGCGGCGGCGCTCGCCCGGTTCGGCGTCCAGGCCCGGCACCTGCGCGCGGTCAAGGCCGCCGCCGAGCGGGAGATTGCGCTCATCGATCAGGTTGTCGCGCCGATCATCCGCCAGCGCAGTCCGGGCGCCCGGGACCGGGCGGCCGAGGTCGGGAGGGAGATCGCCGCACTGTCCCTGCGGCTGCATGCCGCGCTCGTCGAAGCCGGGCTGAGGGCCGGCCAGACTCAATAGCGGGTGTACTTTGACAAAGAGAGCGTCCGCGGTGAGGGCCCCCAGGAAAACGCGTGCCAGGGTCACGGGGCCGGAGCTGAACACGTATGTGAGGACGGAGCAGTTGTGAGGCAGATGGAGGTCGTTGGCGTCCGCGTGGAGATGCCCTCGAACCAGCCCATCGTCCTGCTGAAGGAACAGCAGGGCGACAGGTACCTGCCGATCTGGATCGGGGCGGTTGAGGCGACCGCGATCGCGTTTGCCCAGCAAGGCATGATGCCGGCCCGGCCGCTGACCCACGATCTGTTCCGCGACGTTCTCGAAGCGCTCGGTGTGCAACTGCGCACCGTGAACATCACCGGCTTGCGGGAAGGGATCTTCTTCGCCGACCTGGTCTTCTCCAACGGCGTCGAGGTGAGCGCCCGGCCCTCGGACTCGATCGCGCTGGCCCTGCGGACCGGGGCGACGATCTTCGTCGCCGACGAGGTCATCGACGAGGCCGGGGTCGCGATCCCGGACGAGCAGGAAGATGAGGTCGAGAAGTTCCGGGAGTTCCTCGACACGATCACTCCCGAGGACTTCGGCCGCGCCACCTGAGCGGCCGGCGAAATAGCTTTAGCACGCTCGTCACGACGCGCCGGGCGCGATCGTTGACGACGGGGGCAGGTGGACCTAGCGTGCGAAGCGAATACTGAGCGTGCTGCCCCGGGCAGGTCACCGGGTGGGTATCCAGCTTCCGGGCGGAGGTCGGTGTGGCGGTAACCAGCGGCGATAGCGGTGGCAGCCACCCCGGAGAGCAGGGCGTGCTCTTCGGCGAGGAGCCGTCCGCCCGGCCGGAGGACGTCGGCTACCGCGGGCCGACCGCGTGCGCCGCGGCTGGAATCAGCTACCGCCAGCTCGACTACTGGGCGCGCACTGGCCTGGTGGAGCCGAGCATCCGTTCCGCTCGTGGTTCCGGGTCGCAGCGGCTCTACGGGTTCCGCGACATCCTGGTGCTGAAGGTGGTCAAGCGGCTGCTCGACACGGGCATCTCGCTGCAGCAGATCCGGGCGGCGGTGCAGCATCTGCGTGACCGCGGTGCCGAGGATCTCGCGCAGGTCACGCTGATGAGCGACGGGGTGAGCGTGTACGAGTGCACGTCCCCGGACGAACTGGTGGACCTGCTGGCAGGGGGGCAGGGAGTGTTCGGGATCGCCCTCGGCCGCGTCTGGCGCGAGGTGGAGGGCTCGCTGTCGGACCTGCCGGCCGAGCGGGCGGCCGACGAAACCGATGACGATCGCGCTGCCGGTCTGCGCGCCGCCGCGAGCGATGAGCTGTCCCGCCGCCGCGCCCGCAAGACCGGCTGACCGAGGGTCACAGCGCCCAGGTTCACCGGCCGCGATGCAGTGCTATCGCGCTGGCCTGCCGCGCGAGGCCACGGGCAGGCGTCCATCGAAATGCGGCCGCTCCGGTAGAGTCGTCGTAGCTGATAATCCCGTCCGGGAGAGATCCCGCGCACGCCGGCGCGGGACGCCGAAGGAGCAACTTCCCCGGAACCTCTCAGGCACCAGGGACCGGACGGGTAGGCGCCTCTGGAAAGCAGGCACCGGTCGCCGGCAATACGGCGCGGGCGGCCTCACCGAAGGTGCAAGCATGCCTGGCATGTGAAGCTCTCAGGTTCCACGACAGAGGGGGACGCGGCGGCGCCGCGTGCGGCACGGATAGTGCCGCATGTGAGTGACCGGCGGCAGTTGTGCAGCTCGCACCAGGAGGCTCCCTCTCATGATCACCAACGGCATTTCCCGCTCACCCGGCGCCGACGGCCCGTGGGCCCGGCCCGGCGGAAGCTTCGCCGAGCGGCACATCGGACCGTCGCCGGGCGAGATCGACGAGATGCTCAAGGCGATCGGTCTCGGATCGCTGGAGCAGCTCACCGACGCGGCGCTGCCCCGGGGTCTCGCCGCGGACGCCGGACGCGGCCAGGACACCGCGAGCCTGCCCGAGCCGCTGACCGAGCCGGAGGCGCTCGCTGAGCTGCGCCGGCTGGCAGCCCAGAACCAGATCCTGACCTCGATGATCGGGCTGGGGTACCACGGCACCGTCACCCCCGCGGTGATCCGGCGCAGCGTCCTGGAGAACCCCGCCTGGTACACCGCCTACACCCCGTACCAGCCGGAGATCTCGCAAGGCCGGCTCGAAGCGCTGCTGAACTTCCAGACCATGGTGAGCGACCTCACCGCGCTGCCGGTGTCGGGCGCGTCGATGCTGGACGAGGCGACCGCCGCGGCCGAGGCGATGACGCTGGCCCGGCGCGCCGTCGGCCGTCGGCCAGCCGCGGGCGGGCGGGCCGGCGCGGACGAGCCTGCTGTCGCCCCGATCTTCCTCGCCGACGCCGACTGCCTGCCGCAGACGCTGTCGGTGCTGCAGGCCCGCGCGGAGCCCCTCGGAATCGAGCTGGTGGTCGGCGACACGTCGCCCGAGGCGATCGCCGCGCTGCCGGACGGTGCGCTGTTCGGCGTGCTGCTGCAATATCCGGCCGCCAGCGGCGCCATCCGGGATCCCGGGCCGGCCATCGAGGCGGCGCACCAGCGCGGCGCGCTCGCCGTGGTCGCCGCCGATCTGCTCGCCCTGACGCTGCTCCGCCCGCCCGGGGAGATGGGCGCCGACATCGCGGTCGGCACGACGCAGCGTTTCGGCGTGCCGATGGGATTCGGCGGTCCGCACGCCGGCTACATCGCGGTCGCCGATGCGCTGAAGCGCCAGCTTCCGGGCCGGCTCGTCGGCGTCTCGGTGGACGCCGACGGCAAGCGGGCCTACCGGCTGGCGCTGCAGGCCAGGGAGCAGCACATCCGGCGGGAGAAGGCGACCAGCAACATCTGCACCGCGCAGGTGCTGCTCGCGGTGATCGCCGGGATGTACGCCACCTACCACGGCCCGGAGGGCCTGACCGCGATCGCCCGCCGGGTGCACCGCCATGCGGCCGCCCTGGCGGCGGGCCTGCGCGCGGCCGGCCTGCCGGTGACCGAGGAGCCGTTTTTCGACACGGTCGCGGTGCGGTATCCCGGCGGCGGCCCGGAGGGAGCCGCCCGGGCGGCCGGACGAGCTCGCCAGGCGGGCTACAACCTGTGCGTCACCGGCGGCGAAGACGACAGCACGGTGCAGATCAGCTGCGACGAGACGACGACATCCGGCCAGGTCCGCGAGGTCGCGGAGGCGATGGGCGGCAGCCGCGCCGCCGAGGCCGTGGAAGCCGCGGAGGCTGCGGCGGCGGCCGCCGAGGCCGCGGAGGCAGCCGAGCCCGCGGAGCCTCCCATCGACCTGCCGCCCGAGCTGCGGCGGGATTCCGCTTTCCTCACCCACCCGGTCTTCCACCAGTACCGCAGCGAGACCGCGATGCTGCGGTACCTGCGGCGGCTGGCCGACCGGGACGTCGCGCTGGACCGCTCGATGATCCCGCTCGGCTCGTGCACGATGAAGCTGAACGCGACCGCCGAGATGGAGCCGGTGACCTGGCCGGAATTCGCCGGCCTGCACCCGTTCGCGCCCGAGGCCCAGGCCGGCGGCTACGCGGAGCTGATCCGCGACCTGGAGCGCTGGCTCGCGACGATCACCGGCTACGACGCGGTGTCGCTGCAGCCGAACGCCGGATCGCAGGGCGAGCTGGCCGGCCTGCTCGCGATCCGCTCGTACCACGTGTCGCGTGGCGAGCCGGACCGCGACGTGTGCCTGATCCCGGCATCGGCACACGGGACCAACGCGGCCAGCGCGGTGCTGGCCGGAATGCGGGTGGTCGTGGTCCGCTGCGGCGACGACGGCGCCATCGAACTGGAGGACCTGCGCGCGAAGCTGGACGCGCACCGTGGCGACCTCGCCGCGATCATGGTCACCTACCCGTCCACGCACGGGGTGTTCGAGGAGACGATCCGCGACGTGTGCGCCGAGGTGCACCAGGCGGGCGGCCAGGTCTACGTGGACGGCGCGAACCTGAACGCGCTGGTTGGGCTGGCCCGGCCGGGCGAGTTCGGCGCCGACGTGTCACACCTGAACCTGCACAAGACGTTCTGCATCCCGCACGGCGGCGGCGGGCCGGGGGTCGGTCCGGTCGCTGCCCGCTCGCATCTCGCGCCGTTCCTGCCGGCGGCCGGTTTCGGCATTCCAGGGCAGCAAAACGGCGGGGCGGGGCGTCCGGGGCCGACCGGGCCACCGGTCGCCGCCGCGCCGTTCGGTTCGGCGGGGATCCTGCCGATCTCCTGGGCGTACGTGCGGATGATGGGTGACGCGGGCCTGCGCCGCGCCACCGCGGCGGCGATCCTGACCGCCAACTACGTGGCGAAGCGGCTCGCGCCGCACTACCCGGTGCTGTACACCGGCCGGGGTGGCCTGGTCGCGCACGAGTGCATCATCGACCTGCGCGGTATCACCAAGGAAACCGGCATCACCGCGGAGGACGTGGCGAAGCGGCTGATCGACTACGGTTTCCACGCGCCGACGATGTCGTTCCCGGTGGCCGGGACGCTGATGATCGAGCCGACCGAGAGCGAGGACCTCGCCGAACTGGACCGGTTCTGCGACGCGATGATCGGCATCCGGGAGGAGATCACCAGGATCGCGGCCGGCGAAGGCGATCCGCACGACAACCCGCTGAAGAACGCGCCGCACACGGCGGAGATGCTGATCGGCTGGAAGCATGCGTATCCGGCGGAGGAGGCGGTGTACCCGGCGCTGCCACCGGGCCACGACCGGAGCGCGAAGTACTGGCCGCCGGTTAGGCGCATCGACCAGGCGTTCGGTGACCGGAATCTGGTCTGTGCTTGCCCGCCTCCTGAGGCGTTTGGCGACTAAGCGAGGCCCGGGACGTCGGGTTTGAGCCGCGGCCGATGGCATGGGTGCGCCGTCCGGCTGAACAGAACGCCGTGACGACGCGCCCGCGTCGCGCCCGACGACACGGCTGCGCCGCCGGGCGAGAAGAACGCCCGGTCGGCGCATCCATGTCGCCTGCCGCTTCACCTCGCCGGACAGCGCTCCCGTTACAGGTCTAGGCTTCTCGGCCATGGAGCAGCGGGATTCCCGGCACGGAGCCGATGGCGGCGCCGAGGGTCAGCGCGACGGACCGATCTCGGGCAGCGTCGAGGAGCTCTGCGAGCTGGGCGGGCGGCTGCTGGAAGAGGGGGACGCACGGCGGGCGGCTGAGGTCTTCTCGGCCGCTGCCGCCGGGCGGGACGGAAAGGCAGCCGACCGGGGCAACCACAGTAATGACGCCGGCCGGGATGCCGAGGGCAGTGCGGCCGGCCAGGATGCCGACGGTCGGGAGGCCGGGCGGGGTGTTGACGGCCAGGATGCGGACGGCGGGGAGGCCGGGCGGAGCGCAGACGGCCGGGAGGCCGACCGGGACGACGAGGGGGAGGACCCGGCGGATCCGGTGCGGGGGAGGGCGCTTGCGGGGCTGGGGATCGCCCGGCTGGAGCAGGCGCTCGCGGCGTTCAAGGAGGCGGCAGAGTGGGCCGGGCCCGATGTGCGGCCGCTCGCCGTGGAACTTCTCGCCCGGGCCCTGCCGCTGCGCGACCGCGACGCCGAGGCGGCCCAGGCGTGGCGGTGGGGCCTGGATGACCCGGACCCGGAGGTAGCGGGGGCGGTGCATGCCCGGTTGCGCCGGTCGTTCGAGGCCGGAGCCGGTACCGGCGGATCGCGGCCGTGGTGGGAGGGGTTCCTGGAGTCCGCGGTGTGCCACGGCACGCTGCCGCTGCTGGCCGGCGAGCTGTTCGCCGCGCTCGACCACATGTACGCGGTCGTCGCCGTGTCCTACACCCGCAGCGGAAACCCCGGGCGGGAGTTGCACGATGCGCTCGCTGAAGCGGTCCGGCTGCCGGGCGGTTACGCATGGGGCGCCGAACTGCAGGAGAGCTTCCGCCGGCGACTGCGCGACGAGATGGGCGCCGACGCCGACGTCGTCCCGCCGGGCTGATCAGGCTCCGCCGGCCGGGCTGCCGCCCGGCTGAGCGGGCTCGATGTGCAAGATCGTGACGCTTGTGGACGCGCACGCACCGAGGCTGGAGGCGTTCTTCACATAGAGCGCCGCGGTCTGGCCCGGCGGGTAGACGCGCAGATACGGCGCGCTGACAGGCTGGCAGCGTGACCTCGGGTAGTTGCCCGGGTCGGCGATCTGCAGCACCGCGTTCCCGACGGCGCCCGGTGCGAGGGTAAACGTCCGGGCCGGGCCGGACGGCAGCGGAATCCGGCTCGCGGCGTTCCCGATCTGGCTGCCCGATGGCCCGGTGACGAACGAGACCCCCGGATAGCCGGTCAGCGTGCAGCGGGCCCGGGACGTATTGGTGAACCTGATCGGGAGGTAGACGCTTCCCGCCGTGCCGCTGGCCGGTCCGAGCGTCGCCCTGAGCGCGGTGGTGGCGCATGGCCCGGCGGCGTTTCCGCCGCCGGCCCCGGGCGCGGCGGAATTCCCGGCGCCGGGCGAACGCGTGGCGGTGGAAACGGGGGTGCTGGCTGGCGGCCCTGAGCCGCCAGTCCCGGCCGGCTGCGCCGAAGATCCGCAACCGGCCGCCAGGATCGCCAGCGCCGGTAGCGCAGCCAGCAACGCGCGCGCCGCGGGGCCGCCTGGATTCATTAGGCCTGCCGTCCCTTCTCGTTACGCGCGGTGGTTCCCCGGAACTCTCGGTTCCACCACTATGACGGCGCGCCCGTCACTTCCGTTGCAGCAGAGCAGACGTTTCCTGGTCGGGCATTCGCGGCGCCGCGGGTGCCTGGGATCGCTACTAGAGTTACTCCGTGGCTGATCCGGTGACGTACCGTCCGGCCCCGGGCTCCATTCCCGAGGCGCCGGGTGTGTACAGGTTCCGCGACACGCACCGGCGGGTTATCTACGTGGGGAAGGCGAAGAACCTCCGCTCCCGGCTGAACTCCTACTTCGCGGACGTCGCCGGCCTGCACCCGCGGACGCAGGCGATGCTGCGCTCCGCGGCCGGTGTGGACTGGACGATCGTCGGCACCGAGGTCGAGGCGCTGCAGCTGGAGTACTCCTGGATCAAGGAGTTCGACCCGCGCTTCAACGTCCGTTACCGGGACGACAAGAGCTACCCCTACCTGGCCGTGACGCTGAACGAGGACTACCCGCGGGTGCTGGTGCTGCGCGGCGCCAAGCGGCGCGGCGTGCGCTATTTCGGGCCGTATGCGCACGCCTGGGCGATCCGCGAGACCGTGGACACGCTGCTGCGGGTATTCCCGGTCCGGACCTGCAGCGCCGGTGTGTTCAAGCGGGCCGGGCAGATCGGCCGGCCGTGCCTGCTCGGGTACATCGCCAAGTGCTCGGCTCCGTGCGTGGGCCGGATTGACGCCGACGAGCACCGGCAGCTTGCCGAGGACTTCTGCGACTTCATGGCCGGGAACACCAACCGGTTCATCCGCCGCCTGGAACGGCAGATGCGTGCGGCGGCCGCCGCCGAGGAATTCGAGCGTGCCGCCCGGCTCCGTGACGATATCCAGGCGCTGCAGCGTGCGCTGGAAAAGCAGGCGGTGGTCCTGGGCGACGGCACCGACTGCGACGTGATCGCGCTCGCCGAGGATCCGCTCGAGGCGGCCGTCCAGGTGTTTTACGTCCGCGGCGGCCGGGTGCGCGGCCAGCGCGGGTGGGTGGTGGACAAGGTCGAGGACCTCAGCACCGGTGACCTGGTCGAGCACTTCCTCGGCCAGGTCTACGGCGATGATTACGCGTCGCCTGATGGTGGCTGGAACAGCACCGGCGGCAGTGGCCGGAAACCTGGCGCGGGCAAGGGCCGCCGGGGTGACAGCGGGGGCCTGGATGCCAGCAGCCGGGCCGGCCGTGCGGCCGGGTCCAGCGTCCCGCGTGAGGTGCTGGTGCCTGAGCTCCCAGGCGACGCGGAGACGGTCAGCGAGTGGCTGTCCACCCGGCGCGGCGGGCCCGTCGCGCTGCGGGTTCCCCGCCGCGGCGACAAGCGGGATCTGCTCGCCACGGTGGCGCGGAACGCGGGCGAGGCGCTCGCGTTGCACAAGACCCGCCGGGCCAGCGACCTGACCACCCGCAGCCGTGCCCTTCAGGAGATACAGGACGCGCTCGGGCTGGACGAAGCGCCGCTGCGGATCGAATGTTATGACGTGTCGAATCTTCAGGGCACCAACATCGTTGCGTCGATGGTGGTGTTCGAGGACGGCCTGGCGCGCAAGGGCGAGTACCGCCGGTTCAGCATCCGCGGCACCGAGGGCCAGGACGACGTGGCGGCGATCCACGAGGTGATCACCCGGCGGTTCCGCCGCTACCTGGAGGAACGGGAGGAGACCGGGGAACTCGACACACTCGGCCAGTCCGGTCCGGGCAACGGTGCCGAGCACACCCCGGAGGTTTCCGCCCGGGAACGCCGGTTCGCGTATCCGCCCGGCCTGGTGGTGATCGACGGCGGTCCCGCCCAAGCCGCAGCCGCCGCGCTCGCCCTCAGCGAGCTAGGAATCGAGGACGTGGCCGTGTGCGGACTGGCCAAGCGGCTCGAGGAGGTCTGGCTGCCGGGACAGGACTCGCCGGTGATCATGCCGCGCACGAGCGAGGGACTTTACCTTCTCCAGCGGATACGGGACGAGGCACACCGGTTCGCGATCAGGTACCACCGGGCAAAAAGGTCGAAGGCGCTGACCGTCAGCGAGCTCGACGGCGTGCCGGGTCTGGGACCTGCCCGGCGAGCCACGCTGCTCGGGCATTTCGGGTCGGTCCGCCGGATCCGGGAGGCAACGGTGGAGGAGATCGCCGGGCTGCCGGGGATGGGTCCCCGGCTCGCCGAGTCGGTGATGGCGGCGCTCCGCCGCGATGGGCACGGCGGCAGCCGCGCCGGGACCGACGGGGCGATGGGGGGTTCAGGCAGATGAACGACACGGATGGCGCGCGCAGATGAGCAGCGACGAACAGGACAGCAGCCGGCCGGGCGGCGCCGCGGCGCCCCCGGCTGCCGGCACCCCGGCTGGCACCCCGGCCAGCCCGGCCAGCCCGGCGGTTACCGAGCCGGCCGCCCCATCGGCCGCCCCGTCGGCCGCCGGGTCGGCTGGCACCCCGGAGGTTACGGAACCGGCCACGCCGGCGGGCGCTCCGGCGGCCGGCTCCGCGGCGAGCTTGTCGAACGGCGGCCCCGCGGTCAACGACCTGCCGGAGATCGTCGTCGTCACCGGCATGTCCGGTGCCGGGCGTAGCACGGCGGCGAAGTCTTTGGAGGACCTGGACTGGTTCGTGGTGGACAACCTTCCGCCGGAGCTGCTGCCCACGATGGTCGACCTGGCCGTACGCTCCCACGGGTCGGTCCCGCGGATCGCCGTGGTGGTGGACGTCCGCAGCCGCCCCTTCACCGCGGACCTGAAAACGACCATCGGCGAGCTGGCTGCCCGGGGCGTGCGGCCCCGGGTGGTGTTCCTCGAGGCCAGCGACGCGACGCTGGTCCGCAGGTTCGAGAGCGTCCGCCGGCCGCACCCGCTGCAGGGCGAGGGCCGGGTGGTCGACGGCATCGCCGCCGAGCGCGCGCTGTTGAGCGGCGTCCGCGAGGAGGCCGGCCTGGTCCTCGACACCTCCGCGCTCAACGTGCATGAGCTGCGTGACCGGATGCGCAGCGTGTTCACCGACGGGGCGGACCACGGCGTACGGGTGAACGTTGTCTCGTTCGGCTACAAGTACGGCCTGCCGGTGGACGCGGACCTGGTCGTCGACTGCCGGTTCCTGCCCAATCCGCACTGGATCAGCGAGCTGCGGCCGCTGTCGGGGCTGGACGGCCCGGTCCGCGACTACGTGCTCGGCCAGCCCGGCGCCACCGAGTTTCTCAGCTCCTATCGCGACGTGCTGCGGCTGCTGCTGTCCGGCTATGAACGGGAGGGCAAGCGTTTCGTGACGCTCGCCGTCGGGTGCACCGGCGGCAAGCACCGGAGCGTGGCGATCGCCGAGGAACTTGGCGCCTGGCTGGGTGAGGCCGTGGGCGATGTCCAGGTCGAGCACCGTGATCTAGGCCGCGAGTAGCCCCGGCGCGATGGCAACGGAACCGAGAGTTGTCGCGCTGGGCGGAGGGCACGGGCTCTTCGCCTCGCTGTCCGCGCTGCGGCGGGTAACCAGCCGCCTGACTGCGGTCGTCACCGTCGCCGACGACGGCGGCTCCAGCGGCCGCCTGCGCCGCCAGCTCGACGTGCTCCCCCCGGGCGACCTGCGGATGGCGCTCGCCGCGCTGTGCGGTGACGATGACTGGGGCCAAACCTGGAGCCGCGTCGTCCAGCACCGATTCGGCGGCAGCGGCGAGCTGGCCGGCCACACCGTGGGCAACATGCTGATCGTCGCGCTGTGGGAGCTGCTCAGCGACACGGTCGCGGGCCTGGACTGGGTCGGCCGCCTGCTCGGCGCGCACGGCCGCGTGCTCCCGATGGCGTCGGTGCCGATCGACATCGCCGCCCAGGTGGAGGGCGCCGATCCGGGCCGGCCGAACGAGATAAGCACCGTCCGCGGGCAGGTCGCGTGTGCGAGCACGCCCGGCCGGGTACGGTCCATCTCGCTGATACCGCTGGGCCCGCCGGCGTGCCCCGAGGCGGTTGCCGCGGTACGGGAAGCGGACTGGGTGGTGCTGGGGCCAGGGTCGTGGTTCACAAGCGTGCTGCCGCACCTGATGGTGCCGGAGCTCGCCGAGGCGCTCGTTGCCACCGAGGCGCGCCGGGTGGTCGCGCTCAACCTCGCCCCCCAGCCAGGTGAGACCGATGGGTTCTTCCCGCACACACATCTGGAGGTGCTTTCTGAGCACGCGCCCGCGTTCGCGGTGGACGTGGTGCTGGCCGACACGGGGACGGTGGTCGGCGGGACCGGGGACCTGGAGAAGGCGGCCGGCTTGCTCGGCGGCAAGCTGCTTTTGGCCGACCTCGCGATGGCGGACGGGTCTCCGCGGCACGACCCGCGGCGGCTCGCCGCCGCCTACGCAGAGATGTTCGATGGGGGATGATGGCCGATGGCGATGACCGGCGTGGTGAAGGACGAGCTGAGCCGGGTCAAGATCCTTAAGTCGTGTTGCCGGAAGGCGGAGGTATCGACGCTCCTGCGCTTCGCCGGCGGGCTGCACATCGCGGGCGGCCGCATCGTGATCGAGGCGGAACTCGACACGGGCGCGGCCGCGCGGCGGCTGCGCAAGGACATCGCCGAGGTCTTCGGGCACCAGTCGGACCTCGTCGTGCTGGCACCGAGCGGTATCCGCAAGGGAAACCGCTACGTGGTCCGGGTCTACCGCGACGGCGACAGCCTGGCCAGGCAGACCGGCCTCGTGGATGGGCACGGGCGCCCGGTCCGCGGCCTTCCGCGGCAGGTCGTCGCCGGCCCGGCGTGCGACTCGGAGGCCGCATGGCGGGGGGCGTTCCTCGCGCATGGCTCGCTCACCGAACCGGGCCGGTCGATGGCGCTGGAGGTTACCTGCCCGGGGCCCGAGGCCGCGCTGGCGCTGGTGGGGACGGCGCGGCGGCTCGGTATCCATGCGAAGGCGCGTGAGGTCAGGGGAGTGGACCGGGTCGTCGTCCGCGACGGCGACGCGATCAGCGCGCTGCTCACCCGGCTCGGTGCGCACGACAGCGTGCTGGCGTGGGAGGAACGGCGGATGCGGCGCGAGGTCAGGGCCACCGCCAACCGCCTCACCAATTTCGACGACGCGAACGTGCGGCGCAGCGCGAGGGCGGCGGTCGCGGCCGGTGCCCGGGTGGAGCGTGCGCTGGAGATCCTCGGCGACGACGCACCCGAGCACCTCAGGGTCGCGGGCAAGCTGCGGCTCGCGAACCGGCAGGCCAGCCTGGAGGAGCTTGGCCAGCTCTCCGACCCGCCGCTGACCAAGGACGCGATCGCCGGGCGGATCCGCCGTCTGCTGGCGATGGCGGACCGCCGGGCCGCCGACCTGGGCCTCCCGGGCACCGAGGCGAGCCTTACCCCCGAGATGCTCGCACCGTAGCCCCGCGTCGCCGGTTGTTCCACCTGGTCAACGGCCCGGACCTGGCGCGCCCCGTCGCTGGCGCGGACGTGGCGACCCGAGCGTGTCCGATAGGCTCGAAGATGGCTATCGCAAGACAGGAGAACGGGAGACAAGTGCCGTGACCATCCGCGTTGGGGTGAACGGCTTCGGCCGAATCGGGCGTAACTTCTGGCGGACCGTCAATGCCGCTGACAGCACCGGCCCGGGCGGCGCGGCCGCCAGATCCGAGATCGAGATCGTGGCGGTGAACGACCTGACCGACACCGCTACGCTCGCGCACCTGCTCAAGTACGACACGGTGCTGGGGACGCTGCGCCAGGATGTGCGCGCGGCCGGCGACCACATCGAGGCGGGCGGCCAGTCGATCAAGGTGCTCGCCGAACGGGATCCCGCGGCGCTGCCGTGGCGGGACCTCGGCGTGGACGTCGTCGTCGAGTCCACCGGCCGGTTCACCAAGGCCGAGGACGCGCGCAAGCACGTCGACGCCGGCGCCAAGAAGGTGATCATCTCGGCGCCCGCCAAGGGGGAAGACCTCACCCTGGTGATGGGCGTGAACGACGACGCCTACGACCCCGCGAAGCACACGGTCATCTCCAACGCATCGTGTACCACCAACTGCGTGGCGCCGCTGGCCAAGGTGCTGCTGGACAGCTTCGGGATCGTCAAGGGCCTGATGACCACCGTGCACGCCTACACCAACGACCAGGTGATCCTCGACTTCCCGCACAAGGACCTGCGCCGCGCCCGCGCCGCCGCGCAGAACATCATCCCCACCACCACCGGCGCCGCGAAGGCGACCGCGCTGGTCCTGCCCGAGTTGACCGGGAAGCTGGACGGGATGGCGATGCGCGTTCCGGTGCCGGACGGTTCGGTGACCGACCTGACGGCGCAGCTTTCCCGCGAGGTGAGCCGGGACGACGTCAACGCCGCGTACAAGGCCGCGGCGGACGGGCCGCTGAAGGGATACCTGCACTACACCGAGGATCCGATCGTGTCCTCCGACATCGTCGGCACGCCGTACTCCTGCATTTTCGACGCGTCGCTCACCATGACCTTCGGTGACCAGGCGAAGGTGATCGGCTGGTACGACAACGAGTGGGGTTACTCGAACCGGATCGCCGACGTCGTCCGCCTGGTAGGGTCCCGGCTCTGAGCGTCCCGGCGCTCGAGCCGGCGCTGCCGTCCGGCTGCCCAGCCGCCCCCGTAACGATTGCAGCCAATGAAAAGTATTGACGATCTTGACGTTGCCGGGCGGCCTGTGCTGGTCCGGTCGGACCTGAACGTGCCACTGGACGCGTCCGCGCCCGGCGGTCCCCGGATCACCGACGACGGCCGGATCCGCGCGGCCATGCCGACGATCACCAAGCTGGCCGGCCGCGGAGCGCGGGTGATCGTGTGCGCCCACCTGGGCCGGCCCGAGGGCGCGAGCTTCGCCGAACGGTCTGCCGGCCCGCTGTCGCTGCGGCCGGTGGCAGCGCGGCTGGGGGAGCTGCTCGGGCGGCCGGTCCCCGCCGCCACCGACGTCACCGGTCCCAGCGCCCGCGCCACGACCGCCAGCATGCGCGACGGCGACGTCGCGCTGCTGGAGAACCTCCGCTTCGAGCCCGCCGAGACCAGCAAGGACGACGCGGTCCGCGGCGCGTTCGCCGACCAGCTCGCCGCCCTCGCCGAGTGCTACGTCGGTGACGGCTTCGGCGCGGTGCACCGCAGGCACGCCAGCGTCTACGACGTGCCGCTACGGCTGCCGCACGCGGCGGGCGACCTGGTCCGTGCCGAGGTCGAGGTACTGCGCCGGCTCACCAGCAGCCCCGACCGGCCATACGTGATGGTGCTCGGGGGCGCGAAAGTCTCGGACAAGCTGGGCGTCATCGGCAACCTGCTCTCCTCGGTGGACCGGGTGCTGATCGGCGGGGGGATGGCGTACACGTTCCTGGCGGCGAAGGGTTACGAGGTCGGCAACTCGCTGCTGGAGGCCGATCAGGTCCCGCGAGTCGCCGAGGTGATGGAGGAGGCGGCGGCCCGCGACGTGGAGATCGTCCTCCCCGTCGATATCGTCGCCGCCACCCACCTTTCCGCGGACGCCGAGCACGACGTCATCCAGGTGACCGCGTTCCCGGCGGACCGCGAGGGCCTCGACATCGGGCCGGCGACCTGCGAGCTGTTCGCCGCGAGGCTCGCCGATGCCAAGACGGTGTTCTGGAACGGGCCGATGGGGGTGTTCGAGTTCCCGGCGTTTGCCGCCGGCACCAAGGCCGTCGGGCAGGCGATCAGCCGGGTCAGCGGGCTCACCGTCGTCGGCGGGGGCGATTCCGCGGCGGCCGTCCGCAGCCTGGGCCTCACCGAGGACAAGTTCTCGCACATCTCCACCGGCGGCGGCGCCAGCCTCGAATTCCTGGAGGGGAAGGAGCTTCCCGGCCTGGCTGCTCTCGCCGATCCGCAGGCGCCTCGTGGCTGACCGCAAGCCGCTAATGGCGGGCAACTGGAAGATGAACAACAACCATCTCGAGGCGATCGCGCTCGTCCAGAAGCTCGCCTTCACCCTGAAAAAACGCGACTTCGACGCGACCGAGGTGGCGGTGCTGCCGCCGTTCACCGCGCTGCGCAGCGTCCAGACGCTGGTGGACGGCGACAAGCTGAGCCTCACCTACGGCGCGCAGGACCTGTCCCCGCACCAGGCCGGCGCCTACACCGGCGACGTGTCCGGGCCGATGCTCGCGAAGCTGGGCTGCCGGTACGTGATCATCGGCCATTCCGAGCGGCGGCAGTACCACGGCGAGGACGACAAGCTCGTCAACGCCAAGGTGAAGGCGGCGCTGCGGGACGGGCTGGTCCCGATCCTGTGCATCGGGGAGGGCCTGGAGGTCCGCCGGGCCGGTGAGCAGGTCGGCCACACGCTGCGCCAGCTCGACGGCGCGCTGGAGGGGGTGACCGCCGAGCAGTCCGCCGGCATCGTGTACGCCTATGAGCCGGTGTGGGCCATCGGAACCGGCGAGGTCGCGACGCCCGAAGACGCGCAGGAGGTGTGCGGCGCGATCCGGGAGCGGCTGTCGGCGGGTCGAGGCGAGGTGGTGGCCGCCCAGGCGCGTATCCTGTATGGCGGATCGGTCAAACCGGATAACATCGCCGCGATCATGGCGGAGCCGGATATCGACGGGGCGCTGGTCGGCGGGGCCAGCCTCGACGCCGCCGATTTCGCCAAGATCTGCCGGTACCGGGAACTGTCGTGACAGGGTCGGCGCCGCGCGGCGGGCGAGTTCGCGGCCGCCGTCGGTCGGCCCGTTTTGGCTGATCCCGCCGGGGTTTCGAAGTAACCTCGTGCATATTGGTGAATCGGAAGCTGGAAGAGAAGGCACGGTCTAGGCTTTGGTCGTCACGGCGCTCTCGGTCATCCTCATCATCACGAGCGTGCTGATGATGCTGCTCGTCCTCCTGCATAAGGGAAAGGGCGGCGGCCTGTCCGATCTGTTCGGCGGCGGTGTCACCTCATCGCTGTCCGCGTCGTCGGTCGTCGAGCGGAACCTGGATCGCCTCACGATCTTCTTCGGCGTTATCTGGTTCGCATGCGTCGTCGTCCTCAGCGTTCTGATCAACCGCTGACCATGCTCGCGTAAGCGCGCGAGCACCACCACAAACGGCCCATCGGCTGCCGGACACGGCACGCCAGGTAATCGAAGCAAGAGGTGATCCGTGGGTAGTGGCAACGCAATCCGGGGAAGCCGGGTTGGCGCAGGGCCGATGGGCGAGGCAGAGCGGGGGGAGTCCGCGCCGCGCGTCCGCGTGTCATTCTGGTGTTCGAACCGGCATGAGACACGTCCGAGCTTTGCCAGCGATGCCGCTGTCCCGGAGACCTGGGACTGCCCGCGCTGCGGGTTTCCGGCTGGCCGCGACGAGCAGCGCCCTCCGGCGCCGCCGCGCACCGAGCCGTACAAGACGCACCTGGCTTACGTGAAGGAACGGCGCAGCGACGCCGACGGCGACGCGATCCTCGCCGAGGCGCTGAAGAAGCTGCGGCCCGAACCGCCGGTCAGCGCCTAAGCGGCGCAGCATCCGCCGCGCTAGTGGCGGAACGACTCGCGGGTCTTCCCCGGGACGAGCGGCACGTTCGGATTCGGGTTCGCCGCGAGCGCCTCTGACTGCTTCTGGATATCGTCCAGCAGCAGGTCGGCGAGGTCGCTGCTGAAGCCGTTACGGACGACAATCCGGATCACCGCGACGTCCTGCAGGTTTTCCGGGAAGGTGTAGGCGGGGACCAGCCAGCCGCGCATCCGCAGTCGCTCGGACAGGTCGAACACGCTGTAGCCGGCCGTGCCGTCACTGTCGTCACGCAGCTTGAACGCGAAGACCGGCAGGTCGCTGCCGTCGGTCAGCAGCTCGAACGGCCCCATCGCCGCGATCTTGGCAGCCAGGTGCTTGGCGACCTGCTGGCATTCGCGCTGCACCCGCTCGTACCCGCTGTAGCCCAGGCGGAGGAAGTTGTAGTACTGCGCGACGACGTTCCCGCCGGGCCGGGAGAAGTTCAGCGCGAACGTGGGCATCTCCCCGCCCAGGTAGTTGACCCGGAACACCAGGTCCTCGGGCAGTGCCGGGGCGTCGCGCCAGACGATCCAGCCGACGCCGGGGTACACCAGCCCGTATTTGTGCCCGGAGGCGTTGATGGACTGGACCCGCGGCACCCGGAAATCCCATTCCAGTTCCGGCTGCAGGAACGGCGCCACGAACCCGCCGGACGCCGCGTCGACGTGCACCGGGACGTCCAGCCCGGTGGAGTCCTGCAGCCCGTCGAGCGCGGCGCTGATCTCGGCGACGGGCTCGTAGCTACCGTCCATCGTGGATCCCATGATCGCCACCACGCCGATGGTGTTCTCGTCGCAGTTCGCGGCGGCCTCGGCGCCGCGCAGATGCAGCCGGCCGCGCTCCATCGGCACTTTCCGGGGCTCGACCTGCCAGTAACGGCAGAACTTCTCCCAGCACACCTGGACGTTCGAGCCCATCACCAGGTTCGGTCGCGCGCTGCCCCCGCCTGCGGCGGCCCCGCGGGCGCGCCACCGCCACAGCAGCGCCATCCCGCCGAGCATGCACGCCTCGCTCGACCCCGTGGTGGAGCAGCCCGGCGCGTCGCTCCCGGCCGGGGCGTGCCACAGCTCGGCGAGCATGCTGACGCAGCGGCGCTCCAGCTCCGCCGTCTGCGGGTACTCATCCTTGTCGATCATGTTCTTGTCGAAGCATTCGGCCATCAGCTGCGCGGCCTGCGGCTCCATCCAGGTGGTGACGAAGGTGGCCAGGTTGAGCCGGGCGTTGCCGTCGAGCACCAGCTCATCGCGGACCACCTGGAGCGCGGTGTCGGGCAGCATCCCGCCATCCGGGATCCGGTACCGGGGGACCTCGGTGCCCGCCAGCCGCACGTAGATCGGGTTGATGTCCAGCTCGCCCCCGCGCTTGGGGTCCGTGTGGTCTCTGCGGTGCACTGCCATGGTCTCCCGTCTCCTTCAACGCTCCCGGATGTACCGGCAGAACAGTGACCCGTCCTGCTCCAGAACGTGCTCCAGCCGCAGCTGCCACGGCTCCGGGATGATCCCGCCCGTCACCGCCCGGCACGCGTCGCCGCCCACCAGCATCGGGCTGATGCTGAGACAGAGCTCATCCACCTGTTCCGCGGCGGTGAGCTGACCGAGTAGGCGTGGCCCGCCCTCGGTGAGGACCCGGGTGAATCCGCGGTCGGCCAGCGCCGAGATGGCCGCTGCGGGTTCCACCCGGTCGGGGCCCGCTATCACGATCTCGGCGTACTCAGCCGCCCTGGCCCGGCGGTCCGCGGGCGCCCGCTCGGTGGTCATCACGATCGTCCGCGCGTGCGCGGGCGCGCCGGTGAACAGGGTCCCGGACAGGTCCAGGTCCAGCAGCCGGGTGACGACCGCGATCGGCGGGGAGGGCGGCCGGCCCTGACGCAGCGCCTTCCACGACTCACGGGGCCGGGCCGGACCGTAACCCTCTGTCCGCGCCGTTCCGGCCCCGACCAGGATCACGTCCGCCAAACCGCGGAGGGTGCCGAAAATCCGCCGGTCCCCATCGCTGGACAGCCCGCCCGAGCGCCCCTTCACCGTCACCGCGCCGTCGGCGCTGGCGACCATGTTCGCGCGGACCCAGGGCTCGCTGGTCCCCGGATACGCGTACGCGGCCGCGAGTTCGTCCGCCCGGTCAACGGCGCCTCCGGCGGCGCCAGCAGGGTAGATCCGTCGCACGATCAGCTAGTCAACCAGATCGCGGGCGGGTGACCGGTAATGGGAGCGTCACGGCGGCCAGCGCAAACCGGGGTTGAGCTGGGCGGGTATCGGCGCGCTGTCGTCCGCTCCGGGCGGGACCGGCCCGCGCAGGATCTGCATCGAACGGCCGGCCACCTTGACCTTGGCTGCGGGGGCGAGCTCCGGATGCTCCGCCTGGCCACGGCCGCTGCCGTCTCCGGTGGCGGGGCTGGCGGCGGTATCGATCAGCGCCTCCCAGGACTCGCTGATGCGCGGCCCCGGCAGGGTGAAGGTGATCTCCTCGGCGCCGGCGTTGACGAGCAGCAGGAACGACTGGTCCACGATGTGCTGGCCGCGGGGGCCGGCCTCGCTGATGGCCTGTCCGTTCACGAACACGGCGACCGCCCTGGCCTCCGGGTTGTTCCAGTCGCCATCGGTCATCTCCCGGCCGCCCGGGGTGAGCCACGCGATGTCGGCGGGGTCGGCGCTGCCGCCGCCGGCGTGTCCCTGGAAGAACCGGCGCCGCCGGAACACCGGATGGCTGCGGCGCAGCCAGGACAGCGTCCGGACGTAGTCGAGCAGGCCGGTGTCGGCGTCGTCCCAGTCCACCCAGGAAATCTCGTTGTCCTGGCAGTAGGCGTTGTTGTTGCCCTGCTGGGTGCGGCCGAACTCGTCCCCGGCGGGCAGCATCGGCACGCCCTGCGACAGGAACAGGGTGCCGAGGAAGTTCCGCTTCTGCCGTGCGCGCAGGTCGCTGATGGCCGGGTCGTCGGTGGGTCCCTCCACCCCGCAGTTCCAGGACCGGTTGTCGTCGCTGCCGTCGGCGTTCCGCTCGCCGTTTGCCTCGTTGTGCTTGGCGTTGTAGGAGACCAGGTCGGTGAGGGTGAAGCCGTCGTGGCAGGTGACGAAGTTGATCGAGGCGAACGGCCGCCGCCCGCTTGCCTCGTACAGGTCGCTCGACCCGGCCAGCCGCGACGCGAACTCCGGCAGCGTCCCCGGCTGCCCCCGCCAGAAATCGCGGGTCGCGTCGCGGTACTTGCCGTTCCACTCCGACCATTGCGGCGGGAAGTTGCCGACCTGGTAGCCGCCCTCGCCGACATCCCACGGCTCGGCGATCAACTTCACCTGCGAGACCACCGGATCCTGCTGGACGAGGTCGAAGAACGCCGACAGCCGGTCAACGTCGTGCAGTTCGCGGGCGAGCGCGGATGCGAGGTCGAAGCGGAAGCCGTCCACGTGCATCTCGGTGATCCAGTACCGCAGCGAGTCCATGATCAGCTGCAGCGCATGCGGATGCCGGACGTTGAGGCTGTTTCCGCAGCCGGTGTAGTCCAGGTAGTAGCGCTTGTCGTCGTCGCGCAGCCGGTAGTACGCGGCGTTGTCGATGCCCCGGAAGCACAGCGTCGGGCCCATGTGGTCGGCCTCGGCGGTGTGGTTGTAGACAACGTCGAGGATGACCTCGATCCCGGCCTGGTGCAGCGCCTTCACCATCGCCTTGAACTCGAGGACCTGCTCGCCGGCCTGCCCGGTGGAGGAGTAGCCGTTGTGCGGCGCCAGGAAGCCGATCGTGTTGTAGCCCCAGTAGTTGGTCAGGCCGCGCGCGACCAGGCTGTGCTCGGGGACGAACTGGTGCACCGGCATCAGCTCGACCGTGGTAACGCCGATCCGCAGCAGGTGCTCAATAACCGAGGGATGCGCCAGGGCGGCGTAACACCCGCGCTGCTCCTCGGGTACCTGCGGGTGGCGCAGCGTCAGGCCGCGGACGTGCGCCTCGTAGATCACCGTCTCGTGATAGGGAATCCGCGGCGTGCGGTCGTCGCCCCAGTCGAAGAACGGATTGATCACCACGCTCTTCGGCATGTACGGCCCGCTGTCGGTCCTGTTCAGCCGTGCCGGGTCGGAGAAGTGGTACGAGAACAGCGCCTCGTTCCAGCGCATCTCGCCCTCCACGGCCTTGCCGTAGGGGTCGAGCAGCAGCTTCGCGGGGTTGCACCGGTCTCCGGCCGGGGGGTCGTACGGTCCGTCCACCCGGTACCCGTACCGCTGCCCGGGGCTGATCCCGGGCAGGTAGGCATGCCAGACGAAGCCGTCACGCTCGGTCAGCTCGGTCCGTGTTTCGGTGTCCTCTCCGCCGCCGCGGTCGGCGTCGAACAGGCACAGTTCGACCCGCTCGGCGGCTTCGGAGAAGAGCGCGAAGTTGGTCCCCGAGCCGTCCCAGCTGGCGCCCAGAGGATACGGACTGCCCGGCCAGATGAGCATCCGACTCCTTCCGGCGGCGCCCAGCGCACCGCACAGACGAAAACCTTAGCCGGTCCCGGGCGTCGGTAACGCCACCGCGGCTCCGTGCGGCCCCGACGGGGCGCGCGCGCGACGTGGTACCGGGCGGCGGCGTGCGGCTGCCTAGCCGCCGTGCGGGGCCGGAATCAGGCGGCGGTGAACGCGGCGGCGCGGGGAATGCCGGCCAGTGCCGCGGCGTAGCGCTTGAGCACCAGATCCGCCAGTTCCGGCGCCGCCCCGAGCGCGCCGGAAACCGCGGTCGCGCCCGCCGCTACGGACGCCTCGCGCACCTGGTCGGCGAACAGCCCCGGCGCGAGCAGGTAGGTCGCTACCGCGACCCGCTGCGCGCCATCCGCCGCCAGCGCGGCGACCGCCTCCGCCGGGGTGGGCCGCGCCGCCGACGCATACGCCGGCACGACCGAGTGCCAGCCGCGCAGCGCCTGCCAGCCGGCCGCGAGCCGGGAGATAACGGCGGCCGCCGCGGGGTCGCTGGATCCGGCCGCGGCGAGGGCCACCCCCGTACCGCCATCGCCGATCCGCACGCCGGCCTGGGCCAGGCGCCGCTCCAGCGCCGCGATCAGCAGCCGGTCCGGGCCGAGGGTGTCGCCGTAGCGGATCCGCAGTCCCGGCAGGGTGCCCCCGGCACTGCGCAGCAGGGCGGGAATGTCGCAGGCCGCGTGGTAGCCCGCGGTGAGCAGCAGCGGCAGCACCACAACGGTGCGGGCGCCCCGTCCCGCCAGGGCTTCGAGCGCCTGCCCGGGCGACGGCGCGGCGTGATCCAGGTACGCCGTCGCTACCGGCAGGCCGGCGAAGCCCTGCAGCGCCGCCCGCTCACCTACCCGGTCGAGAAGCTGCTGCACGGTCGCGGCGGCAGCGGGGTCCCGGCTGCCGTGCGCCACCGCGAGCAGCGGCGGCGGTGTCTCCGCCGCGTCGATCCGGCGGCCGGTCAGCTGTGGATGCCGCATTCGGTCTTGCCCGTCCCGGCCCAGCGGCCGCTGCGCGGATCCGCGCCCGGCTCGACCCGCAGCGTGCACGTCGCGCAGCCGATCGAGGGGTACCCGTCGTAGACCAGCGGGTTGACGAGGACCCCGCGCTCCTCCACGTAGGCGTCCACCTGCTGCTGTGACCAGCCGACGATCGGGTTGACCTTGACCATCTGGCGCCCCGGATCCCATTGCACCGGGAGGGCGTCGCGGCGGGCCTCCGTCTCGTCCCGGCGCAGGCCGGTGATCCACGCGTCGAAGGGCTCCAGCGCCCGCTCCAGCGGAGCGACCTTGCGCAGGTGGCAGCACAGGTCGGGGTTGCGCCCGTACAGCCGCGGGCCGAGATCCCGGTCCTGCTCGGCCACCGTCCGCGAGGGCGTGACGTTGATCAGGTTCACCGGGTAGACGGCCGCTGCCGCGTCCCGGGTGCCGATCGTCTCGGCGAAGTGGTACCCGGTGTCCAGGAACACCACGGAGATGCCCGGCTTCACCCGGGACGCGAGGTCGACCAGGACCGTGTCGGTCATCGAGGAGGTGACGCAAATCCGGTCGCCGAACTCCTCGGCCGCCCAGGCCAGCACGTCTTCCGCGGGGGCGCCGTCGAGCCTGCGGCCCGCCTCCTCCGCCACGGCCCGCAGCGCCTCGTCATCGTGATCAGCGGACTGCTGCATGGCCACCGAAGCCTCCGTCATCGGGCGGCCCCGATCCCGGCGAAAGTGAGCCGGAAGGCACGGGCGCAGCTGCGGCAGTGCCACCCGCCGTCCTGCTCCCGCGGCTCAAGGTCCTCATCGCCGCAGTACGGGCAGTAGAACGGTATCGCGCGCTCGGTCACCTCAGCTCCTCCTCGCCCGCGCGGGCCACCCACGCGGAGAACGACTCGTCGGGCTGCCTAGTCTGGCTGAACCGCCTGAGCACGCGCTCAACGTAGTCTGGAAGTTCCTCGGCCGTGGCCTTCAGGCCGCGGACCTTCCGGCCGAAGCCGGACCCCGAACCGTCGCCGCCGGCCACGGATCCGCCGAGATGGATCTGGAATCCTTCCACCTGCTGGCCGTCCTTGCCCGTGATGAGCGAGCCCTTGAGGCCGATGTCGGCGGTCTGGAAGCGCGCGCAGGAGTTCGGGCAGCCGTTGAGGTTGATGCTGACGGGTTCGGTGAACTCCGGCATCCGGCGCTCCAGTTCGGCGATCAGGTCGGCCCCGCGCTGCTTGGTTTCGACGATCGCGAGCTTGCAGAACTCGATGCCGGTGCAGGCCATCGTGGACCGGCGGAACGGGCTCGGGCGGACCTCAAGCCCGGCGCCGGAAAGCTCGGCGGACAACGGGTCCACCTTGTCCTCCGGCACATCGAGGATAACCATCTTCTGCTCGGTGGTGGTGCGAATGCGGCCGCCGCCGTATTCGTCCGCCAGGTCCGCGATCCGCGCCAGCGTGTCGCCGGACACCCGGCCGACGGTCGGGGCGAAGCCGACGTAGTAGCGGCCGTCGCGCTGCCGGTGCACCCCGACGTGGTCGCGGCCGCCGCGCGGCGGCGGCGGGGCCGGGCCGTCGCTCAGCGCGTATCCCAGGTACTTCTCCAGCACCTCGCGGAACTGCTCCGGTCCCCAGTCGGCGACCAGGAACTTCAGCCGGGCCCGGTGCCGCAGCCGCCGGTAGCCGTAGTCGCGGAACACCGACGTCACGGCGGCCCAGACCTCCGGCACCTGGCCGGCCCGGACGAAAGCGCCGAGGCGCTTGCCGGTCATCGGGTTGGTGGACAGCCCGCCGCCGACCCACAGGTCGTAGCCCGGCTCCCCGTCCGGCCCGATGACGCCGACGAACGAGACGTCATTGAGTTCGTGCATCGTGCACTGCGACGCGCAGCCGCTCATCGCCGTCTTGTACTTGCGCGGCAGGTTGGAGAACTCCGGGCTGCCGATGTACCGGTCCGTTGTCTCCCGCAGTTCGGCCGTGGCGTCGATCGCCTCGTCGGCGTCGATGCCGGCCAGCGGGCAGCCGAGCATCACCCGCGGCGTGTCTCCGCACGCCTCGGTGGTGGACAGGCCGACCGCCTCCAGCGCGTCCCAGATGGCGGGGACGTCCTCGATCCGGATCCAGTGCAGCTGAACGTTCTGCCGGTCGGTGACGTCGGCGGTGCCCCGGGCGTAGCTGCGCGAGATGGCCGCGATCGTCCGCAGCTGCTCGCTGGACAGCTGCCCGCCGTCGATGCGGATCCGCATCATGAAGTAGCGGTCGTCCAGTTCCTCGGGCTCGAGGACGGCGGTCTTCCCGCCGTCGATGCCGGGCCGGCGCTGGGTGTAGATGCCGTACCAGCGGAACCGGCCGCGCAGGTCGGCCGGGTCAATGGAGTCGAAGCCCTGCTTGGAGTAGACGTCGATGATCCGGCGGCGGACGTTCAGCCCGTCGTCGTTCTTCTTGCCTTCCTCGTTCTTGTTCAGCGGCTCGTGGTAGCCAAGTGCCCATTGGCCCTCGCCACGCCGCGGCCGGCTCCGGGCAGGGGCCCTCGGGGGTGATGCGGTTGCAGATTCCGGTGACATGTCCTGGTCCTCGTCTCATGCGGCTCACGGGCTCGCTACGGGCTGGGGGCCATCGGGCACATGCACGGCAGCGGGGCATGCGGGCCAGGTGGCCCGGAACCAGGGATCAGGTATGCCAGCGCAGCACGCGCCCGGGACTGCTCAGGTCGCAGTCAGCGGATGCGCAGACACAGTGCGCTGCGGACGCGGAGAAAGTCGACATGCCTCCGCACAACGAGCAGAGGATCCGCGCCGGTCATCGCACAATGATCGCATGCCAGCGGCCGGCCGGTCCAATCCGCCACCCCGCCCGCGGTCACAGCGCTCATGACGGCACAAAACGGCCGTGCGCGCGGTCCTATTCCCGCGCGGATCCCCCGCGGGCCGCGTGCCCGGGAGCGGCTAGCCCTGGCGGACCCAGGACAGCACTGGCTCGGCCGGCCGGAGCGGCGGCAGATGCTGGCAATCGCACCAGGATCCACCAGCACATTCGTCGTGCTGACGCTCCCGGCAGGCGGTGCAGATCACATCTGCGAGGGTATTGCTAAAAGCGCGGTGATACATCGCCTCGACAGCGGCACCGACGCCGGCCTCGATGCGGGGCCTCGATGCGGGGCCTCGATGCGGGGCATTGAGCGGTGCGTCAACCGCTGGTGCTCTGACCCAGGGAGTGGTGACGATGGGGGGGCATCCCGCGGCAGCCGTGAAGCTGCCCTACCCGGATCGCGGAGCAGCCGGGCAGATGCTCGGAGCGGGGCTTCGCGAGCACTTCACCGGGCCAGATGGCCGGCTTGTGCTTGCCGCCCCGCTGGTGATGGCGCTGCCGCGGGGCGGGGTTGCGGTGGCGCGCGAGGTTGCCCGCGAGCTGTCGGCGCCGCTCGACGTCCTGGTCACCCGGAAGATCGGCTATCCGAATCAGCCGGAACTCGGGGTGGGCGCGGTTGCCGAAGGCGGCGAGCCGGTGTTTGACGAGTACCTGCTGCGCCAGCTCGGGCTCACGGTGGAGGACCTGGAGCCGGTGGTGGAACAGGAGCGCGCCGAGCTGGACCGCCGCGTGGCCGTCTACCGTGGCGGCCGCCCGCCGCCGGAGGTGCGGGGACGGGCAGTGATCCTGGTGGACGATGGCCTGGCGACCGGTGCTACGGCCCGCGCGGCGCTGCGGGCGCTGCGGGGCGCCGGTGCCGCGCGGACGGTGCTGGCCGTTCCGGTGGGTTCACCGGTGTCGGCGGCTGACCTCGCGGCCGAGGCCGATGACGTGTTCGTGCTCGCCGCGCCACAGGCGTTCCGCGCCGTGGGGGAGTGGTATGTGACGTTCAGTCAGCTCACCGACGCCGACGTGCTGAAAGCGCTGCGTGCCAGCAGAGACGACGGTCCGTAATTCCCGGTCAGCGAGCCCGCGGAAACCCGCGGCACGATGTCCGCGCGTCACGCGGCGTTGGCCCGGCGCATCCGCCGACGGCGTTCGGAGGCGCGCTCGTCTTCGTTGAGGCCGCCCCAGGTGCCGTACTTCTCCGGGCGCGCGACGGCATAGCTGAGGCACTCCGCGCGTACCGGGCACCGTGCGCAGATCGCCTTGGCCTTGCGCTCACGGATCTCGCGTTCCGGCTGCCGCTCGCCATCCGGGCCAAAGAACAGCACGAGATCTTCGCCACGGCACGCGGCAGCGTCTTGCCAGCCCCAGCTCGGGCGGGGGAGGACGGCAGTCTGCCGACGTACCTGAGACATTAATCAATCACCTCAACCAAGTGCCTAATATCACGGGGTGTGCCTGGATCGCGGTTCACTGGCTCAGCCGACCGCTACGTCCGCGTCGCCAGGAGCACCGTGATCCGCAGCATTCGCCCCGTCGAATGATGCAACGCACCATGCCGCCACGGTGTTCCCGCAGCAGTGTCCCCAGGGCGCTGCCGTCCGTGCCCCGCATTGCGAGGAGGGCGCCCGGATCCTGCCTGCTGGGCGGGCTGCGCTTTGATGAGCCGGAGAGCAATGATGCCACCGGCCGTACCCTTCGCGCATCCCGGGTCGCACATCGTTCGCAACGCAATTAGTTTACCCCGTTTACCCCGCCTTGGCCAGTTACTTTCCGTGTCAAGTTGACGACGCTGGGCCGGCTATCCCGTCGCGGTCACAGGTCCACGGATTCGCCGGCGGCGAGACGGCGGACTTCCGATCCCGCGGCTTCCGCCCGTTCCGCCGCGAGGCCGGCCAGCACGCCGTCGACGAGGCCGAGGCCGGCGTCGTTCAGCAGCCCCTCATGAATCGAGTACGCGCGCTGCGGCGCGATCTCGCGCACGTAGTCGATCACCTCCGGGACCTTGAGCCACGGCGCGCTCGCGGGCGCGAGCAGCGTGCCGACGGCGGATGCGGGCACGGTGAAGGCGTCACCGGGATGGAAGAGCGTGTGCGTCGTGGCAGGCGGCCCGCCGGGCGCCGTCGATGGGCCGGTGATGAGGAAACCGATGTTCGGCACCGGCGGCTGGTCGGGGTGGGTGATCTCGTGGCGTTCCCCGTGCACCTGGACGCTGAACCCGCCGACCTCGAACGCGTCGCCGTGCCCGACCACGTGCACCGGCATCGCAAGATCGCCGAGCTTGTCGGCGACGGAACGGCAGGTCCACAGCTGCACACCCGGGCGGCTGCGCGCCGCGGAGGCAAGCCGCTGTTCCTCCAGATGGTCGAAATGCTCGTGCGTGATGAAGATCGCGTCGGCCCCGTCCGCGGCACCGGATTCGGAAAGCCCCCCGGGGTCGACCGCGACGGTGAAACCGTCGTGCTGGAGCCGCACGCAGCTGTGCATCATCTTCGTCAGGCGCATCTCACCAGCGTCGCACGACGTGCCGCAGAAAAATTGGCCGGCGCGGGAACATCGGGTCGTGCCCCGGCTGTTGTGCACGATTGGCCGGTGCGGCTGGGTCCCCCGGGCCGCACCTAATTGCCTTCGCGGAATACCGTCCGGCTGGAGCCGCGTTGCGCCGTTCGCCGAGAGGCGACCTCCGCACCGGCCCCCCGCGGGGGCGGGAGTGGGTCAGACGAATAGCCGGCGCGAAACGACGCCCGTGCCGATGTCCTCGCCCCGCCACAGGACAAAATGATCGCCCGGGTGCAGATAGTCGCCGACGTCGTCGCCGAGCACTCGCATGGTCAGCACCACGGGATGCTCGGTGGGCTGGGGCACGGAACCGTCGTTGACGCTCACCAGCGCGCTGAAGATCTTGTGCCGGTGCGTCTCCGGGTGCTCCGCTCGCACCACCATGCGGCAGGCGGTGCCGGAAAGAGCGGCCTCGGTGGCACGGTCGTGCACTGAGTCCAGCGTCACCAGAGCCTGGTACTTATAACGCTTCATCGTGGAATCCCTCCGGTGGCTTTTTCCGGCCCCGGCCGGGCCCGTTGCCACGGACAGTCCCTATATGTCGGCCAATCATATATCGCTATACGATATTTCGGTCGGGGGCTGACGCTGGGGTTACGGGCCCGGGGAGTGGTTATATCGTAGCACGATAGAAGCGTTCCGGGCAGGTTTTGGCGGCCGGCATCCATCGGGGTATCGGCGGGCCATCGCCGGGACGGCGCCGGCCGGTCCGGCACCCTGCCGCGGTACGTCCGGCGCCCTGCTCCGGTGGGTCCGGCGCGCTGCCGCGGTGGGTCCGGCGGCGCCCGTACGCGACCGCAACTGCCCGGACCCGGCGGCCGAGCGCGCCGCCCTGGAGACCCGCCAGCCGATCGGCCGTCGCCGCCCATCTCATCGCAGCGGGATGGCTCGTGCGCCAGCCCCCGATGGCGCTCTGCGGCGGATGGCCGGATAGCCGGATCTTGTGCCGGTTGCAGTTAATCGTTATCGGGAGGTTACCGACTGTCTCGCTGGATACATTGGTGGAAGAGAAGGGGGACTCGAGTGGCGCAGAAGGTTTCAGTCCACTATGCGTGTGACTACGACGGCAAAGACATTCCACGGGGGCAGGAGACGACGCGTGCGTTCGGGATCGACGGGCGCGAGTTCGAAATCGACCTCTGCCGGAAACACAACGAGCGCCTGGACCAGGTGCTCGGACCGTATCTGGAGGTGAGCCGCAAGGCGAGCAGGCCGCCGCGGCGGCGCCGCACAATGGCGCACCGGCAGCGCAGCGCGGACATCCGCGCCTGGGCCAAGCACCGCGGCATCGAGGTGAGTGACCGGGGCCGCATCCCCGCCAGCGTGGTCTCCAGTTTCGAGGCCACCGAGCGGGACCGGGGCTTAAGAGCGCCGCCCGGCCGGCGAACCCGCCAGGGTAATGCTGGTTCAGCCGTCCGCGAACGGATCGGGACGGCTGGATTTCACCGGGCCGACAACGGCGTTGAGCACCTGGGTGTTCGGCAGCGAAATCACGCCGTCGCGGGTATCGACCCGGACGTACGTGAGGCCGACCTCAATGACGGTTCCCTCGTACTGCCCGCCAATGGTGCCGGACTGGAGGCGGACGTAGTCGCCGACTCCGAACGGCCGGGCGACCAATAGCACCAGCCCGGCGAACAGGTTCGCCAACGTCTGCTGCGAGGCGATGCCGAGAAGGGCGACCAGCAGGGTCCCCCCGAGAACCAGTTGCGCGACGTTCAGCCGGAACAGCGCGAGCGTGACGATCAGCGTGATGATCGCGCCGACCAGCGTCAGGAAGATCCGGACCATTGCCGCATGCGCGGAGCCGACGCGGGGGAGCAGAACGTCGCGCGCCTTGGCCGCCAGGCCGATGGTCGCGGCCGACGAGAAAACGACGAAGCCCGTCGCCGCGCCGTAGGCGATGAGCTGGTAGTTGAGCGGCACGCCGGTATGCGGCAGGTGCGAATTGACGTAGCTGGTGCCGTAACTGGTCGCCGCGCGCGATGTCACCGCGGCCGCCAGGGCGAGAAACGCGGCGAAGATCGCCCGCCACGGCTGTGCCTTGGCCTTGACCTTGGCCATCTTCCGCGAGACATCGAGTTGCCGCCGTTCCTTCAGGTCCACCCGGCGAAATCCTCCCTGAAGCGCGGGGACAGTGGTGGGGGCGTGATCCACGCTACCGGGGCCGGCGGATGCGTCAATTCGCCTGCTGGGCGCCGATGTGGACGATTGCGCTGCGCTACTGCACGGCTTCGGCGAGCAGGCTCAGTTGGCCGGCGTCGGAGGAGGTGGGGCAGAAAATGAGCTCGTCGCAGCCGGCCTGCTCGAAGGCGCCGAGGTAGCCGCGGACCATCTCGTCCGAAACGGCGGCCCCGGCGGCGATCTGCCCGGCGAAGTCGCCGAGCCAGCCGTAGTAGTCATTGATGTAGGAGTCGGCCTGCTCGCGAGCCCCCGGGCCGAGCGCGAAATAGGCGAGCGAGAGACAGCGCGGCTTGCCGCTGCGGCCTTCCGCCTGCCAGGCCTCGTTCGCGGCCTGCACTCCGCGGGCGAACATCTCCGGTGTCCCGCCACCCATGAACCAGCCGTCACCAAATCGCGCCGCGCGGGTGAACGCCTCCTCGACCATGCCCCCGACGATGATCTCCGGGCCGCCGGGCCGGGCCGGGGCCGGTCCAATGGCGCCGGCGTAGCCCCGCTCCTCGCCGCTCCAGATCCGCTTCATCTCCTGGATCTGCTCTTCCAGGCGGCGTCCCCGGCCGCGGGTGGTCATTCCGCTGGCGGTGTAGTCGTCCTCGCGCCCGCCGGTAGCCAGGCCGAGCACCAGCCGGCCGCCGGACAGCCGGTCGAGGGAGGCGGCCTGCTTGGCCAGCAGCGCCGCGTTCAGGTGCAGCGGCGCGATCAGGATCCCGGACGTGAGCCGGATCCGGCTGGTGACCGCGGCCGCGGCGGCCAGCGCGATCAGGTCGTCGTAGTTCGGGTAGACGAGGCGGCCGATCGTCCCGAGCGTGCTGAAGCCAGCCTCCTCGGCGCGGCGGGCCCAGTCCACCAGCGCTGGTCCCTCGGTACCGGGAATCGTGTTCGGCAGCCCGACTCCGATCTCCATGACGTCCCTTCCGTCGTGGTCCGCGATTTCTGGCCTTCCGCCCGTTTCGATGCTCGCATACGAAAGGCCCGGCTCACCGGGTGCCGGCGGCCGGGCCTTTCGCCTGTTTCAGCGGCGGCTCAATGCGCCCGCGAGGTGGTGAGCGCGCGCTGGAAGAACGGCTTGCCGACCGGCAGGATCTGCCGGCCTCCGTGCAGGCCGTTCAGCACGCCAGCCCAGGACGTGTACCACGCGACCGCGGCGGTGACGACGCCCAGGTAGCCGCCGATCTTGATGGTGGTGGTCGGCGCCAGCTGGCTGGATTGGAAGTTCCCGATGAGCAGGATGATCTCGGTTGCTTCCAAGGTGAGGAACACCCCGAACACGGCGGCGTTCACCTGCATGGCGGAGATCAGCATGTAGGTGTTGAAGATCGCCCACGCCAGCAGGATCCAGGCGATGTCGTGATTCAAATTGGAGACCGTCGGCGCGGCAAGCGCGGCGATCGGCTTGTTGCGCACGACGATGAGGAACCACAGGGCAAGGCCGATCCAGAAGCCTCCGTAGGAGCCGAACGCGGTAGCGCCGAACACGTTCCGGTTCCGGAACTCCCACATGCCGGCCAGCAGCTGGGCGAGCCCGCCGTAGGCCAGGGCGTAGCCGAGCCACGAGAACGTGGTCGCCTTCGACATCCAGCCGGCGTTGGACGCGGACAGCAGGAACGTGGTGAGCGCGAACGCGGCAAGCCCGAGCGGAGCGGGATCGGCGACGGGTGCGGGGGCCGGGGTAACGGGTGAGCTGTCCTCGGAGACGCTCATAATCTCCTCCTTGATTGGTTTCACCCGGCGGACGGCTGCAGCCGGCGTACCCGGGCAGCGGGGAGAGTGGTAGGTGCAGACAATCCTTCCACTGGACCGCGCGAGCCCCAGCACCCATGAGACTCAGCAGAACCGAACGGAAGATCGATTCCAAGCGTAACTCTGCTAACACCATTCGTGCGAGTACCCGGAGCCGAACTTTCGGTTATTCGTTATCGCACTACAAGGGCGGTGATACCCGCGTGCCAACGGCGCCCGCAGGCGCCGGGGGCACATGTTCGCGGAGCCGGGACCGCTTTGTGGCTATACGGGTTCAATTGACGTTTTCGCCTGGGCGGCTTGTGTGCTGCGACCGAGCACCTGGCCGAGGCCGGCCCGGGTGGCGAGCACGATCAGCCGATCGTTCGTAGCGAGCAGGTACCCGGGGTGCGGCGCCCAGTCGACGCCGCGGATCTGATGGCGCCGCAGCGCGATCACCCGCGCCTGCCCGGCCTCGTGCACGTCCTCCACCGGACGGCCGTCCAGATCGGAGTCGGCCTCGACGGGTACCTCGGCGATCAGCAGGACATGGCGGCCCAGCGGGATCGTCTGCTGCACCTGGTGCTCCAGCATCGCGACAGCGAACTCGGGCGCGGCGAGATAGGAGACGCTGCGGGAGACGACGTCCCCGCCGATGAGGTCGGCCTCCACCGCCGCGGCCAGGTCGTCATCGAACAACCGCAGCACGATCCGCAGCTTGTCGCGGAGCCGGCGGGCGTTCATCGCGGTCTCCAGGTTCACGGTGTCCCGGCTGGTGACGCAGACCAGAGCACGGCAGTAATCGATCCGGGCCCGGCGCAGCGTGCTGGCTTCGTCGCTGGCTCCGGCCACCACCGGGATCCTCCGCCGCCGCATCGATTCGGCGCCGAAGGCACGCTCGTTCAGGTCCACGCAGACGACACGGTGCCCGAGGTCATGGAGCCGCAGGGCGACGCGGGTCCCGACCTTGCCCAGGCCAACCACGATCACGTGGTCGGTCATCGTGTCGAGGCCCTTGTTGCGTGGCCCACCCAGCCGCGCGCCGACGATCGTGGCGGTGACCACCGGGAGGAACGCCATCCCGCAGAAGGTGAGCATCACCTGGGCCACCCGCTCGGGCGCACTGAGCGCCGGGTTCGTCACGGCCGCGCCGGCGGCGTCGAGAAGCGTCAGATAGAGCGCGTTGGTCCACGAGTAGCCGGCCCCGGCGACCAGCACCACGTAGCCGGCCAGCAGTACCGCGAACAGCACCAGGAACGCGGCGCCGAGCTTGCGCGTGACCAGCGCCCGGAGCGCGGCGCGGAGGGCGCGGACCGGGTGGCGGCGGCGGCTCAGCAGCGGGTCGCGCGGCGCGCCGTCGGCGACGGCGAGCACGAGTTCGGCCTTTCCCTGGTCGTCGGGAAGGATCCCCGGTGACCCGGAATCCTGGCGCTCGGCGAGGCCGCAGACGAGCCGTCCGGAGCCCAGGTCGTCCCGGCTGGTCACATACAGCGTGCGGCCTTCGACCCGGACATGGCTGGGTGCGGGCTCGTCGAGCGCGGCGGCGACGAACGACGGCGCCGCGGTCGATGCCGCGGCCAGCACGGCGCAGTCGGGCAGGCTCTGCCGCAGGTGGTAGCCCAGGCTGGTGTTGAACACGTTGACCACCAGCCGCAGCCCCCGGTTGAGTTCCCGGGCGCGCAACGCGGCGTAGATGTTCACCATGTCGTCGCGGTGCAGCAGGGCCAGGGCACGCGCGGTGCGGATGTTCGCGTCCTCGAACGTCTCGGCGGACAGATCGGGCCGACCGATCACCCGGACGTTCGGCAGCCGGGCGATTCTGGGGCCGTAGCCGTCATCGCGCGACGGCACGATGACGGTCACCTCTTCGCCGTAGCGGGTGGTGAGTTCCTCGGCCATCCGGAAGGCGAGCGTGTCGTCGCCGCAGAGCACGAGATGGCCGGGCCTGCTGCTCCAGCGCCGGGGGATTGCGGGTCGCGCAAGCGTGGGCACGGCGTGATCTTAACGATCCGCGCGGAGGCGCACAGTGCCCCCTCCGGCTGCGGATCCGGCACCGGATGGCCGCGGGTCAGGTGCAGATGTTCTGGGCGCCGGACCGGGTGGTTACCGACGGGGATGGCGCGGGGCTCGGTGTCCCCCCGGCGCCCTGAGCCGGCCCGCTACCCGGGCCGGGCGTGTCGTCCGCGGCCCCCCGCGCCGAGCTGCCGCGCCCGGAGTGCTGCTGGGCTTCCACGGTGCTGAAGGGCACGTCGTCGCGCAGCGAGGTGAAGATCTCGTTGGCCTGCGGCTGCTGCCACATCACGTTCGCGGTGTCGGTCGGGTCGATTTCCGAACGCGGGAAGGTCGGCATGGTGATGAAGGTGAGCTTGTTCTTCGGAAGGCCCCGGAGCTCGGTGGCGAGCGCATACAGGCCGTGGACGCCGCCGAACCCGCTGTCCACGGTCACCGACTTGGTCGCGGCGTTCAGGAACCCATAGGTCGCGACCGGGTTGTACAGCTCGCTGGCCGCCCGGCTGGCCAGCGAGGACATGAACGCCTGCTGCCGGCTGATCCGCTCGAGATCGCTGCCGTTGCCGAGGGTGTAGCGGGCGCGGACGTAGCCGAGCGCCTGCTGGCCGTTCAGCGTGTGGTAGCCGGCCGGCAGGTAGAGGTGCGACTCGGGGTCGTTGATCGTCTGGTTGGTGCAGACCTGGACGCCCCCGAGCGCGTTCACCATGTCCTTGAAGCCGCCGAAGTTGATGGAAACGAAGTGATCGATCGGCACGCCGGTGTTCTGCTGCAGGGTCTTGATCGTGCATGCGGCCCCGGTGGCTTGGTCCCCGTAGAGCGAGCCCAGCGTGAACGCCTCGTTGATCTTGAATTGCTGCGGGTCCGACGTCTGTCCGTTGCCCATGTTGCAGGCGGGGATGTTCACCCAGGAGTCGCGGGGGACGGACACCACCTCGGCCCACTTCCGGTTGGCGGCGAGATGGACGATCATCAGCGTGTCGGACGCAGCGCTGCTGTAGACCTGCGGGTTCCCGTACTGGCCGTTTGTCCCCGACCGGCTGTCCGATCCGAGCACCACGATGTTCTGGTCGCCGGGGACGGGATCCTTGACCCGCGGACCGGTCAGCCCGGTGATATTGCGGCTCTGCACGTTCTGGTTCAAGTGGCGGTACACCAGGTACAGGCCAGTTGCCGCGAGCAGCACGATGACCGCAAGTACCCCGCCCGTCCAGGCGAGGACCCTGCGCCGGTGCCGCTTGCGCCGCCCGATGGCCTGCTGCTCGGGAGCAGCGTCAGCCGTGCCGGGCTTAACCTCGTCCATGTCGCTCGCGGGCTCCTGATTCGCCGGATGCATGGCCGGGTTAGGACCGTCCCCCATAGCACAACAGCCTAACGAACGAGCCGCGCCGCAAGATCCCGGCCACGAGGGGATGGCGGTATTTCCGGACACGGCCGCACCCTCCCCGGCGACGCGTCACACCCCGGTATCGCGTGTCATTCCGGCGGAGTAGCACGGAAGCATCCCCTGGTAGGACGACACAGACCAGGGCAAGGCGCACTATGGAGTCATGACGACCGATCACTCAATGCGGGCCTCAGATCAGGACCGGGAGCAGGTCGTCGAGATCCTGCGGGGGCAGTACACCGAAGGGCGGCTGACCCTTGAGGAGTTCGACGAGCGAACCTCGGCTGCCTACGCCGGGAAGACGTGGGGGGAGCTGCAGGTCCTGACCCGGGATCTACCGGTACGACCCCGTTTCTCCGGCAGCCCGGCGCTGCCAAGCACCCGTCCCCAGCCGCCGCAACCGCCTCGGCCGGTGCCGTGGCCGCTGGTCCGGCTGGCGCCTTTCCTGCTGTTCTGGCTGGTCCTGGCGAGCATGGGCGGATGGTTCTGGGGCGGGCCGCACGACGGGCACTATCACGGCGGATTCCCGTTCTTCCCGATCATCCCGCTGGTGGTGGTCTTCCTGGTGATCCGGCTCCTGGCCGGCCGCCGGCGGCGCTGGTTCTGACCCAGGAAGATCGCGCCCGGCAGCGGGAGCGAGCCCGCTGCCCGTCAGCGGGGAGGGCTGCCCTCATGGCCGGAGGTAGGAGGCGCCGTTGAGATCGACGATGGTGCCGCTGGCCCATTCCGCCTCGGGTGACGCCAGGTAGACCACCGCGGCGGCGATCTCGTCGGGCTGGGCGACCCGCCCGAACGGGCTCTCCGCGCGGATCCGGTCACCCGAGGCCGCGTTGAGATGCTCGGTGGTCATGTCCGTCTCCACGTAGCCGGGGGCAACCGTGGTGACGGCGACCCCATGCGGCGCCAGAGCCCGGGCGAGCGACTGGCCCATCGCGTTCAGTCCCGCCTTGCTCGCCCCATAGGCCGGCTGGCCGGGTTCGCCGCGGAAGGCCCCGCGCGACGACACGTTGACGATCCGGCCGCCACCCGCCGCGACCATGTACTGGGCCGCGCACCAGGTCACGTTCGCGGCTCCGGTCAGGTTGACCCCCAGGGTGGCATTCCACTGCTGCTGCCACTGCTCATACGACACCTCGGTGATCGGGTGCGCGACGTAGATGCCGGCGTTGTTGACCAGCACATCGAGGCCGCCCAGGTGGTCGTGGGCCGCGTCCACCATCCGCCGGACCGCGTCCGGTTCGGCGAGATCGGCCTGCACCGCCAGGTGCCCCCCGCCCGGCAGGCCAGCCACCACCTCGGCCGCCAGGGCGGCCGAGTCCCGGTGGTGCACCGCGACGCGCTCGCCCCGCTCGGCGAAAGCCCACGCGACCGCGCGGCCGATGCCCCGGGAGGCGCCGGTCACCAAGATCGCTCGCCCAGCCACCCGGCCAACCCTAGTGCCGGTCGCGTCCTCCGGGCCGGCGCCGTCCGCGGCTACAGTTTGCCCGTGACCGGCCGGCGGGGTTTCGAGGACCTGGTCGCCGAGGCGCAGTCGGTTGCCGTTGGAGGCTGGGACTTCTCCTGGCTCGACGGCCGCGCGGTCGAACAGCGTCCGTCCTGGGGTTACGCGCGGCTGGCGGGGGAGCGGCTGGCTGGCGCATCAACGGCCCTCGACATCGGCACCGGCGGCGGGGAGGTGCTCGCCGCCATGCCGGCGCTGCCGGCCCGGATGGCCGCCACGGAATCGTGGCCGCCGAACGTCCGGATCGCCGCCCGGCGGCTGCGGTCACGCGGGGTCGCGGTGATCGCCGACGACGACCAGCCGCGCCTGCCGCTGCGGCCCGACGTGTTCGACCTGGTGATCAGCCGCCATCCGGTGGAGACCTGGTGGGGCGAGATCGCCCGGGTGCTGCGGCCCGGCGGCACCTTCCTCTCCCAGCAGGTCGGCAGCGGCACGGTTTCGGAGCTACGGGAATTCATCACCGGCCCCCAGCCCGCCGCCAGCGGGCCTGGCACCGGCGGTGGAGGCCGGCGCACCCCGGAGCGGGCCCGCAAGGCCGCCGCGGACGCGGGCCTGATCGTGACCGATCTGCGTGCGGAGTCATTGCGGGCCGAGTTTTACGACATTGGCGCGGTGGTCTACTTCCTGCGGAAGGTGATCTGGAACGTCCCGGACTTCACCGTCGCCCGGTACCGGGACAGGCTCGCGGCCCTGCACGAGCGCATCCAGGCCGACGGCGCCTTCGTCAGCTACGCGAAGCGGTTCCTGATCGAGGCCCGCAAGCCCGCCTGAATCGGGTGCCAGCGCCCGGGCGCGTCTCCCGGGTGGTTGCTTGACGAGTTATATGCCATGACGGTAATATTCCCCGAATGGAAACAACGTTCCAGGTGCTCGCGGAACCGCGGCGCCGCCAGATCCTCGATCTGCTGCGGGGTGCCGAACGTCCGGTGGGGGACCTGGTCGGGCTGCTGGCGCTCAGCCAGCCTGCGGTCTCCAAGCACCTGAAGGTGCTGCGCGAGGCGGGCCTGGTCGAGGTCCGCCAGGACGCGCAGCGCCGGTGGTACCGGCTGCGGCCCGAGCCGCTGGCCGAAGTGGACGCGTGGCTCGCCCCGTACCGCCGGCTCTGGAGCGACAGCCTCGACGCGCTGGAACGGCACCTCGACTCGATGCGGTAAAGGACACGCTCATGCATCAGCCCGACGCAACGCTGCAAACCATCGACGGCAAGCCGGTTCTCCGTTTCGAGCGGTGGCTGAGCCACCCGCCGGAGCAGGTGTGGACGGCGATCACTGATCCGGCCGAAATGGCGCACTGGTTCCCCGCGCGCATCGAGGTCGTGCCGGATCCGGCGCGGGCGGATTCCGCGGCCGCGGCTTCGCCGCCGGGACCCGGCACGGCGTTGCGGTTCAGCTTCGGCGACGAGGCCATCGACCTCGGCGGCCAGTACCGGGACGGGGAGGTGCTCGAGTTCGACCGGCCGAAGGTGTATGCGTTTCGCTGGTTCGACTCGGTGCTGCGCTTCGAGCTGACGCCGGAGGCGGCCGGCTGCCGCCTCGTGTTCACCCACGCGTTCAGTGGCGCCGGAACCTGGGGCGACCGGCCATCCACGGTGCGCAACGCGGTCGGGTGGGACCACTGCCTGGACACGCTGACGGCGCGGCTCGACGGCCGCGAGCCGGCCGGCCCGGATGAGCTGTGGTTCCTGCGCCGTGCCGAGGGATACGCGGGCAAGTTCGGCCTCGGCGAGGGCACCGTCGCGGACCAGGCCGCCGGTTACCTGGTCCGCTTCGAGCGCGACCTGGTCCAGCCCGCCGAGGTCGTGTGGCAGGCGCTCACCGGCGGATCCGAGCCGGTGCCGGGCTCAGCGCCGCCGGAGCGTTTCACCCACCGCTACGCGCCGGCCGGGCCGGTGACCGCCGCCGAACCGCCGCGGCTGCTCGAGTACGAATGGATGGACAACGGCGAAGCGGCCGGCCGGGTGCGCGTCGAGTTGCGGCACCAGGAGCCGCTGGGCACCCGGCTGGTCGTCACCGAGACGATCCCGCAGCGGCTCGCCGGTACCCGCGCGGTCGCGCTCGCCGGATGGCAGGTCCACCTGGAACTGCTGTTCGCGGCCCTGCACGGCGACGAACGCGTGCTGCCGTCCGAGCGCACTGCGGAACTCGCGAAGCGCTACGCCGCCCGGCTCAGCGCAGGCCCGCGCACGCAGGGGTAGCGGCAGCGCGCTTAGAAGACGAAGCCGCCGGGACGGCCGTTCCGGTCGGCGATCAGCCCGGCCACCGCGGCGATGGCGATCTCCGCCGGAGTATGCGACCCGATGTTGAGGCCGACCGGCCGGTGCACCCTGGCGATGTCCGAGGTCGGCACGCCGAGTTGGGTCAGCGCGCGGACGTGCGGCGGGAAATGGCGGGGATTGCCCATCACCCCGATCCACCGCGGCTTGCCCGCCAGCAGGTCGCGCAGCACCTGGCCGAGTTCGTCCCGGTGGTGATCGGTCACCACCGCGTCGGCTGTGCCATCGAGATCGCCGGGCGCGTCCGCCACCACCTCGGGCCCTCCTGGCCGGCGGGCCTGGGCGGCACGCTCCGGATCCGGCTCGACCAGGACCGGGCGATATCCGAGATCGGCGCCGTAGCGCAGCAGGTAGTCGGCCACCGGCGAGCTGAACACCGCGACGAGCGTGCGGGCGGAGGCTCCGGTCGGCTCCTCTCCGTGCGCGACGGCACAGGCAGGGTCGGTCTCTTCGTGCTGGGCGATGCCGGTATCAGCCATACAGTCAGTGTGCACCTGGGCAAGCAGTGGCGCGCAGCGATGCCCACGGCGGCGTACCGTCGGATCATGTGCCGCAGCATCAAGACTCTGCGTGAGCCTTACACCGAGCACGTGACCGAGCACGACGTCCGCGCCGCGGCGCTGCAGTACGTGCGGAAGGTCAGCGGATTCCGGGCGCCGGCGCCGCACAATGCCGAGGCGTTCGACCGGGCGGTCGCGGAGGTCGCGGCCTCCACCCAGGCCCTGCTGGACCAGTTGCAGGTACGGTCCGCGCGCGGCTCCCGGGCCGTGGCCGGCCGGCCAGGCTGATGCCCGAACGGGCCGGGGAGCGGGGCGGCCACGCCGGAGTGCGGCCGGGGACTTAGCTGTCCAGCTTCCAGACCATGTATGCGGCCTCCTGCTCCCACTGCTCATAGGCCATCGGGAAGGCGGACTGCTGCACTCCCTGGGCTGGCATCCAGAGCGACTGGGTAGCCCAGCCCGGGTTGCTGCGCTGGTAGGACCACAGCGCGTGCAGGAATGCCCAGGCCGCGTACTGGGGGTTGGTGATCTGATCCGGGTTTCCCCAGCCCGCCGACGGGCGCTGCTGGAACAGTCCCAGCGAATCCTCGTCGCCGTAATTGAGGTTCTCCAGCTTGCTCTCCTGCATCGCGGTGGCAAGCGCGATGACGGCGCTGCGGTTGCCCATATACAGCGCCCGGGTCTCGTCGACGATGGTCTTCGCGTTCTGCCACTGGTCTGAGCCCACCGGCATGCTCTCCTGCGGTGCGTCAATTGGGCCGGGGTCGAACTGGTTCGCAACCGGAGGCGGAGCCGGGGCGGCGTGCTTTGGGCCGCTCGCAGCACGCGGCGCCGGATGCGCCGCAGCCTGCTCGTGACCAGCGGCGCTATTCTGCGGTGCCGTCTGCGGCGCCGTCTGCTGGCCGGCGAGCCCGCGTCCGCCGGAGGCCTGCTGTGCCTGGTTCTGCTGGTCTGCGGGCCGCGTCGCCGGGGCCGCGAGCAGCAATCCTGGCTGGCTCGAGGGTGGCTGCTCCGACATCCCCAGGGGGTAGACGGACGGCGTGCCCGGCAGCCGGGAAGCGCCGCCGTGCTGGGTCGCCAGCACGGCGATCGTCACGCCGATCGAGACAATCGCCGCGCCGAGTGTCCGCATGACCGGGCGCAGGGCCGCATTGACCGGCCGGCGGGCATGGCGGGCATCGGAGCCGGTGAAGCGGGTTACCAGCCGAAGGCCCGTGGACACCTGCGCGTCGCCCAGCGCGGCGAGCGCTCGCATCAGCCCGCGCATGGCCGGATGGACTGGCCGGGCATGCCGGCCGGTGACCAGCGGCCGCGAGTAGCTTGCCCGGACGCGAACCCCCGCGGGCATGGGTGACGAGGCCGACAAACTCTGTCCTCTCGGGCAGGCCCTCGTCACCCGGCGGTGGCCGCTGGCCACTGGCGGGGGGCGAATCTTCTGATCATTATGGGGGATTAGCGCTTACCCTGGCTGCCATCGGCGTATACGGCCTACGGCATAACCAGCCCGTGGCGCGGCGGTGCGCGGGACCGGAGAAACGGTTCCAGGTCCGGCCGGAGCGAGCGGTTGGCCGGACGTGTCCAGGGCGAGCGTCGGGTCCGCCGGCCAACAGGCCACGGTCCCGGACGGGGGCCACGGCTAAAATTACGATCACCGACTGTGATCATGTGCCTGATGTCCTATTTTGTGGCGTATATCACGTTTGGACATCGAGCGACGGTGACGCAGGTCACACAGCGATCCAACAAGTGTGATGCAGGTTAGTTTCCGCGCCGACAGCATGCGGGCCCTCCGCCCCGTTCCGGCGAAGGGCCCGCTTGCGTGCGGGAAGGGGAACTCAGCGGTCAAGCCGCCAGACGATGTTCGCGGCCTGCTGCTCCCACTGCGCATACGCGGTCGGGAACGCCGAATCCTGGACGCCCTGGGCCGCCATCCATAGCGGCTGGGTGGCCCAGCGCGAGTTGCCCCGCTCGTACTGGTACAGCGCTGTCAGGAACGCGCCAGCGGCATACGAGGGGTTGGTGATCTGATCCGGGCTTCCCCAGCCCGCCGACGGGCGCTGCTGGAACAGTCCCAGCGAGTCCTCGTCGCCGTAATTGACGTTCTCGAGCTTGCTCTCCTGCATCGCGGTCGCAACCGCGATGACCGCGGCCCGGTTGCCCAGGTGCATCGCGCGTGCCTGATCCACGATGACCTTTGCGTTATTCATCCGGTCCGAACTCACCGGCATGCTCTGCTGTCCACCGCTGACCGCGGCCGGCAGCAGTTGATTATCCGGCGGTGCCGGCGCTGCCGGCGCTGCCGGATGGTCCGGCGCCGGAGCGGCCGGCGCCTTCGCGCCCGCCGCAGACTGCTTCGCGGTTGCGCTGCCACGCTGCGGCGCGGCGTTCTCGCTGGCTCCGCGTCCTCCGGGACCCTCCTGGGAAGACGGCGCCTGGTGGGCGGATGGCATCGGATACACCGACGCCACGGTGGCCCCGGTGCTGAAGCCCTGCTGGGAAGCCCCAGCATTCTGGGTTGCCAGCACGACGGCGGTCACGGCGATCGCGACCATCAGGCAGCCCAGGTGCCGGGGGACCGGAATGCCCGTGGACACCGGCCGGCCCGCCATCGCGACGTGCTTCCCGATCACCGGGCGCAGCCGCGCCGTGGCCGGGCCGGCATGGCGGGCAACACGGTCGGCCCGGCGCGTGACCAGCCGCCACAGGCGGCTTGCCAGCCTCCGGACCACTGCGGACATGCGTGACGAGGGCGACAAAATTATCCTCTCGGGGGCAGGCCCTCGTCGCCCGGTGCTGGCCGCTGGCCATTCCGGGGGCGGATCTCCTGATCATTGTGCGGGGGTTGGTGCTTACCCTGACCGTCGGCCGGTATCCCGTCTACGGCATACCGGCATCGTTCGGTCCCTGACACTGACTGCGGGACCGGGGGACGGTTCCAGGCCCGGCATGGAGGAGCCGGAACCCGATGTGTCCAGGGTGAGCGTTGGGTCCGCTGGCCGCCTGCGGCCAGGGCCCGGACGAGAGCCACCGCCAAACATACGGTCGCTGAGCGTGATCACGAGCCGTGACCTGCTGCTTTGTGGCTCGGATCACGATGAGTGACAAATCGGACGTGCCCGATGTCACTGGATAAATCCGGCAAAGGTGACACAGGTCACGCTAACGTCCGGCCGCGGGCCGGGCCGGCCGGGTACGCGGGTGTCAGCGGATCCGTAGCGACCAGCACGGCGCCGCGGCCGCGGCTGCGGAAACGCCGCCGGCGGGGAGCGAGCCGGTGCCAGCCGTCGCGCGGAGGATCGGCCAGGACGAGGACATCGTCCGCGCGGTCGGCGAGCGCGCACAGCACCCGGTTGCGGTCGCCGACGGTTACCCCGGCGCGGACGTCGAGGTCGGGCGGCAGATCGCCGACGGCGAGCAGCAGCGCGTCGGCCACCGCGGTCTCGATGGACGGGCGCAGCCGCCCGGGGTCATGGGCCGGCAACGGCCGCCGGCCCGGGAGGGCGGGGCTCGGTTCCACGTCGACGACGAAGAGCACGGCGCCGCGCCGACGGGCCTGCTGGACCGCGCACCACAGCGCGTTCAGGCCGGTGGGCGACGGGTCGAAGCCGACGATCACGCGGCGGGGTACGGCGACGGCGCGACGGGCGGCGGCGGTGCGAGCGGGCATCTGCTTCTCCCTCAGGTACTCGCACAAGGCACGGAACGGTGTATACGAACACCGGAAGCTCGTAGCTATTCCCAGGTCATGGGTCCGGCCGGAACCGGCACCGGCGGGCCCGGGAGTCGGCTGCGCGGCCGTCTGCGGCCGGCCCGCCGTGGCCGTTTCGCAGCGAAAGCTAGGGCGCCGGAGCGCCGGTCTGTGCGGGTCTCGCTGGCGGGGCAGGCCCCGGTGGGGGCGCTGGCTGGTTCGATGATGACGACTGCCCCGGGGCGGGCCCCGGCGACGAGGCGGGCCCGGACGGTGGCGCCGAACTTTGACCGGGAGCGGGCGTGCCGGTCCCCGCGGGAGCTGCCGGCGCCGCGGGCAAACCCTGCGCGGGGCCCACCAGCGCGGGCCCCTGCAGCGAGGTCGGGCTGTGCGACGACAGCAGCAGCAGCGCCACCAGGATCGCGCCGCCGATCGCCGCCAGCCCCCCGACGACCGCGCCCCCGGCGACCAGGCCGCGCCGCTGCCGGCGCCATTCCGACGTCCGATACCGCGCCAGATCGGGTGGCAGTGTGGCGCGCTGCGCCGCCCAGCTGTTGTACGGCGCCGCCGCGACGCCGAGGGTCGGGAACACCAGCAGGCCGGCCAGCAGCGGCCCGCTGAGGATGTTCCAGCGGCTGGCCGCTCCGGCGATTCCCGCCACCCCGAGCACGGCCATCGTGGTCTCCGCCCAGTTGGCGCGCAGCGCCTCCCACCACTTGGCCTGCTCGCTGGTCTTCGGGGTGCGCAGGAACGCCGCCTTCTTGGCAAACAGGGCCAGCACCGAGGCGCGCGCCACCACCAGCGCCGTGGACTGCCAGATGAAGAACGCCCCCGCCGCCTCCCGCCAGCCCGCGCCGGTGCTGCGCCGCAGCAACGTGACCGAACGGATCAGGCCCAGCAGGACCAGCACCGGGACCGCGGCCACCAGGAAGGCGGTCAGCTTGACGAAAAGCGCCCCGCCGCCCGTGGCCAGGTTGAACGCCCCGATCAGCAGGAACACGAAGAACACCAGGCTCAGCAGGTCCCCGTACCACTGCAGGGCGCCTGCCAGGTACGACCAGCGCTGGCTGGTGGTGAGCCGGTTCGCCTTCTGCCGGCGGCCCGGAATGAGCCACCGCCAGTGCATCCGCAGGATCTGGATGCCGCCGAAGCACCACCGGTACCGCTGGCCCTTCAGCGCCTCGAAGGTCAGCGGCATGATGCCCTGGCCCCAGGACTGGTCCACGTGCAGCCCGGACCAGCCGGCCCGCAGCAGCCGCAGCGACAGTTCGGCGTCCTCGGTGATGCACCATTCGTCCCAGCCGCCGAGCGCCTCCAGCGCCACCCGGCGGATCAGGCCCATCGTGCCGGCGAAGATCGCGCCGTTCTGCTCGTTCCGCGACGGCTGGGAGACCGCGAAAAAGTACTGATAGCTGTAGTACAACCGCCGGTAGTAGGCGGAATGCCGCCAGTCCCGGTAATCCTGCGGCGCTTGGATGAACCCGATCCACGGGTCGGCGAACAGCGGCGCGCACCGGCGCAGGAACCCCGGCTTGAGCTGGTAGTCGGAGTCCACCACCCCGATCAGTTCCGCCCGCTCGTCGGTCATCCGGCGCAGCGCGTAGTTCAGCGCCCCCGACTTGTATCCCGGCCAGTCCTCCAGGTGGGCGAACTTCACCCCGTGCGACCGGCACCACGCCTCCACCGGCCGCCACAGCGTCTCGTCGTCGGTGTTGTCGTCGATCAGGATGACCTCGTAGCGCGGGTAGTCCAGGCGCAGCAGCGTCCGCAGCGTTTCGATGACCATGTCCGGCGGCTCGTTGTGCGCCGGGACGTGCAAGCTGACGAACGGGAGGTCGGCCGCGGCGCTGCCGCCGGCGCCGATGGCCGGGATGGCGGTCGTGGGCGTGATCCGCCGCCGCCATTGCTCGGACCCGAGTGCGTCGCAGATCTCCCACAGGTACGCGCACGCCATCAGCGCGGCCAGGACCTCGAACAGCCACAGCACGATGCCGCCGGCCGTGCTCGCCAGGCCGAGATGGCTGCCGAGCGTCCATTCCAGCGCGTAGGCGAGGAACACGACGAACAGGAACACGCTCGTCGACCAGCACAGGTGCCCCCGCGCGTTCCACCGCCTGGTGGCCGGCAGCCAGACCACACTGGCGAACACCAGCCCGGCGACGCCGGCGATCTCGTTGTGCGAGGTGACCCCGATCAGCCGCAGCGCGACCGCTACCGCCGCGGCGAGGACGCCGGTGCCGGTGAGCGCGAGCACGAGCCGGCGGGTGACCGGCCAGGCGCCGGAGGTGCGTGCGGGCGGCCGGGCGCGGACGAACAGGCCGGCCGAACCGAGCGGTGCCGCAATCAGGGCGGCGAGCAGTAGCGCTTCGAACATCAGCATTCCCCGCATGCCATTGTGTCCCGGTTTTAGCCCTCCCTGACACGGTTGCCCGTTTCACCGGATGGATGGCCGGGTCCCTCGCGGACCGCGGGCCGTTCGCCCGGGTACGTTCTCGCGGCCGCGACGGCGGCGGGAAATGGCCGGCGGTATAGCCTGTCGGCGGCCGGTTTGGGGGGTCGATTGGTGAGGAGAGCCATGGCAGACGCCCTCGGGCCAATTCGCGGATCCGACCCGGGCGCCGGGCCCCCGGCGGTGCAGATCGACCAGAGCAAGGCGCACGCGGCGCGGATGTACGACTACATGCTCGGCGGCAAGGACCATTACGCCGCTGACCGGGAAACGGCGCAGCGCGCAATGCAGAGCTGGCCCGCCGTGCGGACCGCGGTCCGGGAGAACCGGACGTTCCTCGCGCGGGGGGTGCGCTATCTCGTGGCCGAGGCCGGGATACGGCAGTTCCTCGACATCGGCACCGGCCTGCCCAGCGGCGATAACGTGCACGAGGTCGCGCAGCGCGTCGCGCCGGAGAGCCGGATCGTCTACGTGGACAACGACCCGATCGTGCTCGCGCACGCACGGGCCTTGCTGACCAGCGAGCCAGCTGGCGCCACCGCCTACATCGCGGCGGACCTGCGCGAGCCGGAGAAGATCCTGCGCCACCCCACCACCCGTGATGTCCTCGACTTCGACCAGCCCGTCGCGCTGATGCTCGTCGCGATCCTGCACTTCCTGGTGGACGAGGACCGCCCGGCTGAGCTCGTGCGGACGCTGCTGGACGCGCTTCCGGCCGGGAGCTACCTCGTGGCCTCCCATGTCACCCCCGAACACGATCCGGACGGCGTGCACGGGCTGGAGCGCACCTACCGGCAGGGCGGCGTTCCGGCCCAGGTACGCAATGCCGCGGACTTCGAGCGGATCGCCTTCACCGGCCTGGAGATGGTCGAGCCGGGCGTGGTGCTGGTGTCGGAGTGGCGGCCCGACCGCGGGCACCGGCCGGCCCCGGCCGAGGTCAACTGGTACGGCGGCGTCGCCAGGAAACGGCCGTAGGTTCTCCCGGAACATCGCCCGGAGGCCGCCGTCGGCGGCGCGCAGCGGCTGCTCAGGCGAGGCAGCTGAGCGGGGCGCCGCCGTTGTAGGCGACCATGTCGGACAGCGCGGCGGCGATGTCGATCGGCGCCCCGCGCGGCGCGCCGGCGAGTTCCGCGCAGGCGCGGTGCAGGTTGCCGACGATCCTCTCCGGGTCCGACCAGGCAGCGAACGCGCCCAGGTCGGTGTCCCGGGCCGCCTGCAGCGGCGACAGGCCGGCCTCGCGGGCGCGGGATGCGACGTCGAGGACGAACCGCAGGTATCCGAGCGTGGCGGTAAGAGGCTCGTCGCCCGCGAAAACGGGGCCGTGGCCGGGCACCACGGTTTTCGCCCCGAGTGGCCGCACCACCTCTTCCAGCGCGTCGATGGCTCCGGTAACCGAGCCCATCAGCAGGAACGGCGTTCCGCCGTTGAAGATCAGATCCCCGCAGAACAGCACGGAGCGCTCCGGGATCCAGACGATCGAGTCGTTGGTGGTGTGGGCGGGGGTCCCGACGTGACGTACCTCGGCGCGCAGGTCACCGGCGTGCACGGCCATCGCGTCGGTAAAGGTGATGAATGGCGGGTCGAGGGTGAGGTCGCCCCAGTCCGGGCCGTCCCAGAACGGCAGGTCGGCCGGCGGCCCGGAGCCGATGGCCTCCGCCCGCGCGCGCTCGTGCGCGATGATCGCCGCGCCGGGAAACAGGCAGTTGCCGAACGTGTGGTCGCCGTGGTGGTGGGTGTTGATCACCGCTCGCACCGGCGCTTGGGTGATCCCGGCGATCGCGCCCTGGTAGGCGCGGGTGCGCCGCTCGGTGGAGCACGAGTCGATGCTGACGACGCCCTGCGGTCCGGTGAGGAACCCGGTGTTGTTGATCCACCAGGTGCCATCTGGCTGGACGTAGGCGTAGACGCCGGGCGACACCTCCCGCACCGCGGGCCGTCCGGGGACGGTGATATCGGTTCGCACGTCAGCTGTGGTCGCCGTCGATGCGGACGACTTCGAAGGCAGGGTGCTTGGGCGCGATCGCGCGCAGCTGCTCGTCGCTGGAGTCGGGGCCGGTTCCCTCGAAGAAGACGCCGACCTCCCACTTCCACTTCTTCAGGTAGGAGCGCAGCACGGGCAGCTTCTCCTCGTCGGTGAGTTCCCGGCCGCGGAACGGCTCGGACCGTCTTCCCAGCCGCAGCTCGCCGGTGCCGGCTGCCCGCAGGTTGCGGACCCACTGGGCCACACCACGCGGGGCCACCAGATAGCGGCGTCCCTCGTGCTCGAGAAGGTTCACCGGCGTCGTCCGCCACTGGCCGCTGGACCGTCCCTTGACCGCGAGGACACGGCTGCCCTGGAGGCTCACGCCGTTGCGGGTCAGGAAGGCCACCAGCTGATTGAAGACGTTCCGGGTGAACCAGCCCGGGGCTCGGTAGTCAGCAGTCATAACGACAGTCTGGCCCGCTCCCGGCCGGCCCGTGGCCGGGACCCGCCGGCACCGGCCCGCCCGTGGCTGCGACCCGCCGGCACCGGTCGGCCCGTGACCGGGACCCGCCGCCCAGCGTCCGCTCAGCGCACGTTCAGCCTGCGTCAGGTTTCCGCCGGCAAAGGGACGGAGGTCCCTGGCGCGGCCAGGCGGATTGCTGACGTACTGGTCACGTTGCGTAACGCAGTGATTTTCGTTACCTATGAGCATTCTGGGAAAGGATGGTGCTGACGTTCCTGAGTGATCTTACGGGACAAATCTGGTTGATGCTTCCCCTGATAGTTAGGTTTCGGCCGGCATCCGGGAATGAAGTGTTCACTCGGGGATGGCTACAGGGGGCGGAACGTGAAAAATCTTGATAAGAGGGAAAAAGCGGAGCTTTTCTACGCGGGCGCGCAGGCGTTCGCGGACACCGATTTCGACCACGAGATGATTCGTGAGATAGCCGGCTGGGAGTTGCCCGACTACGATTCGGACGCCTACGGCCGCGGATTTGTGCTTGCCGCGCGCGATTGCCTCGCCGCGGGACACCGCTGAACCCCCCGTCATCCCCATGACACAGCGAACGCGGCCAGCGCGCCGTTGCCGATGCCCGGACGGGTGCCGGGCCCGGCATCCCCGCTGATACCGGACCCGGATTCTTTCGGCAAAACGGTTACCACGTCGCCGCCGTTTGTGTCAGCGCGGCCGTCGGCGATGCAGTACCGTCGCCCCTTACGCCTTCTTTGCCTTGCGGGAGCGGCCGGTGCCGGGCATGCTCTGCACGACCAACACGATCAGGGTAAGGCCGCCAATACCCGCCAGCCATATCCATCGCTTCCTCGTCCGCGACTTCTTCATCTGTGCTCCCCCTTCGTCCCCGTTCCGGCGTAATGGCGGCGCGCTTTGGTCTGGCGCGCCCGGAGCGAGTGCTCCGTTCCGCCGCCGGGTATTCGCGCCCGGGACGGGCCTGGGGACCGGATATCCGGACAGCACACCGGGCCTTTGCGGCCCCCATGAGCGCGCTGCTGGCGGTTACCAGCCGGGCCCGGTGAGTTCTCCGATGGTCTCAGCCAGGCTGATTCAGCCTTTCCTGAGATAACCGGTCCCCAATCTTTTGTACCACGGGTTACCCGATTATGAACCCGCAATTTTGGCGATGGTATGGCCGTATGCTCAGCGGTCGCGGCCTGGCGGGTCTCATTTGGCGGCTCTTATCCGGGACGCCCTATTCGTCAATGGTCACGCTGGGTTACCTGCGAATTGGGCACGGATACGAGCCTGACGTACGCGGCCCGCGGGCTTGCTGCGTGTCCGGGGTGCCGGGAAGCCACCGCCAGCCGTCGGCTGGCGCGGCGGCCGGCCGGCCGGGAGCTGGGGACCTGCGGTCCGCCGGCCGCTGCCCTGGCCGACGGTCCCGGCCGGCCGGAACTGTGGGAGGGAGCCGCCGGCGGGCGGTGAAGTGGTGGCGCCGGCGGCTTCCACTCCCGGCACGTACTGACGCCCCATCCGGTTCACGGCGCCGGCTCAGCTCGCGTCCGGGCTGAGTTCGCGTCCGGGCTGAGTTCGCGTCCGCGCTCAGCTCGCGTCGGCGCTCAGCGCCGCTACCTCGTCGGCGGTCAGGGTGAGGTCGGCGGCCTGTGCCGAATCGGTGATCGACTCGGGGCGGCTCGCACCCGGGATGGGGATCACGACCGGCGCGAGCGCCAGCATCCAGGCCAGGGTGAGCCGCTGCGGTGAGACCCCGTGGGAGTCGGCCACCTTCTGGAACGCCTGGTGCCGGGAGCCGAGCTGGCCGGCCTTGGCGATCCCGCCGAGCGGGCTCCACGGCAGGAACGCGATCCCCAGGTCGGCGCAATGCCGCAGTTCGTCCTCGCTGGACCGGAACGCGGGAGAGAACTGGTTCTGCACGCTGGCCAGACGGTCCTCGCCGAGGATCCGGCGCGCGACGTCGATCTGCCCGGTCGTCGCGTTCGAGATGCCGGCCAGCCGGATCTTGCCCGCATCGAGCAGTTCCTTCAGCGCGCCGATCGATTCCTCGTAGGGGACCTTCGGGTCGGGCCGGTGGAACTGGTACAGCCCGATGGCGTCCGCCCCCAGCGCCTTCAGCGACGCGTCGGCGGCGGCGTGCAGGTGCGCGGCGGAGCCGTCGAGGGCCCATGAGCCGTCGCCGGGACGGACGTGGCCGCCTTTGGTGGCGACGAGAACGTTGCTGGTGTCGCCCGGGTAGCTGGCCAGCGCCTTGCCGATGAGCTGCTCGTTGTGTCCGGTCTCGCCGGGGTGAAGGTGGTAGGCGTCGGCGGTGTCGATCAGCGTCACCCCCGCGTCGACCGCGGCGTGGATGGTGCGGATCGAGCGCTCCTCATCCGGGCGGCCCTCGATGGACATCGGCATTCCGCCGAGGCCGATTGCGCTGACCGGTACCGATCCGATCGTCCTGCTCTGCATCTGCTACCTGCTTCCCTTCGGGGGATTCCGACGGTGTGCGATTCCGGCCCCTACCCGGCAGCCGGCCCTCCACTCACGCCGGAATCGGCTAGCGCGACGTGGTGTTCCGGTGGCCGGTTGCCACCGACAGCGTCGGCGTTAACACCCGTGCCAGCGGGTAGGGGGCGGGGTCTATGTTTTCCAGATCAGCGAAGCGGTGCGGCTGATGCCCGCGAAGCTCATGAATTCACCGGCGTCCCGGGCCGCCAGGGAACTGCGCCCATCCGCCGGGCGGGGGAACCTCGACGAGCCGATGCACGCCCGGCTGCACTCCAGCGTCGAGGAAGGAGCCCGTCGGCTGCACCGGACCTGGCCGGCCCTGCTGGCCACCGGGATCGTCGGCGGCGTCGACATCGGCTTCGGTGTTCTGGGGCTGCTCCTGGTGCGCGACGCGACCGGTTCCCAGCTGCTGGGGGCGCTGGCGTTCGCCATCGGCTTCATCGGGTTGAGCCTCGCCGACAGCGAGCTGTTCACCGAGAACTTCTTTCTCCCGGTCGCCGCGCTGGTGGCCCGGCGCGGCACCGTTTACGACCTGGCGCGGCTGTGGGTCGGGACCCTGGTCGCCAACCTGGCCGGGGGATGGCTGTTCACCGGGATGATCGTGCTGGCTTTCCCGGACCTGCGGCACACGATCCTCGCGGTCGGAACCCACGAGCCGAAGCTGGGCATCGGCGCGGCCGCGTTCTCCGCCGCGGTGCTGGCGGGTGCGCTGATGACGCTGATGACCTGGATGGAGCAGGGCACCGATTCGGTCCCCGCCCGGCTGCTGGCCGTGGTCGCGACCGCGTTCCTGCTGGGCGCGGGCCCGCTGAATCACGTCATCGTGTCCTCGCTCGAGGCATTCGCGGCGCTGCAGGTCGGAGCGTCCTTCGGCTACCTCGACTGGCTCGGCGCGATGGGGTTCGCCGGCCTGGGCAACCTCATCGGCGGAATCGGCCTGGTCACGCTGCTGCGGCTGGTCCAGGCCGGCGGCCGGGCGGTCGCGATGGTGCGGGAATGAGGCCGAGCGCGCTGGCTGCTGGCGGCCCCGGGAGCGGGCGCCCGGCCGGAGGGGGTCACTCGCCGACGACGAAGACGATCTCGGCGCCGGTCAGCGACACCTGACGGAACCCGTTCTTCTCCAGCACCCGGCGGCTGGGAAGGTTCCCGACGTGCGTACGGGCCCGGACGGTCCGCACCGTCGGCTCGGCGAGAAGCCACCGGGTCATCGCCGCCACCAGCTCGGTGCCGAAGCCGCGTCCGCGGTAACGGGCGGCGAATCCGTAACCGATCTCCACGCCTCCGTCTGCGTCGGCAGGACCGTGCGTGCCGCAGTCGCCGATGACGATATCCCCGCCGGGGCCGTCGTCGCCCGGCAGCAGGATGAGCCAGCCCGGGGGATGGCCGCGCAGCAGCGCCATTCGCAGGCCGTCGGCCGTAGCGGCGTGCGGCCAGCCACGGCCCGCCGTTAGGCCGCGAAGATCGCCAGCCAGGATGGCCTGCGCCAGTTCCGTGCTCACCGGCTCCAGCCTCAGCCGCGGCGTCTCGATCGGCGCGAAGGTTAGGTCCACAACGCACATGGTTTCATCGCCGGCGGGGCCTGGCCGCGCGAGCGCGGGCGCGCAGCTCCGCAAGCAGCGGTATCGCCGCGATCTTGTCCTCGGTGAGTTCGTCCCAGCGGATGTCGGCCGCGGATCCGGATGAGCGCGCATCGCGCCCGCTGCGGCAGTCGATGGTCCGCTCGGCAGTGACCACGAGATCGAGCCGCACGTCATGATCGGTTACCGGGATCACCCCGGCCGGGCGCAGCTGCATCTCGTGGACGGTGGTCACCACGGGCGTGCCGGCATCGATCAGCCCGGCCGCGCTTGCCACGGCGAACTCCAGGTCCGCGAAGCCGCCGCCCTTGCCCAGCCGGGACCCGTCTTCGCCGGCCGCCACGCAGCCGCTGACGACGAGGTCGACCGGGGCCAGCCCGGACACCGGGACGCGCCGGGCGGACCGGGTGGCGCCGGAGATGGACGCGGCCTGACGCGGGGAGTCCGCGAGGTGATCGGGGTCGAGAAGGAAAAACGGGTCCGCCCCGGCGAGCCGGGGGACGGCCATGTAGACGGTCTTGCCGTCCTCGAGGGCACGCTGGCGCACCGGCAACTGCGGCGAGTCGGGGTTGGCCTTGATCGTCCGGGCCCGGCGCCACTCGGCGGTGGCACGCAGCCGCTCGGCGGCCGCTTCGGCGCCGGTGAAGTTCGGGATCCGTCCGGCGGCCCCGGGGAACCGCGTGACCCGCGCGGCCGTCAGCTCGGCCCAGACCTCCTCGCGGAGCGCCGCCTTCGCGGCCAGCACGTCGGCTGGCCCCCCGGCGTCGTGGTCGTGGCGGCGCCCGGACATCAGGTCATCCGTGGCTGCCGCGCGCCCGTTCCCGGGGCAGTTCCCGCCCGCCCGCGCGGCCGCGTTCGGTTACTGACATCACTGCCACGCAGATCACGATCATCAGCGTCGTGACCAGGCTGACCGCCCCATGGCCGAAGCCGAGGCCGCCCACCGAGTGCGGGAAGCCGAGCCAGTCGGCGACGGATGCGCCGACCGGCCGGGTCAGGATGTAGGCGAACCAGAACGCGAAGACCGCGTTGATCCGCAGCAGCCCGTACCCGGCCGCCGGGATGGCGATCACGGCAAGGAACAAGATGGCCGAGGCCAGGTAGCCCAGCCCCAGGGTGTAGGCCGTCAGGTCGCCGGCCGCGGTGCCGAGCGCGAACGTGGTGACCACCGCGGCCCAGTAGAACAGCTCCCTGCGGGTGGTCCAGATGGTGTGGATCGACATTGTCCGCTCGCTCGCGTACCAGCCGACCAGCACGACGGCGAGAGCGATCGCGAACAGCGGGGCGGAGACCACGTACGGGACGCCGAGGCCGACGTGCAGCGCGTCGGCCACCATCGTGCCGAACACCCCGACCGCCACCACCGCGAGCCAGTAGACCCAGACCACGTAGCGGCGGACCGAGAGCTGCCAGGCAAAGGCCACCGCGAACAGCACCGCGCCGAGACCGACCGCGAGATACGGGTTCATCACCCGGACCAGGAAGTCGGACGTCGCCTCACCCATCGCGGTGGTCAGCACCTTGGTGACCCAGAAGGACGGCGTCGCCGCCGGGACCTTGCTTTCCAAGATCCGCCGGCCGGGGCTTTCCGGCCGGCCCCCGGCGGGGTATGCCGGGGGACTTGCGGCGCGGTCCCGGGTCGTTACCCGGGGAGCCCGGCCCGTCCTTTCCTCGCTTCGGTGGCGGCCTGCGTCCATGGTGGAAAAGGATCGCACATCGGCAATAGCGGCCCGGTGTCCGATATGCCCTTCACGGCGCGCCACCCGTTAGCCTGCAGGAAAGCCCGACCGGAAGGAGGCCCACGTGACCAAGCGGCGGCTGCTTCGGCCCGCGGAAATGGCGGAGATCCTCCGGCCGAAACCGGTCACGCTCGATCCTGTCGCGCGGCGGCTCGCGAAGGCGCACACGATCGAGGACCTGCGCCGTCTCGGCCGCAGGAGGGCGCCCCGGGCGGTCTTCGACTACACCGACGGCGCGGCCGAGCACGAACAGAGCCTTCGCCGGGCACGCCGCGCCTACCGCCGGGTGGAGTTCCACCCCAACGCCCTGCGCGGCGTGTCCGATGTGGACACCGGGACGAAGATCCTCGGCGAGCGAGCCGAACTCCCGTTCGCGCTCGCGCCGATCGGTTTCACCCGGATGATGCACCAGGAGGGCGAGCGAGCGGCGGCCCGGGTCGCGGAGCGCACCGGCATCCCGTACTCGCTGTCCACGATGGGGACCACCTCGATCGAGGACGTCGCGGCCGCGGCGCCACGTGCCCGCAAGTGGTTCCAGCTGTACGTGTGGCGCGACCACGCGGCCGGGCAGGACCTGATGGACCGGGCGTACAAGTCCGGCTACGACACGATCCTGCTGACCGCGGACACCCCGGTTGCCGGAAACCGCGTGCGGGACCTGCGCAATGGCCTGACGATCCCGCCGACGCTCACCCCGCGCACCTTCGCCGAGGGTGCGCTGCATCCCGCGTGGTGGTTCGACCTGCTCACCACCGACCCTCTGGTGTTCGCCACGCTGACCTCATCCGGCGGCGGCACGGTCGCGGACATGATCAACAAGCTGTTCGACCCTGAGCTGAGCTACGCCGACCTCGACTGGGTCCGCGAGTCATGGCCCGGCAAGCTGGTGGTGAAGGGCATCCAGAACCCGGCGGACGCCCGGGAGATGGTTGAGCACGGCGCGGACGCGGTCATCTTGTCCAACCACGGCGGCCGCCAGCTCGATCGCGCGCCGGTGCCGCTCGAACTGCTGCCCGAGACGCTGGACGCGGTGCAGGGGCGGGCCGAGGTGCTGGTGGACACCGGCATCCTCTCCGGCGCCGACATCGTGGCGGCGATCGCGATGGGCGCGGATGCCTGCCTGGTGGGCCGGGCATACGTGTACGGCCTGATGGCGGGCGGCGAGCGCGGCGTGCAGCGGGCGGTGGACATCCTGCGCTCCGGGATCGTCCGGACCATGCAGCTGCTGGGGGTGCGCTCGATGGCGGAGCTGACACCCAGCCACGCCACCATCCGCAACGCGGGCAGATGATCGCCGGTGACCGATGACCTCCCCGGCTGGAGGTCCGGCTAGCCGCGCGCGGCCTCCAGCACCACCGCTGTGACGATCAGGCCGTCCCGCGCGATCCACCGGCCGCCCATGGTGCCGAGCGGCGCGCCGTCCAGTTCGGGACCGCTGACGTGCAGGCGCGCGGTGAAGGTGGCGTCCCCGGGATCGATGCTGACCGACGCGTCCGCGAACCCGAGCCAGCGTCCGGTGAGCGGGGACCATGCCTTGTACACGGCTTCCTTGGCCGAGAACAGCAGCCGGTCCCAGCAGACCCCGGGTTCGCCGGCGGCGAGGGCTCGCAGGCCGGCCTGCTCGCCGGGGCTCGCGATCGCCCCGAGCACGCGATCCGGAACCGGGTCGTCGGGCTCGGCGTCGATTCCGAGCGCGCGCACATCCTCGGTCCGCGCCACGGCCGCCGCCCGGTAGCCGCGGCAGTGGGTGATGCTCCCGGCCACGCCGGGCGGCCACAGTGGTGCGCCGCAATCCCCGGGCAGGATCGGCGCCGGAGCGAATCCGATCTTCGCGAGCGCGGCACGGGCGCACGCCCGCGCGGCGGTGAACTCGCGGCGGCGCCGGTCCCTCGACCTGCTGATGAGTGCCTCCTCCTCGGGGAACAGGGTCGCGTCCGGCGTGTCCCCGAACGCCTCGGCCGAGGCCACGGCCGCGGGGAGGATGTCCGCGATCACCGGGGCAGCCGTTCCGGCAGAATCTGGCGGGGCCGGTAGCGCGGCAGGCGGCGTCGCTGCCACTCGCGCGGGTAGCCGAGCGACACCTCCTCGAACCGGACGCCGTCGTGCCAGGTGGTGCGCGGGATGTGCAGATGGCCGTAGACGGCGGCGGCCGCGCCGAACCGGACGTGCCAGTCCGCGGTGCGGTCGGTGCCGCACCACTGGGCGAACTGCGGGTAGCGCAGGATCCGGGTGGGCTCGCGGACAAGCGGAAAGTGGTTCACCAGCACCGTGGCCAGGGCCCTGTCGCGGCCCTCGAGCCGGCGCTCGGTTTCCTCGATCCTCGCCCAGCACCAGTGTTCCCGGCTCGGGTAGGGATCCGGGTGCAGTAGCGACTCGTCGGCGCACACCACCCCGGTCTGGTAGGCGCGGTCGAGCCCCTCGGCCTTCGTCGACGTCCCTTCCGGGCGGAACGAGTAGTCATACAGCACGAACAGCGGCGCGATCATCAGCGGCCCTCCCGGGCCATCCCAGACCGGGTACGGGTCTTCCGGGGTGATCACCCCCAGGCGCCGGCACACCTGCACCAGGTGCAGGTACCGCTGCTGACCGCGCAGCCGGCACGGGTCCCGCCCGTGGGTCCACAGGTCGTGATTTCCCGGCACCCACACGACGGTGGAGAAGCGGTCGCTGAGCGTGCGCAGTGCCCACTCGATGTCGGCGAGGAACTCGCCGACATCCCCGGCAATGAGCAGCCAGTCGCCGGGCGACTCCGGCCGCAGGCCGGCCACGATCTCGCGGTTCCGCCGGTATGCCACGTGCAGGTCGCTGACGGCGAGGAGCTTCGGTGCCGTCGCCGATGTTGAGGGCACGGCTCCGACCCTCTCACACCGCCGATGGTGCCTCTATCGCGCAGAACCGGGCTGCCGTGCCGCCGGCACGCTGCCCGGCATCGGCGCGTCCGGGGCTGCCCGGATGGCCGCCTGGCCCAGGAATGACGTGGTCAGCGCGAACGTCTGCGCGACGTCACGGTCGGCCAGCCGGGCCTGGTAGGCGCGGTAGCGCGTCAGCTCCCACTCGTCGCCGTGCGGCGTCAGCGAGTCCCGCGCCGGCTCCGGCAGCGGATTCCATGCCCACGCGGCGGCGCCGCGGCGGCTCCGGCCGGGCGCCGCTGGCCGGATGAACCCGGAAGGGTCGAGCCGGTGCCCCATCTGGTTGCGGACGTGCCGCAGCCCGGCCAGCGTCTCCTCGGTTGCCCGCCGGTATCCGGAGGGCCGGCCCGCGAGCACCGCGTCATAGGTGCGCGGGTGGTAGCGGACCAGGGTGGCGTCGACGATCGTGACCCACCAGGTCGCCTCGCTGACCGCCACGACCGCGCTGGGCAGGTCCCATTCCGGCGCGGCGGCGAGCCGCTCCGCCGCCTCGGTCATCGCGGTGATGGACCAGTCGAGCGCCACCACCGGGGCGGCGGCGACGCCGCCATGCCCGGCGTTCCAGGCCATCCGGCAGCGGGCTGAGCAGAACCGGGCATGCTCCCGGCGCGGCCTGAACTCCCGGCCGCACTGCTCGCACTCCCGCGTCTGCTCCACGGCCCCATGCTACGGCGGGCGTGTCCCGCTGAACCGGAGCTTGGCGCCGGCGTCGGGTGCCTAGATCAGCAGGCGGCGCGCGGCCCAGGCCACCGCCTCGATCGGGGTGTGCACCCCGATCTTGTCGCACACCGTCCTGGTCCGGCGGCGCAGCGTGCGCGGGCTGAGGTTCATCTTCCGCGCCACCGCGTTCGCGGGCAGGCCGCCGGCCAGCAGCATCAGCAGGCGGACGTCGTCGCCTTCGAGGCCGGTCTGGCCGTGTTCGCCGTGTTCGCCGGCATCCGCGTGCGCCGGGCTGCTGGCGGTCTCATCCAGTCCTCCGCCGGGCGGCAGCCAGGCCTGCTCACCGAAGCCGGTGCCGGCCCGGTCCGGGTCGTGGTCCTCCCTGAGGTTGGCTTCTCCGTTTGTCCATGCCCGATCACCGCGATCCAGCCCGGCGTGCCTGCCGCTGGGATGGCCGTTTCCCGGCCCGACCTCGTGAGCAGGGCCCCTTGGGGGGGCGCCGGTACGGTGCGGGGCGGGGTTTGCCCGCACCTGTGCGGTGAGTGCCGGGGCTGATACGGAGGGTTTCGGCCCCGGCGCGACGTGTCTCGGGGCTGGCGCAAGCCGCATACTGGCTCCCCATCCCTGGCTCCCTTTATCCCATCCCTGCCGTGCTTACGCACCGTAGTGGAACGATTCAACACGGCTTAACGGACGCTAGAACCGGCGCCAGGCAGCGTCAAGAGATGGCCCGAGACAACCTTGTCTTGTTTCCGTTTCGTTACCTACTAGGCCGCATAGCAGATCTGGCTGAGGTCCAGAACGCCGTTGAAACGGACCCTTGACAGGCTCATGCTTGACCCCTGCCGTCCTGCGGCAAGGGGTAGTTGTAACGATTTACAAATGACCAGAAGTGAATGATCCGGCCACTAAGGCGATTATGGCCGCTCCGAAAATCACTCAGCGGTACCGGCGGGGTGCCGGCCCGGGCCGGCATTGGGTGACGTGCTGCGGTGGCTCGTCCGCTCAGCTTCTTCTAGTAGCGTCTGTTCGCATGGGTCAACCGGTGGAGGGGCGTGCGGCTGGACCGGCCGAACCTGATGCGCTCGCCGATCCCGTTCGCGGCGGGGCGGGTCAGGACGGTCACGGTTCGTTGACCCAGCCGATGCCGGCGCCACCCCACCGGGTCACCGGGCTCCGCGCTGTCGGGGCGTTCGCCGCGCGGCACTGGATCATCGAGATCCTCGTGGTCGCCGCGACGGCACTGCGGGTAACCGCCATGATCGGCTACCGGCCCGCCCTGTGGTTCAACGACTCGTTCCAGTACGTGTCCGACGCGGTGTCGCGGACGCCCGGCACCGAACGCCCCAGCGGTTACTCACTGTTCCTGATCGCGATGGAGCCGTTCCATAGCTTCATGGCGGTCGTCGGCGTCCAGCACCTGATGGGGCTGGCGACCGGGGTGCTGGTCTACGCGGTGCTCCGGCACCGTGGCCTGCCCGACTGGGGCGCCTGCCTGGCCGCGCTGCCCGTCCTGTTCGACGCCTATGAGGTGCAGCTCGAGCACCTGGTGATGTCGGACACCCTGTTCATGTTCCTGGTCACCGTCGCCATCTGCCTGCTGTGCTGGCGAGACCGGCCGTCGATGGCAACCGCGGCGGCCGCGGGCCTGCTCACCGGCGCGGCCGCCCTGGTGCGCACCGTCGGGCTGCCGTTGCTCGTCGTTGTCGCGGTGTGCCTGCTGATCCGGAAGGCCGGCTGGCGGCCGATCGTCGCGGGCCTGGTGGCGGGGGTGCTGCCGGTCATCGCGTATGCCGCGTGGTTCCACGCCGCGTACGGGAAGTTCGCGCTCACCGAGTCCGATGGCCCGTTCCTGTACAGCAGGGTGATGGCGTTCGCGGACTGCTCCAAGGTCGAGCCGCCGAAGGATCTGCGGGTGCTGTGCGATCCGCGGCCGCCATCCCAGCGCCCCAGCACGCCGGAGTACCCCTGGACGGCGGGGAACCCGCTGTACAACGTGTCGACCACCCCGTTCACCCCGCAGCCGAGCGCCATGGCGAGCCGTTTCGCGGTGCTGGCGATCGAGCGCCAGCCGGTCGACTACCTGCGGGTCACCGCCGTCGATACGGCCCGGACGTTCGCCTGGAGCCGGAACCTGAACTACCCGGACCCGCAGACCGCCGCGCAGTACCAGTTCCCCAACGCCACGCCGCCGGTCCCGAACTGGGCGAACTTCAACCTGGCCGGCCAGTACCAGCGGCACGGCAGGCTGGCGACGACGGTGACCCAGCCCTACGCCCAGACGCTGGTCGTCTACATGCAGTACTTCTACCTTCGCGGCGCGGTCCTCGGCGGGATCCTGCTGATCGGAGCCGGCTGGCTGGTGTTCGGCCGCCGCCGGGGAGCGCCCGGCCTGCTCCCGTGGTGCGTCGCCGCCGCCCTGATCGTCGAGCCTGCGGCGACCGCGGGATTCAGTTACCGCTACGTCCTCGCGGCGGTCCCGGTCGCCTGCATGGCCGCGGGCTTCGCCTTCGTCCGGTCCCGGCCCGTCCCGGGAGCCGTGACCACCGCGGCGGCCGCCCCGGCCGGGCAGGTGGCCTCTCCCGAGCACCCGTGACGACAGCCCGGCCGCTCAGCGCTCGTCACCTCGGCCGCTAGTCATCTCGCCCGCCGGCCGGGCCGGCCCGGCGCTACGGGGACGGGCGCCCAATGTCGGCCGGGACCTCGCTCGCGGCCTCGGTGTCCACCAGGACCAGGGTGCGCTGGCGGCCGCGGGCCCCCGCGGCGGGAACGTCGACCGGGCCTGCATCCGACACCGCGAGCCGGACGGCGCCGGCCTTTTCCGCGCCGGAGGCGAGGATCCACACCTCACGGGCGGCCTGGATCGCGGGCAGGGTAAGGGTCAGCCGCACCGGAGGGGGCTTGGGGGATCCGTGCACGGCCACCACCGGCCGCTCCTCCCGCAGCGCGGGCTGGCCCGGAAACAACGACGCGACGTGCGCCTCCGGCCCGATTCCGAGCAGCAGGATGTCGAACGACGGGACCGGGCGGTGGTCCTCCGGCCGGGTCGCGGCGCGCAACTCGGCGGCGTACCGCTGCGCCGCGGCCTCCGGGTCGTTGCCGTCCGGGCCGTCCGGGCCGGGCATCGGGTGCACCCGCCGCGGATCGGTGTCCACCTTGTCCAGCAGTTCGGCGCGGGCGCCGGTCTCGTTGCGCTGCGGGTCGCCGTCGGGAACGAACCTCTCGTCACCCCACCAGATGTCCAGGTGCCGCCAGTCCACGGCATCCCGGGCCGGGGCCGCGGCGACCTCGGCGAGCACCGCCGTGCCGATGCCGCCCCCCGTCAGCACCAGGTTCGCGGAGCCGCGCGTTGCCTGTGCGTCGACCAGCCGTGTCACCAGCCGGGCCGCCACCGCCTTGGCCAGCAGGTCGGCGTCGCGGTGGACGATGATCTCTGGCCGGCTCACCTGGTTTTCCTCCTCAGCGGTCACTGGCCGGGCCGCTCCCCGGCGGCGGCGGATACCGGGCCGGCGGCGAAACCCGCGATCGACTCGGCGTACACCTCGTCGGGATCGAGCCGGCGGAGTTCCTCGGAGAGGAGGTCGGCGGCGTCCCGCCGGTGCAGCGCGACACGGCGGTCGGGCTGGTCCGGCCGGCCGAGCGTGGCCAGCCGGCCATCCGGCCGGCTGATCGCGATGTCGCCGGTCGTCGTGGTGAACCGGACCTCGGTGATGCCCGGCCCCTCTGAGGTGACGCTGCGGACCGGAACGCCGAGCTTGGCCGCCAGCCACGCGGCGAGCAGCGCCGCGGTGGGGTTCCCGGCCTCGGCGGACACGACGCCGCCGGTGATCTCGTCGTGCGGCTGGTCGAGGGTGGAGGCGAGCAGCGACCGCCACGGCGTCGCCCGGGTCCAGCTGAGGTCGGTGTCACCGGGACTGTAGCTCGCCGCCAGGGTGGCGAGCGACCGCAGCGGATCGCTGTCAGCGGCGGCGTCGGTGACCCGCCGCTGCGCCACGGCGCCCAGCGGGTGCGCCGACGGGACCGCCGGGCCCGCCCCGGGCCACCAGGTCAGCGCGGGGATGTCCAGCACCAGCAGCGGGGCGACGACCGAGTCGGCGTGGTCGGTGACCGGCCCGTACAGGCGGAGCAGGACAGTCTCGCCCGGGCCGTTCTCCGCGACCCGGATCTCGGCGTCCAGCCGGGACTCGGCGTTGGGGCTGCGGTTGATCACGGCGATGACCCGGCACGGGTGCTCGCGGCTCGCCTGGCTGGCCGCCCGGATCGCGTCGTACTGGGATGCCTCGTCGGTCACGATGATCAAGCTGAGCACCATCCCGGTCGCGGGCCCGCCCATCCGGTGCCGCGCGTCGGTCAGGGCCGCGTTGATCTTCCCGGTCGTGGTGTCGGTCAGGTCGATCGTCATATCACTACTTCCGTGCTCGCGGCCGCGTCACGTCCGCACCGCGGCCGTCCGGTACCCACCGGCACTGGGTGGTCACAGCTGCCGCCAGGTGCGGCCGATCCGCGCCATCATGTCGTCCGCCGACGCCGGTCCCGCCGAGCCGGCCGGGTAGGGCTCCGGCTTGACGTGTTCCATCCAGAACTCCTCGATCGGGTCGAGGATCTTCCAGGACAGCTCGACCTCCTGCTGCCGTGGGAACAGCGGCGGGTCCCCGATCAGCACGTCGAGCAGCAGCCGCTCGTAGGCTTCCGGGCTGGACTCGGTGAACGCGCCGCCGTAGGCGAAGTCCATATTGACGTCGCGCACCTCCATCGCCGACCCGGGGACCTTGGACCCGAACCGCACCGTCACCCCCTCGGACGGCTGGATCCGGATCACCAGGGCGTTCTGGCCCAGCTCCTCGGTGTCGGTCTTGCTGAACGGCAGGTGCGGCGCGCGCTGGAACACCAGCGCGATCTCGGTCATCCGGCGAGGGAGCCGCTTGCCGGCCCGCAGGCAGAACGGGACCCCCGCCCACCGCCGGGTGTCCACGCCGAGCTGGATCGCGGCGTAGGTCTCGGTCCGGGAGTCGGCCGGTATTCCTTCCTCCTCCAGGTAGCCGGGGACCGGGGTGGCGCCCTGCCAGCCGGCCGTGTACTGGCCGCGCGCCGTCCCGGCGGCGAGGTCGGCCGGCAGCCGGACCGCGGACAGCACCTTCTCCTTCTCCGCCCGCAGCGACTCGGCGTCGAACGAGACCGGCTCCTCCATCGCGGTGAGGGCGAGCAGCTGCAGCAGGTGATTCTGCATCACGTCGCGGGCTGCGCCGATCCCGTCGTAGTAACCGGCCCGGCCGCCGATGCCGATGTCCTCGGCCATGGTGATCTGCACGTGGTCCACGTAGTTGCGGTTCCAGATCGGGTCCCACAGCTCGTTGGCGAACCGCAGCGCCAGGATGTTCTGGACCGTTTCCTTGCCGAGGTAGTGGTCGATCCGGAAGACGGCGTTGGGCGGGAAGACCGCGTCGACGATCTCGTTCAGCTCCCGCGCGGACTTCAGGTCGTGCCCGAACGGCTTCTCGATCACCACCCGCCGCCAGGGCCGCCGGGCCGGTGCGCCGCCCGGCGTCGCCGGCGGCGCGACGGCGTCCGGCGAGGACAGCCCGGAACGCTTGAGCTGCTCGACCACGGTCGGGAAGAACCGGGGCGGCACCGACAGGTAAAAGGCGTAATTCCCGCCGGTCCCGCGTTCCGCGTCGAGGCTCCTGACGACCTCGGCGAGCTGGTCGAACGCGGCGTCGTCGTCGAATTCGCCGGGCACGAACCGCACGCCCTCGGAAACCTGCTGCCAGACCGTGTCCCGGAACGGAGTCCGCGCGTACTGCTTCACCGCTTCGTAGGTGACCTGGGCGAAATCCTCGTGCTCCCAGTCCCGCCGGGCAAACCCGACCAGGGAGAAGCCGGGCGGCAGCAGGCCGCGGTTGGCGAGGTCATAGATGGCCGGCAGCAGCTTCTTACGCGCCAGGTCGCCGGTCACCCCGAACATCACCAGCACGCACGGGCCCGCCACCCGAGGTATGCGCCGGTCCCGGGGGTCGCGAAGCGGATTCGGGGGTGTTCCCAAGGGTGCTCCCAGTCGTGATGTCTCCGGCGCGTTCATGCGCCCCCTCCGGCCGATATCAGCTGCTGGACGCCGGCGGTGCGGTCGCGCAGGTGCAGCCGGATCACCGGTCGTCCCCGGCGGCGCAGCGCGTCCAGGTCGCCGAGGGCCTGTGCGAGCTGCAGGTGGCCGAGTGTGTATCCGGCGTCCGGCACTTCCACATCCTCACCGATCTCACCGGTGATCTGCAGGAAGACTCCGTTTTGCGGCCCGCCCTTGTGATACTGCCCGGTCGAGTGCAGGGACCGGGGACCCCAGCCGAACGTTACCGGCCGGGTCGTCCGGGCGGCGAGCGCCGACCGCAGCCGGGCGGCGTCGGCGTCATCGCCGCGGTCCAGGTAGGCCATCACCGCAAGGTAGCCGCCCGGCGGCACCGACCAGATCGCCGCGTCCAGGGCGCCCGCCAGCCCGGAGGCACCCCGCAGCACGCTGCTGTCGGCGTGCACATCGACCGCGCCGTCGGTGAAAGCCGGGCCGCCCCCGCCAAGCGGCCCGCCCGCCGAGCGGTCGAGCAGCTGACGGGTGTTGTCCGTGGAGTCCCGCACATCCGGCTGGTCGAACGGGTTGGTCCCGAGCAGCCGGCCCGCGACCGCGATCGCGTACTCCCATACCAGGAACTGGGCCCCGAGCGACCCGCTGATCACGGTGTCGAGCGGGGACCGCGGTTCCGACTCGCCGAAGCCGAGCAGATGCACGTCCGGGCCGGGGGAGAACCCCGGGGAATCCGCGCCGGATACGACGACCGGCAGGATGCCACGGCCCTGTTTCCCGGTGGATTCGGCGATAAGCTGCTCGGCCCAGTCGCCGAGGCCCACTGCGGCGTACCCGGGGACGGGGGCGAGCACCACCTTGTCGTGCCCCGCCTGCGCGAAACCGCCCAGGACCGACCCGAGCAGCAGGCCCGGGTTGTTCTCGTCCGCGCCGAGGGCCGGCAGCGCCGCCGCCGCGTCGTCGAGCAGGCCAGCCACCTCGGCGCCCGCCAGTGCGCTCGGCACCAGGCCGGACGCGGTCAGCGCGCTGTAGCGGCCGCCGACCGTCGGGTCCGCCAGCACGACCGGGTACCCGGCCTGCCGTGCGGCCGCCTGCAGCGGCGAGCCTGGATCGGTCACCACGACGAACCGGCGCGCGATCTGTTCCGGCGACAGCCCAAGGCCGGCGAACGCCCGCTGGTAGATCCGGCGCAGGCAGTCGGTCTCGACCGTCGAGCCGCTCTTGCTGGACACCACGACCAGCGTCCGCTCGAGCCGGTCGGCGACCGCCCGGCCGACCTGCCGCGGGTCGGTGGTGTCCAGCACCGTCAGCGGCACCCGCGCGGTCCGGGCGATCACCTCCGGCGCGAGCGACGAACCGCCCATGCCGGCCAGCACGACATGATCGAGACCGTTGTCGCGGGGCCGGGCCGCCAGTTCGGCGAGGTCGTCCAGCAGCGGGCGCGACGCTCTGGGCGCATCCAGCCAGCCGAGCCGTCTCGACGCGTCACCTGCCGCCTGCGGCCCCCACAGCCGGGTGTCCTTGGCGGCGAGCGCGCCCGGCACGCCGTCCGCCGCCAGCTTCGCCGCGGCCCGCTCCGCCGCGTCCGTCGCCACCGTGGACAGGGTCGTCACCGACACGCCGGGGCCCAGCGCCGACATCATGCTCATCGCCGGTTACCTATGCAGCCTCTGTTCCGCTCAGCCCGGTTCACCGGTGTTGGTGTCGCGCGCGCCGGCGACTCACCGGGCCGGGTGTGATTCCAGTTCCTTGCCGACGGTCTCGAGCAGTTCGTTCCACGAGGCGGCGAACTTGTCGACCCCTTCCTCCTCCAGCACCCGGGTCACGTCGTCGTAGGAGATCCCGAGCGCCTCGAGCTGCTCGAACACCTGCTTCGCCGCCCGGTAGGTGCCGCGGATGGTGTCGCCGTGGGGCTCGCCGTGGTCGGCGAACGCGTGGATGGTGCCTTCGGGCATCGTGTTGACGGTGGCCGGGGCGACCAGTTCGGTGACGTAGTAGGTATCCGGGAGCGCAGGGTCCTTGGTGCTGGTCGATGCCCACAGCGGCCGCTGGACGTGCGCGCCGGCGGAGCGCAGCGCCCGCCACCGGTTGGTACCGAACTTCTGCTCATGCAGCTGGTAGGCGAGCCGGGCGTTGGCGATCGCCGCCTTGGAGCGCAGTTGCTGCGCCTCTTCGGTGCCGATCTTGCCGAGCCGCTTGTCCACCTCGGTGTCCACCCGGCTGACGAAGAACGACGCCACCGAGGCGATCGAGCTCAGCTGGTGGCCCGCTGCGGCCGCCTGCTCGAGGCCGGCCATGAACGCGTCGATGACCTCGCCGTACCGCTGCAGCGAGAAGATCAACGTGACGTTGACGCTGATGCCCTCGGACAGGCACTTCGTGATCGCGGGCAGGCCCTCGGCGGTGGCCGGGATCTTGATGAACAGGTTCGGCCGGTCGACCAGCCACCACAATGCCCGGGCCTCGGCGATGGTCTTCTCGGTGTCCCGGGCGATCCGCGGGTCGACCTCCAGCGATACGCGGCCGTCGAGCCCGCCGGTCGAGTCATAGACCGGCCGCAGAACGTCGCACGCCCAGCGGATGTCGCGGGTGGTGATCGAGCGGGCCGCTTCGTCCAGCGAGACGCCGCGGATCGCGAGGTCACGGATCTGGTCGTCGTACGCCGAGCCCTTGCTCAGCGCCTTCTCGAAGATCGTCGGGTTGGAAGTGACGCCGACGACGTGCCGGGTCCGGATGAGCTCCGCGAGGTTCCCGGAGTTCAGGCGTTCACGGCTGATGTCGTCGAGCCATACCGCCACGCCCTCGGCGGACAGTCTGCCGAGCGGGTCGGTCTTCTGGGTGTCCCCAGTCGCAGGCATGACCTGGTTCCTCCTCCGTTTTGCCCTGTTCTAGCGTGCTGCCGTCCGGGTGACGCTCGAACGAGCCGCCTCCGCGACCCGCTCGGCGGTGATGCCGAACTGCTGGTACAGCGTCTGGTATGCCGCTGAGGCCCCGAAGTGCTCCAGCCCCACGCATTCGCCGCCCTCGCCGACGATGGCCCGCCAGCCCAGCGCGACGCCGGCCTCCACGCTGACCCGCGCCCGCACCGACGGCGGCAGCACCCTCTCCTGGTACGACAAATCCTGTGCGGCAAACCATTCCAGGCACGGCATGGAAACCACCCGCGCAGCAATACCCTCTCCCGCGAGCAACTCACGTGCCGCGAGCGCGATATGTACCTCGCTGCCGGTTGCGATCAGCACCACCGCCGGCGGTTCATCGTCCGCCGCGTCGGCGAGCACGTAACCGCCCCGCGCCGCCCCGTCCGCGCTGGCGAGGCCGGTAGCGGCAGAACGGTCCAGGACGGGGAGCCCTTGCCGCGTCAGGCAGAGCCCGGCGGGCTGGGCGCGCTCCAGGATCGCCCGCCATACGGCCACGGTTTCGTTGGCGTCGGCGGGGCGGACGACGTTCAGTCCGGGAATGGCGCGCAGCGCCCACAGGTGCTCGACCGGCTGGTGGGTCGGCCCGTCCTCGCCGAGGCCGATCGAGTCATGGGTCCATACGTACGTGACCGGCAGCTTCATCATCGCCGCCAGCCGCACGGCCGGCCGCATGTAGTCGCTGAACACCAGGAAGGTGCCGCCGTAGGGCCGGGTGCCGCCGTGCAGCGCGATCCCGTTCAGGATCGCGCCCATCCCGTGCTCGCGGATGCCGAAGTGCAGGACGCGGCCGTACCGGTCGCCGGGGAACATGCTGGTCTGGAACTCGTCCGGGATGAAGGACGGCTCGCCCTCCATCGTGGTGTTGTTGCTCTCGGCCAGGTCCGCCGAGCCGCCCCACAGCTCCGGCAGCACGCCAGCAAGGCCGTTGAGTATCTTCCCGGACGCCCGCCTGGTGGCGGTTCCCTTGGCGTCCGGCGGGAACTGGGGCAGCGCCTTCTCCCACCCGTCCGGCAGCCGCCGCCGCGCCAGCCGGTCGAAGAGCTGCTTGCGGCCGGGGTTGGCCTTCGCCCAGGAGGAGAAGGCCGCGTCCCACTCCGCGTGCGACTGCTTTGCGCGCTCGGCGACCTCGCGGGCGCGGGTGACCGCTTCCTCCTCCACCGGGAAGGAGACCTCCGGGTCGAAGCCGAGGATCTGCTTGGTCGCCGCGACCTCGTCGGCGCCGAGCGCGGAGCCGTGCGCGGCACCGGTGTTCTGCTTGTGTGGCGCCGGCCAGCCGATGATGGTCCGCAGCCGGATGAACGACGGCTGGCCGGTGTGCTCGCGCGCCGCCTCCACCGCGCGGTGCAGCGCCTGCACGTCCTCGTGGTAGCCGCCATCCGGCCGGGCCCACTCGACGTGCTGCACATGCCAGCCGTACGCCGCGTACCGGGCGCCGACATCCTCGGACTTCGCGATCCTGGTGTCATCCTCGATCGAGATGTGATTGTCGTCATAGATGACGATGAGGTTGTCCAGCTTCTGGTGCCCGGCGAGGGCGGAGGCCTCGTGGGTGATGCCCTCCTCCATGTCGCCGTCCGAGACGAACACGAAGACGTGGTGGTCGAACGGGCTCTGCCCGGCAGGGGCGTCCGGGTCGAGCAGGCCGCGCTCCCGGCGGGCCGCCATCGCCATCCCGACCGCGTTCGCCAGGCCCTGGCCGAGCGGCCCGGTGGTGGTCTCGATTCCCGGCGCGTCGCCGTGCTCCGGGTGCCCCGGGGTGCGGCTGCCCCACTTCCGGTAGCCGCGGATGTCGTCGAGCGTCAGGCCATAGCCGGACAGGTACAGCTGCAGGTACAAGGTGAGGCTGGAATGGCCGCAGGACAGCACGAACCGGTCCCGGCCCGGCCAGTCGCCGTCGGCCGGGTCGTGCCGCATCACCCGCTGGTACAGCAGGTACGCGGCGGGCGCCAGGCTCATCGCGGTGCCGGGATGCCCGGATCCGGCCTCTTCCACCGCGTCCATCGCCAGCACCCGGATCAGGTCCACCGCGCGGCGGTCGGTATCCGTCCACTCGAATGTGCTCACCCCGGGCTCACCCATCCCTTCCGGTCTCGCCCCTGCCTGACCGGAGCCCCCGCCGGACGCGGAACTCCTGCCGGGCGCCGGGCACTTGCCGGCGCGGAGCGCCTGCCGCAAAAAGCCTATCGGGCACTGGCCGCCGTGCACCCCCTGCTGCGGGGAGCACGCAGGGGGTTGCCGGGCGCCCGCCGCGGGCCGCCAAGTCGCCCCACGGACGGGACCGCGAGCCGCCTCTACTACGATGTGTCGGTGACTCAGCCCCGGCAGCTCGGCGCGCTGCTGCGTGCATATCTCGCGCTCACCAAGCCACGCATCGTTGAGCTGCTGCTGATCACCACGCTGCCGGTGATGTTCCTCGCGGCGCGAGGCCTCCCGCCGTGGTGGCCGGCCGTCGCGACGCTGCTGGGCGGCGCGGTGTCCGCGGGCAGCGCCAACGCGCTGAACTGCTACGTCGACCGCGACATCGACCAGAAGATGCGCCGGACCCGGCGCCGGCCGCTGCCGGCCGCGTCCGGCGCGGCCCGGTCCGGGACGCAACGGCCTCTGATCACCCCGCGCGGCGCGCTGATGTTCGGCATCGCCGGAGCGGTGGTGTCCACCGTGTGGCTCGGGCTGACGGTGAACTGGCTGTCGGCCGCGCTGGCGGCGGGGGCGAACCTGTTCTACGTGTTCGGCTACTCGGTGCTGCTGAAGCGGCGAACCGCGCAGAACATCGTGTGGGGCGGGGTGGCCGGCTGCGTGCCGGCGCTCATCGGCTGGACCGCGGTCACCGGCAGGCTCGCCTGGGCGCCGTTCCTGCTGTTCCTGGTCGTGTTCTTCTGGACGCCGCCACACTTCTGGGCGCTGGCGATGCGGTTCCGGGAGGACTACGCGGCGGCCGGCGTGCCGATGCTGCCCGTTGTCGCCGAGGCCGGCGATGTCGCCCGCCGCATCGTCCGGTACTCCTGGCTGACCGTGGCCTGCTCGCTGCTGCTCTGGCCGGTGGGCGGGACCGGGCCGCTGTACCCGGCGGCGGCCGCGATCCTCGGCGCGCTGCTGCTGCTCGAGGCGTACCGCCTGGCCGCCCGCGCCCGCTCCGGTGGCTCCATCGCCGCCCTGCGGCCGATGCGGCTGTTCCACTGGTCGAACGCCTACCTCGCGCTGCTGTTCCTCGCGGTGGCCATCGATCCGCTGCTGCATCTGCACGGTTGACGCGCGATTGGCCGGAGCATCCGGCTGGTAGCCACCCGGCGGCCGGCTAGTACGCTGCACGCGTATGGCCACCCCAGTACCGGTCTTCGACCCGAAGGCTGTCATCGAAGGACGCGCTCCGGGCCGGACCCGGATCGGGTTGATTGTCGGCACCGTCATCGCCGTGGTGTGTGCGCTGATCGTTCTCGGCATCTACGCCAGCGAGAGCGAGATCCGCGGGCACAGCGTGCTCCCGTTCCTGGTGGCCGTGCCGTTCGCGCTGCTGCCGGTGCCGTTGCTGATCGCGCTGGTGCTCTTCCTGGACCGGCTGGAGCCGGAACCACGGGACACGCTCACCTTCGCGTTCCTGTGGGGCGCTGGGGTCGCGGCCCTGTTCGCGGCGCTGATCAACACCCTGGGCCTGCAATTCGTCACCGAGCCGGCGCTCGGCCAGACGACCGGTCAGTACGTCTCGGCGACGTTCGGCGCCCCGGTGGTCGAGGAGACGCTCAAGGGACTGGTCCTGGTCGGGTTGCTCCGCTACCGGCGGCAGGAACTCGACGGCCCGACCGATGGCATCGTCTACGCCGCGATGGTCGGGCTCGGGTTCGCGATGATGGAGAACGTCGGTTACTACATCGACGCTCTCCTCCGGCCGGAGGTCGGCGGGGTCAAGCTGCTCGGCCTCACCTTCGTGCTGCGGGGCGTGCTCTCGCCGCTGGCCCACCCGATGTTCACGTCGATGACCGGGATCGGGGTCGCGTATGCGGCCTCGCACCGCCGCGCGTGGTGGGCGATACCCCTGGGCTGGGGCGGCGCGATGCTGCTGCACGGGACGTGGAACGGGCTGAGCGCCTTCGGCCTCGACGGCCTCGGTCTCGCGTACGTCCTGCTGTTCTTCGTGTTCGTCGCGCTCGTCATCGTCCTGGTGCGCGACCGCCGGCGGATCGTCGGGCTGATCCGGCGATGCCTGCCGGGCTACATCCCGACCGGGCTGGTGACCTGGCAGGACGTCACCATGCTGGGCACGTTGCGAGGCCGGCGCATCGCCCGGAACTGGGCCCGGACCAGCGGTGGCATGGCCTCGGCGAAGGCGATGTCGGACTACCAGCTGGAAGCGACCGAACTGGCGCTGCTGCACCAGCGGGCCGAGCGCGGGATCATCGATCCGGGCCGGTTCGAGGAACGCCGTCACGCCCTGCTCGGGGCCATGCAAACGGCACGCAACGCGTTCCTCAGCCGCAGCCCGCAGCCACCGCTGCCGCCGTGGGCGCCGCAGGGTCACTCCGGGTTCACCCAGCCGAACGCGGTCCGCGCGCCGATGCCGCCGCCCGGCCTGCTGCCGTGGCAGCAGCCACCGGTGTCCGGGCCGGCCGGCCCGTATGCGGCAGCACCGGGCCAGCAACCGCCAGGCCCGTGGCCGCCGGGCGCACCGCCGCCGGGGGCGCCACCACCCGGGGCACAACCCGGGGCGGAACCCTGGGCACCGCCCGGGGCGCAGCCGGGGGGACCGCCCGGGCCGCAGCCTGGGCCGCAGCCTGGGGCACCGCCGTCGCAATTCGTGCCGTACTACTCGGGGCCGCACACCCGGCGGCATGGGCCCGGCCGCCATTCCGCCGGGCATGCCGAGCACCCCGGCGACGGACCGGGGGAGCAGCCGCCCGGCCGGGACGCACCGGGCCAGTGGAGCCAGCCACCCGAGTGATGCCGTCCACCGGAATGACGTCGCTGAGCAACGCCCCGGCTGGTCAGTCGGCGGCGGGCGCGGCCGCGTCCGCGGCGGCCTGTACGCCCGGGGCGGTCGTCGGCAGGCCGTCGGCGGTCTCCGGCGCGACCGGGTCCGCTGCCGCCGTTTCCGGCGCAGGCGCCGGGAGCGCCTCCAGGATCGTGCCGCGGTCCCGCAGCGCGAGGAACAACCGCACCGCGGCGATCCACACCAGCACCGACCCGAAGACATGCACGCCGACGAGGCCGGCCGGCAGGTGCAGGAAGTACTGCAGGTAACCGATCACGCCCTGGACGCCGATGAGGGCGATCAGGACCCAGCCGAACCGGACGACGCGCGGCGGCGCGCCGCTGAACCGCAGGCCGAGCACCAGCGCGAGCGCCAGCCCGCCGAGCAGCCAGCCGGTGTCGGCGTGCGCCTGGGTCACGCCGGGCAGCGGCAGGTGGTACCGGGCTGCGGCGGCGTTGCCGGCCAGCGGCCCGGTCCCGGTGACCACGGTGCCCGCCGCGAGCATCACCCCGGTCACGGCGACCAGGATGGCGCCGAGCACCCGCAGGTCCGTCCGGACCAGCGCCCTGGCCGGGCCCCGTGTCTCGCCGCAGCGGACGTAGAGCACCAGTGCCGCGGCCACGATGCCGATGGACGCGAGGAAATGGACCGACACCATCGCCGGGTTGAGGCTGGTCAGCACGGTGATCCCGCCGAGGACGGCCTGCAGGACGACGCCGAACGGCTGTGCCGCGGCAAGCCAGACCAGATCGGTGCGCCGGCGGTCCGGCTGGCCCCCGTCCGCGGCGGCGGAATCAGCGCAGGTCTCCCGGAACCGCCACGCCGCGACGAAAACGAGCACCGCGACGACCATGACCACGAACGTGACCAGCCGGTTCCCGAACTCGATCCAGGTGTTGGCGAGGGTCTGCCCGTGCGTGCGGGCCGCGAACAGGCTGGTCGCCGTGCATCGGGGCCAGTCCGGGCATCCGAGTCCGGACTGGCTGAGCCGGACGGCGGCGCCGGTGACGATGATCCCGGTGGTCGCGATGACGCCGGCCAGGGCGAGACCGCGCAGCGAGCGGGGAGTGGGCCGCCAGACGGCCAGCAGCAGGCGCGTCAGGCCGGCGCGCATCCGGGCGACGCTGGCGCGGGAATCAGAGCCTTGATCGGCGAGGTGGGCGGCCACGCACCTAATGGTAGGACTACCGCCGGTAGGAGCCGTCGCAGGCCGTGGGTGAGCCTGGCCACTGGAGCGCCGGTAACGACGCGCCGCCGGCGGTGGGCAGTTGCCGCGGTCAGGGCGCCGGATCCCGGAGCGGCGCCCGCCGGGCGCTGAGGGCACCCGCGCAGGCCGCCATCACCAGGACGATCGCCACCCACTCACGTGCCGCCAGGCGCTCGCCGAGCACGGCCAGGCCGGCCAGCGCCGCCACGGCCGGCTCCAGGCTCATCAGCACGCCGAACACCCGGGGCGGCAGCCGCCGCAACGCCTCCAGCTCGATCCGGTACGGCACGACCGATGACAGCAGGCCGACACCGATGCCGGCGCCGATCACCCACGGCTGCAGCACCCCGGGGCCGCTGCCGGCCACGCCCGCCGGGGTCACCAGGATCGCTCCCGCCACCATCGCGATTACCAGCCCGGAGGAGCCGGGGAAGCGCTTCCCGGTGGCGGCGCTGAGCAGGATGTAGGCGGCCCAGGCGGCCGCAGCGACGAGCGCGAACGCGACTCCTGCGGCGGTGATCTGGCCGCCGCCGCGGGTCAGCAAGACCACCCCGCCGGCCGCCAGGACGACCCACAGCAGATCGCGTGCCCGCCGGGAGGCGGCGACCGCGACACTCAGCGGCCCGAGGAATTCGATGGTCACCGCCACGCCGAGCGGCAGCCGGGCGAAGGCCTGGTAGATGGAGAAGTTCATCACGCCGAGGGCGACGCCGAAAGACACCGCCACCGCGAGGTCCCGCCACGCCCGGCGGCGGAACGCAGCGGTCAGCTCGGCGCGCGCCCCGCGCCCGCCGACGGCGATCAGGATCAATGCGGCCGACCAGAGCCGGATCAGCGTGACCCCGGCCGGCCCGGCCTCACCGAACAGGTGCTTCGCGAGGCCGGCGCCGAACTGGACGGAGAAGATGCCGACCAGCAGCAGCGCCGGAGGCGGCACCGCGCCGAGGGCGGCGCTGAGAGCGTTGGCCTGCCGGGACAACCGCCCGCCCTCGCCCGCGGTGCGGGCTGCAACGAGGCCTTCGCTCACGCCGACAGCGTATGGCGTCACTCCCAGCGGAAGGCGCGGGCGGCGAGGATGATCCCGGCCGCCGCCCAGACCACGAGCACCAGCAGGTCCTTGACCGGGAAGCCGGTCCCGTGCTGCAGGATCGCGCGCAGCCCCCCGGACAGTGCCGAGATGGGCAGCAGCTCAAGCACCGGCCGGATTCCGGCCGGGAACTTGGTCAGCGGGAACATCACCCCGCCGAGGCCGAGCAGCACCAGGTAGACGAGGTTGGCGCCGGCCAGCGTGGCCTCCGCCCGCAGCGTCCCCGCCATCAGCAGGCCGAGCCCGCTGAACGCCGCGGTCGCGATCAGCACCAGCAGCGTCACGGTAAAGACCGCGAGCGCGCCGCCGTGCGGCTGCCAGCCGATAACTACCGCGATCACGGCGATTACCGCGAGCTGCAGCAGCTCGACGGCGACCACGCTGATCGTCCGGGCGGAAATCAGGCCGGCCCGGCCCAGCGGGGTGGCGCCGAGCCGTTTCAGCACCCCGTACCGTCGCTCGAAGCCGGTGGCGATCGCCTGGCTGGTGAACGCGGTGGACATCACGGCCAGCGCGATGATGCCCGGGGTGAGGAAGTCGATGCGGCGTCCCGGCCCCAGGTTCAGCAACGACTCCTCACTGAACCCGGCGAGCAGCAGGACGGGGATGACCAGGGTGAGCAGCAGCTGTTCACCGTTACGGAGCAGCGCGCGGACGTCGAATGCCGCCTGCGCCGCGATCATCCGGGCAGGCGGCGCGGCACCGGGAGCGGGCGCGAAAGGCGACTGCTGCGGATCCATCACGGCGGTGCCACGGCCTTCCCGGTCCAGGACGGTGGGCCCCGGGTCGGAGGGCCTCCAGGAAAGGTATCCGGAGGGCATCCTCATGATCGCAGCTCCCGGCCGGTCAGTTCGAGGAACACGTCTTCCAGCGTGCGGCTGGTCACCCGGAGGTCGTCGGCCCGCACCCGGTGCTCGGAGCACCACGCGGCGACCGCCGCGAGAACCTCCGGCGCGGTGCCGTCTGTGCCGTCCGGGCCGTCCGGGCCGCCGGCCTCGATGACGTAATGGCCCGCGGGTGATTCGCTCGCCGAGCTTCCGGCGGGCAGCGCGCTGCGCAGGCCGGCCAGGTCGAGCCCCGGGCGCGCGCGCAGCCGCAGCTGCTGGGTTCCCCGGGTGAGCTCGGCCGGAGTGCCGCTGGCGATCAGGCGGCCGCGATCGATGATGGCGACGCTCTGCGCGAGCCGTTCTGCCTCATCCATCAGGTGCGTGGTGAGGATCACGCTCACCCCGGCCTCCCGCAGTTCGGCGATCAGGTCCCAGGTGACGTGCCGCGCCTGCGGATCGAGGCCAGCGGTCGGCTCGTCGAGGAAAACCAGCTCGGGGCGGCCGATCAGGGCCGCGGCCAATGAGAGGCGTTGCCGCTGCCCGCCGGAGAGCCGGCGGACCTGCGTCCGCTGCACCGGGCCGAGCCCGAGACGGCCGATCAGCATCTGCGGTGACAGCGGGCTGGCGTGGAAACGGGACATCAGCGCGAGGTACTCGTGGGTCCGCGCCGCCGGGGGAATCCCGCCCGATTGCAGCATCACGCCGACCTTCGGCTTGAGCGCCGTGGCGTCGGCGAGCGGGTCGAGGCCGAGCACGCGGACGGTCCCCGCGTCCGGGCGCCGGTAACCCTCGCAGATCTCGACGGTGGTCGTCTTGCCCGCGCCGTTCGGGCCCAGGAGCGCGGTTACCTCGCCACGGACCGCCCGCAGCGTCAGCCCGTCGACTGCTTGGACCCCGCGGTACGCCTTGAACAACCCGGTGACCTCGACCGCCTCACTACAGGCGGTAGTACGTGTCACCCTCGCGAGTGTAGTCCCGTCCGGCGATACCGTCGTGCCCGCCCTGCCCGTCCGCCCGCCACACCACCTCGCCCACAGAGACTTAGGTTCGCCTGTGTGATCCAACGCATGGCGGGTATGCGTTGCGGCGTGGGACTTATTTACGACACACTGATGTTGTGAAAAACATGCGACCGGTGCAGATGGTGACCGGGGCGGTGGATCGTGCGGTCCACGGCCCGGTTCCGGCTGCCCGCGTCGCAGGCCCGGCCGCCGTGGGCGAACGCGGCGAAAACGGAACCCGTGCCACCGTCGCGCGGCTGATCCTGGAGAACGGCCCGGTAACCGCGGCCGCCCTCTCCGACCGGCTCGGCCTCACCGCGGCGGCCGTCCGGCGGCACCTGGACGCCTTGCTGGCGGACGGGATGATCGAGGCGCGCAACGCACGGTCCTATGGCAGCCGGGGGCGCGGTCGGCCGGCGAAGCTGTTCGCGATCACCGACGCCGGGCGCAGCGCGTTCGAGCACGCGTACGACGACCTGGCGAGCGGGGCGCTGCGGTTTCTCGCCCGGACGGCCGGGCAGGGTGCGGTGACGGCCTTCGCCCAGCAGCAGGTCGCCGACCTGGAGCGCCGCTACCGGCCGGTGGTGCAGGCCGCCGAGCCGGGGGAGCGGGTGCAGGCCCTGGCCGACGCGCTGTCCGCCGACGGCTACGCCGCATCGGCGGGCGGGATGCCGGAAGGCCACGGCGGTGAGCAACTGTGCCAGCATCACTGCCCGGTCGGGCACGTGGCGGCCGAGTTTCCGCAGCTGTGCGAGGCGGAGACGGAGGCGTTCGGCCGGCTGCTCGGCACCCCGGTGCAGCGGCTGGCGACGATCGCCCACGGCGACGGCATCTGCACCACGCACGTCACCGACCGGTCCCTGGTGGGCCGGGGCAACGAACGCGACGAAGGACCTGGAATTCCAGGCCCAGGAAATAACCCGAGTAAAGAGTCCGGAGGGACGTCCGCATGACGACGACCGCACACCCTGAGCTTGAGGGGCTTGGCAGCTACAAGTTCGGCTGGGCCGACTCCGACGCGGCCGGCGCGTCCGCGCGTCGCGGCATCAGCGAAGAGGTCGTGCGCGATATCTCGGCGAAGAAGGACGAGCCGGAGTGGATGCGCGACCTGCGCCTGCGTGGATTGCGGTTCTTCGGCAAGAAGCCGCTGCCGGCCTGGGGTGCGAACCTCGGCGACATCGACTTCGACAACATCAAGTACTTCGTCCGGTCCACCGAGAAGCAGGCCGCGAGCTGGGACGAGCTTCCCGCCGACATCAAGAGCACCTACGACAAGCTCGGCATCCCGGAGGCGGAGAAGCAGCGCCTGATCGCCGGCGTCGCCGCGCAGTACGAGTCGGAGGTCGTCTACCACAAGATCCGTGAGGACCTGGAGAGCAAGGGTGTCCTGTTCCTCGACACCGACACCGCGCTGCGCGAGCACCCGGAGCTGTTCCAGGAGTACTTCGGCTCGGTGATTCCCGCCGGGGACAACAAGTTCTCCGCGCTGAACACGGCGGTGTGGTCCGGCGGCTCGTTCATCTACGTGCCCAAGGGCGTCCACGTGGAGATCCCGCTCCAGGCCTACTTCCGGATCAACACCGAGAACATGGGCCAGTTCGAGCGGACGCTGATCATCGCCGACGAGGGCTCGTACGTGCACTACGTCGAGGGCTGCACGGCGCCCATCTACAGCTCGGACTCCCTGCACTCGGCAGTGGTCGAGATC
>JBPYFL010000072.1:0-13219 GCA_051986485.1 Streptosporangiaceae bacterium | reverse complement strand
GCGTCACCCAGATCGAGCCGGTCGAGCACCTTGGCCAGGCCGGGCACGGTGCCCACCTGCCGCAGGATCTCGTCCGCTCCGACCAGATCGCCGGTTTCGATGATGTTGCCGTCGGCCACAAGGTTGGTGAAGCTGGACAGATCAATTCCGGCCAACCGACCGCGGAAGGTATCGGCCGTCGCGGTCCGCAGCAGGTGCGAGAGCACCTCGACTTCGCGCCCCTCCTCGCCGCTCTCGAACTCGACCTTGCCGCGCAGGGTGCTGGTCACCGACACGGCGTCACCGACCCGGGCGACCGCGTCCACCTCGTTGAGCAGGCCCGACCGGCGCAGCGCCGACGCGGCCACGGTCTCGGCGGCGGCGATGGCGAAGCGGGCCGACACGCCGGTGCGGGAGTCGACCGCGGGCGAGGACCGCACCGCCCGGGCGAACCGGGCCAGCACCTCAATCACATGATCAGGAACGGTCGCGACCAGCCCGGCCTCCTGCCGGACGAGGTCGATCTCCAGGTCCAGGTCGAGCGGGTAGTGGGTGCGGATCTCGGCGCCGAACCGGTCCTTGAGCGGCGTGATGATCCGTCCCCGGTTCGTGTAGTCCTCGGGGTTCGCGCTGACCACCAGCACCAGGTCCAGCGGAAGGCGCAGCGCGTAGCCGCGGACCTGGATGTCGCGTTCCTCCAGCACGTTCAGCAGCGCCACCTGGATGCGCTCCGCCAGGTCCGGCAGCTCGTTGAGGCAGAAGATCCCGCGATTGGTGCGCGGAACCAGCCCGAAGTGGACCGTCTCCGGGTCGGAGAGGGTCCGCCCCTCCGCCACCTTCACCGGGTCCACGTCGCCGATCAGGTCGCCGACGCTGGTGTCCGGCGTGGCGAGCTTCTCGCCGTACCGGTCGCTGCGATGCCGCCAGGAAACCGGCAGCTCCTCACCGAGTTCCGCGGCGAGACGGCGGCAGCGCGCACACACCGGCGCGTACGGGTGGTCGTTGATCTCGCAGCCCTCGACCACCGGGCTCCACTCGTCCAGCAGGCCGGTCAGGGTCCGGATCAGCCGGGTCTTGCCCTGGCCGCGCTCGCCGAGCAGCACCACGTCGTGGCCAGCCAGCAGGGCCCGCTCCAGGTGCGGCAGCACCGTCGCCTCGAATCCCACGATCCCGGGGAAGCGGTCCTCGCCGGCCTGCATCCGGGCCAGCGCGTTCTGCCGGACCTCCTCCTTGACCGTGCGATACACGTGCCCGCTCGCCCGCAGCTCGCGAAGCGTCGTTCCGGCAGGCGGCCGGCTTCGCGCGCGGTCTGATTCGAACGGCTCGGTACGGTACGGGGCGGTGCCGGCGACCGGGGCCGTCGGCACCGGCGGTTCTTGCTCGAACGAAGGCTGCACCGTTCGACAGTATGTGCTCACCCGGTGCTTTGCACATCGGCCGGCAACGCGAGCGACGGGATCTGGCCGGCCGGGCAAAAGTTACCATAGGGTAGCTCGCGGTACGTGGCGTCAATCGTCGTCTTCGGCTGCGGAGGTGGCGGCACCGAATGAGCAACGGCATGCTTCCGGCGGTGGCGATCGACATCGGCGGCACCAAGATCACAGCCGCGATCGTCGAGCCGGCCGGGCGGATCGTCGCGTTCGACCACGTCGCGACGCCCCGCGAGCTTGACGGCGAGCAGTTGTGGCGGACCCTCTGCGCCCTGCTCGGCCGCATCATGCCCGCGGACGCGGGGATCGCGGGCGTCGGATGCGGCTGCGGCGGGCCGATCGAATGGCCGGCCGGGAAGGTCTCGCCGCTGAACATCCCCGCCTGGCGGTCGTTCCCGCTCCGCGACCGGCTGGCCGAGCGGTTTCCCGGCGTGCCGGTCCGGCTGCACAACGACGCGATCTGCATGGCCGCGGGCGAGCACTGGCGCGGAGCCGGGCGCGGGCATGCCAACATCCTCGGGGTCGTCGTCTCCAGCGGGGTCGGCGGTGGCCTGGTGATCGACGGCAACGTCGTTGACGGCGAGACCGGGAACGCCGGCCACATCGGCCACATGGTGGTGGACCCCGCAGACGGGCCGGACTGCCACTGCGGCGGAAAGGGCTGCCTCGAAGCGGTCGCCGGCGCGACCGGGCTGACCGCGTGGGCCCAGGACAACGGCTGGCGCAACGGCAGCACCGGCGCGACCGCCGCGGAACTTTCCGGCGACGCGGCCCGCGGGCACCCGGTCGCCATGGCGGCGATGAAACGGGCCGGGCGGGCGCTGGGCCTCGCGATATCGTCCGCGGCGGCGCTGTGCGATCTGGAGGTGGCCGCCATCGGCGGCGGGCTGTCGCAGGCGGGCTCGCTGCTCTTCGCGCCGCTGGAGGAGACGGTGCACCGTCACGCCCGGCTGGCCTTCACCCGCGACCTGCGGGTAGTGCCCGCGGCGCTGGGACAGGACGCGGGGCTGATCGGCGCCGCCGGGCTGATCTTCGCCGCGGACCGGTACTGGTCGGCCGGCTGACGGGTCCCCGCGTCCCGGCCGGGATGCGACACTGCTGCCATGGCCCCTCCCCCTGCAACGGTCTCTTTCGACGATGTGGTCGCCGCCGAGGATCTGCTGCGGGACGTTCTGACGACCACACCGCTACTGCGGTCGCGGGTGCTGTCCGAACGGCTCGGCGGTCCGGTCTACCTCAAATGCGAGAACTTGCAGCGGACCGGATCGTTCAAGGCACGCGGGGCCTACACCAGGATCGCGCGGCTGAGCGACCAGGACCGGGCCAGGGGCGTGGTGGCGGCGAGCGCCGGCAACCACGCCCAGGGTGTCGCGTTCGCCGCGGCGGCGCTCGGCGCCAAGGCCACCGTCGTGATGCCGGAGGGCGCGCCGCTGCCCAAGGTCGAGGCCACCCGCTCCTACGGCGCGGACGTGATCTTCCATGGCACCTGCATCGAGGATGCGCTGGAAGCCGCGCTGGCACGGGCCGACGAACTCGGCAGCGTTTTCATCCACCCGTTCGACCATCCCGACATCATCGCCGGGCAGGGAACATTGGGCCTGGAGATCGCCCGGCAGTGCCCCGATGTCCGCACCATCGCGGTCGCGGTCGGCGGTGGCGGGCTCGCCTCGGGGCTCGCCGTCGCCGCTCGCGGCACCGACCCGTCCATCCGGGTCGTCGGCGTGCAGGCCGAGGCGGTGGCGCCGTTCCCCGCATCGCTGGCCGTCGGCCACCCGGTACCGGTGCAGGCCACGCCGACCATGGCCGACGGGATCGCGGTCGCCCGCCCCGGGGAACTCACCTTCGCCATCGTCTCCAACCTGGTCGATCAGGTCGTCACGGTCTCGGAGGAGACGCTGTCCCGCGGCCTGCTGCTGTGCCTGGAACGGGCGAAGCAGGTGGTCGAGCCGGCCGGGGCGGCCGGCCTCGCGGCGCTGCTCGAGCACCCGCGCGCGTTCGAGCCCCCGGTGGTGGCGGTGCTGTCCGGCGGGAACATCGACCCGTTGCTGCTCGCCAAGGTGCTCCGGCACGGGCTGGCCGCGGCCGGCCGGTACCTGGCGTTCCGCTGCCGCCTGCCGGACCGCCCGGGAGCGCTCGCCAATCTGCTGCACGACGTCGCCGGGCTGGGCGCGAATGTCCTCGACGTGGTGCACGAGCGGGTCACACCCCGGCTGCGGATGCACGAGGTCGAGGTGCTGCTCCAGGTGGAGACCCGCGGCCCCGCGCATTGCGACGAGGTGATCCGCCGGCTCAAGGCGGACGGCTACTCCCTGATCTTCGGCTGATTACACCGGAGATCAGGGGATGTCGACCAGCACCTTGCCGATCGCGCCCGCCTCGGCGGCCTCGTGGGCGTCGACGATGTCCGCGAGCGGGAACCGGTGGCTCGGCAGTTCGGTGAGGGCACCGGCGGCGGCCGCCGCGGCGACGTCCTGGGCCGCCTGGACCAGGGCCGGCTGCGGGACCCCGTACAGCAGGATGAACCGGAGCCTGACGTTGGCCGTCATGCAGGCGCGCACCGGGAGCACCGGGTCGTTGCCGTCGGCGGCGTAACTGACGATCACCGTCTCCGGGCCCGAGACTGTCAGGTCCAGGTCCAGGTTCGGGCCGAGAGCCACCTCGACGATCCGCTCGAACCGGGCCGCGAAGGCGCGGACCTGCTCGGCCGCGTCCCGGTCACGGTAGTTGACCACGTGGTCGGCGCCCGCCCGGGTCGCGAGTTCCGCCTTCTCGGGGGTGCTCACCGTGCTGGCCACTCGGGCCCCAGCCCACTTGGCCAGCTCAACGGCGAAATGACCGACCGCCCCGGCGCCGCCGGCGACCAGCACGTTCTTCCCGTCGAGAGGGCCGTCGGCGAACAGGCACCGGTGCGCCGTCATCGCCGGCACGCCGAGGCTGGCCCCGAGCTCGAACGACGCGCCCTCGGGCAGCGGAACGGCCCGCTGCTCCGGCACCACGGTCCACTGCGCGGCGGTACCCCAGCGCTGGCCGTTGGCGGCGAACCAGATCCACACGCGCTGCCCGATCCGTACCTGGTCCACCCCCGGCCCGACGGCGTCGATCTCGCCGGCCCCGTCGTGGTGGGCGATCTGGAAACCGTCGATCGGCCTCGGGGTCGCGCCGCTGCGGCTCTTGAAGTCGGTGGGATTGATCGCCGAGAAACGGACCCGGATCCGGACCTCGCCGGGACCCGGCTCCGGCCGGTCGACCTCCTCGACCTTCAGCACATCGCTGGCCTTGCCGGTGTGGTCGTACAGCGCCGCCTTCACGAGCGTTCCCCTTCCGGTCGGACTCCGGCGGCCATGCTAGGAGCCGCCGCGCGGGCCCGGGTGACCCGGCCCTGGTGGCCCGCTCACAGGTTTCCGCGACGCGCCTGCTCGCGCTCGATGGCCTCGAACAGCGCCTTGAAGTTCCCCTTGCCGAACCCCTGCGACCCATGCCGCTCGATCAGCTCGAAGAACACCGTCGGCCGGTCCTGCACCGGCTTGGTGAAGATCTGCAGCAGGTAGCCGTCCTCGTCCCGGTCTGCGAGCAGCCGCAGCTCGCGGAGAATGCCGAGCGGAACACGTGTCTCGCCGACCCATTCGCCCAGCGTGTCGTAGTAGCTGTCGGGCGTCCCGAGGAACTCGACCCCGGCCGCCTTCATCGCCTGCACCGTGGCGACGATGTCGTCGCATGCCAGGGCGATGTGCTGGACACCAGGGCCTCCGTAGGCCTCCAGGTACTCGTCGATCTGCGACTTCTTCTGCCCGGCCGCGGGCTCGTTGATCGGGAACTTCACCTTGCGTGAGCCGTCGGCGACGACCTTGCTCATCAGCGCCGAGTATTCGGTCGCGATGTCGTCGCCGACGAACTCCTTCATGTTGGTGAAGCCCATCACCCGGCGGTAGAACTCCACCCACTCGTCCATCTTGCCGAGTTCCACGTTGCCGACGCAGTGGTCGATCCCGGTGAACAGCTGCGCGCCGGGCGCGACGATCGGGTCGGCGGCCGCATACCCGGGCAGGTAGGGGCCGGTGTAACCGGGCCGCTCGACCAGGGAGTGCCGGGTGTCGCCATACGCCGAGATCGCCGCGATGACGACCTTCCCGTGCTCGTCTTCCAGGACGTGCGGTTCCTCCAGCCCTCGTGCGCCGTGCGCGAGCGCGTACTGGTACGCGCGCTCGGCGGACGGAACGGTGAGCGCGAGGTCGGTCACACCGTCGCCGTGCTCGGCGACATGCTCGCCGAGCACGGTTCCGGCCCGGACCGGTCCGCGCAGCACGAACCGCGCGTCGCCCGAGACCAGCACGTAGGAGACCTCGTCCCGGCAGCCGGTCTCCGGGCCCCGATAGGCGGCACAGCGCATCCCGAAGGCGGTGGAGTAATAGTGCGCGGCCTGCTTGGCGTTGCCGACCGCCATCACGACCGCGTCCATCCCGATGACGGGGAACTCGTCAGCGCCGTTACCGTTATGGGCAGTCTGGCGGCCCGCCGCCGTGCCCGCTGTCTGGCCTGCAGCCATGGCCGTGCTCCTTTGCGCTTCCTGGCTGTCTTAACGGATAAGACCTTAGCGCCAGCCAGCGGTTCCCGGCTTGCGCCGGGCCATTCCGCGGGGTGCCGGTCTTTTCCGGGCGGCTACGCGCCCCCGTACGGAACGGCCTCCAGGATCTCGACGGTGACGTCGCGGCCATTCGGCAGCGTGTACGTGGCCGGCTCACCGACCTGCTTGCCATTGATCGCACTGCCCAGCGGCGACTTCGGCGAGTAGACGTCGATGGGGGCTCCGCTCTCCTCCCGGGAGGCGAGCAGGAACGTGACTTCGTCGTCGTCACCGGCGAACCGAACCGTGACGGTCATCCCTGGCCCGACCACACCCTCGGTGCGCGGGGGCTCCCCCACCTGCGCGTGCTGCAGAATCTGCTGCAGCTGCAGGATGCGCGCCTCGCGATGGCCCTGCTCTTCGCGGGCGGCGTGGTAGCCCCCGTTCTCGCGCAGGTCGCCCTCGTCCCGAGCGGCTTCGATCTTCTGGGCGATTTCGACGCGCCCTTCACCCGAGAGGTAGTCCAGCTCGTTCTTGAGCCGGTCGTACGCCTCCTGGGTCAGCCAGGTGACGTTGTCGGTCCGAGTCTCGGTCACGGAAACTCCTCGAAATTACAGGGATCGTAACGACCGGAACGGGTAGCCCGCGTACCCCTGGAAGAGGTCTACGGGGGGAGTAAACCTCTTAGGTTAACAAGGGCTGGCCACCGCGCTGTCCCGGTAATAGCGGCCTCAGCGAGTGATATCTGCCCAGGGAATCGCGGGCGGAACCACTATGTTGTGGCCTATAAGCGGCGTAACGCTGACGTGGCACCGGCAAGCCGGTGACACGGTGCGAGGCGCCGCACAGCTTTGTTGTCCGACGCAACCGATCCGGCCCGGCAGCGGGATGGCTGGGGACATGGCGGGAACCCGCCAGCGCCCGCGCCGGCCGGCTCAGTCACGTGCCCAGAGGGGGCTCGGTTTGGCTGCTGACACTGACGTCCTTCCGGGCGCGCGCGATGGCCGCGGCGCGCCGCTGCGGTTGATGGCCGTGCATGCGCACCCTGATGACGAATCCAGCAAGGGCGCAGCGACTATGGCACGGTACATCGCCGAGGGGGCCCGCGTCATGGTTGCGACCCTGACCGGCGGCGAGCGCGGGGACATCCTCAACCCGGCGATGGACAGCCCGGAGGTGCGGGCGAACATGGGGTCCATCCGGCGCGAGGAGATGGCGCGCGCACGCGAGATCCTCGGCGTTTCGCAGCGTTTCCTCGGCTTCATCGACTCCGGCCTGCCGGAGGGTGACCCGCTTCCGCCGCTGCCGGATGGGTGTTTCGCGCTGCAGCCCACCGACGAAGCGGCCGCACCGCTGGTGGCGCTGATCCGGGAGTTCCGCCCGCACGTGGTCACCACCTACGACGAGACCGGCGGCTACCCGCATCCGGATCACGTCAAGTGCCACCAGGTCACCGTCGCCGCGTTCGACGCGGCGGGTGACCCGGACGCCTACCCGGACGCCGGGCCGCCGTGGCAGCCGGACAAGCTGTACTACAACGCCGGGTTCACCCGGGCACGGTTTGAGGCGCTGGACGCGGAGATGACGCGGCGCGGGCTGGAGTCCCCGTTCCGGGAGTGGATGGCACGCTGGGAGAAGCGGGCGGCCGGACGGCGTGAACTGGAGATCACCACGCGAGTGCCGTGCGCCGACTTCTTCGAGATCCGCGACCGTGCCCTGCTCGCGCACGCCACCCAGATCGATCCCAACGGCATGTGGTTCGCCTGCCCGCTGGAGGTCCAGCGCGCGGCCTGGCCGACCGAGGAATATCATTTGGCACGTTCGCTGGTTGACACCGAGCTTCCCGAGGACGACCTGTTCGCCGGGATCCGGGAGAAGGTGCCGTCATGACCGCCATCCTGGCCGTCTCCTATGACAGCCCAGGCGACATCTCGCCGGGTGCGCTCGGGTTCGTCGTCGTGGCAGCGCTCGCGGTTGCCCTGTTCTTCCTGCTCCGGTCGATGAACAAGCACCTGCGCAAGGTGTCGTCCGCGCGGGCAGAGGGGCGTGAGCTTGGTGAGCCGCCGGATGGCGGTGGTCCCAATGGTTCCGATGGTTCCGGCGGCACCGGCGGTACCGGTGGGCCCGGTGAGGCTGCGGATACCGCCGAGCCGGCCGGGGCCGTGCCGCAGAAGCGAGACGGTTCGGCCGGCGGCTGAACGACGGGATAGGAGCGCGGTTCCGCGCCCGTCCTGTCGGTCCGCGTTGCTAGCCTTCGTGACGTCGGCGGGGGCCGGGAGGCGCGGCGATGCGGGTGATCCACGGACTTTGGGCTGACGGGTCGTGCTGCCTGTGGGCCGAGGATTCCACCCTGCTCGATCGGGCCACGTCCCGCGACGGCCCAGCACACCCGTTCGCCTGTGATTCCGAGGCGATCCGCCGGGCTCTCACGGCCGCCGCCGGGGAGCAGGCGGACCTCGCCGTCCCGGCCGCGCTGACGCTGTGGCTGCCGACCGTCCATGATCGGCCGCTGGCATCACCCGAACTGGTCCCCTCGATCGGGCCGCCGGAGCCGCCGGGCAGCCGTGTCCGGCTCGCCGGGTGGCAGGTGCCGGTGCTGGCCCTGCAGCCCGCGCCCGAAGCCGCCCGGCCCGGGATCGCGGAGATCATCGCCGACCTCGCAGCCAGGCCTGGGCGCGGCGATGAGATCGTGCTCGGCGGATCGCTGCGGTTTCTCGCCGCAGTCGCCGCGATGGCTGCCGACCTGGCGGGGCGGAGCCGGGTGCTGCCCGCGCTCGCCGTCGGCGCCGTGGGTTCCGCGGCGCGCTGGCGGCCGGTGCTGACCGGGTCGGATGCGCAGCGCGCAGCTGACCTCGCCCGGGCGATGCCCCCGGTGTTCCGCGCCACCAGCAAGCAAGGTGAGAACCCGGCGGACATGCTGCTCGGGTCGCTGGAGGCGCTCACCGACGCGGCGGTCCGCGACCGGCTCGGCTCCGCAAGCGCCGAGGACGAGGGCGCGGGCGGGCACTCGCTGCTCCCGCCGAGACGCGGCCGACGCCCGGCCCGCGTGCCGGTCGCGGAACGGTGGGCCAGGGCGCTGACCGGTGCGGAGCCGCAGGTCGCACTTGAGTCACTGGAGGACGAGCAGGAGGCGGCAGAGCTCGCCCGGGCGCTGGAGGAGTGGCGGGCCGCCGCTCAGGCCCCGGCCGGCCCGGTCCGTACCTGTTTCCGGCTCGTCGAGCCCGGCGCGGAGTCCATCGGCTCCAGTTCCGGGCGCGCTGCCGACCAGCCCGGGGCCGACGAGCCCTGGGCCGATGAGCCGGGCGCCGACGAGCCTGGCCGCGGGGAGCGCCGAGACGGGGAGCCCTCGGATGTGTGGACGGTGGAGTTCGCGCTCCAGTCGACCGACGACCCGAGCCTGGTACTGTCCGCCGCCGACGTGTGGGCGGGCGCCACCGCCGACGGCGCCGCCACGGCAATCGTCACCGGGATCAACCATCCAGAGGACGAACTGCTGGCGGGGCTCGGCCGTGCCACCCGGCTGTTCCCGGAACTGGACGCCGAACTTCGGACGGCCGAGCCGCAGCAGGTCGGCCTGGACACCAGCGGAGCCTTCCGTTTCCTGAAGGAGACCGCACCGCTGCTGTCCGCAGCGGGGTTCGGGGTGCTGCTACCGGCCTGGGCCCGCAAGGCCCGGCTCGGGCTGCGGCTCACCAGTCGGTCGCGGAGCACATCGAACCAGCCGGTCGCGCCCGGCCGGTTCGGCGTGGGCGACCTCGTCGACTTCCGTTACGACCTGGCCGTCGGCGACCATGCGCTCGACGCCGACGAGATGGAAGAGCTCGCCAGCCTCAAGGTTCCGCTGGTGCGGCTGCGCGGCCAGTGGGTGGAACTGGACGACAAGCAACTGCAGGCCGCGCTTCGCTTTATGCAGCGCGCCCGCACCACCGGCACCATGGCCGCCGGCGACGCGCTGCTGGCCGGCCTGGGCGGCCCGGGCGCCGAGGACGATGAGGCGGACGCCGGGCTGCCGGTCACGACGGTGGACGCCGACGGCTGGCTCGGCGACCTCCTGTCCGGCCAGACCGACCGCCGCCTCGACCCCATCCCGGCCCCCGCCGGATTCCACGGCGAGTTGCGCCCCTACCAAGAACGTGGCCTCTCGTGGCTCGCCTTCCTCGGCGACCTGCGCCTTGGCGGGGTTCTCGCCGATCAGATGGGCCTGGGGAAAACGATCATGGTCCTGGGGCTGCTGGCGCACGAGAAAGAGCGGGCACAGGGGAGCGGGCCCGGAGCCGACGGCGCGAGTGCGCCGGGACCCGGTGGACTGCACGGGGACGGGGGGGCGAGCCGCGCCGTTAGGCAGAATCCAACACTGCTGGTGTGCCCGATGTCGCTGGTCGGGAATTGGCAGCGGGAGGCGGAACGGTTCACCCCGGGGCTGCGCGTCTACGTGCACCACGGGTCCGGCCGGCTGGCCGGCGACGAGCTGGCGGACGCGCTCGGCGGGGCGGACCCGGCCGATCTCGTGATCACCACGTACGGGGTCGCGGCGCGGGACCGGGAGGCGCTGGGCCGGATCGGCTGGCGACGGGTGGTCTGCGACGAGGCGCAGAACATCAAGAACAGCGCCACCCGGCAGGCCCGGGCGGTCCGCGGCATCCCGGCGCAGGCGAGGCTCGCGCTGACCGGCACGCCGGTGGAAAACAGCCTCACCGAGCTGTGGTCGATCATGGAGTTCAGCAACCCCGGGCTGCTGGGCCCCGCGCAGCGGTTCCGGGAAAAGTACGCGGTGCCGGTCGAGCGTTACGGAGACGAGGAGGTCGCCGCCGCGGTGCGGCAGCACACCGGGCCGTTCATCCTGCGGCGGCTGAAGACCGACAAGTCGATCATCTCCGACCTGCCCGACAAGCTGGAGATGAAGATCTGGTGCAACCTGACCGCGGAGCAGGCCAGCCTGTACCAGGCCACCGTGCGGGACATGATGGCGCGGATCGAGGAGGCCGGCGGGGGCATCGAGCGGCGCGGCCTGGTGCTGGCGACCATGGCCAAGCTCAAGCAGGTCTGCAACCATCCCGCGCACCTGCTCGGCGACGGGTCCCGGCTGCCCGGCCGCTCCGGCAAGCTGGAACGGCTCGAGGAGATCTGCGAGGAGATCACCGCCGCCGGCGACAAGGCGCTGTGCTTCACCCAGTACGCCGAGTTCGGCGCGATGCTGCAGCCGTACCTGACCGCCCGGCTCGGCTGCGACGTGCCGTTCCTGCACGGCGGGGTACCGAAGAAACGGCGGGACGCGATGGTCGCCGCCTTCCAGGACTCGGCCGAGCCGACCGTGTTCCTGCTCTCGCTGAAAGCCGGCGGAACCGGATTGAACCTGACCGCGGCGAACCATGTGATCCACGTCGACCGCTGGTGGAACCCGGCGGTCGAGGACCAGGCCACCGACCGGGCGTTCCGCATCGGGCAGCGCAACGATGTGCAGGTGCGGAAGTTCGTCTGCGTGGGGACCCTGGAAGAGCGGATCGACGCGATGCTGGAAGAGAAGAAGGCGCTGGCCGAGCGGATCGTCGGCACCGGCGAGGGATGGCTGACCGAGCTGTCCACCGCCGAACTGCGGAAGGTCGTCGCGCTGTCACCGGAGGCGGTTTCCGAATGAGCGAGCGCGACGGCGCGGACCGGTGGGGTGGCTCGCGGCCCGAGTGGTGGGACTCCGGCGGGCCGCTGCCGGTCGAGGGCGGCATCAAGGCTCGCAGCCGGCGCGGCGCGATCGGGGAGCAGTGGTGGTCGCTGCGGTTCATCGCGGTGCTGGAGTCGTTCGGCATGCGGGGGCGGCTGACGCGCGGGCGCTACTACGCGCGGCGCGGGCAGGTGGTGGAGTTCGCGCTGTCCACCGGCGTGGCGACGGCGCAGGTGCAGGGGTCGCGGGAACGCCCGTACTCGGTGCGGATCCAGGTGCTGCCGCTGACCACGCCGCAATGGCGCCAGGTGGAGGCGGAACTGGCCGCCCGGGCGCTGTACCGGGCGAAACTGCTGGCCGGCGAGATGCCCGCCGAGATCGAGGGCGTGTTCGCCGCCTGCGGCACGCCGCTGTTCCCGCGCAGCGCCCGCGACCTGGAGATGTCCTGCTCCTGCCCGGACTGGGAGGTGCCGTGCAAGCACCTCGCGGCCACCTGCTACGTGCTCGCCGAGGCGTTCGACGCCGACCCGTTCCTGATGCTCGCCTGGCGCGGCCGCCGCCGGGACGATCTGCTCCGGGCGCTGCGCCGGATGCCTGCCCCGCCGCAGCGGCCCGACCCGGCGCACGGGCCGCTGCGCGAGATCGAGGCGCCGCCGCTGGCCGACTGCGTGGCCTCGTTCTGGGAACCCGGAGTCAGCCCGGCGCGGCTCCGGTCGCTGTCCGCGGCGCCCGCGGCCCCGCCGGTCGCCCCGGACCTGGTGCTCCGGACGGTCGAGCCGCCACCGGTCATGGTCCGGCGCCGTGACCTCACGACCCTGCTGAGGCCCGCCTACCGGCGCCTCGCGGGTGCCCCACCACCATCCGGTTAGCGTTGGAGGACCGCGATGGGCGGCCACGCGGCGGCGCGCGGTCTACTTCGTCCTGGCGGTGGCCGCGCTTGCCGTTACGCTGGCCTACCAGCGGTGAAGGGAGCACGATGTCGCTGACCAGGAAGCCCGGCCCGCTGGCGGAGCGCGAGCCCGCGACGGGGAACTACCGGATCGACGCGCCCGCGCACCTGCTGCTGATGCATGACTTCCCGCGCCGCGTCCGGGCGGTCTTCGGCGGCGAGACGGTGCTGGACACGGTGGACGGCACATTGCTGCACGAGACCGGGTTGCGCCCGCAGCTGTACGTGCCGCTCGGTGACATGAACGAGGCGCTGCTGAAGCCGACCGAACATCACACTCACTGCCCGTTCAAGGGAACGGCGTCCTACTGGTCGGTGCTGGCTGGCGACCGCGTCGCCGAGAACGCGGTGTGGTCGTATCCCGAGCCGAACGCCGAGTCCGCCTGGCTGCGCGAGTACGCGGGGCTGTACTGGGAGTCGATGGACACCTGGTACGACGAGGACGAGGCGGTTCCCGGCCTGCGCGACCCGTTCCACCGGGTGGACGTCCGTGCCTCGTCCCGGCACGTCCGGGTATCCGCCGCCGGAGAGGTGGTCGCGGAGACCGGCCGGCCCCTGGTGCTGTCCGAGACGGGGCTGCCGAACCGCTTCTACATCCCGGCCGACGACGTGCGCCAGGAGATGCTGTCGCCGAGCGAGACCCG
>JBPYFL010000071.1:0-25529 GCA_051986485.1 Streptosporangiaceae bacterium | reverse complement strand
GAAGGCGTTCGACGGCGGGAAGATGGACAAGTTCGTCCAGTACACCGGGACGGCGAGCTGCTCCCCGCCGGCCTACTCCTCGCCCGGACTGGTGATGGACTACTACGACGGCAACACCGTCACCGGGTTGTGGAACTACGCGCAGAACTACGCGATGAGCGACAACTCCTATGACACCCAGTTCGGGCCGTCCACACCCGGAGCGCTCAACCTGATCTCCGGCCAGACCCACGGGGCCACCGGGATGAGCCCGGCCGGCCAGCCGGTGGCGACGGACCCCGGCACCGTCGGCTCCCCCGACGCCAGCGGCACCGGAACCGACTACGGCGACCAGGACCCCTACGACGACGACTGCTCGAACCACAGCGGCACGACGCTGAAGATGACCGGCAGCAACATCGGCGACCAGCTGAACGCCAAGGGCGTCTCGTGGGGCTGGTTCGAGGGCGGCTTCACGCCGAGCGCCACCAGCGCCAGCGGAACGGCCTCGTGTAAGACGGCGCACACCAACATCGGCGGCGCCTCGGTGACGGACTACAGTCCGCACCACGAGCCGTTCGAGTACTACGCCTCCACCGCGAACCCGCACCACACGGCGCCTAAGGACGTGGCGGAGGTCGGGCACAACGGCCCGGCGAACCACCAGTACGACCTGTCCTGGTTCTCCAAGGCGCTGGACGGCGGCAACCTGCCGTCGGTCAGCTTCCTCAAGGCCGCCGCCTACCAGGACGGGCACGCCGGCTACTCCGACCCGCTCGACGAGCAGCACTTCCTCGTCAACACCATCAACCAGATCGAGAAGTCGCCGGACTGGAAGTCCACCGCGGTCGTCGTCGCCTACGACGACTCTGACGGGTGGTACGACCACCAGAACTCGCCGCGCGTCAACGGGTCGCACGACCCCGCGCTGGACCAGGCGGTGTGCACCTCCGCACCGGTCCGGCTCGGCAACTACCAGGATCGCTGCGGGTACGGCCCGCGGCTCCCGTTCCTGGTGATCTCCCCCTATTCCCGGACCAACTTCGTCAGCCACACCCCGACCGACCAGACCTCTCCCATCAGGTTCATCGAGGACAACTGGCTCGGCGGGCAGCGGATCGGCGGCGGCTCCTACGACGCCGTGGCCGGCAGCATCGACGGACCCGGCGGGATGCTCAACTTCCGCGCCCGGCCGAACGACACCCCGGTGCTGCTGGACCCGGTGACCGGCGAGGCCGCGAGCGGGTGAGGTAGCCCACCCAGAACGACATCGCAGGGTGTCCGCGGCTCGGTACGCGGGCACCCTGCGGGTATTTAAGGTAGTGCGCGAACCCAGGACCGGGACAAAGGACTGGAGACCGCATGCCGGAGTTCACTCGCCGCCGCCTGCTCAAAGCATTGGGCGCGGTGGCTGCGGTGGACTTCGCCGCCACCTTCCTGCCGCCGAACCTCCGGCGGATCCTCCGGACCGGCGGCCCGGCGAGCACCGGGCTGAGCGGAATCCGGCACGTGGTCGTCATGATGCAGGAGAACCGCTCATTCGATCACTATTTCGGCACCCTGCCGGGTGTGCGCGGATTCTCCGACCCGGCGGCGATGCGGTTGTCCAGCGGCCGGCCGGTCTTCTACCAGCCGGACCGGCGTAACCCGGACGGCTATCTGCTGCCATTCCACCTGGACGCGCCGGGAGCCGGCGCGCGCCCCATTCCCTCGACCAGCCACGCCTGGCCGGTTCAGCACGCCGCGTGGAACACCGGGAAGATGGACAACTGGCTGGCCGCGCACCACGCCGCCGACGGCCGGAACGGCTCGTTCACCATGGGCTATTACGCGCGCGAGGACATCCCGTTCCACTTCGCGCTCGCCGAGAACTTCACCATCTGCGACAACTATTTCTGCTCGGTGCTGGGCCCCACCTGGCCCAACCGGCTCTACCTGATGACCGGCAGCATTGACCCGCGCGGCGAGGGCGGCGGGCCGGTCCTGGCCAATTCCGATCCGGTCGGCTACCGGTGGAAGACCTATCCCGAAGCGCTGACCGAGGCCGGTGTCAGCTGGCGCGTCTACCAGGAAACGGACAACTATCAGTGCAACGTGCTGGAGTATTTCCGTCGCTTCCAGGACGCGCCCGTCAATTCGGTGCTTTTCCGCAGCGGCCTGCGCAGCTATCCGGCGGGCCAATTCGAGTTCGACGCGGCGAATGACCGGCTGCCGACTGTCTCCTGGATCATCCCGACGAGTTACCAGTCGGAGCACCCGGACTACCCGCTCGCGGCGGGCATCCGCTACGTGGCCAGCAAGATCGACGCGATAGCGGCCAACCCGGACGTGTGGGCGAAGACCGTATTCATCCTCAACTACGACGAGAACGACGGGCTGTTCGACCACGTGCCGCCGCCCACCGCGCCGGCCGGAACGCGGCTGGAGTCCGTGAACGGCGAGCCGGTCGGGGCCGGTTTCCGGGTGCCGTGCATCATCGTGTCGCCGTGGACGCAGGGCGGGTGGATCGCCAGCGACCGGTTCGACCACACGTCCACGCTGCGCTTCATCGAGCGCCTCACCGGGGTCCGGGTGCCGAACCTGTCGCCGTGGCGGCGCGCCACCTTCGGCGACCTGACGTCGGCGTTGGGGTCCTGGTCCGGCGGCTCGGGATCCGGCGGCTCCGGGTCCGGTCCGGCGCGGCTGCCGGCCGCGCAGCCGGAGGTGCCGGCCACCGCGTACGAGACGGCCAGCGTCTCGCCGCCACCGGTGCCCGGCGCGGCCCAGGCGCTGCCCGCCCAGTTGCGGGGCCCGCGTCCCCGCCGGCGCGGGGGGAGGGCCTGAACGGTGCCCGCGGAACGCCGGCGCACCCGGCTCGTCACGGCGGCCGGGCTGGCGGCGGCCGCGGTCGCGCTGGCGAGCACACCGGCCGTGTCGGTCGCCCTCACCGGGTCGGCCCCCGCACCCGCCCGGCCCGATCCGGGCGCGCGGGCCCCGATGGCCCGCACGACGTGGCTGCCCGCTCCGGCGGCGAGCCCGGCGGCTACCGGCGCGGCGGGTGGAAGGCCGGCCGTGTCCCCGGACGGGACGGCGGCCATCACAGGCCGCGGGACGGCGGGCGTATCGGGGCGCGGCTACCGGGCCTACGTGGCGCTGGCGGGCTCGAACGCCATCGCCGAGGTGGGCCCCGGCAGCCACGTGCTGGCCGGGGCAACCATCCCCGCGGACTCGGTGCAGAGCGTCGCCGTGTCGCGGGACGGCGGCACCCTGTACGCGGCCGAGACCGGCCAGTCCGACGTGCTCCAGGTGACGGTCGGCGGGAGCCAAGGGGGCAGTGCCGCAGACGGGACCGTCGCGGTGCGGCGGCGCATCGCCGTCGGATCGTTCCCGCAGGACCTCGCCATCTCGCCGGATGGCGGCGAGGTCTACGCCTGCGTCGCCGGCGGCCGAACGGACGCGGTGGCGGTGATCGGCACCGCGACCGGCGCCGTCCGCCAGATGATCGGGCTGGACGCCGCGCCCCGGGCGGTGGTGTTCAGCCCGGACGGTTCCCGCGCATACGTCACCACGGCCCGATCGGTGCAGGAGATCAACACCGCGGACGGGCGGGTGGCGGGAACCGTTCCCGACCCCGCCGGGCCGCAGGGCATCGCGGTCACCCCGGATGGCCGGCGGCTGCTGGTGACGAACCCGCGTTCCGGTGAGGTGTGGGCGATCTCCACCCGGACCGGCGCGGTCACCGCCCGGATCCGCGCCGGGACGCAGCCGTGGGCGGTGGCCGCCGCGCCGGGGCCGGGCGGCGAGGCCGCGTACGTGACCGACATCAACGCCGATACGGTGGCGGTGATCAACACGTCGTCCCGGCGGACGGTGCGAACGATCGCCGTGGGCCGCCTTCCCGCATCGGCGGCGGTCACCCCGGACGGGTCGCAGGTGTGGGTCGGCAACGACATGTCCGGCACCCTCTCGGTGATCTCGGTGCGCACCGGGACGGTGACGGCGACGATTCCCGGCGGTGCCGGGACGGCGGCGATCGACGCCGGGCCGCTGGGCATCGCGTTCGGCCCGATGCCCTGACGGAAGCGATGCCCTGACGGAAGGGGTGCCCTGACCGAAGGGGTGCCCTGACCGAAGGGGGCGCTTTTACTGCGGGGACGTGCGGAGACCCTCGGGATGTGCGTGGTTTAAGCTCTCCGGTACGGCAGCGGGCTGGCAAAGGCCCGGAGGGTCGCCCCTCCTTGGAGCCGGCTGGTGACAGGGAGGCTCGGCGTGGCGGCTGACGACTGGTTGCGCTCGGGATCGTCCGGCCGGAAGCCCGTCAACGTCGATACCGGCACCGCGCACATCGCCCGGATGTACGACTACTGGCTGGGTGGCAAAGACAACTTCGCCGCCGACCGTGCGGTCGGCGACAAAGCGATGGAGGCCTACCCGCACATGGTCTCCTCGGTGCGGGCCAACCGTGCGTTCCTCGCGCGGACGGTGCGCCACCTGGCTGGCGACGAGGGGATCCGGCAGTTCCTGGACATCGGCACCGGCCTGCCGTCGGCGAACAACACGCACGAGGTGGCCCAGGACGCGGCGCCGGAGTCGCGGATCGTCTATGTGGACAACGACCCGATCGTGCTCAGCCACGCCCGTGCCCTGCTGACCAGCGAGGCGGAAGGCCGGACCGCCTACATCGAAGCGGACCTGCGGGACACGGCCGCGATCCTGGCTGCCGCCCAGGAGGTCCTCGACCTCACCAAGCCGGTGGCGGTGATGCTGGTCGCGGTGCTGCACTGCATTCCGGCCGGCGATGACCCGTATCGGATCGTCGCGGACCTGATGGAAGCCGTGCCGCCGGGCAGCTTCCTGGTGATCACCCACCTGCCCAGCGACATGCACGCGGGTATCGCCGAGGCGTCCGGGCGCCTCGGGCCGATGATGAGCGAGCCGGTCACTCCCCGCGGCCACGACGAGGTGCTGCGGTTGTTCGACGGCCTGGACCTGCTGGAACCCGGTCTGGTGCCGATCCAGAAGTGGCGGCCGGCCAGCGAGCTGGAAGCCAGCGCGCAGGCCGCGATGTGGGGCGGCGTCGCACGCAAGCCTGGCGGCTGAGGGCCGCCTACCCCGCGACAGGCTGCAGGCGCAGGGCCGCAGGGGCATCGGCCGGGACGGCAGGGTTCTTCGGCGCAGCCGGTGTGACACGCCGGTACGGCTGGCCCAGCGCCGGCCGCGGGTCCGCCTCGCCGCGGTTCGGCCAGAACGCCATCGCCCGCTCTGCCTGCGCCGTGATGGTGAGCGACGGGTTCACCCCGAGGTTGGCCGAGACCGTCGAGCCGTCCACGATGTGCAGGCCCTCGTGCCCGTACACCCGGTGATAGCCGTCGATGACGCCGGAGTCCGGCGAGCCACCGATCACGCAGCCGCCGATGAAGTGTGCGGTGGTCGGGATGCCGAACAGGTCGAGCCAGGTGCCGCCCGCCATCCCGCCGAGTTCGTCGGCCAGCATCCGCACCGCCTGGTGCGCCTCCGGGATCCACGACGGGTTGGGCTCGCCGTGCCCGGGACCGGACCGCAGGCCCCAGCCGAACGGCCCGCGCCGGGACCGCACCGTGACCGAGTTGTCCCGGGTCTGCATCACCAGCGCGATCACGGTACGGCGGGACCAGTTCCGCAGGTTCGGCAGCCGCGCCACCTCCCACGGGCGCCTGCCGACCTCGCCCAGGAACTTCACCCAGCGCGGGACCCGCCCGCCGCCGTCGATCAGCAGCGTGCGCAATGCCCCCATCGCGTTCGAGCCGGGACCGTACCGGGTCGGCTCGATGTGCGTGTATTCGTCCGGGTGGAACGAGGACGTGATCGCCACCCCGCGGGAGTGGTCATCGCCGCGGGACCGCAAACGCTCGATCCCGAGGAGCGCCTCGGAGTTGGTACGGGTGCGGACCCCGAGCGCGGAGGACAGCCGCGGCAGCGCACCGGTTGCCTTCATCCGGTGCAGCAGCTTCTGGGTGCCATAGGTCCCGGCCGCGAACACCACCTGCTCGGCGGTGAGCGGACGGGGCCGCCGGACGCCGCCGGTGCGCTTGATCTCCACCTGGTAGCCGGCCCGCCCGCCCGGCTGCCCGCCCGACAGCGGCCGGACGGCGGTCACCGTCGTCATCGGCACGATCTCCGCCCCGGCCCGCTCGGCCAGGTACAGGTAGTTCTCGGTGAGCATGTTCTTCGCGCCGTTACGGCAGCCGGTCATGCAACTGCCGCACTCGGTGCAGCCCGCGCGCCGCGGTCCGGCGCCGCCGAAATACGGGTCGCTGGCGTCGCGTCCCGGCCCGTCGCCGTAATACACCCCGACCGGGGTGAGGTGGAACGTCCCGGCCCGCCCCATCCGCTCGGCTACCCGCCGGACCGCCATGTCCGCGGGGGTGACCGTCGGGTTCTGGGTTACGCCGAGCATCCGTTTGGCCTGGTCATAGAAACCGGTGAGCTCGGCGCGCCAGTCCGTGATACCGGCCCATTGCGGATCGGAGAAAAACGCCTGCGGCGGCTCGTACAGCGTGTTCGCGTAGACCAGGGACCCGCCGCCGACGCCCGCGCCGGCCAGCACCAGGACCCGCGAGCCCTTCGCGCCGCGCAGCAGGTGAATGCGCTGGATGCCGCGCATCCGCAGCGGCGGCGCCCACAGGTACCGGTGGCTGCGCCACGACGTCTTCGGCAGGGCCCGGTGCCGCTGGCGCGGGTCGGCGTTGCCGGGCTCGTCGAACCGGCGGCCGGCCTCGATGACGCCGACCCGGTACCCCTTCTCGGTCAGCCGGAGCGCCGCCACGCTGCCGCCGAATCCCGATCCGATGACCAGGACGTCGTAATCGAAGCCACCGCTTGACGCATCCATGAGGTGAGCTTAGGGGGGCCCGCCGGCGATCGCTACGTCCCGGTAACCATTGTCCCGCCGCGGGCGCCGGTGATCACGTCGCGTCGGCGGGGATGCGCCGTCGCCCGGCGAACCCGTGCTCGGGCCGGTGGTACCAGACCAGTTCCCGGTCTCCCTCCAGCCAGCAGAGCAGGGCGGGCTCGCCGTCGATCCGCGACGGGAAGTCCAGCAGCAACGGGGCGGCGCCCTTCAGTTCGAGCGCCTGCGCCGGGAACCAGTTGATCAGCTCATCGAACCGGGCCTCCAGCGCCTTGGCTTCCGGCAGGCCGCCGAGCGGCGAGTCCTCGCCACCGTGCAGTGCGGCCCGCAACTCGATCAGGTCGGCGCGGACGGCGATGAACTCGTCGGCGCGCGCGAGCACCTCGGGAAGCAGATCGCGCGCCTCGGCAATGGTGAAGATGCGGTCCACGCGTATAGCGTGTCAGAGCGCCGATGACGCGGCTGGCGGTGCCCGCCCGGTCATTGCGCCGGCGGGAACTGGTAGCTGGCCGGCGGGCTGAACGGCCCAGCGCCGAACTCGACCGCGATCTCCTGCTGCGGCGCCAGCGTGATGCTGCCCGGGTCGCCGCGTGCCTTCTGTCCGTTGACGTAGACCGCGAGCGACCGGCGGCCGCCGCTGCGCAGCCCGCCGATCTGGGTGGCCGACAGCGGCACCTGCCAGATCTCGAACAACTGACGCAGCGTGTAACTGGGTGATTCGGCGTTGCTCTGGACGCCGATGATGCCCGAGGAGTCCCAGCTGCGCAGCGCCGACGTCGCGCCGTCGCCAGGGTCGGCTCCGAGGTTCGCCGGCACCGGCACCGGCTTCCCGTTCACGACGACGTCCAGGTGCAGGTAATAACGGGTGATCTCGCCCGCGGACTGGGACATGGCGAGGCCGGCCAGATGAACGCCGGCCGCGGTATCGGCCGGGCGCGGCCAGGGCGGTCCGCCGCGCTGGGCCAGGGCCGGCCCGGAAGCCTGCTGGGTGGCCACCACCACAGCGGTGATCGCCGCGGCCGCCGCCGCGGCTATCGCGGTCGCGAGAACCCGGCGGCTGACCCGGTAGCGCCAGGGCAAGCGGGTACTCCGCCATACTCCGGCGGCGGGCGGGCGCCTGCGTCGGCCCCGGCGAGAACCCCGGTATGACCGCCTCCCCGATGGCTCCGAGCGCCGCCGTGGCCATGGCAGCATGGCTGCGATCATAGCCGCGGCCCCAAGGCCCGGCAGCATCCCCTGCCAGCCACCCCGGGTCCGCCACTTTCCTAGTCCTCCGGCGTTCCCGGACCGTCGGCCTTCCCGGGCCCCGCAGGCACACGGGCCCGGCCGGAACGTACGATCGGGTGATCGTGACCGCTGTAACTGTGCGCGCACCCGCGAAGCTGAACCTTCAGCTCGCGGTTGGTCCTGCGCGGCCCGACCGGTACCACGACCTGGTAACGGTCTTTCATGCGGTCTCGCTGTTCGATGAGGTGACCGTCGAGCCCGCCGAGCGGATCTCGGTGCGCACCGAGGGTGAGGGCGCCGGGGACGTCCCGGACGGCGACGGAAACCTGGCAGTCCAGGCGGCGCAGGCCGTCCGGGCCGCCGCCGGGGCGAGCGACGGGGCCGAGATCGTCATCCGCAAGAGCATTCCGGTCGCGGCCGGGCTGGCCGGCGGGAGCGCCGACGCCGCCGCCGCCCTGGTCGCCTGCAACGAGCTGTGGAAGGCGGGCCTGGATACCGCGGCCTTGCACGAGCTGGCCACCGGCATTGGCAGCGACGTGCCCTTCGGGCTGGTCGGCGGGACCGCCGTGGGCACCGGGCGCGGTGAACTGCTGACCCCGGCGCTCGCCCGCGGGGAGTACCACTGGGTGCTCGCCTTCGCATCGGAACCGTTGCCCACCGCCGGCGTCTACACCGCATTCGACCGGTACCGCGCCGCGAACGGGAACGAGCCCGGGCCGCCCGGACTGGACGAGGCCCTGATGGCCGCGCTGCGATCCGGCGATCCGGCGGCTGTCGGAGCCCGGCTGAGCAACGACCTCGAGCCTGCCGCGATGTCGCTGCGGCCGCAGTTGCGCCGCATCCTGGCGGCCGGGCGCGAGCATGGCGCAATCGGCTCGGTGCTGGCGGGTTCCGGACCGACGTGTGCCTTCCTGGCTTCCGACGCCAAGCACGCGCTGGACGTAGCCGTCGCGCTCACCAGCGCCGGGGTGTGCCGGGGCGTCGCCAGGGTCAGCGGACCGGTTTCCGGCGCGGCTCTGGTGGACGCCTGACCAGTGCGTACCTGACGCGCCGGGGGTGACCGGCCCGGCCGATCCCGCCGCGGCCCCCGGCCCCCGATCCGGGGCCGCGGCGGGCAGCCGGAATGCCGGCAAGATGGATGCCGTCTCGCCCTACCGATTATGGGGCCGGCCGATAGTACGTTTCCGGCCCCGAAATAGGGCTAATCGTGATTTCGTAGTGGGACATAGCTGACCCCGAATTGGCGAGGGCGGGCTTCTTAGGGTGCGTTCGATCTACCGGCGCCGGTGCGCCGTCCGGTGATGTGGCGTGAGGGCGGCGGCGACTTCACCATCGAGGCGATAAGGGCTGACCTCGGCCGCGCGATGCGGCACGGCGGGCGGGCCGCGCACCTGGTGCGGTACGCGCCCGGCCTGGTGGAACTGCTCTGCCCAGCGCCGCAATATGATCGGCCGCCGCACGAGCGGGCCCTGGTAGCTGAGGAAATGATCCGCTCCGCAATCGGCTCACTCGGTGGCCGCGCGGAAGTCCTGGCGACCGTGCTCGGTCTATCGCCGGGAACCCTCGAACTGACCCTCGAGGAGCGCCGCCAGCGCGCCGCGGCGGCGCTGGGCATCCTGCCCGCGACGTTCCGCCGCGACCGGCACGAGGGACTGCTGCTGTGGGACCTCGCCACCGAGATTTACCGGCGCGCCCGCGAAGACGGTGCTGAGCCCGATGGCGTGCCGGGTTCGGCATCAAAGGGGGAGAGCAGTATCCGCAGCAGGTCGGCGAGCGACCGCCGCTGATCGTCGGTCAATCCCGACAGCAGAGCTTGCTCGCTGCTCAGCAGCGCTTCCAGCGCCGCGTCCACTCGCTGCCGGCCGTCGCCGGTTAGCTCAACCAGGACGCCGCGCTTGTCCAGCGGGTCCGGGCGGCGCCTGACCAGGCCTGCCGCCTCGAGGCGGTCGATGCGGTTCGTCATCGTGCCGGAGGTGACCATGGTGTCCTGCAGGAGCCGGCCCGGGCTGAGCTGGTGTGGTGGCCCCTCCCGGCGCAGGGCGGACAGCACATCGAACTCCCATGGCTCCAGCCCCGGCCCGGCGAACGCGGCGCCGCGGGCGCGGTCGAGGTGCCGGGCCAGCCGCCAGATGCGGCTCAGCACCTCGAGTGGCCCTACATCGAGGTCGGGCCGCTGAGCATGCCATTCCCGCACTAGGCGGTCCACCTCGTCGCTGAGCACCACTACAGGATATCGCTTGACATCGAGAGAAATTACGCCTGAAATGTAACTTGACGTCAAGGTAATTAACGCGCCGGGCTCGCGTTAGGAGCGTCCATGTGGAACCCCGCCCAGTACCAGCGCTTCGCGGACGAGCGGAGCCGGCCATTCTTCGACCTGACCAGCCGAATCCGCGCTTCGTCGCCGCGTTACGTGGTGGATTTCGGCTGCGGTCCCGGCCAGTTGACCGCCGGGCTCGCCGACCGCTGGCCCGCGGCCGTCGTGCACGGCGTCGACAGCTCCCCGGAGATGATCGGCGAAGCGCGGTCCGTCGCGGCCAACCGCCCGAGCGGCCCGGGGTCGTTGCAGTTCCGCCACTGCGACGTCCGCGACTTCCAGCCGGCGCACGAGCCGGACGTGATCGTCTCCAACGCCGCGCTGCACTGGGTTCCGGGTCATCATGACCTGCTGAAGCAGTGGGCGGCCGGGCTCGCCGCCGATGGTTGGCTGGCCTTCCAGATCCCCGGCAACTTCGCCAGCCCGGCCCATCGGGCCCTGTACGATCTCGCCGCAGCGCCGCGCTGGAGCGGCGCGCTGGAGGGGGTTTCGCTGCCCCGTCACGGGGACGATCCAGCCGGCTACCTGGACCTGCTGGCCGGCGCCGGGTGCGAGGTGGACGCCTGGGAGACCACCTATCTGCACGTGCTGAACGGCGACGACGCGGTGCTGGAGTGGCTGCGGGGCACGGCCCTGCGGCCGGTCATGGCCGCGCTCCGGCCGGATGACGCCGCCGAGTTCACCGCCGAGCTCGGTGCCCGGCTGCGGGCCGCCTACCCGCCCCGTGCGTACGGAACGATCTTCGGATTCCGCCGGGTATTCGTGGTCGCGCACCGGATATAGCGCCGGCCGCCAACCGGTGGCGATGCGGCCGGGTGGCGATGCGGCCGGGTGGTGATGCGGCCGGGTGGCGACGCAGCCGCCGGCCGTCAGGTCGCCGGCGACGCCGGGGGTTGCGCCGGGCGGGCCCCGCCGAGCCCGGCCCGGCTGTCCCGCGAGCCGTTCGAGCGCGTGGCTCGGGCGCGCGGAGCGGCCGTCCGCGAGCCCTTGTCGGCGCCGTCCTGCACGGTCCCCCGCTGCTGCCTGGTCTCGCGGTGGGACCTGGCCTCGCGGGCCGCGAGCTTGGGCTTCGGATCGAGCGCCGCGAGCCCGTTCCACGCCAGGTTGACCAGGTGCGCCGCGACCTCCTCGACCTTGGGTTTCCTGGCGTCCAGCCACCACTGCCCGGTGAAGGCGACCATGCCGGTCAGCATCTGGGCGTACATCGGCGCGTATTTCGGGTCGTAGCCCCGCGCCCGGAACACATCGGCCAGGATGTACTCGACCTGGCTGGCGATATCGGCGAGCAGGCTGCCGAACGTCCCGGTCCCTCCAGCCGCGTCGGAGTCGCGGACCAGGATGCGGAACCCATCGGCGTTGTCCTCGATGTACTTCAGCAGGGCGACCGCGGCGTCCTCGTACTTTTCCCGGGAGTTCTCGCCCACGGTCATCTGCGTGACCATCGTCAGGAGGGTCTGCATCTCGCGGTCCACGACCACGGCATACAGACCCTCCTTGCCGCCGAAGTGCTCATACACCACGGGCTTGGAGACGCCTGCCTGGGCGGCGATCTCCTCGATCGAGGTGCCCTCGAACCCTCGCTTGGCGAACAGCCGACGGCCGATGTCGAGTAGCTGCTCACGCCGCTGGGCCCCGGTCATCCTGGTCCTGCCGGATCTCGGAGAGTTCTCGCTCACCGGTCAATCATGGCGTCAGCCCGCGTCCTGGCGCACGCCAACCGTGCTGCTGGCGGTGCCATCGGCGGTGCCGTTCGCGGTGCCGTTCGCGGTGCCGTTGGCGGCCGCGCCGGCGGGCACCGGCTTCCGGGCCGGCCGCGCCGCCCGTGCCAGCCGCGCCATCGAACCGAGGGGGCGTCCGGCCGACTGCGCCTGGCGGGCGCCGAGTTTCTGCGGATCTGGCCAGCGCACGTCGTGCACCCAGCCGAGCTTCTCGAACCACCAGATCACGCGGGCGCTCGGGTCAACCTGCCCCCGCAGCGCACCGTGCCGCGCGCACGTCGGGTCGGCATGGTGCAGGTTGTGCCAGGACTCGCCGAACGACGCGATGGCCAGCCACCACACGTTCCGCGACTTGTCGCGCACCTCGAACGACTCCTCGCCGAAGGTGTGGCAGATGGAGTTGATCGACCAGGTGACGTGGTGCAGCAGCGAGACACGGACCAGGCTGGCCCAGAAGAACGCGGTGAGCGCACCGTGCCAGGACATCGACCAGGCGCCGCCGATCACCGCCGGCAGCAGCAGCGATGTGGCCAGCCACACCGGGAACAGCTTCGAGACGCGCCGGATGTCCCTGTCGGCGAGCATGTCGGGGATGAACCGCTCCTGGGAGGTCTGCACCGGATCGAACAGCCAGCCCATGTGCGCCCACAGCATCCCCTTGCAGAGCGCCTTGAGGTCGTTGCCGAACCGCCACGGCGAGTGCGGGTCGCCCTCGCGGTCGGAGTACTTGTGGTGCCGCCGGTGGTCGGCGCACCAGACCAGGACCTCGCCCTCCAGGGCCAGGCTGCCGGCGATCGCCAGGGCGATCTTCAGCGGCCGGTTGGGCTTGAACGACTTGTGCGTGAAGCAGCGGTGGAAGCCGATGGTGACGCCTAGGCCCGAGACCCAGTAGAACACCAGCGCGATGATCACGTCGTGCCAGCCGAGGCCCCAGCCCCACATCAGCGGGATGGCGGCCAGCAGTGCGGCGAACGGCACGAAGGTGAAGACCCCGATCAGGGCCCGTCCCCAGAGCGGTTCGTGTTCCTCTGCGAAGTCGGACATCGGCGTCGGCGGGGGCGGTCGTTCGGCCGTCGTTGTCATCATGATCCTTCGCTCGGTTGCGGAGTACGCCTACGTAACCGTAGGCTACGAGGCCGTAGGTTGCGCAAGGTTTTGGCCGAGATTTCTCCTAGCCGGGGCGTTTTCCTGCCGAACGGCGGGAGCGTTTCATCTCACGATCTGAGACATTTAGCGGCAACTCGCGCATCATTTACCCGGTGCCCTGACGGCGAAACGAGCCGGTGGGGAAGGCCATGCCAACCGCCGGGACTACCCGCTGCAGCCCCGTCCTTGCCCAGTGCAGATGCCATCGGCGGTGACCGAAATCACCCGGCCCGGTGCACCGTCGCGGGCCGTGATTGTTCGCCGCTACGCAGCTCCCGGGGAAGGATTCGAACCTTCGTTGACGGAGTCAAAGTCCGCTGTCCTGCCTGGCTAGACGACCCGGGATCGCGTTCGCCGCACACTCTACCGGCGGGGGCACCGGACCCGTGCCGCCAGAAGGCGCCGCAGCTCAGGGCGTCCCGCACCTCCCGCGGCGGTCAGGTGCGGGCCCCCGGACGGGGGAGAGACCGGGCATGTCCAGTGGTGACCTCCAACGCCCGGGTGAACTCCGCGTTGGCGGAAAAAACGGTATGGTGCCAGCGGCGCAGGCCGCTGGGCTGGCCGGCCCGGCACCGGCACGGCCGGGTGGGTGCCTGATATAAGTGCACGCCGGGAGGCAGGCAACCGGCTGGCGCGGGCGGCGGCCGACCGGCGTCTCGCGTGGCTGGCGAGCAGCCGTGCTTGCCGGGCGGTATCCTGCGGGGGTCGGGCGCGTGAACGAGAGGCCGGTCTGCCGGTCCCGGGCATTGAGCCCGGTCCGCAGGCCCTACTGCCGACCCGGACCACGTCGAGCAATAGCGCAGGTGCCCGTCTGATGGGCCCGCTGCACAGCGGCCCATCCCGAGGAGCCCGTGCATCGAAACCATGCCGAGGAGCACCGCGGAGTGAGCGCGAGCCGTCCTGCAGCAGTGATCGTCCTGGCCGCGGGAGAGGGCACCCGGATGCGGTCCCGTACCCCCAAAGTCCTGCATCAGCTGTGTGGCCGGAGCATGCTGGGCCACGCACTGACCACCGCCCGGGAACTCGGGCCTGAGCAGCTGATCGTCGTCGTCGGTCACGGCCGTGACATGGTCGGCGCACATGTCGAAGAACACGACGCGGCCACCAGGATCGTCGTCCAGGAACGCCAGGGCGGGACCGGTCATGCGGTTCGCACCGTGCTCGAGGCGACCGCGCAGATACCCGGGACCGTGGTGGTGACGTACGGGGACACGCCGCTGCTCCGGGCGGAAACGCTCGCCCGGCTGATCGCCGAGCACGCCGCCGCGGAGAACGCGGTGACGGCGCTCACCACCCACCTGCCGGATCCCAGCGGGTACGGCCGGGTGGTGCGCGACGCGGCCGGCGCGGTCAGCCACGTGGTGGAGGATCGTGACGCGACACCGGCCGAGCGGGCGATCGACGAGATAAACACCGGCGTCTACGCCTTCGACGGCGCGCTGCTCGCGGACGCGGTGAAGCGGCTTCGCACCGACAACGCGAAGGGCGAGGAGTACCTGACCGACGTGCTGGGGATCCTGCGCGCCGATGGTTACCGGGTCGGCGCTGTCGCCGCGCCGGATCCCGCCGAGGTGCAGGGCGTGAACGACCGGGTCCAGCTGGCGCGCGCGAGGAGCGCATGTAACGAGCGGCTGCTGGAGTACTGGATGCTGGCCGGGGTCACGGTCGTCGATCCCGCGAGCACCTGGATCGACGCGGACGTGACGCTGGAGCCGGACACCGAGATCTTGCCGGGAACGCACCTGGAGGGCCGCACCGCGGTCGCGACCGGGGCCCGCATCGGCCCGTCCTGCATCCTCCGCGACACCACCGTGGCCGAGGGTGCCACCGTGCTGCACGCGGTCTGCGAATCGGCGCAGATCGGGCCGGGCGCGCAGGTGGGCCCGTTCGCTTACCTGCGCCCGGGCGCGCAGCTGGGCGCCGGCGCCAAGGCCGGCAGCTACGTGGAGCTGAAGAACGCGGTCGTCGGCAGCGGCTCGAAGGTGCCGCACCTGTCATACGTCGGTGACGCCGAGATCGGCGAGCATTCCAACATCGGCGCCGCGACGGTGTTCGTCAACTACGACGGTGTCGCCAAGCACCGCACCGTCGTCGGTGATCATGTGCGCATCGGCAGCGACACGATGCTGGTCGCGCCCGTCGCGATCGGCGACGGCGCCTACACGGCGGCCGGCTCCGTGATCACCAATGACGTGCCGCCCGGCGCGCTGGCGGTAGCGCGCGGACGGCAGCGGAACGTAGAGGGCTGGGTCGCGAAAATGCGACCCGGAACGGCCGCCGCCCGGGCGGCCGAGGCTGCGGCGAGAACGGCAGAGGCCGCGACGAGCGATGAGGGGGCGGGAGAGTGACCGGCATCAAGGCCAGCACCGAGAAGAGGCTGCTGCTGTTCACCGGCCGCGCGTTTCCCGAGCTTGCCGAGGAGGTCGCGGGTCACCTCGGCATCCAGACCACGCCCACCCAGGTGACCGACTTCGCCAACGGCGAGACGTTCGTCCGGGTGCTGGAATCGGTCCGCGGCTGCGATGCCTTCGTGCTGCAGAGCCACACCGCCCCGATCAACCAGTCGATCATGGAGCACCTGATCATGGTCGACACGCTCAAGCGGGCGTCGGCCAAGCGGATCACCGTGGTCACCCCCTTCTACGGGTACGCCCGCCAGGACAAGAAGCACCGCGGCCGGGAGCCGATCTCGGCGCGGCTGATGGCGGACCTTTTCGTCACCGCCGGCGCCGACCGGCTGATCGCGGTCGACCTGCACACCGCGCAGATCCAGGGCTTCTTCGACGGGCCGGTGGATCATCTGTTCGCGCTCCCGATCCTGGCCGAGTACATCGAGAGCAAGCTCGACATCTCCCAGGTCACGGTGGTGGCGCCCGACGCGGGCCGGGTGCGGGTCTGTGAGCGCTGGACCGACCGGCTGGGCTGCCCGCTGGCGATCATCCACAAGCGGCGCGATCCGGAGGTCGCCAACGAGGTCAAGGTCTTCGAGGTGGTCGGGCAGGTCCGTGGCCGCACCTGCATCATCGTCGATGACATGATCGACACGGCCGGCACCATGGTGAAGGCCGCCGAGGCGCTGGTCGAGCAGGGCGCGGCCAATGTCATCGCGACGGCCACCCACGGCGTGTTCTCCGGGCCGGCGATCGACCGGCTGAAGAACGCCCCGATCAGCGAGATCGTCGTCAGCAACACGCTGCCGATCGGCCAGGAGAAGCAGATCGACAACCTCACGGTGCTGTCGATCGCCCCGCTGCTGGCCCGGGCGATCAGCGAGGTGTTCACCGACGGTTCGGTGACCAGCCTCTTCAACGGCCAGAGCTGAACATCCGAGCCTGGGCCGGATGCACGGGCGCGGCGGGTTCTCGGCTACACTGCTGTGTCGGCAGAACGCCGTGCCAGCGCCGCCCTGGGGGGCGGGCGCAGCTCTTAGCAGGGCATTTCCCGAGCCCTCGGGGTAGAACGAGGGCGGCAACGCGATCGCTGAGGAGTCCAGCCGTGCCCGAGGTTCAGATAACGGCCGAGTCGCGCACCGAGTTCGGCAAGGGGCCTTCCCGCCGTACCCGGCGCTCGGGCAAGGTTCCCGGCGTGCTGTACGGCCACGGCACCGACCCGCGGCACGTCTCGCTGCCGGGCCATGACCTGATGCTCGCGCTCAAGACGCCGAACGTGCTGATCCGGCTGCGCGGCCTGCCCGGCGGTGCCGCCCTGGCCCTGCCGAAGGCGGTGCAGCGCGACCCGGTGAAGGGCTTCCTCGAGCACGTTGACCTGCTTGTCGTCCGCGCCGGCGAGACCGTCACGGTCGAGATCCCGGTGTCCGTCACCGGTGAGGTCGAGCCGGACGGCTTGCTGGACCAGCAGATGATCCGGCTCTCGGTGGAGGCCGAGGCCACGCACATCCCGGAGCAGGTCGAGATCGACGTGGAGGGGATGGAGATCGGCTCCGCCGTGCATGCCGGTGACCTGAAGCTCCCCGCGGGCTCGAAGCTCGCGGAGGATCCCGAGGCGCTGGTGCTGCACGTGATCCCGGCTCCGACCGCCGAGCAGATCCAGGCCGAGATCGGCGAGGCCGAAGAGGAAGAGGAAGGCGAGGCCGCCGAGGCGCCGGCCGAGGCCGCCGCGGAAGGCGAAGAGGGCAGCGGCCAGCAGGACGAGTCCAGCTGAACCCAGCCGCCCGGGCGACGTCCACGCGGGCACCGCGCTGCACTGTCGTCGCCGGTCGGCCCGTTGCCGGCGCCTCTCCTCCGCGTTGCGGACGCGCCGGCCTCGACGCCGCTCGCCGAAGGAGTCGCGTATGCCCGATGAACGCTGGCTGATCGCCGGGCTCGGTAACCCGGGCCCGGAGTACGCCGGTAACCGGCACAACGCCGGTTACATGGTGGCCGACGTTCTCGCCGGGCGGATCGGATCGGGGTTCGGGTCGCACCGGGCCCGGGCGGATGTCGCCGAGGGCCGGCTGACCGGGCGGCCGGTGACGGTGGCCAAGCCCCGGTCGTTCATGAACCTCTCCGGCGGCCCGGTGGCGGCACTCCGCGACTTCTACAAGATCCCGGTAGAGCGGATCGTCGTGGTCCACGACGAGCTGGACCTGCCGTTCGGCACGATTCGGCTGAAGCTCGGCGGGGGTGCGGCCGGCCACAACGGGCTGCGGTCCATCACCCGGTCGCTGGGATCGCCGGACTACTACCGCGTCAGGTTCGGCATCGGCCGGCCGCCGGGCCGGATGGACCCGATGCGGTTCGTGCTGCACGACTTCTCCACGGCGGAGCGGCGTGAGCTTCCGCTGCTGCTGGGCGACGCGGCGGACGCGGTGGAGTCGCTGCTGGCCGACGGCCTGGCCGGGGCGCAGAACGCCTTCCACACCCGCCCCGGGAACGGGTCGGCGAACCAGACGGCGGGCACGGCCGGAAGCACGGCGCAGGGCGGCACGGAATCAGCCGGGCCGGATCAGCGCTGAGGGTACAACGCAACGTACGGACGATCTTGGTAAGGAGCCACCGCCATGAGCGGCGACCCCGGCGGCGAGGATGACGCGCGGCTGGCACGCGAGATCGCGGCCGAGGCTGGGCAGCGGCTCCTCGCGCTGCGCGCGCGTTACTCCGGTGGCCGCGAACCCGGCGAGGACGGCGCGGCTCACGCCGGGACGCCAACGTTGCGCGATGCCGCGGACCGGCTGTCACACGAATACATAACGGCCGAGCTCGCGCGCCGCAGGCCCGCCGATGCCGTGTTGTCGGAGGAGGGGGCGCCGGTCACCGGCCAGCCGGACCGGCTGACCGCCGACCGGGTATGGATCGTCGATCCGCTCGACGGGACCCGTGAGTTCGGCGAACCCGGGCGCACCGACTGGGCGGTCCATGTCGCGCTCTGGCAGCGCGACCACCCCGGCGGCAGCCAAGCCGCGCACACCGGCCACCTCACCGCGGGTGCCGTGGCGCTGCCGGCGCAGGGGGTGACACTGAGCACCATCGGCCCCGCCCCGGTCGGTGCCGGGCGGGTCGGTGCCGCCGGCGCCGGTGCCGCGGCGGGCGCGCCGGCGGGGCCGCTGCGCATCGTCGTCAGCCGCACCCGGCCGCCGGCGATCGCGGAGAAGCTCCGTGAACTTGCTGGCGGCCGCGCCGGCGCGGAACTGGTGCGGCTCGGCTCGGCCGGCGCCAAGACGGCGGCCGTGCTGGCCGGCGACGCCGACGCCTACGTGCACGAGGGCGGCTTCTATGAGTGGGACACCGCCGCCCCGGTCGCCGTCGCGCGGGCCGCGGGATTCCACGCCTCCCGGCTCGATGGCCGGCCACTGCTGTTCAACCAGGACAATGTCTGGATGCCGGATATCCTGATCTGCCCGTCGGCGCTCGCCGGGACGCTGCTCGACACGATCGGCTCGGCCCGCGCTGCCAGTGCCGTTGACGTCCCCGGCGATGCCTGAAGTCATTGGATGATCCTGATGCTCTCCGATTACCTGCTCTCCCAGATCGACATGCTCGAGGCCGAGTCGATCCACGTCATGCGCGAGGTGGCGGCGGAGTTCGAGCGGCCGGTTCTGCTGTTCTCCGGTGGCAAGGACTCGTGCGTGATGCTGCGGCTGGCGGAAAAGGCGTTCTGGCCGGGGCGGATCCCGTTCCCGGTGATGCACGTCGACACCGGCCACAACTTCCCGGAGGTGATCGAGTTCCGCGACCGGCGCATCGCGGAACTGGGGGCGCGGCTGGTGGTCGCGTCGGTGCAGGAAGCGATCGACGCGGGCAAGGTGACCGAGGCCGCGGGCCGGTTTGCGAGCCGCAACCGGCTGCAGACGCTGCCGCTGCTGGAGGCGATCGAGGACAACCGGTTCGACGCGGTGTTCGGCGGTGCCCGCCGCGACGAGGAGAAGGCGCGGGCCAAGGAGCGGGTATTTTCCTACCGCGACGAGTTCGGCCAGTGGGACCCGAAGAACCAGCGTCCGGAGCTGTGGAACCTGTACAACACGCGGACCGGGCCCGGTGAGCACATCCGGGTGTTCCCGCTGTCGAACTGGACCGAGCTCGACATCTGGGACTACATCGGCCGGGAGAACCTGGAGATCCCGTATCTCTACTTCGCGCACAGCCGGATGGTGTTCGAGCGGGACGGGATCCTGCTCGCCGACGGGCCGTACGTGACCCGGGGCGAGGACGAGCCGGTGTTCGAGGCCAGCGTGCGCTACCGCACCATCGGGGACATGAGCTGCACCGGGGCGGTGGAGTCCACGGCGGAGACGGTCGACCAGGTGATCACCGAGATCGCCGCCACCCGGATCACCGAGCGCGGCCAGACCCGGGCCGATGACCGGACCAGCGAGGCCGCGATGGAGGACCGCAAGCGGGAGGGCTACTTCTGATGGACATGCTGCGGTTCGCCACCGCGGGATCGGTGGACGACGGGAAGAGCACGCTGATCGGGCGGCTGCTGTTCGATTCGAAGCAGATCTTCACCGATCAGCTCGCGTCGGTGGAGCGCACCAGCCGGGACCGGGGCGAGGAGTTCACCAACCTGGCCCTGCTCACCGACGGCCTCCGGGCGGAACGCGAGCAGGGCATCACGATCGACGTCGCGTACCGGTACTTCGCCACGCCGCGGCGGAAGTTCATCATCGCCGACACCCCGGGTCACGTGCAGTACACCCGCAACATGGTGACCGGCGCCTCGACCGCCAACCTGGCGGTGATCCTGGTCGACGCGCGCAACGGGCTGACCGAGCAGTCCCGGCGGCACGCGTTCCTCGCCACCTTGCTGCGGGTTCCGCACCTGGTGCTGGCGGTCAACAAGATGGACCTCGTCGGCTACGACCGGGGCGTGTTCGAGCGGATCAGGGACGAGTTCACCGCGTTCGCGGCCAAGCTGGACATCGGCGACCTGGCCTTCATCCCGGTCTCGGCGCTGAACGGCGACAACGTGGTGGAGCGGTCCGCGAACATGCCGTGGCACGACGGCCCGTCGCTGCTGCATCACCTGGAGAACGTGCACATCGCCTCCGACCGCAACCTCATCGACGTGCGGTTCCCGGTCCAGTACGTCGTCCGCCCGCAGCAGGCCGCCGACCCGGCCCTGCACGACTACCGCGGTTACGCCGGCCAGGTCGCGGGCGGCGTGCTCAAACCCGGCGACGAGGTCACGCACCTGCCGTCCGGGCTCAGCACGGTGATCCGGCGCATCGACACCGCCGATGGCCCGGTCGATGAGGCGTTCCCGCCGATGTCGGTGACGCTGGTGCTGGACGACCAGATCGACATCTCCCGCGGCGACATGATCTGCCGTCCGCACAATCAGCCCACACCGGTGCAGGACATCGACGCCCTGGTCTGCTGGATGACCGACCAGCGGCAGCTGGCGCCGCGCAACCGCCTGCTGATCAAGCACACCAGCCGGACCGTGAAGGCGATCGTCCGCGACGTGCACTACCGGCTCGACGTCAACACCCTGCACCGCGACGAGGGCGCCGCGCAGCTGGGGCTGAACGAGATCGGCCGGGTCAGCTTCCGCTCCACCCTCCCGCTGTTCACCGACCCGTACAGCCGCAACCGGCAAACCGGGGGGTTCATCCTGATCGATGAATCCACCAACGACACGGTCGGCGCTGGAATGATCACCGACGCCCACTAGGCGGGTCGGCGCACGAGACTGGGTACCGGCCGGGGCGGCGGCCGGGTGCAAGAATGGGCGGATGGGCGCCGACATCGATGAGCTGCGCCGGCTGCGCCGGGCCCGCGACCGGATGGACCGCGAGTACGCGCAGCCGCTCGACGTCCCGGCGCTGGCCCGCACCGCGCTGATGTCGCCGGGGCATTTCAGCCGCCGCTTCCGCGACGCGTACTCGGAGACGCCGTACGCGTACCTGATGACCCGGCGCATCGAGCGGGCCAAGGCGATGCTGCGCCGTGGCGACCTGAGCGTCACCGATGTCTGCTTCGCGGTCGGCTGTACCAGCCTCGGCTCCTTCTCCGCCCGGTTCACCGAGCTTGTCGGCGAGACGCCGTCGATGTATCGCGCCCGCAATCACGACGAGCTGCGCGTGCTGCCCGCCTGCCAGGCGATGGTGCTAACCCGGCCGCGCCGGCGCCGGGGCCGCGGCGAAGACAGCAGTTTCGGAGAAGCGTCCGTCGCCGCACCGGCCTAGGGTCGGTTGCATGAGCGTTTCACTCAGCGGCGTGCACGTCATCGTCGACGACGCCGACGCCGCGCTTGGCTTCTACCGCGACACTCTCGGCCTTACCGTGCGCAACGAGGTCGCCCGGCACGGCTTCCGCTGGATCACCCTCGTCACCGACAGCCAGCAGGAGATCCAGATCGTGCTGTCGCAACCGCATGCTGGGCGCTCCCAGGAGGACGGGGACGCCCTCGCGGCCTTGCTCGCCAAGGGCGCGCTGTCGATGATCCAGCTGCGCTGCGACGACCTGGACGCGACCTTCGACAAGATCGCCGACGCGCCGGGCGTCGAAGTGCTGCAGGAGCCCGCCGACCAGTTCTGGGGCGTCCGGGACTTCGCCGTGCGGGACCCCGCGGGCAACATGATCCGCATCGAGCAGGGATAGAACCGGGGCGGACGGCCGGAGGCCGGCACGCCGGCCAGCTTGAACCGCCCCGGGAGCCGGCCGGGATCACCGTCCGGACGCACGCCCGGCGTGCGGCGGCCGGATCGAGACCAGGCGAACCGGGGGGGCCGCGGGATCGGGTCTGCGGAGCGCACCGGGGGAGCGGGATCCGGCGGTGCTGCCGGCGGCAGATAATGCCGGCGGCTCCCGCAGCCAGCCGCCCGAGATCAGCAGGTCGAGCACGGCTTCGGCGGCCTCGGAGCGGGTCAGCGCCGCGGTGTCGATCACCAGGTCCGCGTCATCGGGTTCCTCGTACGGGTCGGAGACCCCGGTGAAGGATTCGATGACGCCCGCCCGTGCCTTCGCGTACAGGCCCTTGCGGTCGCGCTCCTCGCACACCTCGATCGGCGTCGCGACGTGCACCAGCAGGAAGTCACCCGTCTCGGTGACCATCTCGCGGGCTCGCGCGCGGGCCGCCGCGTACGGCGCGATCGGTGCGCAGATAGCGATTCCGCCGTGCCGGGCGACCTCGGCCGCGACATAGCTGATGCGCGCGATGTTCAGGTCCCGGTCCTCGGGGGAGAACGTCAGGCCCGCCGACAGCAGCCGCCGGACGCGGTCCCCGTCGAGCAGCGAGACCGTCCGGTCGCCCCGCTCGGCAAGGGCGTCGGCAAGGTCGCGGGCCACGGTGGACTTGCCCGACCCGGACAGCCCGGTGAAGAACACCACGAGACCGCGGCGGAACCGCGGCGGCCGCGCCGCGCGCAGTTCGCCGGCCACCCGCTCGGTGGTGAACCACTCCGGCACCGGATCGCCCCGGTCCAGCAGTTCCGCCAAATTGGCGTCGCTCAACTCGGGACGCCGGGCGTCCGGTTCGATCAGCGCGGTCGGCCGCCACACCTCGCTTGCCGGGTCATAGTCCCACTCGCCCGGATTGACCACCGGAATCGGCAGGTAGATGGCGGCCGGGCCGTCGCTCGGGCGTTCGTCGCCCTTGGCGCCGCGTGCCGCCGCGCCGGGGTGGTGGGCCTTGACGGTCCAGGTCCTGATCGGGGCGACCGGCCCGAGCCCGGTCCCGGTCATGTCCTCCTCGCGCGGGCGGGCCGCTGCCGCCGCCGATACCGGCGGCGGCCGCTGGTCGTCGCGCTGCGGGCGGGCCGGAGTGTTCGCGGGGCGCCGGGTGCGGCCGGGCGAGCCCTCGGCCACTCCCGGCCCCGATGCATCCAGGCCGGTTCCGCTCAACAGGCGCGGGTCGGCGAACAGGTGGGTGGCGCCGTAGGCCGCCGCGACCACGGCCCGGGCCTGGAGCTCCTCGGTAGCGGAACGGTTCCCCGGCGCCAGCGGCACCGGCACCACCAGGGTCTCCGGGGGCAGGTTCGCGGCAGCGGCCAGAACGGCGCGGACCAGCGCCTCCGGGCGCTCGACCACCTCCGCCCGCCCCGCGACCGCGGGGAACAGCACCAACCGGGCCTTCATCTCATCGGCCAGGTGCCGCAACTGCCCGAGCTGGCACCGGTGCAGCGGCCGCCGGGTGACCAACCCCAGGACCGGGCGCGGGTTGCCGCCCGGATCCCGGCCAGACCTAACGTCGGGGCCCGGGCGGTCGGCGCGCTGGCCGGCGCCGTTCGCCGGTGCGCCCGCCGCGGCCAGCGCCGCGCGGACCGACCCGGGAGTACGGCGCAGCTTGCGGAACGGCCCGTGCTCCAGCTCACGCAGCGCCGTGACCGGGCCCGCAACCTGGACGTGGCCGGGGGTCGGCGCGGGTGAGAGCTCGGTGATGGTGAGGACCGCCAGCGGGGTCCGTTCCGGGTCCTCGAGCACGAGATGGCCGGAATCCGCGGGAACGGCTTCGGCGGGGACCGTCAACGTCACCGGGAACGGCCAGGGCGTGCCGTCCGGCAGCGTTCCCCGGGCCGCGACGGCCTCGGCGGCCGCGGCGGACATGAAGCCATCCAGCGGCTCGAAGGCTCCGGACAGCAGCAGCTCGAGGTCTGCCAGCTGGCGCTCATCCGGAGCCCACGCGGGCCAACGGGCCAGGTCGTCCGGGAGGCTGGCCTGCTCGTCAGGGGTATTACCCGGCTCCTTAGCCGACTCGGCTGGCCGGTTCGCTGCGCTGCTGCGGGTAACGCCCAGCGCTGCCGACGGCGCGTTACCGGGCGCCTCGGGGTGTCCATCCACGCTGCTCAGGCTAACTGCCTCAGGCGGCGATATCCCGTTAGACCACGGGTTACAGCAGGCGCGCCGTACGGTCCTCCGGCTTCCGGATCACCAGCAGCAGCTCATCGTGGCCGGCGGTGATCCGTCCCCGCGACATCCGGGCGACGAGCCGGCACAGCGCGGCGAACCGGCGCCTGCGCGGGTCGGGGCTGACCGGGTTCACCGTCAGCCCACGGTTCACCGCGATCGCGAGGCCCCGCATCAACGCGAACAGCTGGATCCCGCGCGCGGAGACCACCCGGTCGTACACGGCCGGGAAGGGGCCCGGCCGGCCTGGCTGCAGCCACCGCCAGAGCAGCATCCGGGCGGGGCCAGGGAGCGTCCGGTCGATGAAGCCCGCCGCGCAGTCCCGGTCGGTTATCCGCAGCACCAGCAGACCGTCCGGTTTGAGGGCGGTCACCAGCCGGTCCAGGACGAGTTCGGCGTGCGGGATCCGCTCCAGCAGCCGGTCGCACCGCACGATGTCGAACGACCGCTGCCGTAGCGGGATAGTCCGCAGGTCACCCAGGGTAACCCGGTCCGCCTCGGTGCGCGCCGCGGCGGTCGCCCGGGTCAGCGGGATGTCGTCGTCCATCGCCGTCTGCTCGGTGTCGAGGCCGTTACTGCACAGCTGGCGAAGGCCGAGATCGTCATCCGGGGCGCAGCCGGCTTCGAGCACCGCGATCCGCTGTCCGGGATGCTCCCGGACGTAGCCGCGGACCTGGGCGGCGATCAGTTCCGAGGCTTCCGGGTCAGCGGGGCGTTCTCCTGGCGCACGGCCGTCGTCCGGTAGGCCCGCCTGCGGCCGCCCGTCCGGCTGGTGCCCGTCCGCGTGCGGTTGCCAGTCCGGCGGTTGCCCGTCGGCGTGCGGTTGCCCGTCCGGCGGTTGCCCGTCGTCCGGTTGCTGCCCGTCCGCTAGCTGCCCGTCTGGCGGTTGCCCGTTCGTTAGCTGCCGGTCCGGCGGTTGCCCGTCGGGTAGCTGCCCGTCCGGTGGCTGCCCGTCCGGTGGCTGCCCGTCGGGTGCCGGCGCGTCCGGT